>NZ_KV788588.1:0-657936 GCF_001807345.1 Dermabacter sp. HMSC06F07
AGGACACCGCCGAACTATTCTTTGAGGGTGCAGCCCCGGCCTGTTGGCCGGGGCTCACACGTGTTTAAGCGGGTGTTTCCCGCGCCCGCAGCCCAATAGCGGGTGGGCGGCGGTCAACCGGGGGTTCAGGGGCGGGTCTGTATGCGTAAAAAAAGGGGGCACGGGTCACCGCGATCAACACCGCGCCAGGGCGCGTGTGAAGAGGGCCGGGTGGCCAACGGCTCTCACGCAAGCGCCGTTTCTTATTGGCGCGCGATGTGAACTTGGCCCGAAAACCATTCCATAGTCGAGGCTACGGGGAAGTAGTCCACTAGCGTAGAGCTACGTTGTGTACCGCGAGTTGTCGCGGGACCGCCAACGGACCCTTATTCCTGCGGCCACGTTTACCTTCGTGGCTCGCCCCCTTGGAGGAGTTGCGGATTGTCCGACAACGAGAACTTTGAACCTGACTCGCGTTCTGCGAGCGAAAGCCGCGCCCGTACTCGAGGCGAGTATGGATCGCGAAAGCCGCGCACCGATGGTCGTCGTGGGGAGCATCGTGCGAGTAAGCGTGGTGACCGTGATTCTCGGGGAGAGCGCGGTCGTGACGGTAAGCGACGCTCATACGGTTCGGATCGACGTTCTCGTGACTCCCGTTCGGGACGCGACGGAGCTTGGAAGAATAACCGGAATGGGCGCGATGGCGGCGGCGGTAACTGGCGCGATCGTCGCGAGGGGGAAAAGTCTCGTCGCGATGGTGAACGTCGCTGGTCTAGGGATGACAGCCCGCGTCGTGATGGTGAGCGTCGCTGGTCCAGGGATGATAAGCCGCGTCGCGACGGGGATCGTCGCTGGAAAAAGGGTGAAAACAAGCACCACGATGGTAATCGGCGCCGCGGTGACGCCCAGGGCCGCGGGCAGCGCTTCAGCAAAGGGGAACGCGGCTATCGTGACCAGCGCGATAAGCGGCGTTTCGAGCAGCGTGCGCGGATGTCAAGCGCGGACGGGTTTGAGGCAGATCGCCAAGAACGCCTTCGCGAAGGGCGCGAACCATTCGTCCCGGCAGACATCACTGGAAACGAGCTGGCTCCCGAACTCCGCGCCACCCTCAAGGCCCTTACGAAGGAACAGATGGAGCGTGTGTCGCGCCACCTCGTCGCTTGCGCGATGCTGACCGAGAATGAACCGGAGCGGGCCCTCGAGCATGCGAAGTGGGCTGCGCGTTTCGGCGCGCGAGTCGCATCCGTTCGCGAGCTCTACGGCGCCCTGCTGTACGAGGCAGGCGACTACCGCGGCGCCATTCGGGAAATGCGCGCCGCCATGCGCATGAGCGGAAAAGTCGATCTCCTCCCGATCGTCGCCGACTGTGAGAGGGGCCTGGGGCGCCCTGAAAAAGCGTTCGATATCGCGCAGTCCGAAGAGGCAGCGAAGCTCACGAATGCGGAAACGATCGAGCTCATGATGGTCGTTGCCGGTGCATACGCCGATCTTGGAGATCTTGATACGGCCATCGCGACGCTCGAGATTCCGGCACTGCGCTCGAAGGTCGACGGCAAGTGGCAGTTCAGGCTGTGGCTGGCTTACGCCGACCTTCTCGAAGCCGCAGGGCGCGCCGATGAGGCGAAGAAGTGGGTTACGCTCGCTGCCGACGCAGACGTTAACGAGGAGTCCGATGCCTACGCCCGCCTTGGCCGTGCACCTCGACCGAGGGAAGCGGCCGTGGAACGGACGGAGGAAGAGATTGGCGTGTTCGACGTCGAGGCTGATTTTGAGCGGGCAGAGCGTGAAGCTGCTGAACGAGAGGCGGCGAAAGCCGAGCAAGCGTCGGATCACCACGATGTGAACGACGATCCAGATACGAGCGAGGACAGCGGTCCCTCTGAGCAGTCGCAAGGCGATGTTGACGCTCCGAATATGCCGAGTGGGGCCAACGCTGGCCTTGAGGCCTCGGGCGAGTCCGGCGATGAACCGGATCAAGCAATCGAGCCTCCGGTGCCCCCTCACGAGCCCACCGCACCAGATTCCCCATCCGACAAGGAGTAACGTGAAGCGCCCCGATCCAACGTTCCTCGACCTTTTCGATGCACTCCTGTTCGATATGGATGGGACGTTGATGAACGGTTCCACAGTGATCGAGCACGGGGTCGATGCCGTGGCAGCGGCTCGTGCGAGAGGGCTCGCGATTGCCTTCGCGACGAACAACGCCTCGCGCACCCCGGACATGGTTGTCGAGCACCTCGCGTCGCTCGGCTACGAAGCCCACGCGCACGAGGTCGTGAACTCGCCGATGGTTGCGATGAGCCTCGTGAGGGCGCACGTTGAACCCGGCAGCACAATCCTTGTCGTGGGCGGTCGAGGGCTCGTGGAGGAAGTTGAGCGGAACGGTTACACCGTGACGCGCGAAGACCGTGATGACGTCAAGGCCGTGATTCAGGGCTTCGCGCCGACCGTCGGGTGGGCAGATCTGGCGGAGGCGGCGTACGCGATTCGCCGCGGAGCATTTTTCGTCGCGACGAATATCGATTCGACCCTTCCCACCGAGAAGGGCTTCGCACCGGGCAACGGGTCGCTCGTGCACGCGCTCGAGTTTTCGACGGGGGTCAAGGCTGTAGCTGCGGGCAAGCCTGAGCCTGCGATGTTCAAGGTCGCGGCAGAAATCTCCAGCTCGAGCCGCCCCTTGGCAATCGGGGATCGCCTCGATACGGACCTCGAGGGCGGCAACCGCGCGAACGTTCCAACCTTCCACACGCTCACGGGGGTGTCGAGTTGGATCGATGCGGCACATGCGCCGGCTATTCAACGTCCCGTGTTTGTGCGGCCCAACCTTTCGTTCTTGGCGAAGAGCGCCGCGCACCCTGTCATTGACGCAGAGCGAGCGCATCTCGGCTCTACCGCGGCGCACCTCGAGGGCGGTGACATCGTCGTGACGGGCGACGCGTCGAGCTGGCGCGCGGCACAGGTCGTCCTGTCGCTCGTGAACGCGCGATTCCCCGAAAGCACGTTTGAGGGCGCGATTCGCGCTGCCTCGGGTGAGCTCTTTGGGCCATTTGGCGAATAAGGGTCCGCGCTGTGCCACGCCTCGATGCCGCACTCTTTGCGCGCAATCTCGCGTCCTCACGTACGCATGCGCGTCGCATCGTTGAGGAAGGGCGCGCACACGTCAACGGTAGCGTCGCCTGCAAACCCTCAATGAACGTGGCAGAGGGCGACGTTCTCGAAGTGCTCGGAGTTCCCGAAGGCGGCGAGTTCGCCTCGCGTGCGGCTTTGAAGCTCGAGGGCACGCTTGAGCGCCTTGGTGACCGGGCGCCTCGACTCGAGGGGGCTCGGGTTCTCGATTTGGGGGCCTCGACCGGCGGGTTTTCCGACGTTTGCCTGCGCCGGGGCGCTCGCCACGTGTGGGCTGTGGACGTCGGCCACGGGCAGCTCATTGCTCGCCTTGCAGGGCATTCGCGGCTGGCGAATCTCGAGGGGACCGACGCGCGCTGCGTGACCCGGACCATGCTCGCGGCGTATGAGCCCAGCGGAGTAGGCATTCCCGATGTCGTCGTCACCGACGTCTCCTTTATTTCTCTCACGCACATCCTTGGCGGCGCATCGCGCCTTGTCGAGCCGAATGCGAGCTTGCTCTTCATGCTGAAGCCACAGTTCGAGGTGGGACGAGCGCGATTGCCAAAATCGGGTGTCGTGACCGATCCGCAGGCGTGGCGCGATGCCCTTGTGAGCGTCACCGAGTGCGCGGCAAGCGTCGGCCTCGCGCTCCAGGCCCTGCACCCGAGCCCGCTTCCCGGGCAAGACGGGAATGTCGAGTTTTTTCTTCTGTGCGAAAAATTGCCCGCCGGCGCACGCGATCCAGAAGGCGAATGTGGAATGATCGAGGAGGCCCTCGCCGAAGCCGAGGGTCTTCGTCGTGAGGCACCCGCCGGCTCATGAGTGCCGCGAGTGCTGACCGTAAGGGAGGAGGAGAGCCCTGAGACGCTTTTTGCTGTACGTTCACTCGGGTCGAGGAGTGGCTCTCAAGGCAGCGCGTCAGGTCGCTGAGGACCTGCACGCCGCGGGCGTGAGGCCGATCGTGACCTCCGCGCAAGTGGAAGAAGTCTCCTCGCGGCCGGAAGATCCGGCTGCTCTCGCGCTTCTCGACACGATCCGTGCGGGTCGACTTGAGGTCCTCGACCACGAACAACTGCCGGCGGAAACGGAACTGTGCATTGTTCTCGGAGGCGATGGCACGATCTTGCGGGCGCTCGAGTTGATCCGCCCCTTTAGCATTCCCGTTCACGGTGTCAACCTTGGGCACGTGGGATTCCTTGCGGAGAGCGAGGTAGCGGAACTCGGGACAACGGTGCGCAGGCTTCTAACGCGCGATTACATTCTTGAGGCCAGAAGCGTCATCCGCACGAAAGCATATGCTGCCGATGGTGCGCTCCTGCATTCGGATTGGGCCCTCAACGAAGCGAGCCTCGAAAAGGGCGAACGCGAGCGCATGATTTACGTCGTCGTCGGCATCGACGGGCGTCCGGTATCCGAATTCGGCTGCGATGGGGTGCTCCTGTCGAGCCCTACGGGGTCGACCGCGTACGCGTTTTCGGCGGGCGGGCCCGTCATGTGGCCCGAGGTGGACGCGATGCTGCTCATTCCGCTCGCGGCGCATGCCCTTTTCGCACGCCCCCTCGTGATGGGGCGCTCCTCGGTCGTGGAGATCGAGGTGTCGCCTGAGTCGCCGTCGGCCGCAGTGTTGACGCTCGATGGACGGCGACAGGTTGAGCTTCCGCCCGGATCCAGGCTCGAGACGCACCTGTCGAAGAGTAGCGTTCATTTCGCCCGTTTCGCGGAGACCCCATTTGCCGATCGACTCGTCGAGAAGTTCAAGCTTCCCGTTGAGGGGTGGCGCGGCGGTAATCCCGATACGCGCTACGACTCGAACGCGGGGGAGAGCTGAATGCTGCGTTCTCTGTCGATTCGCCGGATCGGAGTTATTGACGACGCGTCGATCGAATTTGGGCCGGGTTTTACCGCGCTCACGGGCGAGACCGGCGCTGGTAAGACGATGGTTATCACGGGCCTCGGCCTCCTCATGGGGCGTCGCCTCGATTCCCGCCGCGCCGGTGTGTCAAGCACGGTGTCGGGCCGCGTAGGCCTCGCCCCGGGAACGCCCGTGCACGAGCGCCTCGATGAGCTCGGTGCCGAGGTCGAGGACGACGAAATTCTCGTCGTGCGCAGGGTGACAAAGGACGGACGCT
The DNA here is from genome assembly GCF_001807345.1 of Dermabacter sp. HMSC06F07. NCBI lineage: Bacteria > Bacillati > Actinomycetota > Actinomycetes > Micrococcales > Dermabacteraceae > Dermabacter > Dermabacter sp. HMSC06F07. Next base: position 5,217 of record NZ_KV788588.1, read on the forward strand.
CGCGTGCCCACATTGGTGGCGTTCCGGTTCCCGTGGGCACGCTTGGCGAGATCGTTGGCGGGGAGATTACGATTCACGGCCAAAGCGACCAGCTTCGCTTGCGCGAGCCGGCGGCGCAGCTTGGAGCGCTCGATTCGGTGTTGGGGGCGGAGGGCCGACGGTTGCTCGCCGAGCACCGCTTACTCTTTCGGGAGTTCGCTTCGCTCGAACGCGAGCTGAAGGAGCTGTCATCGTCTCTGCGCGATCGCGAGCAGCGCGAGGCGGAGCTCACCGAAATCCTCCAGGAGATAGAGCGGGCGGGCACGTTTGAGGGCGAAGATGACGCGCTGCGCGCGGAAATCGAACGCTTGGATGATACTGCTCAGTCGCTCACTGCCCTCGAAGGTGCGCTCATGCACCTTGCGGGCGACGAAGCCTCGAGCGTCCTGACCCATGCCGATGCCGCCGCGGCATCGCTTACTCAGGCGCCCGGTGCGTCGCAGGTTCTGGACCGCATTATTGCCTTGCGAGACGAGTCGAGCGATATTGCGCGCGAGATCTCGCTTCTGCGAGACGGGTGGGAGGCGTCGCCGGGCCGTCTCGAGGAGGCACAAGAGCGCTTGCACGAGCTCACAGTGCTCGTGCGTGAGTACGGGCCTCGCCTCGGCGGGGCGGAGAACGTGAGTGAGCTTCTGCTCCACTCGCGTGAGGCCCTCGAGGCCTTGCGTGCGCTCGAGGACGGCGCGGCGCGGCTTTCCGAGCTCGACAAGCGTCGCGTAGACCTTGACGCCGAACTCGCACGGATCGCCGATGCACTGAGCGGAGAACGCCACGAGGCCGCGGCGAAGCTTGCAGCCGAAATCGAGAACGAACTTGCCGGGCTCGAGATGCCCGGGGCATCTCTTCGTATTGACGTGACGCCGGCGCCTCGAAGTGCGAGCGGCACCGACGGTGTGTCGTTCACGATGCAGCCGCACCCCGGTGCCGAATACATGCCCGTCGCGACGGGCGCATCAGGCGGCGAACTTTCTCGCGTGATGCTCGCGCTTGAGGTGGCAATCGCCTCTCTTACGGACACTTCAGATGGCGGCACGCCCCCGGTATTCGTTTTTGACGAAATCGATGCGGGTATTGGCGGCCGTGCGGCGCGGGCGGTAGGAGAACGGCTTTCGAGGCTCGCCGAAAGTGCCCAGGTCATTGTCGTGACTCACCTGCCGCAGGTGGCTTCGTGGGCGAGTTGCCACGTCAGGATCGTGAAAGAGACACACAGCGATGGCGGCGAGGACCGCACGGTTTCGAGGATCGAACCGCTCGAGGGAGAAGCGCGGGTTCGCGAACTGGCGCGCATGCTCGCGGGAGATGCAGAAAGTGACGCCGCGCTTGAGCACGCCGCTGAGCTTCTCGCAACGTCAACGGAGGCTCGCGGCGCGTGAAACCTGGATTTACGTTCCCTATTGCCGGTCGAGCAAAGGTGGGCAAACGGACGAAGGACCTGACCAAGCGCGTCGAGGCTGGAGACATCGTGGTGATCGACCACGAGGATCTCGATCGCGTTGCGGCCGAGGCACTCGTTGATCGCGCGCCTGCGGCAGTCCTCAATGCGTCACCGTCGATCTCGGGGCGCTACCCGAACGCGGGCCCCCAGATCCTCGTCGAGGCGGGAATCCCGGTGCTCGATGTCCTGGATCAGGATCTGTTCGCGACGGTTCGCGAGGGGCGCTTCGTTGAGATCGACGAGAGCGGTGTATCTCTCAGCACGGGGGAGCGGCTCGAAGCGGAGCTTTACACGCCTGCGGTTCTCAACGACAAGCTCCACAAGGCGCGTGAGGGGCTCAGCGAGCAGCTTGAGGCGTTTGCCTCCAACACGATGGAATACATGCTTCGTGAGCGCGAGCTTCTCATCAACGGCGTTGGCACGCCGGAGGTCCGTACGCGATTCCAGGGCCGGCCCGTCCTTATTGTTGTGCGCGGCTACCACTACCGCGAGGACCTCGTGGCCCTCATGCCATTCATTCGTGAGAACCGACCTATCATTATCGGGGTCGATGGAGGAGCAGATGCCGTGCTCGATGCCGGCTACGGGCTCGACTTGATTATTGGCGACATGGACTCGGTATCCGATCGGGCGCTTGCGAGCGGCGCCGAGATTGTCGTGCACGCCTACCGCGATGGCCGCGCTCCGGGTATGGAGCGCATCCGTGAGCTTGGACTCGCCGACGATGCCGTGACTTTTGCGGCTTCGGGAACAAGCGAAGACATTGCGATGCTTCTTGCTGACGATCGCGGCGCCGACGTAATCGTCGCCGTCGGCACTCACGGAACGCTCGAGGAATTCCTCGACAAGGGGCGTGCGGGTATGAGTTCGACGTTCCTCACGCGGCTCCGAGTGGGCTCGAAGCTCGTGGACGCGAAGGGCGTCTCTCGCCTCTACAGGCAGCGCATCTCGACTTTCCAACTCGTTCTCCTCGTTGTTGCGGGGCTCCTGGCGCTCGCCGTCGCCATGGCGGTTACCGACGGTGGCCAGACGCTTATCCAGATTCTCGGTGCAAGGCTCGATGACACCTTGCGCTTTTTCACCGCTCTGTTTGTCCAGGGAGGACCGATCCCATGATCGACTTTCGCTACCACCTCGTTTCGCTCGTGGCGGTGTTCCTCGCACTCGCGATCGGCATCGTGCTCGGTGCGGGCCCTCTTCGCGACGGCGTGGGGCAAACCCTAACCGCGCAGGTCGAGCAGCTGAGGGTTGAGCGAGACGAAATGCGAGCCTCGAACGATGCCTTGAGCGCTGAGAACTCTGACCTCGAGGGATTCGTCAAAGCCGCGGGTGCGGGTCTGGTGACGGGCACCATGCACGGTGAGAAGGTCGCGACGATTGCCGATCATTCCTCGATGCATGACGAAGTCGAGGCGACGCGCACGCTCATTGAGGCCGCCGGGGGACAAACCGGACCCCAGATCGAGCTCGGTCAGGCGCTGTGGGATCCCGCGGCGGAAAGCGAACGGCGTTCGGCCCTGACGACAATCACCCAGACGTGGCCAGGCGTGAAGCCGAGTGGAACGTCGACCTCAGAAAAGCTTGCGTCCGTTATCGCGACGATTCTTGCCCCGAGCGAGGATCTTGACGATGCGGCTCGGCTCGAGATCGCAAAGGCTCTGAGCGCAAGCGGCGTTCTCACGCTCAAAGGTGATATTGAAGCGGTGGATTCCGTTTTGGTGCTTTCGGGCGAAGAGTCGCTCTTTTCGGTCACGAGTGACTCGCCGGAGGCGGCTGCGACCCGCTCGGACAACCTTGATAAGTCGCGCCGCGCGCTCGTGACGGCATTCGACGGCGAGGGCGTCACGGTAGCGGTTGGAGGTTCCTCATCCGTGCGCGGAGGTTCGGAGGGCCTAGTTTCGGCTGTGCGCACGAGTGATCTTCATGAGCGAGTCTCGAGCATCGACATGCTGACGTATGCGTCGGGTCCGGCGACGCTTACGCTCGCGCTTGCCGGTGCCCAGGTCGAAATGCCGGGAGCATACGGATCAGCGACCGATGCCGAGGCGCTCGTGCCCGATGCGTCCGCAATCCGCGAGAAGGTCGAAGAACGCAATGGTGATCGAAGCGAAAAGAAGCGCTCGGATGACACGGATGCGAGAGGGCAGACGAACGATGACGGGGCCTCCGCGAGCGACGGCGGTGGACAGTGACAAGTATCCTCCGACCGGTGGGTTTCGGTGCCGCAGCGGCAGCGCTTGCCTCGCGTGCATGCGCTCGCGCCCTCGCCAAGTGCCCTCCGTCGCTTCGTGCATACCTTGACCGCACCAATTTCCGCGGTGAGCCCGTCACTCTCGTCGAGGGGGTCGAGGTGGTCGGCGCGCTCTCGGCGGGTGCACTCGTAGGCCTCGGCGTGCCGTCGAGTGGTGCCGCTGCGCTCGTCGGTGCGGTGGGGCTCGCTGATGACATCGTCGAACCGATGCTCATGCGCAATGCTGAAAGCGCGCCCCCGAAGGGGCTGAAGGGGCATCTCGGTGCGCTTGCGCATGGGCAGCTCACCACGGGGAACATCAAGATTCTCGGGATCGCGGTGGCGGCGAGCGTGCTCGCGCGCGAGTGTGAGCGAGTCCGGGGCAGGGGCGAGTCCGACTCCGGCTTCGCCCGCAGTGCTCTTGCCGTCGTCGATCGTGGCCTCGACACCGTGCTGATCGCGGCCTGTGCAAACCTCGCCAACCTTTTCGATGTGCGGCCTTCGAGGGCGCTGAAGGCCACGAGCATTGGCGTCCTGATCGCCCTGTGTGGGCCCTCGCGCGAAGGAGCCTCGCGCTCTCGCAAGGCTCTCGCCGCCGCGCATGTGGCCGCGACACTCCTTGCCGCTCCGCGCGACTTCGGTGTGCGGGGGATGCTCGGGGATGCGGGAGCAAACGTCCTCGGGGCGAATGCGGGCACCCTCGCCGCGCTGTCGTCCTCGCGTGCCTTCCGCGCTGCGGCAGCCTCTGTGGCCGTGGGGCTCACGCTCGTGAGTGAACGGGTGAGCTTCACACGCATCATTTCCTCCTCGGAATTTCTGAGCGCGATTGACGAATGGGGGCGGTCATGAGCGCTACGTCACGGACACCGTCGCTCGTGCGAGCAACGGGTCTCATCGCTGTCGTCACGGTTCTCGCGCGGCTCGCAGGGTTCGCGCGATACCTCGTTTTCGGCGCGAGCGTGGGAGCGGGTGAGATTGGAACCGCCTATGCGAGTGCCAATCTTGTGCCGAGTGTCGTCTTCGAAGTTGCCGCTGGAGGGGCGCTCGCGAGCATGGTCATCCCGCTTATCGCGGGTCTTCTTGATGAGCCTTCCCGCCCGCGCGAAGGAGGCAGCCGCGTCGCCCCGCGCGAAAACGCCTCGAGCATCGTCTCAGCGTTGCTCACGTGGAGCGTTCTGCTCACGCTCATCCTCGCACTCGTGCTGTGGGCGCTTGCCCCCACACTCGCTCGAGCCATTCTTGGAACCGGTGCGCAAGCCGCCGATGCCGCAGCGATCGATCTTGGCGCTCGCCTCATGCGGGTTTTCGCCCTTCAGCTGCCGTTCTATGCGATTACGATCGTCCTTGGCGCGTACCTGCAGGCGCGACGCAAGTTTCTCTGGCCAGCTCTCGCACCGCTCATCTCGAGTCTCGTCGTCATGGCAACGTACGGCCTCTATGCCCTCACGGTCCCCGTGGGCGTGTCTGCGGGAACGCTCTCGAATCTCTCTGAAGCTGCCCTCGGGTGGGGGACAACTCTCGGGGTTGTCGCGATGGCGGTATGCGTAGTGTTTCCCGCGTTGCGATCGGGGTTTGTGTATACGCCCCAACTCGCCCTCACCAGAGGCGTGCGTGCGCGTGCCTTGGGACTTGCCGGCTCGGGTGTGGCAACCGTCGGCGCCCAGCAACTGACGACCGCCCTGATTCTTGCCCTCTCCGTTCGCGCGGGTGGAACGGGCACCCTTCCGCTGTTCCAGTACGGTCAGGCCGTGTACCTCCTGCCCTACGCGGTTCTCCTCGTCCCCGTTATGACGAGCGTGTTTCCCGAGCTTTCCGAGCTGCGGGCACTCGGTGATAGGGCAAAGTTTTCGGCGCTGACGCTTCGATCCGTCCAGGCGGTCGTGGCATTCGCAGCCGTGGGTGGGGCTGCGCTTTGGGGTGCGGGACTCCCCATCGATAAGTTTTTTGTGGCGATCGATCGCGCGGGGATCCGCGGCGTTGGCGCGGTCACGGCGGCGCTCGCCACAGGGCTGATCGCGTACGGCATCGTGATGCTGACCGCGAGGGTTCTCAATGCGGCGCTGAGGCCCGGGGAGTCTCTCGCGATCGGTGCGACCGGGTGGGGAATCGCGGGCGTGCTTATTCTCGTGACGGTCGTGACGTCCCCACCGCGATCGACGGCCACTGCCGGAGTCCTTTTTGGTCTGTGTATATCTATCGGCATGTGGATCGCGGCGATTGGCGGGCTCAACATCCTTCGCGAGCGGATCATGGTTCGCGAACACGTGCGTCCCCTTTTCACGACGGTCCTCGCCTCGGTTGTGGCGTCGGTCCTCGGCTCAATTGCGGGGCTCGCTCTCGCACAGCTCGCGAGTGACGCTTTTCGTGGCGCGTGGGGCTCGCTCGTGCTTGGCCTCGGGACGGGTACGGCTGGTGCAGCGGTGTGTCTGGGCGTGCTGATGATCGCCGATCGCTCTCTTGCGGCGCCAATCGTGGAGCTCGGCGCGCGAATCGTCAAGGCGACGAAGAAGGGGTAGGGCATGCGGCGTGTGATCCTCGTGCGGCCCCGCGCGGAAGGCGGTTTGCTCGCGCACGTGCGCGATGAGGCATGCGTGCTCGCTCGGGCAGGCGTACACGTTGTGGACGCGGGGGAAGCGCCGTGCTTCGACGACGCCACCTCGCATACCGCTGGGCCCGGAGTCGAACATCGGCACCTCGCGATCGCTTCGGGGGCTTCTCCGCTTGCGGCGCTTCGCGCACGGGCGAATCTGCGCGTGATCATTCGGGATGAACATCGCCGTGCACAGGGCGAACGGCTCACGGTTCATGCCCACGGCGCGCGTGCAGGAGCACTCACTGCCCTTGCGCTCATGACCGGGTTTCGCCCCCGCATTCGGCTCGTGACGACGCTTCATAATCGGATGCCGCGTACCGGCGTTGGCGCAGTCATCGGGCGAGCATTGTTCACGCTTGCCTCACGCCGTAGCGATCTTGTACTCGCGGTCTCGCCTGATCTCGCCGATGCCGCGCGCGCGAGTGGTGCACGCGCGGTTCAAAGGGCTCTCATTCCCGCTGCGCGCCCCGCGAGTTGCGGGTCGTTGCGAGCGTTCGACGGCGATGTCCTCGAGGTTCTGTGCGTCGCGCGCCTTGCTGCTCAAAAAGACCTCGCCTGCCTGTGTGAGGCAGTGCGGCTTGTGGAAGAGCAGTATCCGGGATCTCTTCGCGTAAAGATCGCGGGCGAGGGGCCGGAACGCGCACGGCTCGAAGAGTTTATCGAGAAACATGCGCTTCCCGTGGAGCTGCTTGGGCGTGTAGAGGACACCCGCGCCCTCATGCGCGAGGCGCACGTGGTGGTCCAAACGAGCGTGTGGGAAGGACAGCCGGTCGCGATTCAGGAAGCGATCGGTGAAGGCGCGGCGATCATCGCCACCGATGCCGGCGGGACGCGCTGGGTGACGGGCGAGCGCATTCCTCTCGTCGCGCCGGCGAATGCGCGCGAGCTGGCGGAACGGCTTATTGCCTTCGTGCCCGGACACCCGGGATCTGAGGAACGCCTCGACGAGCTTCGGGCTGCCTCCCGAGCACGCGCCGCTGAACTCCCAACCGAAGAGGACTTGATCGCTCAGCTCGAATCCGCGCTTTTCACGTTCGCCGACGACGAGGAGAACCAGCACTCATGACCACCTCCGAGAATTCGCTCGCCGACGATTTTTGCGCGCGACCCGTCGCTGAGAGTCGGACCGTGTATACGGGGCTCGTGTGGGATGTTGCGCGCGATACCGTCGATTTCGCGGCCGGTGTGAGGTTTACACGCGACTACGTCGCTCACACGGGCGCCGTCGCGATCCTCGCGCTCACGCCAGAGCGTGAAGTCGTCGTGATTCGCCAATATCGCCATCCGGCTCGCGCTCACATGTGGGAGCTGCCCGCTGGTCTACTCGATAAGGCCGGGGAAGACCCAGCCGTGGCAGCCGTCCGTGAACTCGAAGAAGAAACGGGCTACACGGCCGGCGCAGCGCACCACCTTCTCGATTACTACCCGAGCGCGGGCGGCTCGAACGAGAAAATCAGCGTGTATGTTGCGTTCGACTGCACGGAGGCGAAGGGCGTCGACTTCGAACGCGTCGACGAGGAAGCCGAAATCCTCACTCGTACGGTGCCCCTTGACGAGCTCGAGGATGCCGCGCTGTCAGGTCGCCTTCACAACAGTGCGCTGATCATCGCCACGCTCGCCTATACGGCACGCGTGCGCCGCGGCGAGGCCCCCGGCGCTTAACTGCGCGAGCGCGCGTACGAGCGCAGAGATTCGATGATCGCTGGCGTGACTTGAGCGGCTTGCCACGGGCGCGCGCCGACCGCTTCGAGCTCCTGCACGATCTGTTCGGGGCTCGCGTGTGGGATGCGATGCTCGGCCTCTGCACTGAAGTGATTCCACACCCAGTGGCGCATGTGACCGGGGGAGATGAGATTCTCGACGGGCATGTGAAGCTCTTCGGCGCGTGTGAGAAGCCCCTCGCGCACCTGTTTGTAGGCCTCGAGAACCTCGGGGTAGCGCCTAGACCACGAACGATGATTGGGGTAGGGGCCCAGGTCGCGCTTCGACGGCAAGTGAACGCGGGGCAGTTCTCGCGCTTCGCGGACGCATCGCCACCACTGCTCGCGGTGCTTGAGGTTCTTCGGTGCGGCGTTGTCGAACTCCTGGCGTCCCTTGCTCGAGGCTTTTGCCATGGCCACGAGTGCCTTGTCGCGCAGCACCATAAACGGCGCGACGTCCGAATTACGCGCGATTGCATCGCGCCTTTCCCACATCGATCGCGCGACCGCGAGTTGCAGGGGGCTTTTGAGCTGGCCGAGGCCGTGCAGGCCGCGCCACGGCTCGTCGGGAACTTCCGGGTGGGCGAACGTGGCTTCGAAGGTAAATTCCTCACGTGCCCACGACGTCTTGTGAGCGTCGTCGAGCATGCGTGTGAGCACGGTTTTGAGTTCGGCGAGGTACTCGACGTCGAGCGCGGCGTAGTCGAGCCACGATTCCGGAAGTGGGCGCTTGGACCAGTTGGCGCTCGAATGCTCCTTGGCAAGCCGAACTTCGAGCAGTTCTTCCGTGAGAGCCCCGAGACTCACCCTGGGAAGTCCGAGGAGGCGCGCAGCTACCTCGGTGTCGAAAAGTGCGACCGGTTCAAGCCCGAGCATGGCGAGTGAGGGAAGGTCCTGCCTCGAGGCGTGAAGAATCCACGGATGCGAGTTCATGATGTCCGTGAAGGTTCCAGGCAGTTGGCACGCGAGGGGATCAAGCAGCAATATCCCTGCCGCCTCCGTCTTGATCTGCACGAGGTAGGCCTTAGCGGAGTATCGGTAGCTCGAAGCGCGCTCGACGTCGATCGCTAGGTCCTCGTCGGCTTTGACACGCGCGCACCACTCGAGGATGCCCTGAACGGTCGTGACGAGGGGCGGCGTGCCACCCGCGGGCTTTTTAATGAGGGGCGCGCACTCGGGATCCGGCAACTGGTCGTGGGAATCAGTCATGAACGTTCTAGTGATCCTTCGAGGCTGAAAGATGAGGCGCCCTCGCGCGGTGGGACGGATGCAGAGGGCTCACGGAGAGTGGCTGGGGCGGAAGGCCACCTGCGGCGCAGAGGATCGCGGACCACGCGCCGAAATGGGCGCCGAGGTCGAGGGAGTCCGGGCTCCATGATGCGCGCATCTCGATGTCGACCGTCGTGGGGCGGGCGGCGAGTGAACCGTAGCTTTGGGAAACGACGCGCGTCACGGTACACCCAAGTTCGTGGGCTTCGGTCCCCGCAAGCTCAAGCGATTCGGTGACCCAGCTCCACGCCACATCGCCGAGCATGGACTCGAGCGCGAACTCGTGTTCGAGCTGGGCTTGCATCAAGGTGACGATTCGTGCGCGACCGCTCCAGTCCTCCCTGCCCTCAGGGTCGTAGAGCACGATGAACTTTCCGCTCGCGAGATCAGCGTCGTGCATGACGACATCGGCCTCGGCTGCCCACGAAAAGGGAGCGAGTCTGGAAGGAGCGGGAATCTCCTCCCACTTGACCTCGTGGCGAATGGGCGCAGCGGTGAGCGCATCGATCGCGCTCACGAATTCCTCGCGTTCCTGGGGAAAGTGATGAATGGCCACGGCCGCTAACTTATCGTTGACTTACCGCGTCGTGGCGGAGGCGCGCCGCGCCTCCATCAGTGCGCAGCCGGGTCCTCGTTTTCGCTGTGCACGAGGCAAATGGAATTGATGCAATAGCGTTCGTCGGTTGGGGTGGGGAAACCCTCGCCGGTGAAGACATGCCCGAGGTGTGATCCACATGAAGCGCAGCGCACCTCGGTCCGCACCATTGCGAGGCTGCGATCCTCGATAAGTTCCACGCGGTCGCTCTCGGCTGGCGCCCAGAAAGCTGGCCACCCGCAGTGCGCGTTGAACTGTTCGCTTGCGCGGAACAACTCGGCACCGCAGGCCCGGCACGCATACGTGCCTGCCGCGCGCACCTCTTCGTATTCACCCGCGAAGGGCCGCTCGGTCCCAGCCTCACGCAAGACGCGGTACTCATCTGGGCTGAGGCGCTTGCGCCATTCGTCGTTCGTAAACGAGATCGGGTAGCGGCCATCGCCGAGAGGCACGTTCATGGAGTCTCCTTGGGGTGAGTGCGGACGTAGCGTTCGATCTGGGCGCCGGGACTGTGGAAGAGATCCGCGAGGCGCCACGCGAGGTGGTGTGCGCTTCCGACGCTTGCGCGAGGCGCATCGCCTCCCACGGTAATCGCCGAGCGCGTCCAGACAAGTTCATCGAACGCTTCATCCTCGGCAAACATTCCATTTACCCGCGGGCCGCCCTCGACTTGAATGCCGAGAAATCCACGCTCTGCGAGTGCGCGTACGATCTCTTGGGCACGGCCCGCCTCGATAATGGCCTCGCTTTCAAAGCCACTGACACGGGCAACGTGAGCTCCGCGGCCAGGTGGACAGATGAGGAACGTCGGCCAGGCTTGGTCAATGTGCTCGGGAATCTCGCCGCTCGTCGTCACGATCGCGAGTGCGGGGAACTCCGCGCCGCGAGGACGTAGCGCCTCGGTGCGAAGCGCGGGCCTGCCAGAGGGACGACGGTAGTCTTCACTGCGCACCGTATTGGCGCCGCACACGATGATGTCCGCAAGAGCCCGAAGAACAGTGAGAGTGAAGAAATCCCACGGGTTCGAGAGCGAGGCTGACGTCCCATCGGCCCCCGCGATCGCGCCGTCAAGGCTCTGGTTCATCATCGAGCGCACGTGGACGCGGTCCGAGGGAAATGCGAGCAGGCTACCGAGCGCGCGGGCGCCCTCATCGTCGAGGCGAAACTCCTCGGGCGTAACCGGGACACCGGCGCCAATGAGGCGGGTGAGCGGCGTGTTTTTATCGTGAGCGTGTGAAGCCATCAGGCGTCGGACCTTTCGAATACGAGCGCTCCCGCACCGTCGAGCGTGAGCGCGCGACCATCACTTTCCCCACCGAAGGAGGCGAGCACCTGCACGCGGGAGCCTGGCTCCCATGTCACGGGTGCGTCCCCGCGCGAGGCGAGCACGCCGATGCGTCCGCGATGCATGAGGATTGCCCCCTCGCTGAGAACGTCCACCACGATCGAGTCGAATGCGCCTTTCTGGATGTCAGAATTCTTGCGCCGCAGCGAAAGAAGCGCCCGGTAAAACTCGAGCAGCGCCTCGTGTTCGCCGCTTTCGGCTTCACTCCAGTCGAGGAATGACTCCTCAAAGGTTGAGCGTGCCTGCGGATCGGGGACCGCATCGCTCCACCCCATGCGCGCAAACTCTTCCTTTCGACCTGCGCTGACGAGCGGGCCGATCCTTTCCCCGTGGTCGCTAAAGAATGCGAAGGGGGTTCGCGCGCCCCACTCCTCGCCCATGAAGAGCATCGGCGTGCTCGCGCCCAGCAGGTAGAGCGAGGCGATCGCCGCATGCGCGCCATAACCGATTGTGTCGGTGATGCGGTCGCCCGATGCCCTGTTGCCCACCTGGTCGTGGTCCTGGATGAAGGCGACGAAGGCATGAGCATCGTAGTGCGCACTCGCGGCGTCGATCTTTGCCCCCCAGTTCTTCTGCCTGAAGGTCGAATAGGACCCATCGTGCTCAAAGATGCGCTCGAGGGTCTTTTTCACGCCGGCCGCCGCGCCGAAATCGACGTAGTAGCCCGCGCGTTCGCCGGTGGCCCACGCATGAAGATGGTGGTGGATGTCGTCCGCCCATTGAGCGTGCATGCCGAAACCACCTTCGGCGACGGGGGTCACCATCGCGGGGTCGTTCAGGTCGGACTCCGCGATGAGGGTAAGCGGGCGAGCCACCTCTCGGCTCATATCCGCAACCGCGCTCGACAGTTCCGCGAGAATGTGCGTGGGGGAGCGATCTCGAAGGGCGTGCACCGCATCGAGTCGAAGGCCGTCGAGGTGGAAGTCGATGAGCCATTGGCGAGCGTTCTGAACAACAAACGCCCTCACCTCAGCGCTTTCTGCGGCATCGAAATTGATAGCGGGCCCCCACGGGGTGGTATGCGTGTGCGTGAAGTAGGGGCCGAATTCCCCAAGGTAATTTCCGTCGGGACCGAGGTGGTTGTAAACGACGTCGATGATGACGGCAAGCCCGCGCTCGTGCGCAGCGTCGATGAACCGCGCGAACGCTTCGGGCCCGCCGTAGGCCTCATGGGTGGCGAAAAGGCCGACGCCGTCATAGCCCCAACCGCGCTCGCCAGGAAACGCCGCGACAGGCATCACTTCAACGGCGTCGACGCCGAGTTCTACAAGCGCATCCAGGCGCGTGATCGCTGAGTCGAAGGTCCCCGATGCACCGGTTTCTCGATCCGCCGCGAACGTTCCGATATGAAGCTCGTAAATGACTTTCCCACGAAGGTCCATGCCCTCCCACGGAGCCGTGAAGGTGAATGCGCGCGGGTCGACGACCTCGCTTAAGGCGTGGACGCCCTCGGGTTGCGCCAGTGCGCGTGGATCCGGCAGCGCGACGGGGGAGTCGTCGAGAAGAAAGCCGTAGCGATCGCCCGGGTGTGCCTCGACCCCTGGGGCATGCCACCAGCCACCGTCCCCGCGTTCCATGGTGATTTCGCGGCGCTTTTCTTCGAACCGGGGCTCGAGGGCAAGCGTGACCGTGCCGGCCTTCGGCGCCCATACCTCGAAACGCGAATAGTCTCTCATCGGCCTATCCTTCCGAGTGCTCCGGTTTTTCGCGCACAAGGAGCGCGACGGGCCATTCGCGCACGAGGGAGTCGAGTTCGACAGTGCCGCCGTCCACACGCTCCCCGGTGAGGACGTTTGTGTAGCGCCCCTCGTCGACGACGATCCGCGCTTTGGTGCACCCGCGTCCCTGCGAAGCCTCCACGTGCGGCAAGCGCGTGGCGATAACCACGACATCGGCGGGGCTATCCGCGCATCCACGAGCGAAAGCGATCGTATGGGAGGACGTCGTTGGCAGCGGCGTGTAGGTGGCATCCGGGCCGACGAACGACTCGCGGTGGTGCCGTCGCGTGTCAAGAGCGCGTGAGACGAGGAGGAGCTTTTCATCGGCGATGCCCTCTGGTGCAGCACCTGAAAGGAGGTCCTCGAGCCGCGCCGCGTGCGCCGCGTGGTCGACTGGGCGTCGGTTATCGGGATCGACGAGGCTCAAGTCAAGAGTCTCATTGCCTTGATACACATCGGGCACACCGGGCATCGTGAGCTGGAGGAGTTTCTGGCCGAGAATAGCAGCGCGCTGCGAATCGAACGTCAGCGAGGTCCACTCGTCGAGGATCGCCCGCACGTCGTCGTTCCCGAGAGCCCACAGGGCAAAGTCGCGGATTTCGCGCTCGTACTCATCGTTGCCATCGACCCATCCCGTATGGACCTTTGCCTCGCGCATGGCCTTCTCGAGGTACTCCGCCAGGCGTTCCTCGCTCAGCGACGCAAGCCGCGAGCCGGGAAGGTCCCACATCCCCGCAAGTGTCTGCCACACAAAATACTCAAACGGCGCATCGACGAGCGGCCCCCGCTTCTGTGCGCTCACGGCATGAAGGCGAGCCACGTGTGTGGCCCATTCCGACGGATACTCGGTGAGTGCCGCAAGCCTTGCGCGCACGTCCTCGCTGCGCTTCGTATCGTGCGTCGAGAGCGTCGTCATCGATGCGGGGAAAGTGCCGAGCATCCGCTCGCAGAAGTGATGAAACTCTTCGGGATCCACGCCAATGCGGTTCGGGTCGGCAGCCACCTCGTTGACTGCGAGGAGCCGGTGGTACCGGTAGAAAGCTGTGTCCTCAAGAGATTTCGCGTGAACCGGCCCGCACGTTTGAGCGAAACGCGTGACAAACTCCGCGCGCAGCGGATCGAGTGAACCGTCGGACGTGAACTGCCCCTGACCACCCGCAAATGCCGTGACGATCTCGAGAGCGGCACGATCCCCCTCGTCGTCACCGATGGCCAAGGCTGCTCGATCTGCGGCCTCGGCAAGCACCTGGCGCTCACACGCGGGGGCCTTCTCCCCGGGGACTATATAGGCGCGGTAGCGATCCATCGCCATGAGGAGCTGGATGATCGCGTGTTCGAGCTGCCGCTCGGTCGTATCGCGCAGCATTATGTCGGCATCACAGATCCGCCGGGCGAGATTGACGAGACGTGCAATTTCGGCCCACAGCGAGGTGTCGATGACCTCCTTGGCGCTTGCGTGAGTGATCTCGTTGAAGGAACGCGAATCGTGGGTGAATGTCCGCCACGTGTGCGTGAGGGCTGCCGCGCCCGCAGGGTCGTGGAAAAGGCCCTGGACGCGCCAGAGGGCGTCGTAACCCGTCGTTCCGGCGACGGGAAAGTCCGGTGGGAGCGACTCGTTGCCTTCGAGAATCTTTTCGATCACGGTCCATGCGCCACCGGTGGCGCTCTCGAGGCGCCGCAGATACCCGCGCGGGTCGGCAAGGCCATCGGGATGATCGATCCGATACCCGTCGATCACGCCCTCCGATTGCAAGCGCAGGAGGGTCGCGTGAGTCGCGTCGAAGACTGCACGGTCTTCAACCTTGAGGGCCGCGAGAGTCTGGACGTCGAAAAAGCGGCGATAGTTCAACTCGTCATTGGCGACCCTCCAATAGGCAAGGCGGTAGTGCTGGGCCTCGAGAAGATCCACGATTGGCAGATTCTCGGTGCCCTCGGCGAGAGGGAACACATGATCGAAGTATCGAAGGACATGCTCGATTCGCCGCGAGCCATCAGGCTGAGGAACCTCCGCGGTCCCTCGCTTGAGCTCATCGTCGAGAATCGTCGCGCCGACCGGGCGGCCGAGAACCGGCAGGAGAATTCCGTGCTCCGCGTGAGGATCACTATCGAACCACGACGCGTAGGGGCTCGATGCCCCATCCCGCAAGAAAGACCACAGCGCGTGGTTATGCCACATGGGGGTGGGGATCGCCATGTGGTTGGGGACGACGTCGACGATGAGGCCCATGCCTCGCTCATGGAGAGCATCGGCGAGCCCTCGCAGGCCCTCCTCGCCACCGTTATCCATGCTCACGCGGGAATGATCCACGACGTCGTAGCCGTGCATGGACCCCGGCGCCGCCTGCAAGATCGGTGAAATAAACGCGTGACTCACCCCGAGTCGCTCCAGGTACGGCACGAGTCGTGTCGCATCTTGGAAGGTGAATTCAGGCGTGATCTGAAGCCTGTACGTGCTGATCGGCGCGCCGGGCATGGGCCCTCCTTCGTCGTGGGTGCGCTGTGGCTCCGTCAGAGCGCGGGGCCCTCATCGGCGCCGGGGCCAGTCGGTGCGACGGGCGTCAAAACGGACGTGGGTGGAGACAGGGGAGTTGAGAGAGCCGTCGCGTCGTCCTCTTCTCCCGGGGGCGTCATGGGGGCCCTGCCGAGCACGAGCGTCGTGTAGGCGGGGCGAATGAGGACCTCGCCCGCCTTGACGGTATCGCCGGGATTGAGCGACGAAGAGGTTTCTGCCGTGACCGTCCACTCTTCGCCATACTCGCCCTCCGGGATCGTGAACTCCACGTCCGTCTCGGAGGCGTTGAACATGAGGAGCGCGGAATCATCGACGATGTGTTCGCCTCGCGTGTTCGGCTCGGGGATCGCACTTCCGTTAAAGAACACCGTGAGGCACTTTGCCACCGGATCGTTCCATTCCTCATCGGTCATGGGGGTGCCGTCGACTCCGAGCCACGCGACATCGGGCAGGCTCGAGGACGCTCCGTCGCGGACCTCGCCCAAGAGAAAGCGCCGGCGACGGAAAATAGGGTGCGAGCGCCGCAGCTCGATAAGCATGCGCGTGAAGTTCAGCATGTCCTGCTGGCGCGTGCTGATCTCCCAATTCATCCACGCGATCTCGTTGTCCTGGCAGTACACGTTGTTATTGCCCATTTGGGTGCGGCCGAGCTCGTCGCCGTGAAGGATCATGGGAACACCCTGGCTGAGGAGCAGGGTGGCCATCATGTTTTTCATGCGCTGGAGGCGGAGGTCGAGAATCGCCTCGTCATCCGTGGCACCTTCCGCCCCCGAGTTCCACGAGCGGTTATTCGATTCGCCGTCGTTGCCGCCCTCGCCATTGTCCTCGTTATGCCTCTCGTTGTAGCTCACGAGATCTCGCAAGGTAAATCCGTCGTGGGCGGTAAGGAAATTGACGGAGGCGATGGGCGTGCGGCCCGTGTGCTGATAGAGATCGCTCGAGCCAGCAAACCGATTTGCGAACTTTGCGAGCATGCCTGACTCACCGCGGTGGAAGTCGCGCATGGCATCGCGGTATTTACCGTTCCACTCCGACCACAGGGGAGGGAAGCCACCGACCTGATATCCGCCCTCGCCGAGATCCCACGGCTCCGCGATGAGCTTGACCTGCGAAATAATTGGGTCCTGCTGGATGATGTCGAAGAAGCTCGAGAGTCGATCTACCTCGTGCAGCTCGCGGGCAAGAGTCGAGGCGAGGTCGAAGCGGAAGCCATCAACGTGCATCTCGGTAATCCAGTACCGAAGCGAATCCATGATGAGCTGAAGCACGTGCGGGGTGCGCATGCGAAGGCTGTTGCCCGTGCCGGTCGTGTCGTAATAGTGCGTGAGATCGTCGTCGACGAGGCGGTAGTAATTGGCGTTGTCGATTCCGCGGAAGCACAGGGTTGGGCCTAAGTGATTGCCCTCAGCGGTGTGGTTGTAGACCACATCGAGAATGACCTCGATACCCGCCGCGTGAAGGTTCTTCACCATTTGCTTGAACTCTTGGACCTGCTGGCCGGTCTCGCCCGCATACGCGTACTCGTTGTGCGGCGCGAAGAAGCCGATCGTGTTGTAGCCCCAGTAGTTGCGAAGTCCGCGATCCTGAAGGTGACCGTCCTGAACAAACTGGTGCAACGGCAAGAACTCAACCGCCGTGACCCCGAGGGACTTGAGGTAATCGATCGCGACCGGGTGCCCCATCGCCACGTAGGTGCCCCGGATACTCTCGGGGATATCCGGGTGCGTAGCCGTGAAGCCTTTGAGATGCGCCTCGTAAATGATCGAATCGTGGTACTCGTGGGCCGGAGGATGGTCGTTGCCCCAATCAAAGTAGGGCGAGACGACGACTGAATGCATCGTGTGATCCTTCGAGTCCAGGTTGCTCATCTGCGAAGGATCGTCGAGCTCGTAACTGAGCAGGCTCGCGTCCGTGTCGGGCATGCCCGCGATTGCGCGCGCGTACGGGTCGAGAAGGAGTTTCGAGGGATCGCAGCGGTGCCCGGCCGCCGGATCATAGGGGCCATGGACCCTGAATCCGTAGCGTTGACCCGGCTGGACGGCTGGAAGATACACGTGCCACACGAAGGCATCGACTTCCGTCATTTCTACGCGTCGCTCCGAAAAGTCGTCGCCGATGAGACAGAGTTCGACTCTCTCGGCAACTTCTGAGTAGAGGGCGAAGTTCGTGCCGCTGCCGTCGAAGGTTGCACCGAGCGGGTACGGGGAGCCTGGCCAAATCTGCACTGTCGAAGAATCCTTGCGCTGAGGCAGCCGATGGCTGCGCGAAAACACACTTGCATCGACATTGTGGCCCGATGGCCTGGCAGAAGCCCGAAGTTTCGTGGAATGAGAAAGGCCCCGTGCACGTGCACGGGGCCTTGGAGTGGAGCGGATGACGGGACTCGAACCCGCGACCCTCACCTTGGCAAGGTGATGCTCTACCAACTGAGCCACATCCGCGTGGGCGATACTGGGATCGAACCAGTGACCTCTTCCGTGTGAAGGAAGCGCGCTACCACTACGCCAATCGCCCGCATAAGAGCCGGCGGGAACTCGCCTGTTCACTCTTTGCGACTAGACAACAATACACCACCGGCGCGCGGCCCCAAATTGTCGCGGGGTTCGTGACGGTCTTTTGTGGTGAGGCTCGCAAGTGCGGCGCTCGCTCGCGGCTCGCGCTGCGCTATGAAGCTCCTCGCGCTGCGTCATGAAGCTCTATGGCTGGAAAATCGCCCGTCAGGGGCGAGTTGGCACGCTCGCAAAGCTGCTCGAGGTGATTTGAGTCAAAAGCGGGCGGCCTACTTTGCGCGGAACGCGATCCTGACGTAATGTATCTATTCGTTGGTTCGAGAGATCAACCAAAAATGCGGATGTGGCTCAGTTGGTAGAGCATCACCTTGCCAAGGTGAGGGTCGCGGGTTCGAGTCCCGTCATCCGCTCTGGAATCTCAGGTTTCCACGTGGTGGGTTGGCCGAGAGGCGAGGCAGCGGCCTGCAAAGCCGTATACACGGGTTCGAATCCCGTACCCACCTCTCGTGTGGCCCGCAGCCACGCAAAATAGACCGCACGGTCTCATAAGGGCGATTGGCGCAGTTGGTTAGCGCGTTTCCTTGACACGGAAGAGGTCGCTGGTTCGAGTCCAGTATCGCCCACAGATAAAGACGCCCCGCGGGGCGTCTTTTTTATTGTCATCTCTCGTTTCCCTTGCCGTGAGAGAGTACAAGTATGAGCGGACAGCACGCACTCTTTCTCGACTTCGACGGCACACTTGCCGACCACGGAATCGTCCCTAAGGCTCACGTCGACGCACTCGCGCGCGTGCGCGAAGCCGGTCATCTGGCGTTTCTGTGCACCGGCCGCCCGCACTCGCTCATTCCGCGCGACGTCGAAATGGCGCTCGACGGCGTCATCGGCTCGGCGGGAGCCTACGTCAAAGTGGGGGAGTCAATCCTTGAGGATTCGCGCTTCCCCGCGCACCTTGCCCGCCGAACCGTCGACACGCTCCTCGCAGCCGGCGATTTTCCCTTTGTTCTCGAGGCGCCCGAGGCGACCGTCGGAAACGCGACCGCAGAACAGTACATTCGCGAGCGCCTCGCCACGAGCTTTCGCAGCGGCACGGTCTCGCAAAAGGAAACGGGAACGCTCGGGCAGGGATCCGCGGATCTCCTCGGCGCCTTTGAGCGTCACAGTGATCTCTCGCAGGTCTCTTTTGCGAAAGTCGTCGCGTGGCGATGCCCGGTCAGCATTACCGAGATCGCACGGTCAATTGGCCCGGAGGTCCGCGACATGCCCTATTCGATTGGCGAGGATCAGGACACCTCTGGTGAACTGCAACTTTCCGCGATCGACAAGATCGACGGAGTTAAGCGCGTTCTCGAGCACACGGGGATTCCGCTCGAGCGTGCGGTCGGTTTCGGCGATGGCATGAACGATGTCGGCATGCTTCGCGGGGTGGGAGTCCCGGTGCCGGTCGAGGGGTCCGACGCCTCCCGCGCCATCAGCGACCCTGCTTATGTCATGAGTGGGCCGCGCGAAGACGGTCTTGCCGACGCGCTCGAAAAGCTGGGACTCGTGTAGCTCTACTCCAGCTCGAGGCCGAGCTTCTCCTGGATGGCGGAAAGCTGACCAGCCGACGCCCTCAACAGGTGGGTTTCGTGCTCATCGAGCGGGATGTCGAGCACGCGCTCGACACCGCCACGGCCCACGACGCTTGGGACGCTCATCGCCACACTGCTGACGCCACGGTAGTCATTCAGGACCGTCGAGACCGTCAGCACGGCTTTTTCGTCATTAATGATGGCCTCGCAAATCCGAGCCGCGGAAACCCCGATCGCCAGGTTTGTTGCGCCCTTGCCCTGGATGATTTGGTACGCCGAATTTGCGACCTCGTCGCGCACCGCGTCCAATTCGGTCTCAGTGAAGGCGAGGGAACCGTCGGAATTCCTCCACTCGCGAAGCGGAATGCCGCCGATATTGGCGTTTGACCACACGGCAAACTCGCTATCGCCATGTTCACCAATAATGCGTGCGTGCACGCTGCGTGGGTTCACGCCGATCCGCTTGCTCAAGAGCCATTTGAGCCGGCTCGAATCCAGCACGGTTCCCGAGCTAAAGATGCGAGACGGATCGAGCCCCGTGGCCTGCTGGGCGGCAACCGTGAGGACATCGCACGGATTCGTGACGAGCATGAACATCGCTTCGGGCGCCTGCTCGAGAAGCTGCGGCATAAGGGAGCGAAGAATCTTGACATTGGTGCCCGCAAGATCGAGCCGAGTCTGGCCGGGCTTTTGACGCGCACCAGCGGTGATCACGACGACGTCGGCGTCGGCCACGCACGAAATGTCGCTCCCGCCAAGGATCGTCGCTCCTGAGCCGAACTGTGCGCCGTGAGCGAGATCGAGAACCTCGGCCTCGGCCTTAGCGGTCGCGAGGTCGTACAGGGCAATCGTCTGCGCGCTCCCGCGCAGCATCGCGGCGTACGCGACGGACGAGCCCACACTGCCGGCGCCGATCACGGCGATCTTGGTGGGGCGAGTGGAGGGAGATCCAGCTGAAACAAGGGGAGCAGTCATGTTTTTATGGTTCGCTCGCGCGAGGCCCTTTGGCAAGTGAGTGATCCTCTTTTCACACGATCGATTCCCTCTCGCAGGCGCAGAAACCTTGAGACCTCACTCGTTAGACTGGGCGGTGGAGCCGGCAGTGTAGGTCGGTTCGCACCCGAGAACTAAAGGAGTCATCCGTGTCCCAGCTTTCCATCGTCCTCGACGGCTCACCCACCACGATCGAGCAGGGGGCCACGGGAGAATCGCTGTACGAGGGTCGCCGCGAGATCGTCGCCCTGCGCATCAACGGCGAACTGAAGGACCTGTACATCGCGCCCGCCGAAGGCGACACCGTCGAGGGCGTGGACATCGCGAGTGAGGATGGCCTCAACATTCTGCGTCACTCGTGCGCACACGTTCTCGCGCAGGCCGTTCAGCGTCGCGACAGCAACGCCAAGCTCGGTATCGGCCCGTTTATTACGGACGGCTTCTACTACGACTTCGACGTCGCCGAGCCTTTCACCCCCGAAGACCTCAAAGCGATCGAAAAGGACATGCAGCGTATCGTCAAGGAAGGGCAGCGCTTCCAGCGCCGCGACATCGATGACGCCGACGCGCGCGAAGAGGAAAAGGACGAGCCGTACAAGCTTGAGCTGATTGGCCTGAAATCAAATGCCGATACCGCCGCTGAAGGCGCGAGCGTCGAAGTCGGCGACGGTGGCCTCACGATGTACGACAATGTCAATAAGAAGGGCGAGGTCGTGTGGACCGACCTGTGCCGCGGGCCGCACCTGCCCTCTACGCGCCTCATCGGCAATGGCTTCTCCCTCATGCGCTCCGCCGCCGCCTACTGGCGCGGCAGTGAAAAGAACCCCATGCTCCAGCGCATCTACGGAACGGCGTGGGCGACGAAGGACGACCTGAAGGCCTACAAGTTCCGCCTCGAAGAAGCGCAAAAGCGCGATCACCGCAAGCTCGGGAGCGAGCTCGACCTGTTCAGCTTCCCCGATGAAATCGGCTCTGGCCTTGCCGTGTTCCACCCCAAGGGCGCCATGGTACGCATGGAGATGGAAAACTACTCCCGTCAGCGGCACGTCGAGGCCGGGTACGACTTCGTGTATACCCCTCACGCGACCAAAGGGCAGCTCTTCGAAACCTCCGGGCACCTCGACTGGTATCGCGACGGCATGTACCCCCCGATGCATCTCGATGAAGAACGCGATGCTGAAGGCAACGTCACCAAGCAGGGCCAGGACTACTATCTCAAGCCCATGAACTGCCCGATGCACAATCTCGTGTTCGCCGCCCGCGGGCGCTCCTACCGTGAGCTTCCCCTGCGACTGTTCGAGTTCGGCACCGTGTACCGCAACGAAAAGAGCGGCGTGATCCACGGCCTCACGCGTGCGCGGGGTTTCACCCAGGATGACGCCCACATTTACTGCACGCGCGAGCAGATGCGCGATGAGCTCACAACGCTTCTGACCTTCGTGCTCGACCTGCTCAAGGATTACGGCCTCGACGACTTCTATCTCGAACTGTCGACGAAGAACCCCGAGAAGTTCGTGGGTAGCGATGACGTGTGGGAAGAGGCGACGCGAACGCTCGAAGAAGTCGCGACCGCCTCCGGGCTCGATCTCGTTCCCGATCCGGGTGGCGCAGCTTTCTACGGCCCCAAGATTTCCGTTCAGGCGAAAGATGCGATTGGGCGCACGTGGCAGATGTCGACCATTCAGCTCGACTTCAACCTGCCCGAACGCTTCGATCTCGAATACACGGCGCCCGACGGCTCACGCCAGCGCCCCGTCATGATTCATCGCGCGCTCTTCGGCTCCATCGAGCGCTTTTTCGGTGTTCTCACCGAGCACTACGCGGGTGCCTTCCCCGTGTGGCTCGCGCCGGTGCAGGTCGTGGGGATTCCCGTAGCGGGAGAATTCGTGCCCTACCTCGAGGAGGTTGCAGCGAAGCTTCGCGCTCACGGCGTGCGCGTCGAAGTCGATGCGTCTGATGACCGCATGCAGAAGAAGATCCGCAACCACACCAAGGAAAAGGTGCCGTACATGCTGATCGCCGGCGGTGAGGATCGCGACGCCGGAGCCGTGAGCTTCCGCATGCGCGACGGAAGCCAGGACAACGGCATTCCGGTTGACGATGCAGTCGAGCGCATCCTCGAAGCGATCCGCACGAAGGCTCAAGTGTGAACCCGATGAACGGTGAGCAGGAGGCTCGAGTCGGGGAGGCCTTCGAGGACGCCCACGCATTCGCCGGCACCCCCGACTCACTCCAGCGCCTGTGGACACCGCACCGCGTGGCATACATTCAGGGGGAGGGAAAACCCTCGAGCGCGGAGGCTACCGACGAATGCCCGTTTTGCACGGGGCCGGACAAGAGCGATGAGGACGCACTTATCGTTCACCGAGGCGAATACGCGTTCGTGATTCTCAATCTGTTCCCCTACAACTCCGGGCACCTTCTCGTGTGCCCCTACCGTCACGTGAGCGACTACACCGACCTCACGCGCGAGGAATACCTCGAAATCGCCGAGCTCACGCGAACGGCGATGCGCGTGGTACGTGCCGTGTCCAATCCCGCGGGCTTCAACCTCGGGATGAACCAGGGAGAGGTTGCCGGGGCAGGAATCGCCGCGCACCTTCATCAGCACGTCGTACCGCGGTGGCTCGGCGATGCGAATTTCCTTCCGATCGTGGGGCGCACAAAGGCCCTCCCGTTCCTGCTCGCGGACACGCGCGACATGTTTGCTGAAGCGTGGCCCGAGGCAGGAAAGAAAGGCGCAAAGGAGCACACGTGAGCACTACAGGGCAGTCGCGCGGCTACGGCTACGACGTTTACCGCGATGTCCCTGAGGACATCGCCCATGCGATGCCATCGTTCGGGGAACGTGCGAAAAAGAAGCCGCGCGGCAAGGTCGCCACGTGGATCATCTTTTTTCTCGCCTTTCTCGCGCTCGCCATCACCGCACTGCTGCTCTTCTACTTTGTGATCCTGCCGCAGGGGATTGGGACGAGCCTCGTCTCGCTCACGGCCGCCCTCGTACCGTTCGGCATTGTGCTCAGCGCCGTGTGGTGGCTTGACCGTAATACCCCTCAGCCGCGCTTCACAAAGACCTATGCCTATTTGTGGGGATCTATCGGCTCCATTGCCATGACGTATATTTTCGGCACGGCCGTCATCTTTTTGATCGCCATGCAGGCCAAGGATGCAAGCTCTCAGGAATTCCTCGCGGTGGCATTCCAGGCCCCGGTCGTCGAGGAGTCGACGAAGGCGTTTGGGCTCGTGCTGCTCCTCCTTTTCGGGCGGCGCTACATTTCTGGGACGATCGACGGCGTTATTTACGCGATGCTCATCGCTGCTGGCTTCGCCTTTACCGAAAACATCACGTATTTCGCACGGTCATTCGCGGCTGCTCAAGTCGAGGGTAACTCGACTGTTTTCTGGCAGACCTTCTTCTTACGTGGGCTTCTTTCACCGTTTGCGCACGCGAGTTTCACCTCGCTCGTCGGGCTCGGTGTCGGTATCGCGGCGGAGCGCCGGAGCCTTCCTCTCTACTTTTTCTTAGGAGCCGGCGGACTGAGTCTCGGTATGGGCCTGCATGCCCTGTGGAATGGCGGTTCGATGCTCCTCGCACTCAATGGCGTGACGAGTCTGAAAGGGCTTTTGTTCTGGTACGCGATCATCGAGGTGCCGATCTTCCTCACACTTGCGCTGCTCTTCATTTTCCTTCGTTGGCGCGAGAGGCGGATTCTGCGCTGGCGTCTTTCCGACTACGGGCGTGCCGGGTGGTTTACCCCGAGCGAGGTTGACATGCTCGTGGGCCTGCGCCGCCGTCGCCGCGCCGTGGCCTGGGCCGCAAGCTATGGAGCAGTTACCGCTTGGTCGATGAAAGAGTTCCAGCGCGTGGCGCTGCGCCTCGCCGCACAGCGGCAAGCTGCGCTTGCGGGACACACGTCCTCCAGGATCAAGGAATCCGAAGCCATGTTGCTTTCGCAACTGACTGAAACGCGACGAGTGCTGGCCGCGCTCACGTATCCGGTTGCGCCGGCGCGTACAATGGTTCAGCGATAATTTCCGAAGAATGAGGGAAACCGATGTCAGGTCACTCTAAATGGGCAACAACGAAGCATAAGAAAGCTGCGATCGATGCTAAGCGTTCGAAGCTCTTCGCGAAGCTCATCAAGAACATTGAAGTTGCGGCGCGCATTGGCGGCCCCGACCCCGCCGGTAACCCCACGCTCTACGACGCGATCCAAAAGGCTAAGAAGAGCTCCGTCCCGAACGACAACATTGATCGCGCGGTTAAGCGTGGCGGCGGGCTCGATGGCGCTGGAGTCAACTACGAGACTCTCATGTACGAAGGCTATGCCCCCGGCGGCGTCGCGCTTCTCGTCGAGTGCCTTACCGACAACAAGAACCGCGCCGTTTCGGAGGTGCGCGTGGCCTTCACGCGCAACGGTGGAAACATGGCTGACTCCGGCTCGGTGTCCTATCTCTTCAACCGCAAGGGCGTTGTGACCGTCACCAAGGCCGGCCACACGGAAGATGAGCTGCTCGAGATCGTGCTCGACGCTGGTGCCGAAGAGATCAACGACGAGGGCGAGGTTTTCGAGATCATCTCGGAGGCGTCGGACGTCGTCAGCGTCCGCACCGCACTCCAGGAAGCCGGCGTGGACTACGACAGTGCCGAGGCCTCATTCGTGCCGACCATGCGAACTGCGGTGGATCTTGAAGGTGCCCAAAAGGTGCTGCGCCTTATCGACGCGCTCGAAGACAGCGACGACGTGCAGAACGTGTACTCAAACCTCGATATCCCCGAGGACGTTGCCGCGCAGCTCGAGGCCGAATAGTCGGCCCACACGAGGGCTGTATGCGAGTTCTGGGAATTGATCCCGGTCTCACCCGGTGCGGGTTTGGGGTCGTCGATGGCGGCCCCGCCCGATCCGTGCGCCTTGAAGCCGTTGGCGTGATCACATCGGCCCGGGACGCCGGCGTGGATGCACGCCTCCTCGAGATTTATCAGGGACTCGTGCACGTGATCGAGCAGTATGCACCGGATATCGTCGCGGTCGAGCGTGTGTTCTCGCAAAATAACGTTTCGACCGTCATGGGGACGGCGCAGGTGTCGGGTCTCGCGATTGTGCTCGCGGCCGAGAGGGGAATCCCGGTCGCGATGCACACTCCTTCCGAGGTTAAACGCGCGATCACGGGCAACGGCCGCGCCGACAAGGCGCAGATTCAAACGATGGTCCAGAAGATTTTGCATTTGGATGCGCCGCCCAAGCCCGCGGATGCGGCGGATGCGGTGGCGATCGGGATCACGCAGCTGTGGCGAGGCTCAGGTCCGGTCAAGTTAGGTTCCGACGGTGCCCGGCGAACAAGCGCCCAAGCTCAGTGGGCCGAGGCCGAGCGAAAGGCTCGACTCGCCCAGGAGAGGTCGACCTCCCGCCTGTAGTCGTACGCGTGTTCTAAAATCGGGGGCGTGATTGCTTCCCTTCGCGGCGCCGTGAGCGCCATCGCTCTCGATTCTTTCGTCCTCGATGTTGGCGGGGTGGGGTACCTGGTCAACACGTCACCACAAACGCTGTCTGCTGTGCGCACGGGGCAAGAGGTGCTCGTGCACACGGAGCTTGTGGTGCGCGAGGATTCGATGACGATCTACGGCTTCTTGACGAAAGACGAAGCCGATCTCTTCCGCACGATTCAATCGGTTTCGGGGATCGGTCCGCGAATTGCGATCGCCGTGCTTGCAGTCATGGACCCCGCAACATTCGCGCGCGCGGTCCTCAACGAGGACCTCAAAACCCTGACCTCGGTGCCTGGAATCGGAAAGAAGGGGGCTCAGCGCATGACCCTCGAGCTGAAGGACAAGGTCGCTCCCTTCGCGGCGGGCACGTCGGAGGGCGCAGCCCCCGTACCCTCGGCGCCGGAGACCAACGAAAGCTCGGTTCTCGATTCGCGCGCCGCGAAAGACGTCGTGCAGGGCCTTCAGGGCCTCGGATGGCCCGAGAAGGGAGCCAAGGAGGCCGTCGAGGCGGTGCTGCTGAGCTATGAAGAGTCCGAGCAAGGATCGAGTGCGAGCCTCGATTCGGGTGTGCTGCTGCGTCTTTCGCTCCGTCAGCTGGGTGGTCGCTCATGATTGAACATTCCGGGGTGAGCGGCGAGGGAGCTGAGACAGGCGAGACTCTCCAGCGGATCATCGGTGCGGAAGCCGGCGCCCTTGACCGCGCAGCAGAGGGTGCCCTGAGGCCCCGTGAGCTTGCCGACTTCGTGGGGCAGAAGAAGGTGCGCGAACAGCTCTCGCTTGTGCTCGATGCCGCATCGCTGCGGGGAACGCCTCCTGAGCACATGCTCCTCTCGGGGCCTCCGGGCCTCGGGAAGACAACACTCGCGATGATCATCGCGCACGAGCTGGGCTCGCCGCTCAAAATTACGTCCGGGCCAGCCGTCCAACACGCCGGTGATCTCGCCGCCATTCTCTCGTCGCTTGAAGAGGGTGAGGTGTTGTTCATCGACGAAATCCATCGCCTCGCACGCCCCGCCGAGGAAATGCTCTACATGGCTATGGAGGATTTTCGCGTCGATGTTGTGGTGGGCAAAGGGGTCGGGGCCACGGCGATCCCACTCGAACTTCCCCCATTTACGGCGGTCGGAGCGACGACGCGCGCCGGGATGCTTCCCTCGCCTCTTCGCGACCGGTTTGGATTTACGGGTCACCTGGACTACTACACGGCCGAAGAACTCGCCCTTGTCATCGCAAGGAGTGCCGCGCGGCTGGAGATAGATATCGATCCTCAAAGCGCGCACGAGATCGCCTCACGTTCGCGCGGTACGCCGCGTATCGCTAATCGACTTCTGAGGCGCGTACGCGACTACGCCCAGGTGCGCGGCGGCGGCGCGATCACGATGGATTCCACTCTCGAAGCGCTCACGGTGTACGAGGTCGACCCCGGTGGCCTCGATCGCTTGGACCGAGCAGTGCTGCAAGCACTGTGCACAAAGTTTGGCGGCGGACCGGTTGGCCTTTCTACCCTCGCGATCGCGGTAGGGGAAGAAACAGAGACCGTCGAGACCGTCGTCGAACCGTTCCTCGTTCGCGAAGGTCTCCTCGGCCGCACCCCGCGAGGCCGCATCGCGACACCCGCGGCATGGGAGCACCTGGGGCTTGACGTTCCCGCCGTCGACCCCGCGCGTGGCGGAACACTCTTCGATGAGCCCGGACGTGAGGACGGTCGCTTTAACTGAGTGGGGAATAGCGGCCATACGCGGGTACAGTGGAACGGATTGTGACTCCCGATGGAAGGCTCGTCTCGTGCAAAACCCCATGTTTTTGATGATCATCATGCTCGTCGTGATGGCTGTACCGATGTTTCTCATGTCGCGCGGTCAGCGCAAGAGGGTGCAGCAGCACCAGGAACTTGTGAAGTCTCTTGGCGTTGGTGATGAAGTCCGTACCCACTCGGGCTTTTACGGCATGATCGTCGAAGAAGAGGGCGACACGGTGATCCTGGAAACCGAGGACGGCTCGCAGCTCAAGTGGAACCGCAACGCGATCGCCGAGCGTGTCGACAGCTTCGGCGAAAACTCGACCGAAGCGACCTTGAGCGATGCTCCCGCCTCCGATGCCGACCTGCGAAGTGACGCGGAGAAGAGCTCGGACTTCCTCGCTGACGACAGCAAGAACTGAATCGAAGAAGGCGACGCGCGGTACCCACGTGCGTCGCCTTCGTATGACTTAAAGGACCGTTCATGCCAGCACGACGCATAGCGCTTACGACGCTCACCGTCCTGATTCTCGTCCTCGGGGGCATCCTTGGCTTCGGCGTGGCGAACAACGGGTGGAAGGCCGCCCCGAAGCTCGCGCTCGATCTCGAAGGAGGCACTCAGGTCATCCTGCAAGCCAAGTCTCACGGCGGTGAGGCGATCACTCCTGAGCAGATGGAGCAGGCACGCCAGATCATTTCCCAGCGCGTGAACGCGATGGGCGTGGCGGAGACGGAGATCTCCGTCCAAGGCGGCACGAATATTGTCGTGAACGTTCCCGGGAAACTCGATGAGGCTACGAGCGATGCACTGCGGCGCACCGCCACCATGAGCTTCCGTCCCGTGCTTCTGCAGGTGGCGCCCAACGCCGGTGTTTCCGATGCAGGCGGGGCAAGCGACGGGACGAGCGAGGATGCTGCGTCGCTCGGTCCCGTTGCGCAGGACGTTGCACCTGCCTCGGATGGCGGGGGAGAGGGATCCTCATCTTCTGCAAGCAAAGGCGTGAACACCTATAAAGGGGCGAAGGCCTGGAGTCAAGAATGGCTCTCAACGGTCGACCAAAAAGAGTTCGCCAAGCTCGACTGCACCGACCCCGACACGCTCAACAACCATTCGGTTACAGGCCGCGACGACGAGGCGGTCGTCGCCTGCGGAGCCGGTGGAACCTCGAAGCTGATCCTCGGTCCAGTTGTCGTCAGCGGCGAAGCGATCAAGGACGCGAGCGCCGGTGCGGACAAGAACAAAACCGGTCAGGATACGGGTTTCTATGCAGTCAATCTGACCTTTAACGATGCGGCCGGTAAGGCCTTCGGCGAAATGAGTTCGGCGCTCTACGGCGATCAGGGAGCGACTAAGCAGTTCGCAATCGTGCTCGATTCCCTCGTGATCTCTGCACCGCAGGTCCAGGCCGTGACGACAACCCAATCCACGATTACGGGCAACTTCACGGCCGATCAGGCGAAGGAACTTGCGAGCCAGCTCAAGTTTGGCGCGCTCCCGCTCGAGTTCACGGTGCAGTCAGAACAACAGATTTCCGCGACGCTCGGCTCCGATCAGCTCACCTCGGGCCTCATCGCGGGTCTTATCGGCCTTGCTCTCGTCGTCATCTATGCCGCATTCCAATACCGAGTGCTCTCAATCGTGACAACCGCATCGCTTGCCATCATGGGCGTGCTCGCTTACCTCATCATCACGCTCATGTCGAACATGCCTGAGATCGGCTATCGCCTTTCTCTTGCAGGAGTTGCCGGCCTTATCGTGTCGATTGCCTTCACTGCGGATTCGTTCATTGTGTACTTCGAACGTGTTCGCGACGAAATCCGCGATGGGCGCGGTATCGTCGCAGCGATCGACCACGGCTGGGACCGGGCGAAGCGTACGATCCTCGCGTCCGACGCCGTCAACGTCATCGCTGCTGTCGTGCTGTATCTCGTGAGCGCGGGCAGCGTACGCGGCTTCGCCTTCACGCTCGGTCTTACAACGGTTCTCGACCTTCTCGTGGTGTTCTTGTTTACGCACCCGCTCCTGCAGAGCCTTGGGCGCACGAACTTCTTCGGGAAAGGGCACCCAGCCTCGGGCCTCGACCCCGCACTGCTCGGGCGCGACGTTCCAGCGTATGCGGGCCGCGCGCGCTTCCGCAGCTCCGAAGAACGCGGAAAGGGGCGTAAAGCCAAGGGCGGCGATAGGGGCGCGGCTGGCGTCGGAACTGAAACCCTTGCCGAGCGCAAGGCGCGCCTCGCACGCGAAGCCGCGGAGGACTCGCATGGTGCCGACCACAACGCCACTCCTACCGGCTCGCACTCAGCGACCACCGAAGCCTCCTCGCCCGAGGACACAACCCCGAAGGAGGACCGCTGATGTCGCGCTTTTCCACGTTCGGCAACGAACTCCACTCCGGTCAACGCTCAATCCCCATCGTTCCTCGCCGCAAATGGTGGTACTTGGGCTCTGCGATCATCCTGGTGATCCTCGCAGCGATCACGGGGGTGCGGGGCGTGAACTGGGGTATCGAATTCACGGGTGGCAGCGAGTTCCAGATCTCGCACGTGAAGAACCCGGACCAAGCTCTCGCCCGTGATGTTGTGCGCGAACACGTGCCCTCGAACGAGCCGCGCATCTCGCAGGTGGGTGGCAATATTCTGCGCGTTCAAACGGAAGAGCTCTCCACCGATGCGACGAAGGCGCTCAGCGCAGACCTCGCGAAGGCCTACAACGTGCCTGCGGAGGATGTTTCGAGCTCATTCGTCGGGCCCAACTGGGGCGGGGACGTCACCGCGAAGGCTATCCAGGGCATCGTCATCTTCATGCTGCTCGTGACCATTGTGATGGCGCTCTATTTCCGAAACTTCAAGTCATCGGTTGCCGCGATGGCCGCGCTCACCCACGACCTTCTCTTCACAATCGTGGCGTATGGCGCGATCGGATTCGAGGTCACCCCCGCCACGGTGATCGGTTTTCTTACGGTCCTTGGCTACTCGCTCTATGACACGGTCGTCGTCTTCGACAAGGTGCGAGAGAACACTGAGGGCTTCCTCGAGCGCACTGACGCGAGCTTCGCGACCCTCGTCAACCGAGCGACGAACCAAACGCTCGTGCGTTCAATCAATACGTCGGTTGTTGCGCTCTTGCCCGTCGGCTCGATCCTGATTATCGGCGCATTTATTCTTGGAGCCGGAACGCTGAAGGATATTTCGCTCGCCTTGTTCGTGGGCATCATCGCCGGCACCTACTCATCCATCTTCCTTGCGCCGAGCTTCCTCGTGGACCTGCGTAAGGGCGAAAAATCTATCAAGGACCACACACTGCGCGTTGAGCGCACACATGAAAAGGACGTTGTCACGGCATGACCACTACGCCAGTACCCCCCGAAATTGCCGAAATCGAACGCACACACATCGGGCTCTACCAGGATTTTCCGCAGCCCGGCGTCCTCTTTCGCGATATCACCCCGCTTCTGCGTGACCCCAAAGCGATGAAAACCGTCATCAAGTACTGGGCGAGCACCGTTCCCGCCGAGGTTGATCTGGTTGTGGGAACGGAGGCACGTGGTTTCGTTTTTGGTGCCCCGCTCGCGTACGAGATGGACCGCGGTTTTGTGCCTGTGCGAAAGGCAGGCAAGCTTCCGGGGAAGCCGAACTCTCTCACCTACGACCTCGAATACGGTTCAGCAACGATCGAAATCGCGGAAAACGCCGTCCCGAAGGGGGCGCGCGTTCTCGTTCTCGACGATCTTCTGGCAACCGGCGGCACGGCCGCGGCGACTATCCAGCTCGTTGAATCGCTCGGTGCCGAGGTCGTGGCTGCCAGCTTCCTCATCGAGCTTCTCGGACTCGGTGGCCGTGAAAAGCTCGGTGACATCCCGCTGCACACCGTGTGGAGCATCCAGAACTGACTTTGAGTGCCCTGGACATGGCCACGGGCGTTTTTGGGTTTAAACTGGGATAATTCCGACACGAGGAAGGCGGTGAGCGGCATGGATGCGGATCGTGAGGACTCCCGCCCGCGCAAAGTTTGGGGAACGAAAGATGATCCCCTTCTCCTGCCGCTCATCGACGCAATCCGTGAACTTCATCCGGAAGCCGACCTTTCCCTCGTCTATCGCGCGTATAACGTCGCCGAGTACTGGCATCGCCCCCAGTTTCGCAAGAGCGGCGAGCCGTACATTACGCACCCGATTGCGGTCGCGACGATCCTCGCGGGCATGGGTTCCCCGCCCGATGTGCTCGCGGCGGCCCTTCTTCACGACACCGTTGAGGACACCGAATACACGCTTGAAGAGCTCACGACTGATTTCGGCGAGACAATCGCCGTCATGGTTGATGGCGTCACGAAGCTCGACAAAGTGCGGTACGGCGAAGCCGCGCAGGCCGAGACCGTGCGAAAAATGATCATTGCGATGAGCCGCGACATTCGTGTTCTGCTCATCAAGCTCGCGGATCGTCTTCACAACGCTCGCACATGGAAGTTTGTGTCGAGTTCGAGCGCCGAGCGCAAGGCAAAAGAGACACTCGAGATCTATGCACCGCTCGCGCACCGCCTTGGACTTAACGCGATTAAGTGGGAGCTTGAGAATCTGAGCTTCCAGGTGCTCTATCCGAAGCTCTATGACGAAGTGGTGGCGCTCGTTGCCGAGCACGCTCCGGCGCGCGAAGAGTACCTTGCGGGCGTGATCGGCACTATCGAGGAAGACATTAAATCCGCGCACATCGAAGGCACGGTGACGGGTAGGCCGAAGCATTACTACTCGGTCTATCAAAAGATGATCGTGCGCGGGCGCTCGTTCAGCGACATCTATGACCTTGTGGGGATCCGCGTGCTCGTGGACACGGTACGCGACTGCTACGCGGTTCTCGGTATTTTGCACGCGCGTTGGAGCCCTATGCCGGGGCGTTTCAAGGATTACATCGCTCTTCCGAAATTCAACCTTTACCAGTCGCTTCATACGACGGTCATCGGACCTGGCGGCAAGCCCGTTGAAATACAGATTCGCACGTGGGATATGCACCGCCGCGCAGAGTACGGCGTTGCCGCGCACTGGAAGTACAAAGCCGCTACGGCCCGCGGCGAAAAGATCGAGGATTCCCCGCAGAGCTCTGCCGTCGGCGGGGATATGTCGTGGCTTCGCCAGCTTCTTGACTGGCAGAAGGACACGACGGATTCCGATGAATTTCTCGAGTCGCTGCGCTACGAGATGGCCTCGAATGAAGTGTACGTGTTTACGCCCAAGGGCGATGTTGTCTCACTCCCGCAGGGGGCGACTCCCGTCGATTTCGCGTACGCGGTCCACACGGAGGTCGGCCACCGCACGATGAGCGCGCGCGTGAATGGCAAGATCGTGTCGCTTAAATCGGAGCTGAACACGGGCGACGTCGTCGAGGTCTTCACGTCGAAGGCAGAGGGTGCAGGTCCCAGCCAGGATTGGCTGAATTTCGTGGCGTCGACTCGTGCACGCACGAAGATTCGACAGTGGTTCTCGAAAGAGCGACGCGAAGAGGCGCTCGAGCGAGGCCGTGACGAGCTTGCGCTTCAGCTCCGCCGGCAGAATCTGCCGTTGCGCCGCATGCTCACGCACGAGATGCTCACAAACGTCGCGGCGGACCTCAATTACGACTCGGTCGACGCGCTGTATACGGCGATCGGTGAGCACCATGTGAGCGCCGAGAATATCGTGGGTCGCCTCATTTCTGAGGTGGGCGGCGCCGAGGGCGTTCAGGACGACATGGCCGAATCTGTCGTGCCATCGCGGGTGCTCGCGAAGCCGCGCCGCGCCTCACATGCCGATCAGGGCGTCGTTGTGGATGGTCAGCGTGATTTGTGGGTGAAGCTCGCAAAGTGCTGTGCCCCCGTGCCCGGTGATGACATCGTGGGTTTTGTGACGCGTGGCAATGGCGTGAGCGTGCACCATGCAGCGTGCGCGAATGCGGAGCAGATGCGTGAGAAGCAAGCCGATCGCTTCGTGCCGGTGAGGTGGTCTGGCGCGACGAACCAGGCCTACATGGTTCATATCAAGGTCGAGGCACTTGATCGATCACGGCTTCTTACTGATCTCGCTGACGTGATCTCCGAGCTTGAGGTCAATATCCTTTCGGCCTCAGCGCACTCGCTTCCGGATCGTATCGGTGTCGTCTTCTTCTCCTTTGAGCTTGCGGATCCCTCTCATCTTCGTAACGTGCTCACGCAGGTGCGGAAGGTGTCGGGCGTATTCGATGCTTACCGCGTGACGAGCGATGGCAAGCCGATGTGATCTGCGGTCTGATGGTGCGTTTTGGCAGCGCGACCTTCGAGCGTCTTTTCGATCTCTTTAGCGAGTGCTGCGAGCTTTTTGTAGCGGGCTCGCCCCGTCCGTGGTCCCGAGTAACCGTTGCCCCGGCCTGAGCGACACGCGCGATAGGCGATGCGCGTGAGGTCGCTGCTTGTCACCCATCCCTGAGCGACGAGCCTTTCGGCATAGATGCGGGCGGTTTCGTCTGCGCCTTTGCGTGCGAGTTCAGCGAAAGCGCGGTGGGGCGCGAGCGTGGGGATTCCCGCGGGATAGGCGATGTCTCCGGTGGCGAGGGTGATTTTGCGAAGCTCGAGGTCGTCATAGCGTTGGCTGTGCCGTTCTGAGGCGACGATGAGGCGTGAAGGCGAGTAATCGCCGCCGCACCATATCCAAGCCGCTGTGTGATCCGCGATGACTGCTCCCGGGGCGGTCGCGGTAGGGGAAATCCGCTCGATGGCAACGCCGACGGCGGCTGCCCGTTCGCGCACGCCGACTGTGGGAGTGAGGGCCAGGGCAAATCCCGAGCCAAGTGAGGCGAGCGGTAGGTCTCGCGCAAGAAACGGAAGCGATGCACCGGGCTCGAGGAGGAGTGCGTGCCCCACGTCGAAAGCGAACGGCGCGCGGCCTGCTTCGCGAAGGTGAGGCGCGAGGCATGCTGTCGCGGTGGCATGTGTGGGGCGAGTCATGGCACCAGAATCACACGAAAGGCGGGAGCCCGCAGGGCTCCCGCCTTTCATTGTGGAGAACTTTAGTTGTTGAGCAAGTTCAACGCCTAGCCAAGATCTTTAGCGCTACGCTCGATCACTTCGAGCCATTCGCGTCGGGCATCGAGAGCGGCCTGCGCCTTCTCGATTTTCTTTGCATCGCCCGTGGCTTTGGCCTTCTCGAGATCCTCTTCGTAGCTCGCGATGGCTGCGTGCAGCTGCGAGGAGGCGCCCTCGACGCGTGCCTTGGTGCGCGGGTCGGTCCGGCGCCACTCGTCGTCCTCAGCCTTCTGGAACGCGGCGCGAACGGCGCGGATACGGTCCTCGACGCGACGCATCGCGTTGCGGGGGACACGGCCAGCGGCGTCGTAGCGGTCCTCGATCGAGCGGAACTGCTCCTTTGCCTTGTCCAAATCGGTGATGGGCAAAAGAGCCTCAGCCTCGGCGAGGAGGGCTTCCTTCACTTTGAGGTTTTCGGACTGTTCCGCCTCGATTTTCTTGAGGTCGGCGTTGCGGCGATCAAAGAAGGAATCCTGCGCGGCTTTGAACTTTGCCCACTGGGCGTCGTCCTTCTTGCGGTTACCGCGGGGAGCAGCACGCCACTGATCCATGAGCGAGCGGAACTCTCGGGCCGTAGGGCCGAAGTCTTCAGAGTCCCGGATAGCCTCCGCCTGTTCGATGAGGCGTGCCTTGATCTTTTCCGCCTTCGCGTGCTGTTCATCGAGCTCACTGAAGTGCGCCCGGCGCTTGCGGTCAAATTCGCTTCGGGCGGCTGAGAGGCGCTTCCACAGCTTGTCCTCGACTTCCCGTTCGAGCGACACCTCGTTCTTTTGCATCTCTTTCCAATTCGGCACCATCGAGCGCATCGTCTCGGCGGCCTTCTTCCAGGAGATGCGGTGGGAGTCGGTGGCGACGAGCTCCTCGATTCCTTCGACGAACGCGGTGCGCTTCTTAGTCGACTCCTCGCGGGCAGCGAGGCGTGCCTTCTCAAGTTCGCCGATGAGCTCCTTCGCCTTCTCTCGAAGTTCGTGGGCGCGTTCGCGCAGCGCGGGGATGTCGCCGACGACCTTCGGCTCCTTCATGTTCTTACGCATCTGCTCGAGGATGCGGTTGAGGTCTGCCTGGGTGAGCCCGGGAACCTGGAGCTTCTGCTCGACCACGTCGAGGAAGGCGCTCAGATCGAGGTAGGCGTGGGCGAAGGGGGTGAGAGCCTTCTCGCGCTCGGTGCCTTTTTCAACGGTGCCGATTTCGCGGATCTGGGTGCCGTCCTTCACCGTGACGGTGCCTTCGTCGGTCACATCGCCGAACGTGAGGGCTTCGGTGACCTTGGCGTCGTCGTAGCTTGTTGCAGTGGGAACGATAGGAACGAGCGGGGTGCGCGGCGCCTTACCTTTAAGCTGTGCGGGGGAGCCGGGCTTAGGGGCGCTGGGCTTTGGTGCTCCCGGCTTTGGGGCACTGGGCTTAGGTGCCGACGTCTCGGCTGTTTCGTCCGACGCCTCCGCCGCTTTTGGCGCTTCTGCTTCGGTGGCCTGCGCGCTTGCCTCTGCTGAGTCAGGGGCGTGCGTGGCCTGAGGGGATTGAGGGGCCTCAGGCGTTGCAGGGGCCTCGGGCGCGGCGGGGTTCTCGGGGGTGTTCTGGTCGTTCTCGTTCACGAGCTTCTCCTAGGATTCGAGGGCACCGGGGTGCCTCGGACAGGGGACGGGGCATATTGCCTCGCACCAACGGCGGCGCATTAGCCACGGCATTACCTAAAACTGTATCGCGGATAACACTGCGAACGGAATTCGATGCCGCGGCATGGGAAACGCGGCACGATGGTAGGCATGACTGATGTGCGCGCCACCCTCGATTTTGTGCTGTCCCCCTATTTGAGTGCCACGTGCTCGATCCTGAATGACGGAACCGACGCTCTCGTCGTGGACCCCGGGCTCGAGGTCCACGAGGAAGTTACGAACGTGCTTGGGGAGCAGGGCCTCAACCTGCGAGCGATCCTCGTGTCTCACGGGCACCTCGACCACGTTGCCGACGCCGCCCTCCTAGCCTCGCAGTTCAACGTGCCGGTGTACGTGGGTGCTCGCGACGAGTACAGGCTTGAGGACCCTATGGGCCAGCTACCGTCGGCGTTTACCAACCAGATCCGGCCCCGCTGGGACGCGCGCGGCTGGTCTAAGCCCGCGGACGTGCGGCCCCTTGGAGACGGCGATGTTCTCGATGCGGGGAACCTGCGCCTCGTCGCACACGCGTACCCCGGACACACAGAAGGCTCGACACTCTATTTCTTCGACGGTCCCGTGCACATCAATCCGCTCGTCGGTGTGACGCCGCGTGCCCTCACCGCGCCCGCCCTGGCCTTCACCGGAGACGTGCTGTTCAAGGGAACGATCGGCCGCACCGATCTGCCGGGCGGCAACCCTGAGGAGATGAAAGCTTCGCTTACGAAGCTTCGAGGGTTCGCTCTTGGCCATGCTGAGGCAGTGATTGTGCCGGGTCACGGCCCCTTGAGCGTCTTCCGGGACGAACTCGCGGATAATGGATACCTGCGCACCGCCTTCTGAGGCTGAATCAGCGTAGAAGACACCACAACTTGTCAAGGAGAATAGCCCATGGCGAAAGTGACGCCGCTTTCCGGATTTCCCGAATGGCTCCCTGCCGAGCGCCGCATCGAGCAGCACGTGATGGACACGTTCCGGGATGTCGCAGAGCTGCACGGCTTCTCCAATATCGAGACCCGTGCGGTTGAGCCGCTCGACCAACTTCTGCGCAAAGGGGAGACCAGTAAAGAGGTCTACCTGATCTCGCGCCTTCAAGCCGACGATGAGGATCGCGATAAGGAGGGCCAGAAGCTCGGCCTTCACTTCGACCTCACCGTCCCGCTTGCGCGGTATGTTCTCGAGCATCAAAACGATCTCGCGTTCCCCTTCCGCCGTTACCAGATTCAAAAGGTATGGCGCGGCGAACGCCCCCAGGACGGTCGTTTCCGCGAGTTTTATCAAGCGGATATAGACATCATTGGGCAAGATACGCTGCCCTCTCACATGGATGCCGACGTCGCGATCGTGATGGCCGAGGTGCTCGGAAAACTCCCGATTCCTGGCTTCACGATCTCGGTGAACAATCGCAAGCTTTCGCAGGGCGTCTTCGAGGCACTGGGGCTCACCGACATCGAAGGTGTCCTCAGGCAGCTCGACAAGCTCGCCAAGGTTGGCGAAGCGGAGGTGCGCACACTCCTTATCGAGCACGCGGGAGCGAGCGAAGAGCAGGCCGACGGCTGCCTCGCCTTTGCGCGGATCAAGGCGACCCATGAGGACCTTGCCGAGAAAGTCAACGCACTTGGCGTCTCGAGCGAGGCGATTACGCACGCACTCGAGGAGCTGAGCTTCGTGATCCGCACCGTCAACGCCTCGGTGCCGGGTGCTTGCATCGCCGATCTCTCGATCGCGCGAGGTCTCGACTACTACACGGGAACGGTGTTCGAAACCTTCGTAGAGGGCCACGAGGATCTTGGTTCGATCTGCTCGGGCGGCCGGTACGACACGCTCGCAACCGACAACCGCCACTCCTACCCGGGCGTTGGTCTTTCGATTGGTCTTTCTCGTCTTGTCTCGCGGCTCGTGACGCGGTCGCTCGCGACCTCCACGAGGGCGGTGCCGACCGTCGCACTCGTCGCGGTAGCGGACGAGGAGCACCGTGAGGCGAGCGTCGACGTCGCCCGTGTGCTGCGTTCGCGAGGTATTTCTGCCGAAGTCGCACCGAGTGCCGCGAAGTTCGGCAAGCAGATCAAGTACGCGGATCGCCGCGGTATTCCCTTCGTGTTCTTCCCCTCCGAGGATGGCAGGGGAGAAGTCAAAGACATTCGCAGCGGCGAACAGACCCCAGCCGACGCGCATACGTGGCAGCCACCAAAAGACGACATGACCGCGCGTGTGGTGGCGACCACCTCGACCAAATAACCTGAAATAAGAACGCCTTTGAGGGAGTTAGAAACGACATGGCAACCGTAGAAATGACCAAGGAAAACCACGACGAACTCGTCAAGGACGGGATCGTTTTCATCGACTTCTGGGCAGAGTGGTGCGGTCCGTGCCAGCGCTTCGCCCCGATTTTCGAGAAGGCCTCGGAGGAGAACCCCGACGTGACCTTCGCGAAGGTTGACACGGAGGACCAAACCGAACTGCAAATGCAGTACGGCGCAACGTCGATCCCCACCATCGTGGCGTACCGCGATGGCATCCCCGTGTTCGGCCAGCCCGGCGCCCTTCGCCAGGCTGACCTCGACTCGCTTATCTCGCAGGTGCGCGGCCTCAACATGGACGAGGTCCGCAAGGCCTACGAAGAGCAGCAGGCAAAACAGGGCTAGTAAGCACTTGCTCTCCGCAAGAGGGAAGAAGCTCGCCAGGAACGGCGAGCCTCTTCCCTTTTTTGAAAGTGCGAGGTTTTGAAAATGGGGAGCTGTCGGTATAGTGCTGCGCATGATATCGGACAGCGCCGCAGCCCCTCCCCGTGGCAAAACCAAGCGCCAGCAGGCCGTGCTCACAGTTCAGGACAAGACGCAGGTGAGTAAGAACCTCGTGAGGCTCTGCCTTGGCGGCTCTGACTACGTAAAGCTCAACCGCAATTCGTGTACGGACGCATACGTCAAGCTCCTTTTGCCACAGCCGGGAAGCGGTCTAGCAGCACCCTTCGACATGGATCGGCTGCGAAATGAGGCCCCCGAACTCCTGCCCGCACGTCGCACGTATACGGTTCGCCGCTGGGATGATGCGAATGAACGGCTCTGGATTGACGTTGTCGTGCACAACGCTCCGGGTCAGCACGGCCTTGCATCCGACTGGGCCACACGTGCGCACGAAGGTGACCAAATCGCGCTCATGGGGGCTGGTGGTGGCTATTCGCCGCACCCAGAAGCTGATCTCCACGTCCTTGTGGGGGATCACGCAACAGTCCCGGCGATCGCCGCCGCGCTGGAGGTAATGCCGTCGAGCGCACGGGGCCACGCCGTCATTCACGTCGAGGACGAAGCCGATACTCTCTCTCTTTCTCACCCGGAGGGCTTCTCGCTCGAATGGGTTGTTGGCGCGCGCGAGGGGCTGCTCGTGGCTGTCGAAACGCTCGATATTCCACACGACATCATCGACAAGCGCGGTGTCCATGTCTTTTGCCACGCCGAACGCGGCCTCACGAAGCAGTTGCGTGCTCATCTCGTGCGCGAAAGAGGAATTGCGCGCGAAGACATTTCGATCTCGGCGTATTGGGCGCTCGGCCGAGTGGAAGATCGATTCCAGGCAGAAAAGCGCGAAGCGATCGGTCGCATCGACCCCGATTGAGGGCGGTCTTGCTACGGCTCGGGCTCCACACCTTGGTGTTTTCCAAGTCCTTGCACTGCCGAGAACATGCTGCGAAGAACAGTCGCTAGTCTCGAAGCATGAACAGCACTCTCACCACGCTGCCAAGCTGGGCACGCACAAGCGAGCTTATGGAGCACTACTACCTCACCGAGTGGGGAGTTCCCGTCACCGATGAACAGGGCGTATTCGAACGCCTGAGCCTCGAAGTATTCCAATGCGGTTTGTCGTGGAAAACGATTTTGGCGAAGCGCGATGCTTTCCGCGAGGTCTTCCACCAATTCGCGGTCGATCGTGTCGCAGCTATGGGGGAGAGCGACATCGAACGGCTCATGGAGGATGAGCGGATCATCCGCAACCGTCGGAAAATTGAGGCGGTCATCGGCAACGCTCGTGCCGCGCAAGCGCTGCGCCATGACGGCACCGATCTTGCGCGGCTCCTGTGGAGCTATGTCCCAGAACAGACCTACGCGCCCCGAACTCAGGAGGAGATTCCCGCGCGCGATGAGACCTCGGCGCGTATGTCCGCTGATCTCAAGGCGCGCGGGTTTTCATTTGTGGGGCCCACGACCTGCTTCGCCCTCATGGAGGCGATCGGCATCGTCGACACGCACCTCGTCACCTCACCGCGGCGCGGCAGCTCGGGCATATTCGATTCCGACGGTCGCCGCATGGCCGGCGAGGCCGGCTAAGAACGCGTGCGCTCAGGCCGGATTTTTAGAATCGAGATCGACTTCGATCACGCCATCGCTCACGCGTGAGGCGTACACGGGCAGGGTGTAGGCGTCGTTGGCGTAGCACTTGCCGGTTTCGAGATCGTAGACCTCTTTGTAAATGGGGCTCGCGAGTGTCGCACGGCGCGCGCCTTCGACGTCGCGGTCGCCAACGATGCCGCGCGACATGACGCCCTGCTGGGTTCGGGGGTCAACGTTTGACACGACGTAGATCTGCTCGTCCCATGCCTTAACGACGGCGACTTGTTCGGTGCCAAAGAGAGCGGCTTCGGGAAGGTTCGGGTCGATGTCGGTGACCTTGCAGATGCTTTGCCAGTTGCTCATGGGTGTCCTCGCTTGTCGAGCCGCGAGAAGTGCGGCAGTAGGGGCTATAACGGGAATTAGCCGCGGTCATTGTAGGGAGCTGGTCAGCGGTTTTGCAGACCAAAGTCCCCCGCGCGGGGCGCATGACTTCGCTGTGAAATCCCCTCGTTCTTGTGCCTCTACTGTACTCGAATAACCCACCGCTCATTGTGTAGGGTGGGAGGACGTCTACACCCCTAAGTCTTCGAAGTAGGAGCCGACTTGAGCACTGCCGACGTAACCCCCAACTCTGAAGCCGCAGGCGAGGAAACCCTCGTCAAGCACGTCGTTGTCGTGGGCGGTGGCCCAGCAGCCCAACGATTCGCCGAAACTATGCAGGCACGCGACAAGGCCGGCGCTTACAAGATCACCGTGATCTCCGAGGAGAACGTCGAGCCCTACGACCGCGTGAACCTTGCGAAGCGCTGGGACAAGAGCTACGACCTCACCCTCGGCGACCGCTCCCTGTGGGAGGATCCGCGTATTGATCTTCGCCTTGGCGATCGCGTGAACTCGATCGAGCCGGAATCCAAGCTCGTGCGCACCTCTTCCGGCACCGTGTACGGCTACGACGAGCTCGTGCTCGCGACCGGCTCGAATGCCTTTACCCCGCCGATCAACGGCTGGGACACCAAGGGTGTGTTCGTGTACCGCACCGTTGACGACGTCGATGGCATGAGCGCGACGGTTGAGGCGCTCAAGGACGATGAAAAGCGCACGGGTAAGGCCGTTGTTCTCGGCGGCGGTCTCCTCGGCCTCGAAGCAGCCGGTGGCCTCGCGAGCGAGGGCTACGAAGTTCACCTCGTTGAGCTCGCCGGATGGCTCATGCCGGCTCAGCTTGACGAAGGCGGTGGCAACCTTCTCAATCGTCTCATCGAGCAGCGTGGCATCGTGCTGCATACGGGCGTGAGCCTCGAGCAGGTGCTCGCTCGTATCGAGTACCGCAAGGGCAATACTGCAGACGAAGAGGCAATT
This sequence comes from Dermabacter sp. HMSC06F07, assembly GCF_001807345.1. NCBI lineage: Bacteria > Bacillati > Actinomycetota > Actinomycetes > Micrococcales > Dermabacteraceae > Dermabacter > Dermabacter sp. HMSC06F07. The sequence continues at coordinate 47,307 of NZ_KV788588.1, forward strand.
AACGCCGCAGCCTCGAACGTGCGCGGGGTCAAGCTTTCCGATGGCACCGAGCTCGAAGCTGACCTCGTGTGTCTCGCCGTGGGCATTCGACCGCGAGACGAGCTCGGCAAGGTGAACGGCTTCGAAATGGGTCCGCGCGGCGGCATTATGGTCGGCCAGGATTGCCGCACGTCGGTCGAGCACGTGTGGGCGATTGGCGAATGTGCCGCGATGGAGGGCCGCACCATCGGCCTCGTGGCTCCCGCGAACACGATGGCTGAGGTCGTTGCGGATCAGCTCCTCGGCGGCGAAAAACTCTTCGGCGAAATCGACGGTTCCACCAAACTCAAGCTGTCCGGCATCGACGTTGCAAGCTTCGGTGATGCGAAGGGCGCGGAGAAAGACTCACTCGACGTCGTCTACGCCGACCCCACTCGCGGCATTTATCAGCGACTTGTCATGAGCCCCGATGCGGCCGTGCTGCGCGGCGGCATCCTTGTGGGCGATGCCTCGAACTACTCAACGCTTCGCGCTTACGTTGGGCGCGAGCTTCCGGGCGATCCGGCCGCTTACCTGGCGGCGGGCGGCGGCGAAGTGCCCGATTCAGGCGATATGCCCGATGACGTCATCGTGTGCTCGTGCAACAACATCTCGGCTGGCACCATCAAGGCGGCGATCAATGGCGAGGGAGACTTTGCCGAAGCCTGCCATGACATCGCCTCAGTCAAGGCAGCAACCACTGCCGGCACTCAGTGTGGCTCGTGCGTTCCGCTCATGACGAAGATCCTCAGTGCCGAGCTCGCGAAGTCCGGTATCGCGATGTCGCGCGGGCTGTGCGAGCACTTCTCGATGCCGCGTGCGGAGCTGTTCCAAATCGTCAAAGAGCACGACCTCAAGAGCTTCCCCGAGGTCATCGGCCGCTACGGCAAGGGCAACGGCTGCGATGTGTGTAAGCCCGTCGTCGCGTCGATCCTCGCGTCGCTTCGCGACGATTACATCCTCGGCAAAGGGCTCCAGGAGCTCCAGGATACGAATGACCGCTTCATCGCCAACATGCAAAAGGATGGCACCTACTCGGTGATCCCACGTATGCCCGGCGGCGAGGTCAATCCCGAGGCGCTCGTCGTTCTCGCGGAGGTCGCGCGAGACTTCAACCTGTACACGAAGATCACCGGCGCGCAGCGCATCGGTCTGTTCGGCGCCCGCCTCGAGCAGCTTCCGAACATTTGGACGCGCCTCGTGGAGGCCGGGTTCGAGTCGGGCCAGGCCTACGGCAAGAGCCTCCGCGCGGTCAAGAGCTGCGTGGGAACGGACTGGTGCCGTTTCGGTCAGCAGGATTCCGTCGGCATGGCTGTGCTCCTCGAGAACCGCTACAAGGGCCTGCGCTCGCCGCACAAGTTCAAGCTCGGCGTATCGGGCTGTGCACGTGAATGTGCTGAGGCCCGCGGCAAGGACATCGGCGTGATCGCCACCGATAAGGGCTGGAACCTCTACGTGGGCGGTAACGGCGGCTTTACTCCCCGCCATGCCGACGAGTTCGCGCAAGACCTTAGCGACGAAGAACTCGTGAAGGTTATTGACCGCTTCCTGATGTACTACATCTCGGATGCCGATAAGCTCCAGCGCACCGCATCGTGGGTCGAAGCTAGGGGCATTGACCACGTCAAGGAAGCCGTGCTCGAGGATTCCATGGGCATGGGCGAGCAGTGGGAGCACGAGATGCAGAAGTTCGTGGACAACCACAAGGACGAGTGGGTTGAGGCCGTGAAGGATCCCCAGAAGCTTTCGCGCTTCCGGTCCTTCATCAACGCCCCCGACACGCCGGATCCGCTTTTTGCGCGCGTGCCGATGCGCGATCAGAACCGCCCGGCCACCCTCGAAGAGCGCGAAGAGGTCCTCATTTCGGGCCCGGTAATTTCGTTCCGCGATGCCCATGGCCAGGAGGTTTCCGCCGATCAGGTTCTCGAGCGCAAGTAATTGCGTGAAGGCTTCTGATTTCTCAGTCGCACACCAGTGGCGGGGCCGCGTCGTTGATCTGACGGATCACCGCGGCCCCGCCGGCTGGCGTGCTGCGCAGGCGCTTGCTCGCGAAGGCGCCATTGTTTACCTCGGTGACGCGATCCCGCGCGAGCGCGCGTGCAGTTTCGATCAACGTGCGCGGGAACTCGGGCACGAGTCGCTCGTGCTTCAGTGGGCAAGCGAGCCACGTGGGCAGATTCGTTCCGACGCTTGCCCGCCTCACGCCGAGAAAGTGGCGCTCTCCGAAGACCAGGAACCGTCGGACAATCGCGCCCACGCGCCCGGCGCTGTCACCCTCGTGGGTGGAGGGCCGGGTGAGCCGAACCTCCTGACCGTAGCCGCGCTCAAGGCGACCCTGCGCGCCGACGTCATTCTTCTCGACCGTCTGGGCGTGGCGCTCAATGTCATGGATCTCGCGCCTGGCGCACTCGTTCTCGACGTTGGTAAGGCCCCGGGACGCCACAAAATGTCGCAAGAGCGCATAAACGACACAATGCTCGCCTTTGCGCGCGAAGGGGCGAGGGTGGTGCGGCTCAAGGGTGGCGATGTGTTCATTTTTGGGCGCGGGGGAGAAGAATGGCGGTTCCTCGCCGCTCACGGCATCCGCGTCGACATCGTCCCTGGCATCACGAGTGCGCTCAGCGTTCCCGCCCATGCGGGCGTCTCGGCAACCTATCGCAACGTGACGCGCGCAGTCACGATCATCTCGGGCCACCAGCCGTTTAACAATGCCGAGCTTTCGGCCCTCGTCGCGCTTGGCGGGACGATCGTGATTCTCATGGGAGTGGCAACCTTCCCCTCAACCGTCGCGGGCTTGCGAGCGGCTGGCCTGCCGGATTCCACTGGCGTCGCGCTCTTAGAGCAGGGCTACACCGCCCACGAGCGCCACACATTTACAACGCTCGGCGCTGCGATCGAGGATGCCCGCTCGCGCAACGTGACGAACCCGGCGATCATCGTGATCGGTGACGTCGTCAACGTCCGGGAAACCTCGGCAGAACTCGCCGAAACAACCCCGCTCGCCGCTACCGAATAAGAGGAGTTCCCATGAGCATCCCTAACCCGACCGCCGCAGCCGGACCGACTGAGCGTCCTCTTGCCGGTCTGCGCGTGGCCGTGACCGCTACACGACGTGCCGATGACCAAATCGCTGCTCTCGAGCGCGCCGGAGCCGAAGCATTCCATGCTCCCACGATGCGTATCGTTCCAGTCGAGGACGACACGGCACTGATCGAAGAAACCCATGCTCTTCTCGAGGCAGCCCCGCCGACGTTCTTCGTGACGACCGGGCAGGGCATCAATTCGTGGCTCGACATCCTTGAGGGTCCTCTCAAGCAACGGGTCCTCGACTACCTCTCCACGACACAGATCATTTGCCGCGGATCTAAGGGCCGTGGCACCGTTCGCAAGTGGGGTCTTCCCGACGCTCCGAGCAGCGAGAAAGAAACAAGCACGTCGATGGTCGAGCTCGCGCTCGAACTCGGTATCGCCGATGGGCCAGTGGGGCTTCAGCGCCACGGATACGTCCCAGACAAGGCTCTCGCGCCGCTCGGCGACCGTGAACTCTACGTTGTGGCACCGTATCGGTGGGAACTCGCCGAGGATCTCGCACCGGTCCACACTCTCGTGAACGCGATCATCGCACGAGAGGTCGATGCGGTGACGTTCACCGCGGCGCCAGCCGTAGTCGCGCTCTTCCAAGTCGCGGAGGAATTGGGGGCTCGCACACAGCTTCTCGAAGCTCTCGACAACGACGTGTGCCCAGTCGCTGTCGGACACGTGACCGCCGAGCCGCTCGAAGATGAGGGGCTACGCCCGCTTTACCCCGAGCGCGAGAGGCTCGGCGCAATGGTCAAGCTCATGGGAGAAAAGCTCAGGTCTCGCGAGCGTTGAGCCTGGAAAGCGCACTTTCGTAGCGCGCAGCCACGATCGGGGCTAGGGCGTCGCCGAGATGGTCGAGGACCAGCCAGCCCGCGTCCTGGGCACGCTCGCGCGCCCTATCGAGCAGCAAGCCGGGGGCGGCGAATAGCGGCACCACAGTTCCTGGGTCCTTGGCGTCTTCGAGACGATCGTTGAGGCGCGGCTCGCACGTGGCAAAACGTACGCGAACGCTGCGTCCCGTGCACGCCGCGAGGTCATCGCCGAGCGCTTGAACCGCTTCGTTTGCACCCGGGCGCGACGAGCCAACCGCGAGGAGGATAATCTCGCCGCGTGGATTCTCACCCTCGCCCTGGTCGAGCCGCGTTGCGAGGACGTCCACCATCTCTGCGCCCGTGCCGAGCACCTCGGCCTGCACGAGTTCGATCCCGTGGGCGGCTTTCGCCTCGCGCAGCTCGGTCGGTGCGTCCTCGGTCGCGTGGTAGGCCTCGGTGAATAGAAGCGGCACCGCGACAGCGGAGGAATACCCGTGTTCAGCGAGCATTTTCGCAACCTCGGTAATTGAAGGCGAGGCAAAATCCTCTAGATAGGCTGCGTGAGCCTCAATGCCGAGGCGGGCTCCCGCAGTGGAAACGAGGGACTCGGTCACGGCTGCGGCATCGGGGTTGCGGCTTCCGTGGGCGATACCTATCAATGCGGGGGCGTTCGATAACGTCATGCTAAAAACCCTACCCGACGTGCGTTTCCTTGTTATTCTCGGCTCGCCCCGGCCGGCCGGCGGCAACGGGATCGGATCCCCACATTATGAGTGCTGCCGCGATCGTGCCGGTTGCCATGATGCCCGCGAGCACGAGCAGCTGGAACCGGCCAGCTTCAAGCGGGGAAGCACCCGCGAACACGGCCCCCACGAACGCCCCTGGCATGGTCACAATTCCCGTGACACGGGTTTGATCCACATTCGGGATGAGGGCTTCGCTCATGGCCTTGGACGCGATATCGCGCACCGCCCGGCGATTCGTTGCACCGAGACCGAGCCACCCCTCGATCTCACCCCAATGCTGCGCGACGTCCTGGCTGAGCCTGCGGCCCGAGAGGGTCACGACGCTCATGGCATTACCCGTAATAATGCCGCCGAAGGCAAGGAGGTTTTGTCCCGTGAAGGACAGTGCCCCCGTGAGGAAGACGGTAAGAACAGACACCGCTACAGCCGTGCTCATCGAGATCGCGACGAGCACAACGGTGCGTGCATCACCGCCAAGTCGCCTCGACGAGGTCCAGATGCCAAAGCCGAGCATGACGAGCAGCGCGAGAAAGACGTACGCAACGTTCGTGATCGCGAGGCTAAGGACGCTTGCGAGGATCGCAAGCTGCAAAAGTGCCCGCACGAGGGCCACGGCAGGATCCGCCCACTTGGGAATGCTCCACGCACGCCGGAGCGCGAGCGTCAAAGTGAGGCACAGAGCGAGAGCGAAAGCAGTCGCGAGAAGAACAGATGTGCTCACGCCCAGCTCCCGAACCTACTGTTTATCGACACCGAGGCGCTCGAGTTCCTCTTCGATGATGCTCGGATCGAGCTTGCGGAAGATCGGCTTCGGTTTCGCGACAGGCGCCCCGACCGTGACCGGGCGATGGCCCCACGCAGGAACGTTCGTGTAGTCGCCCGTAATAATCGGGTATGAGCCGTCGGCGTCGAGATCGTCGACCTCTTCGATGCGCGGCATCGGCGCAACCTCAAGAGTGCCGCCCAGCACCTTCTCCACCTCGTTCGCAGAGAACGGCAAGAACGGCGCAAGCATGGTGTTGAGGTCGGTGACGACCTGCGCGAGCACGTGAAGGATCGTGAGCAGGCGGGGCCGTTCCTCCTCCGCTTTGAGCTTGAACGGCTCGGTCGCCGAGACATAAGCGTTTGCCTCACCCACGAGGTGCATAATCTCGCTAATCGCGGCACGCTGGCGGTGGGTACGAATGAGGTTTCCGACGGTGTCAAAGCCCTCGGTGACCTTCGCGAGAAGGGCGTTATCGGCATCCGTGAATTCACCGGCGGCGGGAATCTCACCGACGTTTTTCGCGATCATCGCGGCCGTTCGGTTCACAAGATTGCCCCATCCGGCAACGAGCTCGTTATTCGTGCGTGACACGAACTCGCTCCACGTGAAGTCGGCATCCTGGTTCTCAGGGCCCGCCGCGGAAATGAAGTAGCGCAGTGCATCGGCCTGGTAGCGTTCGAGAACATCGCGCACATAAATAACGACGCCCTTGGAACTCGAGAATTTCTTCCCCTCCATCGTGAGGAACTCCGAGCTCACAACCTCCGTCGGAAGATTAAGCGTGCCAAGCCTGCCGGGCTCACCGCCCTTGCTGCCGCCCCCGTTGTGGGCGATCAACTCGGCCGGCCAGATCTGTGAGTGGAAGACGATGTTGTCCTTGCCCATGAAGTAGTAGGAAAGAGCCTCCGGATCGTTCCACCACTTGCGCCACGCTTCTGGATCGCCCGTGCGGCGCGCCCACTCAATCGAAGCGGAGAGGTAGCCGATCACGGCGTCGAACCACACGTACAGGCGCTTCGTGGGCTGATCCTCCCATCCCGGAACTGGAATGCCCCAGTCGATATCGCGGGTCATCGCACGCGGCTTGATGTCCTTGAGGATGTTCTGGCTAAAGCGGATGACATTCGGGCGCCACAGCCCCGTGGCCTCGCGCTCGTCAAGCCACGCTCCGAGTGCGTCGGCGAGTGCGGGAAGATCGAGGAAATAGTGCGTTGTTTCGATGAACTTCGGGGTCTCGCCATTGATGCGGGAGACCGGGTCGATGAGATCGGTCGGGTCGAGCTGGTTGCCGCACGCATCGCACTGATCGCCGCGGGCGCCCGGCGTTTTACACAGAGGGCACGTGCCCTCTATGTAGCGGTCGGGGAGAGTGCGGCCGGTCGAGGGAGAAATCGCGCCGCGGGTAACCTGCTCGATCATGTAGCCGTTGTCCCGCACGGTCGTGAACATTTCCTGCACGATCGCGTAGTGATTGCCCGAGGTCGTGCGAGTAAAAAGGTCGTAGGAAAGGCCCAAATTAACGAGGTCCTCGACGATCACGCGGTTGTTGCGATCGGCAAGCTCGCGCGCCGTAATTCCTTCTTGATCGGCAGCCACGAGGATCGGGGTGCCGTGTTCGTCGGTTCCCGAGACCATGAGCACGTCGTGCCCGGCCATGCGCATGTAGCGCGAGAACACATCGGAAGGGACACCGAATCCGGCAACGTGGCCGATGTGGCGGGGTCCATTTGCATAGGGCCAGGCAACAGCAGAAAGCACAGTACTCATAGGGCTCCAATTCTACGACTTTTTATGAGGGAAGCGTCCTATCCTGGGGGCATGAGTTACGACAACGACACGAATGCCACCGGACTCACGCTCGCCCAGCAGAAAATGCGCGAGGCGGGCGTGGCGGAAGCTGCCATTAACGTCTTCAGCGACTTTTACCACCAGCTCGAGCAGGGCGTGACCGGTTCGATCCCGGAAGAGACGATCTCGCCGCTCACCGAGGTGGATCGACTCGCCGATGTCGAGGTGGATCCCGAGGTTGCGAAGGATGCTTTCTCGAAGCTCGTTGTCATTAACCTCAACGGTGGCCTTGGCACCTCGATGGGCATGGACCGCGCGAAATCCCTTCTTCCGGTGCGCGATGGTAAGAGCTTCCTCGAGATCATCGTTGAGCAAGTACTCGCGGCCCGTAAGAAGACCGGAGCGCGCCTCCCGCTTCTGTTTATGAACTCTTTCCGCACGCGCGAAGACACCCTCGAGGTGCTCGCCAAATATCCCGATCTTCAGGTGGGGGATCTGCCGCTTGACTTCCTCCAGAACAAGGAGCCAAAGCTCAAGCGCGATGACCTCACCCCCGTGGAGTTCCCGGAAAACCCGGAGCTGGAATGGTGCCCGCCGGGCCACGGCGATATTTATACGGCGCTTCTTACCTCAGGCGTGCTCGATGCGCTTCTTGAGCAGGGCTTTCGTTACGCATCGATCTCGAACTCGGACAACCTCGGCACGGTTCCTTCGCCCGAGATTGCCGGGTGGTTTGCCGCCTCGGGTGCACCGTACGCCGCGGAGCTGTGCCGTCGCACGGCCGCAGACCGCAAGGGCGGGCACCTTGCGATCCGCAAATCCGACTCGCGCCTCATCCTGCGTGATACCGCCCAAACCCCGGCGGAGCAGATGGAGTACTTCACCGATGAACACCGCCACCCGTTCTTCCACACGAACAACCTGTGGTTTGATCTCGTGAAGCTCAAGGAGATCCTCACCGAGCGTGAGGGCGTCATGGGCCTTCCACTCATCCGCAACGAAAAGACTGTTGATCCTTCCGATAAGTCGAGCACCCCCGTCTACCAGATTGAATCGGCGATGGGAGCGGCCATCGAGGTGTTCGAGGGCGCGACCGCGATTGTCGTGGACCGTTCGCGTTTCCTGCCGGTGAAAACGACGAGCGACCTGCTGCTCGTGCGCTCCGACGTGTATGCACTCAGCGACGAGTTCGCTCTTGAGAAGGTCGTGGACAAGGCGCCGCTCGTCAAACTCGCCGACGGCCCCTACAAGCTCGTGGGTGACTTCGAGAAGCGTTTCCCGGGTGGTGCGCCGAGCCTTAAAGACGCGTCTTCGCTGACCGTTGAGGGGGATTGGACTTTCAATGAGGGCGCCCGTATTGAAGGTGACGTGACCCTCGGAGCTGAGGGCGGAATCCTCCCGTAGTTCCCCTCCTCGAATTGCATAGAGGTTGCGGGGGTTTGGTGCCGGCGTATTTCGCCCGCCCAGGCCCCTGTTTCCATGCTACGCCGCCGCCTAATCGTCATTGACGCGTATGGTCGAGGCGAGGCGCCGCTAAGTCGAGCGCATCCCGGCTTGCCAAACTCTCTTCGCCCATGAAGAGCTTCCACAATTTCCAAACACCCGTTGCACAGGCCCTAGCGTTCTGGTTGGCTATGTGACATGGGCCTCGCTCGGGGGAGTGGGGCCTCGTCGAGCTAGATGGGGGAGTGCATGCGGAGCGGGCGGGCACAGGTTCTTGGTGCGTTGAGTGTCGCGGTTGTGGTGGCGGCTGGGTTCGTGGGCTGCGGTGGTGAGTCTGCGGGTGGTCCGACGCCTGCCGCGCAGTCATCCAGTTCTCCCTTGAGCAGTGATGCTGGCGGTGCAGATTCGGGTGGTGGCAGTGATGGCGGTGGTGAAGCGTCCGGCCGCACGCCGAATCTTCCGCCCGAAAACGCGGCGCTCGAGGCTCCTGATTTCAAGGACTACACGGGCATAAAGTACGAAACCGATCAGGGCGCCCAGGAGACAGCTAGGTACTTTGTTGATGGATGTATTACGGGTATGCCACGGGCGATACGGAACCGCTAGGGAACGTGGTTGATTCCCGTCAGTGCGAAAATTGCCAACGTGTTATTGACGGCATAGATCGGTGGCGGAAGAAGTCTAAACATATTTCGCCCGCCGAGATCTCTGAAGATGATATTTGGGTCGTTGAGACTAACGACGACTTCACTCAAGTGGAATATTGGTACACCGTCAACGATGTGGTGGTGACAGAGCCGGGCCTAAGTAGTGAAACGGTTAAATGTGAAAGAAAAGCATCAGCATTTCGCCTCCGTTACCTGAACGGATCTTGGAAGATCCAAGAGGGTGTTTGGAAAGGGGCGGACGGTGTCTCGCGGTAAAATTTTCGGCTTGTTGATTGGTGCGGCAATCGCCATTTCAAGTTGGTCGGCACCGGTCTTAGGTGAAGAGAACTCAGATATTGATTTTGATGGAGTCGCTGAAACTGGATCTTTGATAATCGAGGGTAGAAAACCTGGAGGCCTCATTAATGGCGGGTCAAATGGGCGGGCGCCGGATAAACCTTCGGGCAAGCGTGATGCGGTGACGGATGGCCCGCGGCGGGTGTGGGTGTCGGCGAGTGATCGGGATTTGGGTTGTCGTAGTGGTGGGCCTGATGTGTTTCGGTTGCTTGCTGTGACGTCGTTTTGTCGCACTGCGCGGGCAGCGTGTCCGGTAGCGTTTCCGGGGGCGTCAGTTGTGGTGGGACATGAGGTAGAGGTATCGACGGGGGCGCCGATTTTGGGGACGGAGCGTGTGTCGGGGTGTTCGTCGCCGTCTTCGAGCTCGGGTGGCGGTGGTTCTGTGATGCCGGTGGTGTCGCAGGAGGATTTTCGGTCGCTTGGTGTGGAGCCGCTTGTGGCGCATTTGGGGCCGCCGGGAGAGTGGATTCCGATTGGGTTGGACATGGTGGTGTGGGCGGAGTCTCGGGTGCAGACTTTTGAGGTGGAGATGCTTGGTCGGGCTGTGAGTGTGCGGGCGACGCCGGTGAAATATATCTGGGATTTTGGTGATGGGACGGTGTTGACGACTTTGTTTCCCGGTAGGCCGTTTCCGAGTAAGGATGTGTCGATGGGGTATACCCAGTGCGACAGATGTGTCGCAAAAATGGCGAGACCGAGCCTATTGGCAACAGTAAACTACTGCGCCGTAACTGTCCCGCTGGGGTGCCCCTGTATGGCACTGACTCGACGAGGCCGCGAACGAGCAGCCTCTTGAGAAGGCGAAAGGCAGCGGCAGCGAACCTGGATCGGTTCAGATCTACGAGATGGATGCGCTCATCGGTTCGCCGCGTTGCTCGAGGTTCCGGCTGCGTCCGCAACGGAGTGGGCGAGGTGCTCTGCCAGCGCGGCGCGCAGTTCGGGCGGAAGGGGGGGGCGGCTCCGACGGATTCGCTAAGCCAGAGTCCGTCGGCGGCAAGGTACACGACCATCTTCTGCAGCGCCCGAGGGTCAGTCGGGTCAATCTCGGCAGGGTCGGGTATCCATCGGGAGATGACCCTTCTCCACGGCTTGTTGAGCTCGCTGTCGGTGCTCGCCTCGAGCATGAGCAGCAGCTCGGGGCCAGTGGCGCTGCGAGCGCTCACGCGGGCGTAGGCGGTGACGCGCTCGTCCTGCGTTGCCTCGTCTGGGTCCTTGCCCAGGACGTTGATCATCTCGTGGTCCCAGCGCTCGGCAAGATGCTCGTGCAGCGCGAGCACCAGGGCGTCCTTCGAGGGGAAGTGGTAGAGCAGCCCACCTTTGGTGAGTCCGGAGGCGGCGGCCACCGATTCGTACGTGACGGCCGTGACGCCGTCGGTTTCGACAACGTGGAGGGCGGCTTGGAGGATGGAGTCTCGTTTGCTGGTCCGCATGAGCGGTCCTTTCGTGGTCAGTGCTCGGAGTGCAGCTGTGACTGCGTGCCAGGCAGGTACCGACGCAGCAGCACTCCCGTGATGACAGCGGCCGCTGCCAGGACGCCGGCAACGACTAGCATCACGACGAGGCACGCGGAGTCGAAGGCCGTGGAGGCCGCCTGAATGATGGCGGCGTCTCCCTGCGCCGCCTCCAGTGCCTCGGCGATACCGTCACCAGCCGCCGCCGGTGCACCGTTGGGGAGGACAACACTGGCGGTATAGATGGCCGTGAGCAGGCTTCCGAGCACGGACACGGCGATGAGGCTGCCGAACTCGTAGGAGACCTCTTCGAGGGAAGCGGCCATGCCTGCACGGCGCACCGGCACGTTCCCGATGATGGCGGTGGAGGCGACCGACATGGCAGCTCCGAGACCGGCACCCGTCACCAGAAGGCCGAGAACCAGCACGCCGAAGGATGATTGGAACCCGACTACCGTCACCACGACGCCGCCGGTGGCGACGGCGAGACCACCGGTGATCAGCGCGAGCAGCCCGACACGGTGCAAGAAGGCACCACCCAGGAGCGCTGTCGGCAACGAGGCCACGGCAATCACGGCAAGCAAAAGCCCAGCCTCCAGCGGACTGAAGCCGACGACCTGCTGGAACCGTTGCGTGGTGACAAGCTGGATGCCACCGATGGCGAACATCGCGAACGCCGCGGCGAGCACGCCAGCACTGAACGCCGGGTTGAGGAAGATGGAGAACTCCAGCAGCGGATTCTCCAGGCGCCGCTGACGGCGCACGAAGAGCCAGAACCCGATGGCAGCAACGAGCAGCGCAACAACAATGGTCGCGACAGACGGGGGCGCGTGGCCGATCTCCTTGATGGCCACCACCGTTCCGACGAGCCCGATCATCACCAGTATCGAAGACACGGCATCCCAGCGCTTCGAAGGATCCGGGTCATTGGCCGGGCGGATCAACCAGGTAGCAACCAGCGCCAGCGCCACTACGGGCACGTTCACCAGGAACACCGAGCCCCACCAGAAGAACTCGAGCAGCGTGCCGCCGAGAATCGGACCGAGAGCGGACCCGACGACCGAGAGGCTGCCCCAGATCGCGATCGCAAAATTCCGCTCGCGCTCGACCGTGAAGTACGTGCGGATCAGTGCCAGGGTTGCCGGCATCATCGCTGCCGCACCGACAGCGAGCACAGCGCGTGCACCGATCAGCACCTCGGGCGACGGCGCCAACGCTGCGAGCAGGGACGCCAACCCGAAGATCACCAGGCCGACGACGAACATCCGCGTGTGGCCGATGCGATCACCGAGGGTCCCGCTACCGAGCAGCAGGCCCGCCATCACCAGGGGGTAGGCGTTGATGATCCACAGGCTCTGGGTGCTTGATGCCTGAAGGTCCTCGGTCAGTGTCGGCAATGCCGTGTACAGGATCGAGTTGTCGAGGGTGATCAGTAGGAGCCCCGCTCCGACAGTCACCAGCAGCGACCAGCGTCGCCGTTTCGTCATCGTGGACATGCGCCTCTCCCTAATCGTGAACAACGTAACTGTACCTGATGGATGGTATAGTTATGTCTACTGCGAGAGAGGTCCGCGTCACTCCCTGTTCACGGCGCCTAAGGCCAGTGACTACGAGCGTGGCGCTCATTTGGGTATGCGTTTGAGGGGTGGTATGAGGTGTCGTTGGTGACGGTTTTTAGTGGGGAGTTTTCGGTTGGTGGGGGTGCGTGGCAGCCGATTGATGGCACTGTGCAGGTGAGGTCTGAACCGAAGTGGATGTATTCGGATCTTCGTCAGGCGCGTCTTGTGGGGGATGAAGAGCCAACGGAGTATCTCGGTATTCCCCAGCGGGGTAAGGAAACGCTGGGGCCGTTGAACCCGGACGCGGAGAAGAAAACGTTAACGAAACCGCGCAAGAAGAACTAAATATTAGCCTCCCGTGGGGCAAGGCAAGGGTCGGGAAAAATCAGGCGGCACCGTTTCGGAAATGCTCTCGCCGTTTTTCTCCACCCTCATGACGCGGCGTATGTCGCGCAAGTGCGCTGGAATCAAAGCTTCAGGACCCTATAGAGTCAAAGCCGAAACGACCTAGGAGCCAATATCCCCTAAACCCTGTGGATTCAAACCCCCACAACCCCTATGGAATTCAGTGAGGGAGAGGGTGGGCCTTGAATTTCGTGTCGGGATTGACGAACGCGTCCTGGCTTTCGACGATCAAGAGCTCACGTGCATTGACTTTGAGGGTGCGGTCGATGAGCTCGAACACCGACGCGGCAGTTTTCTCAAGCGCCTCAACGGGGCCGGCACCGCCAAGCAAGTGTGCCGTGAATAGAGCCGTCGTCACATCGCCGCTGCCGTGAACCTTGCGCTTCAGGCGCGGTGTCGAAATAAGGTGAGCGCCGGAAGAATCGGCCACGAGAAGTTCGAGGGTGCCGGGCGTGGTTTTATCGGTGAGTACGCTCGTGACAAGGATGGTCTCGGGGCCCTCGGCGCGCAGTTGTTCGACGGCAGTGAGGGTGCCCTCGAGAGTGGACACATCGGTGTCCGTGAGCACGCCCAGCTCGAAGTGATTCGGAGTCAGCACCTCCGCGGCCGGAACAACCTTGTTCGCCATGAGCGGCGGGATATCGGAATCGACGTAGAAACCTTCGCCCGCATTGCCCATCACTGGATCGGCGATATACACGGCGCGTGGATTGTGCTTCTTGACGCGCTCAACGGCATCGAGGATGACGTCAGTGACGGCAGCGGAGCCCTGATAACCGCTGAGAACAGCGTCGGCTTCGCCAAGAATGCCGAGCTCTTCGATCCCCAAAACGACCTCGTGAACGTCCTTCGCGTCGATGACGGGACCGCGGAAAGTCGGGTGGCCCGTGTGGTTTGAGAAAAGGACGGTGTTGACGGGCCATACTTCGTGGCCGAGCCGCTGCAGCGGAAAAACGGCGGCAGAATTACCCGCGTGTCCGTAGGCTACGGCGGACTGGATCGTCAAAATCTTCATGCGTCTCTCCTTGGAGGCAGTTGAAAGGTGCACATCGCTGTTTAGAAAAGGGCGGGGCCGAGCGCTTTGGCTTTTTCGTCCAGATAGCACGTGCCGCACAGGGACTCGTAGGTCACGCGGCCAGCGCCATCAATCGCCACCTGATCTCCCTCGAATACGAACGTGCCGTTCACGCTGCGGCAATTGAACTCGGCTTGCGACCCGCAGCGGCACATCGTGGGGAGCTTCTCGAAGTTGTCGGCCAGCTCGAAAAGTCGCGACGAGCCAGGGAATTGGCAGGCGAGGAAGTCCGTGCGAAGCCCATAGCAAATCACCGAAATCTGATCGTTTTTCGCGACGAGAAAGAGTTGATCGATTTGGTCGCGGTCGAGGAACTGGCTCTCGTCAACGAGCACCACGTGGAAGTCGCGGTCGGGGCGTGCGGCGATGAACGCTTTGATTTCTTCGCGCAAGTCATGGCCAGACTCGATGAGAACGTCGACGCGTCGTTTTGCGCCTCCGCGGGCGAGCACCCAGTCCTCGCCCTTCGTATCGATAGCGGGCTTCACCGTGATCGTGCCGAGGCCTCGTTCCTCGTAGTTGTAGGCCGTCTTAATGAGGGTGTCGGATTTTCCCGAATTCATCGCGCCGTATTTGAAGTGGAGCTTAGCCATCGGTTCCTCCTGAGCGTCCCTTCGCCGTGCGCGAATCTATCCTCCCCAACCTTAGTGCACCTGGCCTTCCAACCTTAGTGCACCTGGCCTTGCTAGCGTGAAGGCGTGAGCACACGTGAGGATAGCGCCGGCGGCCGAAAAGTATTCACTCGCAAAAATCAGGCGAGGAAAAACTCGGAAGTTTGGCGCGAGAGGAGCCGGGCAGGCGTCGGAATCCGAGAAGCCGGCCCTGGCAACGGAACGGGACGCACAAACGAGGGTGGTGCCCAACCCGAGAGCGCCCACCCGCACCGCGCGATTCCCGTGGGCCTGTCGACCTCTTCGCTTTTCCCGCTTGGCCTCGAGGACACCTTTAAAGCGGCGCGTGAAACCGGCTATGACGGCGTTGAGGTCATGTGTTCTCTCAATCCCGCAACGCGTGACGCAATGCGTCTTCAGACCCTCACTCGCGTGTACGACCTTCCAATCTTGTCGCTTCACGCACCAACTCTCTTCTTTCTGCAGTTCGCGGGTGGCCTTGACCCTAAAAAGAAGCTCGAGGACACGATGCGCCTCGCTGTGGATCTTGGGGTTCCGACGGTTGTCGCCCACCCGCCATTTCGATGGCAGGGACGTTACGCGAAGAATTTCGTGGAGATCGTTGCTGAACTCGAAGAGCGCTACGGAATCGCGCTTGCCGTCGAGAACATGTATCCGTGGCGCCTCGGCGTGCGCGAGGTGCTCCCGTATTACCCCGACCACGACCCCACGGATGAGGACTACGCGCATCTCACGATCGATCTTTCGCACGCGTCGACGGCGGGGGATGATGCGCTCGCGATGATCGAACGCGTGGGGGATCGGCTCAGCCATCTCCACCTCACCGATGGGTCGGGGCGCACCTTGCGCGATGAGCATCTGGTGCCGGGCGATGGCGATCAGCCGGTTGCCGAAATTCTGCAAAGGCTCGCGCTTCGAGGATGGGGCGGGTCTGTCATCGTGGAGATCGCGACGGGCGCGAGCCGGAACTTTGAGGCGAAGCTCGCCCCGATCAAACGCTCGCTCACGCTCGCTCGCAGAGAACTCAGTCACGTTTGAGCCTCGCTGCCCCCTGATCAGGTCAATTTTTCACCAAATCTCCAGTGCTTCGGTGGACAATAATGGGGCGCTTTGAGAGGCGCGAACCGAGACCGAAAGCGAATAGTAGTAGTGATCCCCAACACCGCGTTTGACCATAAAAACGCCGCCATTCTCTCCGTTTCCGCCGTGGAAGCTCAGGTTCCCGTCACTTCCGATTCGATCGACGAGATGCTTTCACCGGCCCGCAAGCGACTTCGCTTGCCGAAGGGCACGCTTCAACGCGTGGCCGGTGTGTACGAGCGGCGATGGTGGAAAGACCCGGAAAACGGTTGGAAACAGGGTGCCGTGATTGCCGCTGAGCGTGCGATGGCGAGCGCGGGCATTACGCGCGAGGACGTCGGGGTCCTCATCAACGCTTCCGTTTCGCGTCAGCATCTCGAGCCGGCGATGAGTGCCCATATTCACGCGGCGCTCGGTATGCCCGCCTCGTGCATGAACTTTGACATCACGAACGCGTGCCTCGGCTTTGTTAATGCGATGACCCTCGCCGCCGGTCTGATTGACGCCGGTCAAATCGACTACGCACTCATCGTGGGCGCGGAGGATGTCGAGGAAGTCCAGCGGCGCACCATCGCGCGCTTGAACGACAAGAATTCGACGCGCCAGGATTTCAACAACCAGTTCGCGTCGCTCACGCTCGGTTCGGGCGCTGCCGCGGCCGTTGTGGGGCGCTTCGATAAGCATCCGGATGGCCACCGGATCGTGCACACGCAAACGCGCGCGGGTACCGAGCACCACGAGCTGTGCATCGGCAACATGGACGACATGCGTACCGATACGGCTGGGCTCCTTGAAAACGGCCTCGAGCTCGTGACGCAAACGTGGCGCGCCGCCGAGGAAAGCGGTCGCAATTATTCGAATAAGCAGTGGTACATCACCCATCAGGTGTCGATGGTGTACACGCGTGCCTTCGCGAAGGCCATGGGGATCAACCCCGAGATCATTCCGGTGACGTTCCCCGAACTTGGCAACATTGCCGCGGAGGCCGTTCCGCTCACTCTCGCCCTCAACCAGGATCGCTTTGCGAAGGGCGATGAACTTCTGCTCCTCGGCGTCGGCTCGGGATTGAACACGGCGATGATGGAGGTCCAGTGGTGAGCGCGAAGACCTTCCAGGACGTGCAGGATGTTCCCGATCTTCCCGGCGTTCAGCCTGAATTGCACCACACGCTGAAGGTGCGGGACTCGTTCGGTGATATGCGCCGCTGGCACTATCTCGATAACGAGCGTCAAATCGCCGAGCGGGGCATTGAGCCCCGCGGCACGCTTCTGTGCGTGCACGGCAACCCCACCTACTCCTTCCTGTATCGCAGCCTGTTCAACGAGGAGATGCTCGAAGCGGGTTGGCGTGTCGTTGCCGTTGACCAGCTCGAGATGGGCTACTCGGAACGCACGGGACGTGAGCGACGCTTGCAGGATCGCATTACCGATCTTTCGTTGTTCACGGATGCACTCGGGCTTTCCGGCAATATCGTGACGGTGGGGCACGATTGGGGCGGCATTGTGTCGATCGGCTGGGCACTCGACAACCGCCACGACGTGATCGGTATGGTGCTCACGAACACCGCAATTCATCAGGAACTTGGCGAGTCGCTCCCGGCTTCACTTCAACTCGCAACGGCCCCCGGTTTTCTGCCGTTCTCGACGTCGCGCACGGATGCGTTCCTTCGCACGACCGTAAACCTCTCGAAGCCGCCGCTGCCGCGCGAGGTGCGGGAGGGCTACTACGCGCCGTATCGCTCGAGAGCGCGCCGTCGAGGCATTGAAACGTTCGTCGCCGATATTCCGGCGAGCGCGGAGCACCCCTCGCGCGCGACCCTTGAGCGCCTTGCGGAGGGCCTCAAGGGCATGGACGTTCCCACCCTCATGGTGTGGGGGCCGCGCGATGTTGTCTTTTCGGACCGATACCTTCGCGATCTTCTTGAACGTGTTCCGCATGCCGATGTGCATCGTTTCGAAGGCGCATCGCATCTCGTGTGGGACGACGCGCCCGTCGCCCCGCTTGTGCGGCGCTGGCTCAAGGAACGGCTCATCAACGGTGCCGACCATCGCGAACGTTCGGTGTCGAGCTTTGCCGAACAGCCCGAGTACCGACGTCTCGGCTCGCTTATTACTGAGCGCGCAAACGATCCGACGACGGCGTATGAACCCGCTGTCGTCGAGATGCTCGCCGAAGGCCCTCGCACGATCACGTGGAGTCTTCTTGAAAAGCGAGTGTCGCAGCTCGCGAGTGGAATGCGTGCGCATGGCATCAAGGCCGGTGATCGTGTGAGCGTTCTCGTGACGCCAGGCGCTGACCTCACGGCGGTACTGTATGCGTGCCTCCGGATCGGCGCGATTGCCGTCGTCGCCGATGCCGGCCTGGGGGTCAAAGGTCTTACGCGCGCAATTGTGGGCGCCCACATCGACTACGTCGTGGGGATTCCGACGGCTCTTGCGGGAGCCCGCGCACTCGGTTGGCCGGGTGAACGTATCTCCGTGCGCACACTGCCCACGATCGATCGCGCTGTGTTTGGTGTAAGCACGTCGATCGATGAGCTCATGCGCGAGGGCGAGCAGATTCACGCTCTTGGAGGCGGCGATGAATGGTCCGACATCGATCCCGATGCGGATGCGCTCGTACTGTTTACATCGGGGTCGACCGGCCCCGCGAAGGGGGCCGTGTACACGCATCGGCAGGCGAGCGCGATGTTCGCGGCGGTGGGGGACACCCTTCAGCTGCGTCCTGAACGCGGGCTCGTTGCCGGATTCGCGCCGTTCGCACTGCTGGGCCCGGCCCTCGGTGCGCCGAGCATTGTGCCCGAGATGGACGTGACGCGCCCCGGCGAGCTCACCGCGAGCGCCCTCGCCGATGCCGTCGATGAGCTCGGTTCGCCGGCAGTCTTCACTGCTCCGGCTGCGCTCCAAAACATTATCGACACGGCTGGCACGCTCGATGAGCGCCAGCGCGAGGCACTTTCGCGAGTGCCGAGCTTCTTTAGCGCGGGGGCACCAATTCCCGCGCCGCTTCTTCGCGTACTACGCGATGTGCTCCCGAACGCGCACTCGTATTCGCCCTACGGCATGACCGAGTGCCTTGCGGTCGCCGCAATTGACCTTGAAGGAATCGAAGCCGCGGGCGAGGGCAGCGGCGTGTGCGTGGGCGCGCCCGTCCCTCGCGTGGAGCTTGCGATTGCGCCGCTTGAGTCCGACGGCCGCGCAGCCTCCACCGTGACCACAGAGCCCGGTGTTGTCGGCGAGATTATGGTCCGTGCCGCGCACGTTCGCGACCGCTACCTCATGCTGTGGGATACGACGCGAGAGTCGATGCGCTGCGAGGGCTATCACGCAACTGGTGATGTCGGTCAGCTCGATGCCGAGGGCCGCCTGTGGGTTGAGGGGCGTCTTGCGCACGTGGTCACGACTGCGGCGGGCCCCGTGACTCCGGTGCAGATAGAGAAGGCCGCGGAAAGTCTCGACTTCGTGCGTCGCGCGGGTGTATGCGGGGTAGGCCCCGCGGGAACGCAGCAGGTCGTGGTGATCTACGAAGACCCGGCGACGTTCCGCCCGGGTAAGGGCCAAACGCCCAAGCCCGCGACTCCCGAGCGCCAGGCCGCGATTCGCGAAGCCGTTGAAGCGGCAACGGGTATTGCCGTGACGGCTGCTTTTGAAACGACGACGCTTCCGACCGACATCCGCCACAACTCGAAGATCGAGCGCGCACGCCTTGGGGCGTGGGCCGCGCGCGAGCTGGCCGGTGAAAGGAGTGCGCTGTGAAGGTTCTCGTGACCGGTGCGAGCGGCATGCTCGGCGGCGAGGTCGCAAAGCGGCTTCGCGATGCGGGCCATGAGGTGAGTGCGTTCCAGCGCCGCCCCGCGGGGATTGAAGGCATCACCGACGTGTGCGGCTCGCTGACCGAGGCGGACCAGGTGCGCCGTGCCGTTGACGGCAACGACGCGGTCGTTCATCTCGCGGCGAAGGTTTCCATCTCGGGTCCGGAGGAGGAATACCGCGCCATCAACATCGAGGGCACTCGCAACGTGGTGAATGCGCTTCGCGCCCAGGGCGGCGGGAAGCTCGTCAACACGTCCTCGCCGTCCGTCGCCCACTTTGGCGAGGCTATCGTCGGGCTCGACGCGACCGCCCCTGAGCCTACGCGCGCCCGCGGACCCTACGCCCGCACGAAGGCCGCCGCTGAGCTCGTGGCGATGGAGGCAGACGGCAACGATGGCATTCTCGTCACGACTTTGCGCCCGCATATCGTGTGGGGCCCCGGTGACACCCAGCTCGTGGAACGCATCGTCGAGCGTGGCCGCAAGGGGACGATGCCCCTTCTCGACCGCGGCATGGCGCTCATTGACACCACCTACATTGATAACGCCGCCGAGGCATTCGTCGCGGCACTCGATCGCATCGAGGACGTGCACGGAGAGAGCTTTGTGATTACGAATGGCGAGCCGCGCACGGTTCGCGACTTCGTGGTGGGGTTGTGCGATGCGGCCGGTGTCTCGCGCCCGCGAATCACGGTTCCTGGCCCGCTCGCACGCGTTGCGGGTCGCGTGATCGAGAAGGCGTGGGAGCTGCGGCCCGGCTACGATGAGCCGCCCATGACCGAGTTCCTCGCGGAGCAGCTGTCGACAGCGCACTGGTTCGATCAGCGCCGCACGTGCGAGCGTCTGCAGTGGAAGCCGCGCGTAAGTATGGACGAAGGCTTCGCGAAGCTCAAAGCGTATTACGATAAGGCGCGTGACTGAAGATTTAACGACTTCTCCTTACGGCGAGAATGATATTGCGGCCATTGATGCTCAGATTCGCGCTGAGCAAGACGCGAAGCCTCGAGCTTCTCAGCGCACCGTTGGGCTCGTGCTGCTCATCGGGTCTGTCCTCGGGATCGTCGCCTCATTCGCGCTTATGCAAGATAAGCTCGCGATTCTCGCGGACGCGAATGCGTCGCTGGCCTGCGATATCAACCCGTTCATCTCGTGCGGGACGTTTATCCAAACGTGGCAGGCTCAGACATTCGGTTTTCCGAACATGTACCTCGGGTTCATGGGATTCTCGATCATGGGTGTCGTCGGCGCTCTGCATCTTTCTCGGCTTGCGCTTCCGCGGTGGTTCCAGTGGGCGACGTTCGGAGGGCTCGCCTTTGCATTTGCCTTCGTTTTGTGGCTCTCGAGCAACGCCCTTTTTGCCATTCGCGCCCTGTGCCCGTGGTGCCTCCTGGTGTGGGCGGTCGTGCCACCCATGTTTTGGTCCTTCGTGACCTTCCTTGTGGAAGAGGGCATCATCGAGGTGCGCGGGCTCGTGCGCACCGTGCTGCGTTCGTGGATCGCGCTTTCTCTCGCGTGGTACGCCGTGGTGATTGTGGCGGCTTTCTTTGTGTTCCTCCCCGAATGGCAGGCGATGTTCTTCTAGGCACCGTGGCGCTCCAGGCTCCACAATCCCCGGTTGTCCCCAGTGGATGGCCGGGGCTTTTTCGTGGGCGGGGCTCGTTCCTAGCGTGGAGGCTATGAACAATACGACGGGGCGCGAGAGGCGACACCGCGCAGATACACAAACGAGTGTGAACACGCGCTCGTGGGATGACCTCGAGGAATGGTCACGCGAAGGATCCGGCGGGCAGCGGGGTCCTCGATGGTCAGCACTCAAGGACCCGCGCGTCATACTCGGGATCCTTACCGCGGGGGCGCTCGTGCTCGGCGGGGCTCACATGGCTACGTCGATGACGCCGAGTGACGACAGGGTCGCAGTCAACGCGCAGCCTCTCGAGGAGGCACCGGAAGTAACGACGGCGATCGCCGAGGGGTCGGCGCCGGAAGGTACCTCACCCGCATCGGCTGTTCCGGCCCCCGACTCCTCGAACGCTCCCGCTGCCGGTAAGCAGACGGTGGTGGTCCACGTCGTGGGGGCAGTGAGGCAACCAAAGCTCGTCGAACTTCCGTCACACGCGCGCGTCGGCGATGCTCTCGAGGCTGCGGGCGGACCAACCGAGGACGCCGATCTGGGCCGCATCAACCTCGCGCGCGTCGTAAGCGACGGCGAACAGGTGTATGTGCCACGCGAAGGGGAAGAAATCCCGTCAGAAATCGCGGGGCCAGCGACCGGCGTCGAGTCTTTCCCCTCGGGCCCAGGAGCGGAGGCCAGCGGGGACGGCGCTCTCGTCAACATCAACACGGCTTCCGAAAGTGAGCTCGACGAGCTTCCCGGCGTGGGCCCCGCGATCGCCGCCAGAATCGTTGAGCATCGCACAACCAACGGCCCATTCTCGAATATCGAACAGCTCCAGGATGTCAAGGGGATTGGTCCTGCCATCTTCGAGGAGCTTCGTGAGCGCATCACTATCTGAGGGCGTGAACGGGTGTGGTGTGAGGCCCGTGAGGGGGCTGAGCCTCATCCCACACGCCGCTGTGCTCTGGCCGGCAACCATTGCGAGCGTGTCTCTCGGACCTGTCGTGCTTCTCGCCGTCGTTATACCGGCGCTTCTCCTGGCCATAGTGCGAGAGAAACGCCTGCGGGCACATGCACTGCTTGCTGTTCTTCTCGGTGCGGCAATCGCAGGGCCAGTTGCACGCGTGCACAGCGAGAACCTGAGCCTCGAGGAAGCTCTTCGCGAAAGAAACGTTGTGACGGAGGTGCAGGTCGCCTTACGCGAGCAACCGTCAGAACCCTTAAAGGTGCGCGCGTGGGATACGACGGTTGCGCGTGCGTCGAGCCAGCCCGAACTTTCGAGGATCACGGTTGGTGCAGGAAACAAAGCGATTTCGAGGCAGATACGAATCGTGCTCACCTGGTCGAAACACACGCGCGGGGGCGATCCCTTCTCGCTTGAACGCGGAGACATACTGCGTGCGCGGGGATACGCCGAAAAGGATGGCTCCACGCTCTTTCTCGAGATTGCCGACTGGCAGCCGGAGCCGTCACGACCTGCTCAGGGTGAGGGGGCGATGGCCGCCGTAGGGCGTGTCCTTGACTCCTGGCGAGAAGAGCGAAAAGAGGTCGTACGGTTAGCCTCCTCGTTTTTGCCTGCCAATGAAGCAGCGCTCGTCGTGGGCATGACCCTTGGCGACGTGACGGGTCTTGCCAGAGAGGTGAAGGATGATATGGCGACCTCCGGGCTCACGCACCTCGTTGCTGCCTCGGGGGCAAACATTGCTCTCACCTATGCTTTTGTCACGCTGCCGCTGCTTGCCGTGGGCGTGCGCCGCAAAGCGCGGGTTCTGGCGGGGGCTGCGGGGATCGCCGTGTACGTGGCGGCAGTGGGCCCGGAGCCCAGCTTGCTGCGAGCCGCACTCATGGCCGTTCCCCTCATGATTGGACGCTATGCGGGTTTTCGCACGCCGCCTCTCAACGCGCTTGCGCTCACCGTTCTCGCATGGTGCGTCGTTGATCCGGCGCTCGTGGGAGAGGTGGGCTTCGTGCTCAGCGTCGGTGCGACGGGCGCTATTCTCGCGCTCTCGGTTCCGCTTGCTGAGGTTATCCGGCAGGTCAGTCGCGAGAGAATTTCCCGCAATCTCGCGCTTGTGGTTTCCGTTCCGACGGTTGCCCAGGCCGCATGCACACCGGTCTTGCTCCTGCTTGCTCCCGAAACGTCAGTGTGGGCTGTGCCTGCGAACATTGCCGCGGAACTCGTCGTGGCGCCCGCAACCGTGAGCGGTTTTGTTGGCATTATTGTCGCGCATGTGTGGGCGCCGCTCGGCGTACCATTCTTCGCCCTTGCGGGGGCAGGTGCGCACGTTCTCGTGCTCATTGCACAGGTGAGTGCCGCACTTCCGGGAGCGCACATCGCGTTGCCCGCCGGCGCGGGAGGTGCACTGGCCACGGCAGGGGTGCTCATCGTCGTAGGGCTCACGCTTTGGTTGCGCACGCGCCGCGAGGTGCGCTGGGCGCTCGTATTCCTCGCAGTGATTGCCCTTTTCGGAGGAGTCTCCACGCTGATCCCCGGGGATGTCGAAGACTGGGATGTCGTGATGTGCGATGTTGGGCAGGGCGATGCAATGCTCGTGCGCGCCGGGGGAAAAACAGTACTCATCGATACGGGACCAGACCCGAACATGCTCGCCCGATGTTTGGACCGTGCGGGAGTCGGGGCGATCGACCTCCTCGTCGTGACCCACCCTCACGCTGATCATGACGGCGGAATACCCGCGTTGACGGGGAAGCGTACGCCGCAGCAGGCGTGGGTGTGCCCGCTGGATACCTCGACGAAAGCAAAGCTCCCTCGGACTGAGGTGGACACCGTGCTCGCGCCTCGTACGGAAACCGTTGGGTCGCTGTCCCTCGAAGTTCTGTGGCCGCGTTCAGCCGAGGAAGCGAGAGCCCTCGGGGCAGGCGAGGGCGGGGGAGAGGAATCGGCACTCAATGATTGTTCGATTTCGATGCTCGTGAAAACGCCCACGTGGAGTGCTCTGACGCTAGGAGACCTAGAGCCTGATGCGCAAGCCGTGCTAGCGAAATCTGGTGCTGTCGAGGCGGTCGAGCTCGTCAAAGTCGCGCACCACGGCTCGCGTCGCCAAGAGCCGGCGCTCTACGATGCGGCGCACGCTTCGATTGCCGTCATTGGTGTAGGCGCGAACACGTTTGGGCATCCTCACCAGCGCACTTTGTCACTGCTAGCGGAGCGAGGAATGGCGGTGAGGCGCACGGATGTTGACGGGATGGTGGTGATGAAACGCGCCGGGGATGGGTGGTTGGTGCGCACCTTACGATAGCGATGTATACAAAAAGTCTCACGATGTGAACTCGCTAGACGAACCGTCCCACACCTCCTACTTTGTATACAACGATTTGGGGAAGTGCCCCGAAAGCTTCTCGGAAGGGAGGTGCGGGATGAAACGCAGAACGATCCTCAGTGCGGGCCTTGTTGCGCTCGCTGGTGTGGGGTGCGTGCCCCGCCAAGAACTGGATGATCCCCCCGAACGCCCCGACATCGTGGATAGTAATTCCACGGGTCAAAACCTGCACAACGGGGGCGATCTCGTCATGGCGCTCTCAGCGGAGCCCGACAAGCTCGACCCCACGACGTCGTCCTCGCTCTATACCCGTTACGTCATGCAAACGATGTGCGAGAAGCTCTACGACCTCAACCACAGAGGTGAGATCGTTCCGATGCTGGCCGCCGCTCTTCCCGAGATCAGCGACGATGGGCGTGAGGTCGTGATCCGCCTACGTGAGGATGCGGTCTTTGCAGACGGTGAGCCGTTTAACGCCGAAGCCGTTCGTATCACGCTTGATCGCCACTTCAATCACGAGCAGTCCTCCCGGCGTTCGGAGCTCGGCCCCATCACCGGCATCGAGGCATTCGAAGAGTTTGCCGTGCGGGTGACTTTCGAAAAGTCATTTTCTCCGTTTACCGCTGCGCTTGCCGATCGTGCGGGCATGATGCTCTCCCCGAAGGCCCTCGAGGAACTCGGAGATGACTTTGCATCGCATCCGGTGGGGGTCGGGGCTTTCAAATTCGTTGAGCGCATTCCGCAAACCTCGATTACCGTCGAACGCGATCCGCTCTACTACGACGCGCGCAACGTGCGACTCGACAGCGTGACCTACCGGATCATGGCCGATGCCAACATCCGCGCCGCGAATATCCAAAGTGGCGACGTGCACGTTGCCGACAGCATCTCGCCGCAGGACATAGAAGCGGTCAAGGCATCGCGTGATATTAACACTCTCCAGGTGCTTTCGCTTGGATACCAAGCCATCACCATCAACCTTGAGCCCAAGGACGACGCTGGTCACCCCCTCGATAAGGGCCTCATAGCGACCGATGAACGCGTGCGACTCGCGTTCACGAAGGCGATCGATCGAGGGGCTCTCGTGAACACGGTGTTCAACGGGTGGTTCGATGCAGCGTGCTCGCCGATCTCGCCCTCGAGTCCGTTCGCGACCGAGGAATCCACTCAATGTCCTGAGTACGATCCGGAGGAATCAAAGCGTTTGCTCGAGCAGGCGGGCGCCCCGGTGCCGTACCCGATCACCCTCAAGGTCTCGAATTCTCAAGATTCGCTCCGCTTCGCCCAGGCCCTGCAGGCCCAAGTAAAGGAAGCGGGGTTCGCCATAAGGGTTGTTCCTACGGAGTACACGGCAATGCTCTCGGCTCAGGATTCGGGTACGTACGAGGCGATTCAGCTCGGCTGGTCTGGCCGTGTGGATCCCCACGGCAACGCGTACAACTTCTGGACCACCGACGCGAACAACAACTACGCGGCCTTCAGCGATCGCACGCTCGACGATCTGCTCACGAAGGCTTCTGAAGTCACCGACCTTGACGAACGCTCCGCGCTGTACGGAGCGTCTGTGAAACGCATGCAGGAAACGAACCCCGTGATCTACCTGTACCGCCAGCGCTCGCTCACCGCCTACAGGGCGAATCTCGTGGGGGTCTCGACCTACGCGGACGGCGTCGTCAAGCTTTCCCACGCGGCTTTTATCGAAGGGAAGCAGCCATGACCCGCTTTATCTCCATACGCTTCCTCGAGTCGCTGTGCACGCTCGTGCTGTCGTCGATCGTGATCTTCGTTGGCGTACGTGCGCTTCCGGGCGATCCCGCCGTCGCAATGGCGGGGGAGGAGGCCTCAAAGGAGCAAATCGAGGCGATTCGGGCAAGTCTTGGGCTCGAAGAACCTCTGATCGTCCAGTATGGCGCGTTCGTGAAGAACACGGTCACACTGAATCTCGGGGAATCGACGCGTACGGGCCAGGACGTTGTGTCGATGCTTGTGACCGCCCTTCCCGTCACGGTCCTGCTTTCGCTGTATGCCATCATCGTCGCGATCGTGATCGGGCTGTTCTTCGGGGTCTATGCCGAGCGTCGCAGGGGCAAAATCGACGAGCTCGGGGCGAATATCGCCGTTCTTTTCGGGCTCTCCGTGCCGAACTTTTGGCTGGGCCTCCTCGCGATTCTCGTGCTTGCCGTCTCGCTCGGGTGGTTCCCCGCCTCGGGATACGTGTCCCTTACGGAGGACCCGCTGAGGTGCCTGTACTACCTCACGCTTCCTGCCTTCGTGCTGGGATCGGGGCTCGCAGCAGTCATCGCGCGCCAAACTCGTGCGAGTCTCATCGACACGATGGCGACGGACTACGTGCGCACGGCCCGGGCGACGGGCATCGCTCCCTCGCGCATCTTGTTTCGATACGGCCTTCGCAATTCGCTCATCGTGCTCGTCACGATCGTCGGTCTCCAGCTGGGCGGTCTGATTTCCGGTGCCGTTGTGACCGAGCGTATTTTCGCGCTCCCGGGAATCGGGCGCATCACGCTCGATGCGGTGTTTTCGCGTGACTATCCCGTGATCCAGGCCGTTGTGCTGCTCGTGACGGTTGCCTACATCGTCATTAATTTCCTCGTGGACGTCCTCTACTCCGTTGTCAATCCGCGAATCAGAACGGGAGGTGCCGCATCGTGACTGCTACCGCGATCTCACACTCATCCGATACTTACGCCCCTACGAAAGGCGTGGGCAAGCGTCTCCTCGCTTCTCCCGCGGGCCTCGTCGGTTCCGTGCTCGTGGCGTTCGTGATTCTCGCAGCGCTACTTGCGCCAGTGATCTCTCCGTACCACTACGCCGACACGAATTTCACCTACCCCTTCCAGGTGCCGTTCACGGAGGGCTTTTGGCTCGGAACCGACGACCTTGGGCGTGACGTACTCTCTCGCTTGCTGTACGGCACCCGAGCTTCACTTCTCGTCGGCCTGCTCGCCGTTGCTCTCGCAGTTGTCGTGGGGACGCCGCTCGGCTTGCTCGCGGGATATTGGCGCAAGGCGGATATGGTCATCTCTCGCTTTGTTGACGTGACTCTTGCATTTCCGTTTCTTGTGCTCGCCGTGGGTCTCGCCGCGATCTCGGGTGCGAGCCTCACCAATGCGGCGATTGCATTGGGCGTTGGCAATATTCCGTCGATGGTGCGCGTCGTGCGCGGCGAAACGATGCGGTTGAAGGGAGAGGCCTTCGTCTCGGCGGCGATTGCTGCCGATGCTTCCCTCGTGAGGATCCTCGGGATGCACATTCTGCCGAATACGCTCAGCGCGATCATTGTGCAGGTCACGGTGATCCTTCCCGCTGCCGTCATCGGCGAGTCGATGCTGTCGTTCCTAGGTCTCGGCATTCAACCGCCAGCGCCGAGCCTCGGCATCATGCTTTCCGATGCGCAGCAGTGCATCTACCGCTCACCTACCGTCGCGATTGCGGCTGGCTTGACCATCGTGCTCATTTGCTTCGCATTCAACCTTTTTGGTGATGCGTTGCGCGATGCACTCGATCCCAACTCGTCGAAGGAATGACCCCATGACGACGTCGTTCACACCCGCCCCGGCTCCGCTCGCCCGTCTCGATCTCAAGGGCACGTTTGGAATGAGCGCATCGACGCACTGGCTTGCGACCGCGAGCGCGCAATCGGTCCTGGAAAAGGGCGGTAACGCGTTCGATGCGGCGGCGGCTGCGGCATTCGTGCTGCACATCGTCGAGCCCCACTTAAACGGTCCCGGTGGTGACATGACGGGGGTATTCGTGACTGCCGAGGACCCGCGCCATCCGCGTGTACTCATGGGGCAAGGCGCTGCTCCCGCCGGTGCGAGTGTCGAAACATATCGGGCGCTCGGGCTCGAGCGTGTGCCCGGTTCGGGTGCGCTTGCGGCCGCGATTCCTTGCGCTGTGGACGCCTGGCTGCTTCTGCTTCAAGAGTACGGAACGCTCACCTTGGGGGAGGTTCTCTCGTACGCGATTGGGTACGCGCGCGAGGGCCATCCTTTGCTCGAACGCGCGGCAGGCGTCATTGAGTCCATGCGCGAGTTTTTTGTGGAGCACTGGCCGACGTCTGCCGATCTCTGGCTGCGCGACGGTATCGCGCCGAAAGCCGGCGACATCGTGAAGAATCCTGCTTACGCGACTGTGCTCGAGGATCTTGTCGATGTAGCCGCGGCGCACGAGGACCGTGCCAGTGGGGTTCGTGCAGCGCGTGAGCGTTGGCGCACGGGCCCCGTTGCCAAAGTGATGGCCGCTTTTGTGCAGGAGCCGCACCGGCATTCCGACGGCGGTGATTACGCGGGGGTGCTGACAGAGGATGACCTCGCGTGCCCGGGTGCGCGCGTGGAGAGTCCGACGGTTGCGTCATTTAGGGGCTTCGACCTCTATAAGACGGGCCCGTGGGGCCAGGGGCCCGTGCTGCTTCTTGCGCTCGGTATTCTCGAGGGCTTTGAGGATGAAGATCTCGATCCGTCGACGGCTCGCGGTATCCACACGATCGCGGAGGCCCTCAAGCTCGCGCTTGCCGATCGCGATGCGTTTTTCGGCGACGACAATAGTGTGCCGCTCGAGGAACTGTTGAGCGAGGAGTACCTCGCCTCTCGCCGCGCGCTGATAGGCGAGAAAGCGTCGGAGGAGCTTCGCCCCGGTCGCCCCGGTGGGCGCGTCCCAACGCTCGTGTGTGCTGAAACTCGTGAGGCATACGATGCGCGCGGCGGCGCGCGCGGTGACGCTGCAGGTGAGCCGACCGTGCGCGTGAACACGGGGGAGGAAGAAACGGATCCTGAAACGGGCGAATTGCGCGGCGACACCGTTCACATCGATGTCGTGGATCGGTTCGGCAATATGGTGAGCGCGACACCTTCGGGTGGGTGGCTCCAGTCCTCACCGACGATTCCCGAACTGGGTTTTTGCCTTGGCACTCGGCTCCAGATGACGTGGCTGGACGAAAGGTCACCGTCGGCCCTCGCCCCCGGGAAACGACCCCGCACGACGCTGAGCCCCACTCTCGTGCTGAAAGACGGTGAGCCTATCCTCGCGACTGGAACGCCGGGAGGGGATCAGCAGGATCAGTGGCAGCTTCTCTTCCTTCTGCGGGTGCTCGTGGGCGGGTACAGCCCGCAAGAGGCGATCGAATCGCCCATGATGCACACGACCTCGATGCTCGAGAGCTTTTGGCCGCGCACGTGGGAACCCGGTCAGCTCGTGGTCGAGGATTCGCTGGGCGATGAGGTCATTGGCGAACTCGAGGCTCGCGGACACCGAGTCGTGCGGGCAGGGACGTGGTCACTCGGGCGTTTGAGCGCCGTGACGCGCGACCCGGTGACAGGAATGCTCGGTGCCGCGGCGAATAATCGCGGCCAGCAAGGATATGCGGCAGGAAGGTGAGGCTCCATGATGCACACAGATGAATTCGTGCTTGAGGTACGCGACCTTGACGTCACGTACGGGAGCGCGGCCAGCCCCACTGTCCGCGGAGTGTCTTTCACGCTTAGACCGGGGGAGAAGCTCGCGCTCGTAGGCGGGTCCGGTTCTGGCAAGTCCACGACGATCGCCTCCATCCTCGGCCTACTGCCTGGCGAAGGTCGCATCACGGGTGGCTCGATCACCTATCGCGGAACCGAGCTCGTGAACGCGTCGCCCACACGATGGCGAGACGTCCGCGGCAAGCGGATCGCGCTCGTGCCTCAGGACCCGATGTCGAACCTCAACCCGACGATGCGGGTTGGCGATCACATTGCTGATGCGCTTCGGGCCTACGGGATGAAGGACAAGAAGGCGATTGAACGCGAGGTTGTGCAGCTCATGGCGGAATCGGGCATCCCGGATCCCGAGCGGCGTGCGAAGCAGTATCCGCACGAATTTTCCGGGGGCATGCGTCAGAGGATTCTCATCGCGATTGCACTCGCGGGTGACCCCGACCTCGTGATCGCGGATGAGCCGACGAGTGCACTCGACGTCACCGTTCAAAAGCACATTCTTGACCACCTCGAATCCCTCGTGGAAGAACGCGGGATGTCGCTGCTGTTTGTGACGCACGATCTTGGCGTCGCGGCCGATCGAACCGACACCGTTCTCGTGATGAGCAAGGGCGAGATCGTTGAAAGAGGGGCGCCGGGGCAGGTCCTCGCGAATCCCCAGCACCCATACACGCGGGAGCTCGTTGACGCGTCCCCCACGCTCGAAGGGACGAAGAAGAGTGCTTCCGCATGCGAGGGGGGAGAAGGCGCGTCGAGCGAAAACGTCCTTGAAGTTGAGAAGGTGACGAAAGTCTTTCGCTTGCGCGGCGCGCGCAAGGGGGAGGTTCGTGCAGTGGACGACGTTAGTTTCACGGTGCGACGTGGATCGACCCTCGCGATCATCGGCGAATCGGGGTCGGGAAAATCGACCCTGGCCTCGATTATCCTCGGTTTGCAGGAAGCGACGGGCGGGGAAGTGAAGCTCGACGGGCGCTCAGTCGTGAACGCGAACGCACAGCAGCGCAAGGAACTGCGCCGCTTCACGCAGCCCGTGTTCCAGGACCCGTACTCGTCGCTCAATCCGATGTGGACGGTCGAACGGATCGTGCGCGAGCCCCTCGACACATTCGGAGTCGGGCACAAGACCGAGCGCCGTGCGCGTGTGCTCGAGGTTCTCGATCACGTTGCACTACCGTCGAGTGCCGCCCGCGTGCTTCCCGGGCAGCTCTCGGGCGGTCAGCGTCAACGCGTTGCAATCGCCCGCGCACTGGCGGCGCATCCCCAACTCCTCGTGTGCGATGAGGCCGTCTCAGCTCTCGACGTTCTCGTCCAAGACCAGATCCTCGATCTCCTCGGAGACCTTCAAAAAGACCTTGGTGTCAGTTGCGTGTTCATCACCCACGACCTCGCGGTGGTGGCAAATCTCGCGGACGACGTTGTGGTGATGAAGGCCGGAAAGGTCGTGGAAAAGGGCTCGGTGTACGATGTCGTGCGAAACCCTCAACACGAGTACACGCGAGGGTTGCTCGATGCCGTCCCCGGAAGGGAGTTCATGCGTGTCTGACGCCGCGGCGAAGACCGTGACCGCCACCCTGCGCAAGCGAATTATCGCTGCCCAGTACGCGGCCGGCACTCCGCTTCGTGAAGTTGCCTTGGCGAAGGAGTTTGAGCTGTCGCGCGTCCCCGTGCGTGAGGCATTGCGCATCCTCACGGCGGAGGGATTCGTTGATACGCGGGCAAACGTCGGATCCCGCGTGGCCCACCCGCCCTTTGACGATGCGCGCGAGCTGTTTGACCTCCGCATCACACTCGAAACTTCACTCGTGCGGGACGCAGCCGCGCGATTTGCCGAGTTTTCCGCTCCCGGAGCCGCCCATGTTGAGCGTTCGCGCCGCCTGTGCACGGAAATTGAGGAAGCCCTCGCGCAAGGCGACGAGGCGTTTGCGAATCGAGACGGTGCTGGAATCGCGGAGGCGAATCTCCGCGTGCACCAGGGACTTGCGGATCTAGCCATGCGCCCTGTGCTGAGCCACATCCTCCAGCAGATCGGTGGGCGCGTGGAGTGGCTTCATAGCGCGCATCGTGGCTTCACGGTTACGCGCGACACGTCTGCCTGGGATCAGCACAAAATAATTTACGACCTCGTGCGCGCGGGGGATGCGCACAACGCGCACGAGCGGATGCGCGCCCACCTGGAGGCATCGCGCGACGCCTTCGTCGCGAGCCTCTCGAGTTTGGCCGACGAGGATCGGTAACGAGCGCCCTCACGTTTTTCTATACGAACTGTCGCACGAGCGCGACGAGTGCGACGACGACGATGGTCGCGCGCAATACCGAGTTCGGTAGCCGCTTCGCAACGTGCGAGCCAACATAGCCACCGATCATCCCGCCCACGGCGAGAATGACGACGCCAACCCACCACACGTGCGCGTCGAAAAACACAAACGCCACGAGGTAGACAATTGCGGCCGTCGCATTGACGTAGAGCTGCATGAGGTTCTTGACCGGGTTGACGTCTTTCATGCTGCGGGACGTGGCGATGCCGAGGATCCCCATGTAGAGAACGCCCTGTGCAGCGGTGAAATATCCGCCATAGACGGCGGCCGCCCCCACGGGCGCGACGAGCCACGGACTTTCGTATGCCTCGCCGACGGGGCCCGTTTGCGTGCCAGGATCGGCCTCGCGCCGTTTATTGAGCCACGCCGTCAGGTAGGGCTGACCGATGACGAGGGCGAGCGCAACGATGATGAGAATGGGCACGACGATGTCGAGAGCGCTCGAGGGGGAGAGGAGGAGCAGTATCGAGCCGGCGCTCGCGCACACGATCGTGGTGAGAGAAAGGGGAGCGAGGTGGCGCTTCTCTGCCGCGATTTCTTTGCGGAAGCCAAGGACGGAGGCGATTGTCGCGAAGGACATTCCGATCGTGTTGGTGCGCACGGCCACGCCGGGCGGGACGCCGAGTGCGAGGAGCACGGGGAGGGTGAGGAGAGAACCGGATCCGACGGCTGCATTGACGATGCCCGCGAGTATGCCCATGACGAACAGCAGCAGCGCGCTCAAACCCAACACGGGTTCCACCTCCAGTTTGTTGTATACATTTAGATGTCATGAGCCACCGTAGCCGCTGACCTCGCGTCAAGCGCAAAGCGTTCGCGATGTGGTCGATAGACTTTCTCCATGGCCGAAGTCCAGTGGCACAGTATCGAACCCGCGCCCGTTGTGCTTATCGCGGGCAAGGAAGCGCTCCTCGCCCAGCGCGCGCTCGAACGCATCGTCCGGCTCAGTCGCGAACGCCACGCCGATCTTGAGATCCACCGTTTCACCTCAACCGAAATTACCAAGAGCAACGTCCTTCAATACACGGCCCCCTCGCTTTTCGGCGAGCCACGCCTCGTCATCATCGATGAGGTGACACGCGGCGCGGAGCCTCTCATCAACGCTCTTATGGAATACGTGCAGAGTCCCGAGCAGGACGTCACGCTCGTGCTCATCAATCGCGGTGATCAGCGCGCCAAGAAGCTCCTCGACGCCGTGAAGAAATCGGGCGCTCCATGGGTGAACGCGGCAGAGATCAAAACCGCGAAAGCAAAGATGACCTTCGCGATGAGCGAGTTTTCACGCGCGCGGCGCCGCGTCAACTCCGATGCGGTTAAAGCTCTCGTCGATGCCTTCGGGGCAGACCTCATGGAACTAGCGGCCGTGAGCACCCAACTCATGCGCGACACCGAGCCCGAGCCGGGTCAGCAGGCTGGCCCCATCACGCTCAGGCACGTCGAGGCTCTTACGGCAGGCCGCGCGGAGACAACGGGATTTGCGATCGCCGACGCCTGCCTCGCCGGCAAAGAACGCGAAGCGCTCGTGCTGCTTCGCCAAGCCGAACTCTCGGGGCTGTCTCCCGTCGCCATCGTCGCGACGATTGTGCGCAAGGCCAGGCAGGTGGCGCAGGCAGCGATTCCCGGTGCGACGGCAAAGAGCACAGGCATGCAGGACTGGATGTTCCGCAACAACGCTCAGCTCGCCCGCCACTACTCGGAGCGCGCGCTCGCCTCGGTGTTCGAATCCCTCGCCGCAGCGGATGCCGCGGTTAAGGGTAATGATCGTGACCCAATGTGGGCGCTTCAACGCCTTATCGTAGAGATTTCGCGCGCGAGGAGGGGGCGGGCATGAATCGTTTCGACTGGCGAACCGCTCTGTGGGTGATTGGTGGTGCGCTTCTCACGCTTCTTCTCGTGCTGACATTCGCGAAGGACCTCATCGCGCAGGTGCGGATCATCTTCGGCTAGGTAGGGCGGCGCACGGGTCGATCCACTGCCGAAGAGGCAACCAAAAAGGCCCCGCCGAAGCGGGGCCTTCCGTCACGCTAAAACGCGAGAATTATGCTCACTTCTCGAGCGTCGCTACAAGCTTTGCGAGACCCGACTTGCGGTTTGCAGCCTGGTTCTTGTGGATGACGCCCTTCGACACAGCCTTGTCGAGCTTGCGCGAAGCCTCACGAAGAGCCTTGGTCGATGCTTCCGCATCGCCGGCAGCGACAGCGGTGCGAACCTTACGCACGTAGGTCTTGAGCTCGCTGCGGTACGCCTTGTTGCGTGCCTGAGCCTTCGCGTTGGTCTTGTTGCGCTTAATCTGGGACTTGATGTTTGCCACGAGGTGCCTTTTCTAGATGTTGAGGTGAAACGCCGCTCATGAGAGGTGCTCGCGCTCGACGGGGACGGGCGGTGGGGTGTCGCCTGGAGACGTCAAACGTTCGCATCACGAACGGAAAAACTCACGCCGGCGCATGCAGCACTCTGCCCCAGAGACACGAAAGGGACGAAAGTGCGCCGCACACAGCGCAGTATGTTCACACATACAGCCGTCAACTTTACCAGCGCTAAGCGTGAAAGCCCAGAGTTAAAACTCACCAGCCATGCGCGTCACGTGTGGCATTAGCCACCCGCTCAAAGCGTGCTTTGTCCAGTTTGCCGCCCTCTCGTCGCACCTTCGCCGCTTCGAGTCTAATGAGCCGATCGACCCGCACCTCGGAGGGGCGATGCCGCGAATCCCACGACCCGGTGCCGATATCGACCCAACGATTGCCGTGCTCATCGGTGTGATCGCCTTTGCCGCGATCGCGCGAGGTGAGCATGAGCGCCACGATTACGCCGCCGCCTTCGTCGGCGATCACGAGAACGGGGCGGTCTTTACCTTGTGAGCGGTCCTCCTCGAACGGGACCCACGCCCACACGATTTCGCCCGGATCCGGATTGCCATCAGCGGCGGGGGCGTACGTGAGGTTCAGGGGAGCGTTGCCCGCACGGTCGGGGAGAGCGGTTCCGGTGTCGCTCGCGCGAGCATCGGTGTGCGAATCTGGCCCGACGCTTGCCCGGCCACCGTCGGAACCCTTCATTTTTCCTTCGAGCGAGCGCACTCCCTCCCGCGCAAGGCGACGGGCGGCGCGTTGCACCTGACGGTTGCGGGCAAGGGAGCCCGCGATGGACCGGAGGGAGGAGAAAAGGCTCATGATGTGACCGTATCAACCCGTGCGCGGGCCCGCGTGAACGAGCCAAAACTGTCCGTGCATGGGACAATGGAATCATCTGTGCCCGTCGAAAGGATTCCCGTTGACTAGCGCCCCCGCGAACATGCGCGAGATTGAGCCAGCCGCGACCTCTATGGAGAGGATCCGTAACTTCTGCATCATTGCGCATATCGATCACGGAAAATCGACCCTCGCTGACAGGATGCTCCAGCTCACCGGGGTCGTCGACGAACGTGCGATGCGGGCCCAATACCTCGACCGCATGGATATCGAACGCGAGCGCGGTATCACCGTGAAAAGTCAGGCCGTGCGCATGCCGTGGGTTGTGGACGGCGAGGCGTACGCACTCAACATGATCGATACGCCGGGTCACGTGGACTTCACCTACGAGGTTTCGCGCTCGCTTGCGGCGTGTGAGGGCGCGATCCTTCTTGTCGATGCCGCGCAGGGTATCGAGGCGCAGACCCTCGCGAACCTGTACCTTGCGCTCGACAACGACCTCGAGATCATTCCGGTGCTCAACAAGATCGACCTGCCCGCCGCTGATCCCGAAAAGTACGCGGCGGAAATCGCTCAGCTCGTGGGTTGCGATCCCTCGGATGTTCTCAAGGTTTCGGGCAAGACCGGCGAGGGCGTCGAGGTGCTCCTCGATCACGTTGTGCGCACGATCCCGAAGCCTCATGGGCAGATTGATGCGCCCTCGCGTGCGATGATTTTCGATTCCGTGTACGACACGTACCGCGGTGTTGTGACGTACGTGCGTGTCGTCGACGGGCAGCTCGACCCGCGCGAAAAGATCCAGATGATGTCGACGGGCGCGACTCACGAGCTTCTCGAGATCGGCGTGATCTCTCCCGAACCGAAGCCCACGAAGGGGCTTGGCCCCGGCGAGGTTGGCTACCTCATTACGGGCGTAAAGGATGTGCGCCAGTCGAAGGTCGGCGATACGGTGACCGCCGCGCTGCGCGGTGCTGAGGAACCGCTACCCGGCTATTCAGAACCGAAACCAATGGTGTTTTCGGGTCTCTTCCCGATCGACGGCTCCGACTACCCCGCGCTGCGCGACGCGCTCGATAAGCTCAAACTCAACGACGCTGCGCTCAACTACGAGCCCGAAACCTCGACAGCGCTCGGTTTCGGCTTTCGCGTGGGCTTCCTTGGCCTGCTCCACCTCGAGATCGTGCGCGAGAGGCTCGAGCGCGAATTCAACTTGGACCTGATATCGACCGCGCCCAGCGTGATCTACCACGTGACGATGGAGGACGGCACCGAAGTCCAGGTACTCAACCCTTCCGATTTCCCCGAGGGCAAGGTCCACGAAATCCGCGAACCCGTCGCGAAATCCACGATCCTCGTGCCCAAGGAATTCGTGGGCACCGTCATGGAACTGTGCCAGTCCAAGCGCGGCACGATGAAGGGCATGGACTACCTGAGCGAAGACCGCGTTGAGCTCCGCTACATTCTTCCCCTCGCCGAGATCGTGTTCGACTTCTTTGATCAGCTCAAGAGCCGTACGAAGGGCTACGCCTCGCTCGACTACGACGTTCAGGGCGAGGAAGCGGCCGACCTGGTCAAGGTTGACATGCTTCTCCAGGGCGAAACCGTGGACGCGTTCAGTGCGATCGTGCACCGCGACAAGGCCTACCACTACGGCGTGGAAATGGCTGGCAAGCTCAAGAACCTCATTCCGCGCCAGCAGTTCGAGGTGCCGATCCAGGCGGCGATCGGCTCGCGCATCATTGCGCGCGAAAACATTCGCGCGATCCGCAAGGACGTGCTTTCCAAGTGCTACGGGGGCGACATCTCCCGTAAGCGCAAGCTTCTCGAGAAGCAGAAAGAAGGTAAGAAGCGCATGAAGTCGATCGGCTCGGTCGACGTGCCGCAAGAGGCCTTCATCGCGGCGCTGCGCTCGGACGGCGGATCGTCGGACGGCAAAAACAAGTAAGGGGACGAACATGAACGTCGAACCACTTTCGGTCGCTATCGCTCAAGGCCCCGCGCGCGTGATTGCGACGTGCACGGTGGAATCACTCTTCCACGTCGAGGAAACGGGCATCCGCTCGGGGATCAACAAGGTCCCGCGCGCGGAGGGCATCAAGCTCCTTACGCACGGCGTGCTTGGCGATGTGCAGGGCGATACCGAACACCACGGCGGTCTTTTCAAGGCCGTGTACGCTTTCGCGCGCGAAACCCGCGACGAACTTGCGCGCCGGGAGGGATTGAGTGGTCTGCCCGACGGTGCCTTCGGCGAAAATCTCGTCACGGAGGGCATTGATACTGACGAGGTTGTCATTGGCTCGCGCTGGCGGATTGGCGGTGCCGAGCTTCAGGCGAGCGTGCCGCGCCAGCCCTGCAAAACTTTCGCCGTGTGGATGGGGCGCTTCGCCGATCAGGCTGGGATCGAGCCCCGAGGAGCATGGGGCCGCCGCTTCAACGCCTACGGCAAGTCGGGCGCGTACTTCCGCGTTGTGCGGGAAGGCGTTGTGCGCCCGGGTGACGAAATCGAAGTGCTTTCGGTTCCCGAGCACGGCGTAAGCATAGGCGAGATCTTCCGCGGTCTCTCGAGCGAGATCGATCCAACGAGCGCCAAGGCACTCTTGAGCTGGGCCCGCGACACGGAAACGCCCGTGTACACCTCGATGGCAAGGGGGTGCCTCGCGGCGCTCGAGAGCGCCGGCATCTCCTTCGAATTCCCTGCCTCGCTCATCACCGATGGCCGCGGGAACTAACGCCGAGCGCCGAGGGCTCTCGGTCTACATTCACGTGCCGTTTTGCGCGGTGCGCTGCGGCTACTGCGACTTCAACACCTACACGGCGAGGGAGCTTGGTGGGGGAGGATCGCAAGCCGAATATCCTGCCAATGCGATGCGCGAAATGGAGCTCACACTCGCAGACGATCAAGCGTCGGACTTCACGTACGACCGCGTGGTCACCGTGTTCTTCGGAGGCGGGACCCCCACGCTTCTGCCTGCAGATGACCAGGCGCGCATGCTCGCCCACCTCGACTCGCTTATCCCTCTCGCCCCGGGCGCCGAGGTGACGACCGAGGCGAACCCCGACTCCGTTACGCGAGACTCCCTGATGCGACTTGCCGAGGCTGGGTTTACACGCGTGAGTTTCGGCATGCAATCGGCGGTGCCGCGTGTGCTCGCGATCCTCGACCGCACCCACAACCCAGAGTCCGTCCCGCGGGCCGTCGCGTGGGCCCGGGAGGCAGGCCTGCAGGTGAGCCTCGACATGATCTATGGAACGCCGGGGGAAAGCCTCGCGGATGTCGAGACCACGATCGACGCGATCACCGAGATGCAGCCGGACCACGTGAGCGCCTACTCGCTCATCGTCGAGGGCAACACCAAAATGGCCCGCCAGCTGCGCCGCGGCGAACTCAGCGAGCCCGATCCGGACTTCATGGCCGATGCCTACGAGCTCATCGCCTACCGCACGCGAGCCGCGGGCTTCGAGTGGTACGAGGTCTCGAACTTCGCGCACGGCGAGGAGTTTCAGTGCCGCCATAACCTCGCCTACTGGCGGGGCCGCGACTGGTGGGGGATCGGCCCCGGCGCGCATCGACACCGCGACGGCTACCGCTCGTGGAACCTCAAGCACCCCTCGCGCTACGCGGCGGCTCTTGCGCAGAACCGGCTTCCCGTGGATGGCTCCGAGCAGGTCTCTGATGAGGATCGCGCGCTCGAACGCCTCATGCTCGAGATGCGCCTTCGCGAAGGATTTTCCGCGGCGAGTAATCCGCTCACCTCGAGCGATGAGGCACGCGAGGTGCTCGAGCGGCACGTGGCAGCGGGGCGGTTGGATGCGAGTGCGTGGGATAGCGGGATCGTGAGGCTTTCCGACGCCGGCCGGCTCATCGCCGATGCCATCACGCGCGATGTTTTGCCTTGAGAGCGCTTTTGAAGCGGCTGAGACTCGGGTGATCCCTACGGTTCATGTTGATCACTTTCGTTGTCCGCTTTCTTATTCCGGGCGACGAATTGTTGAAGAACGGTAAAAATTAGAAAGCCGAGAAGCAGGATCGCCACGATCATCACGACAACAACGAAAATGACCATAAACCACGCGGACCTAAAAATCATGAGATTCCTACGCTTTCGAAAGTCGCCGCTGACTCGATTTTGCACTTACCTGAACCCACCTCGTACTTTCGATCGCGTTCAGTGCAGATGAGGCTCCGGTCAAGCAAACGGTAGAGGTATTGGGTTTATCGAACCCAAGATTACTCAGTGACACGCCATACCCGCCAGAGGGCTTATGTCGTACCAAGTGATTCTTCCTGGTGTGTCTTTAATGTACTCGTACGCAGAGTCGAAGTCTCTCCACACCACCCACTCCGTAGATTCCGGCAGAGGCGGGGACTCGGCCGCTCAGTCGACGCTTCCGGTGGCCCTTGAGCGCGGGCGAGGTAAGCGTCGGATTTGCTCCCGAGCTCAAACCCCCACAACCTCTATGCAATCCGGGGCTGCTCCAGGTCAGGGAGCGGTGACGAAGTCGATGAGCTCCTCGATACGCCCGCTGAGCGTTGGTTCGACATCGGCGTACGAGCGCACACGAGAGAGGATCTTCTGCCAGCCCTCGGCGATATCGGCTTGGGACTC
The DNA here is from genome assembly GCF_001807345.1 of Dermabacter sp. HMSC06F07. NCBI lineage: Bacteria > Bacillati > Actinomycetota > Actinomycetes > Micrococcales > Dermabacteraceae > Dermabacter > Dermabacter sp. HMSC06F07. Next base: position 87,467 of record NZ_KV788588.1, read on the forward strand.
GGCGGGGAGGCCGAGCGCCCTAAGTGATCCCACCTTGATGTCGGTTCCCTTGGGGATGTGGGGCCATTTCTCAAGCCCCACTCGTGCGGGCTTCACGGCTTGCCACACGTCCACGTACGGGTGGCCAAGGATGAGCACGTTGCCCGCAACGCCCTTCTCCCGCATGACGGCCTCGGCGATCCGCGTCTCTTTCGATCCGGGAACGAGGTGGTCCACGAGGATTCCGAGCTTGCGGCCCGGCGCGGGGTTAAATGCCCGCACGCGCTCGAGGAGATTATCGGCGCCATCGAGCATCTCGACGGCGACACCCTCGATGCGCAGGTCGTGCCCCCACACCTTCTCCACGAGTTCCGCATCGTGCTTGCCTTCAACCCAAATCCGGGAGCCGCGCGCGACGCGGGCACGGGCCCCTTCGACATAGGTTGAGCCCGACGCGCTTCGTTTAGGGGCTGACGTTTGCCGAGCAGCCGTCGGACCGCCGCTCGTGGGCGGGGTCAAGCGAACGGGCTTTCCATCGATCAGAAAACCGGGGCCGAGGCGGAACGTGCGAAGGCGCCCGTGACGATCCTCGAGTTCGACGATGTGGATACCGCCCGACTTCTCCACGCGCGTGACGGCGCCGACCCAGCCGGTTTGCACATCCTCGACGACGAGCCCGCGCTCGGCAGGGACATCCCTGCTCGCGGGGCGTTTCGGGTGAAAGGCATCCCCGGTACCGGAAAGGACGTCGTGGCCGTATCGATCGATATTCACGGCGCTTTACGCTACCAGGGGCGTGTTCGCTCACAGGGGATCGCCACACCGTGCAAGGGTCGCGCACTACGCGTAGTATTGGCACTCGAAGCCTGTGACTGCTAACGCGCGAAAGGATGAGAAGTATGGATGAGCGCAAGCTCAGCATCCTCGGCGCGATCGTGGAAGATTACGTGGCGACTCGCGAACCGGTGGGCTCGAAGTCGTTGCTCGAGCGGCACGAACTCGGCGTCAGCGCGGCGACCGTACGCAACGATATGTCCGTGCTCGAAGAAGAGGGCCTCATTATGCAGCCCCACACGTCGGCGGGTCGCATTCCCACCGACAAGGGCTATCGCGTTTTCGTCGACTACGTCGCGCAAGTCAAGCCTCTCTCGGCTCCTGAACGGCGCGCGATTCAGACGTTTTTCGACGGCGCCCACGACCTTGATGACCTTCTTTCGCGCACGGTGCGCCTGCTGTCGCGTCTCACGAATCAAGTGGCGGTCGTGCAGTACCCGGCGCTGCGACAAGCACACGTGCGCCACGTTGAGCTCGTGAAGACATCCGAGACTCTCCTGCTCGTCGTGCTCATCACAGACGCGGGGCGCGTGGATCAGCAGACGATTTCGCTCACACATCCCCAAGAGGCCGCCTATTACGAGAGGCTTCGCGAGCGCATTAATCGGGTATGCACGTCAAGGCCCGTGACCTCCGTGGGCGGGGATCTGGAGGCACTGCTCGATGCGGAATCCGAACTGACCCGCGCGGCGGCGACCGAGGTGCTCGACACGCTCGGTGAGCTGCTCGCCTCGCGCCGCGAGGATCGCATGATCGTCGGCGGAGTCTCGAACCTTGCGCGCGGCGAGCAATTCTCTCGCGAGGTCGGGCCGATGCTTGACCTGCTCGAGGAACAGCTCGTGCTCCTTCGACTCCTCGGCGAGATGCATTCGAACTTCGGCGAGGTCGATGTGTTGATCGGCGAGGAACTCAGTAGCGTTTCGGGCGATGCCCTTCAGCGAGCGGCCCTCGTGGGGAGCGCCTATACCGAAACTGCAGGCGCCGCCTCCCCCTCCTCGCGCATCGCGATCCTCGGCCCCTCGACCATGGACTACGTGACCTCGATTTCTTCCGTGCGCGCTGTCGCGCGGTACATTTCCCGTTTCATCGGTTAAGAACTGAACCCAACTCTCAAGGAACCACACTTCGTGAACGACGACTTTTACGAGACCCTCGGCGTCTCAAAGGACGCAAGCGCGGACGAGATCAAGAAGGCCTACCGCAAGAAGGCCCGCAAGCTGCACCCCGATGTCAATCCCGATCCAGCCGCAGCCGATCAAATGAAGAAGGTCTCTCAGGCATACGAGACCCTCTCCAACCCCGAAAAGCGTCGAATGTACGACATGGGCGGTCAGAACCCATTTGGGGGCGGTGGCTTCGGTGGCTTCGGCGGGGGAGCGACGTTCGATTTCTCCGACCTCTTCGATGTGTTCGCGGGTGCGTCAGGAATGAGCGGACGCGGGCGTGGCCCGATCCCGCGCGAGCGGCGCGGCAACGACATCCTCCGACGCATGACACTCGAGCTCGATGACGTCGTCTTCGGCTCCGAAAAGGAGCTGACATTCGCGACGGCTGTGACCTGCAATCGCTGCCACGGTAACTGCTGTGAGCCCGGAACGGGAACGAAGAAGTGCACCGTCTGTAGCGGAAGCGGTCACGTGCAGCGCACGGTGAACTCTCTGCTTGGTCAGATGGTGCAACTCGCGCCGTGCTCGGCCTGCCAGGGACACGGCACGATCATCGAGAATCCTTGCAGCGAGTGCCAGGGGCACGGCCGTGTGCAGGAGGAGCGCACGATTACGCTGCGCGTTCCCGCGGGCATCGATACAGGTCGCCGCATCCAGCTTCGCGGGGAGGGCGAAGCGGGTGAGGCTGGCGGCCCCGCCGGAGACCTCTTCGTCGAGGTTCGCGTCAAGGAGCACGAGATCTTCCATCGCGAAGGCAACGATCTGCTCGCGCGCCTCACAATTTCCATGATTGCCGCGGCCCTTGGCACGAAGGCCACTCTCACGACCTTCGACGGCGAGCGCGAGGTCGAGATCAAGGCTGGAACTCAGCCCGGTGATGTCATTCGGCTCCGCGACCTCGGCGTCACTGCATTGCGCGGCGACTCTCGCGGCGACATCCTCATCGAGGTGGGCGTCGAGATCCCGAAGAAACTCTCGGGTGCCGAAAAGGATCTCCTCGCGAAGTTTGGCGAGATGCGCAACGAACCCGACCTTCGCTCAGCGGCGAAGAACGCCCAGCACAGCGACGGCGGCGTCTTCGCGAAACTCCGCGAGAAATTCCGCGATCTGTGAGCCTCAAGAACTTCCTTCTCCTCGAGGGGACTCTCGAGGGCGCCACCGCCGGAAGCTCAATCGAGATCGGCGGGGACGAAGGGCACCACGGGGCACGCGTCATGCGGCTTCGCCCGGGCGAGAGCATCCTCCTGACGGACACGCACGGTCACCAGGCGGAGGCTACCGTCACGAACGTCTCGAAGAGTAGCTTCGACATTCAGCTGTGCAGCGCGCCCACGCACGAGCCAGCGCCGGAGACGACATTTGTGCTCGTCCAAGCGCTCGCTAAGGGCGGCCGCGACGAATCGGCGATTGAAATGGCGACCGAACTTGGCGTTGACCGCATCATTCCCTGGCAAGCTGATCGCAGCGTCGTCCAATGGAAAGGTGCGAAAGAGGGTAAGGGACTTGAGAAGTGGCGTGCGCGTATCAACGCCGCAGTTAAACAGTCTCGTCGCGCACGCATCCCCGTGCTCGAGCCCGTCGTCACAAGTGACGATCTCGCTGCCCAAATCGCGCGTGCAGTTGACAGCGGATCGACGGTTCTTGCCCTGCACGAGAGTGCAACCGTAGGACTCGGGGCACACCTACGCGATCTCAATCATGCCGCGGGTAGGCAAGAAGGCATTCCTCGCGACGTGTGGGTCATCGTCGGGCCCGAGGGCGGTATTAGTGACAGCGAGATCGACCGGTTTGCTCGCGCTGGTGCCACGCCGACGCTTCTGGGCACGGAGATTCTTCGGGCCTCGAGCGCGGGCCCCGCGGCTCTTGCGGCCCTGTGCGCAGTAACCGGGCGGTGGCAGTAGCCCCACCGCGATGCTAACTGCCTTCACGGCTCGCGGCCGGCGAGCGTCGGAAGCACAAGCCGCGCGGTACCCTCGACTACTAGACTGGTGGAACCAGCGCACACACGAGCCGCCACGCGCCCATTCCCGGCACCGTGCGGCGGCAGCCCTGAGGAGGAACCGATGACCACGACCGCACCAGATTGTGTCTTTTGCCAAATCGTTGCCGGCGAGATCCCGTCGACCAAGGTTTACGAGGACGCCGACGTCGTGTGCTTCAAAGACCTTGAGCCGAAAGCTTCGGTTCACGTGCTCGCCGTGCCGAAGGAACATTACGCCAACATCGTGGAGCTCTCGGCCAACAAGGACCTGCTTGCCGCGGTCGTCAAGGCAGCGGGCGCGGTCGCGAAGGAACATGCCCGAGGCGAGTTCCGTTTCCTCTTCAATACCGGTGAAAGCGCTGGCCAAAGCGTTTTCCACGTGCACGGGCACATTCTTGCCGGTAAAGCCCAATCCGAAGGAGACCTCTTCTAACCGTGCAGGAGACCACCGAAATCCTCGAACGCTACGTCGCAATCCCCGACCACTTGCGTCCCGTCGCCGTTCTCGGCGCGAATGATCAGGCACTCAATGTCATCGAGAAGATCATGCCCGACATCGACGTGTCGATGCGCGGACACCAGATCACACTGCGCGGCCCCGAAGGCTCTCTCGATCGCGCTGCCGCCATCATGAACTCTCTCATTGAGATCGCCGCAAGCGGCGAAACCGTGACGGGCGGAGCCGTCCACCGCGCCGCAGAACTCTACGGCGATGATCGGCGACGTGACCAGCACGTGTCGGCGATCCTCAGTCAATCAGTTCTCTCCGCACGAGGGCGCACGATTAGGCCGAAGACGATCGGCCAGAAAGAGTACGTGGACGCTATCGATGAGAACACGATCTTGTTCGGCATCGGCCCCGCAGGCACCGGAAAAACGTACCTCGCGGTCGCGAAAGCCGTGCGTGCACTTCTCGATAAGCAGATCAACCGGATCATCCTTACGCGCCCCGCGGTCGAAGCAGGCGAGCGCCTCGGATTTCTCCCGGGCACGCTCAACGAGAAGATCGACCCCTACTTGCGCCCGCTCTACGACGCGCTACACGACATGCTCGACCCCGAGTCCATCCCGCGGCTCATGGGGGCGGGAACGATCGAAGTTGCGCCGCTCGCATACATGCGCGGGCGTACGCTCAACGATGCCTTCATCATCCTCGACGAGGCGCAAAACACGACACCCGAGCAGATGAAGATGTTCCTGACCCGCTTGGGTTTCAACTCGACCATGGTGGTCACGGGCGATGCGACCCAGGTGGATCTTCCCGGAGGCACCAGCAGCGGCCTCAAAGTCGTCGAACGCATCCTCGGTAAGGTCGACGACATTGCCTTTTGCCACTTGAGCTCCAAGGATGTCGTGCGCCACCGACTCGTCAGCGACATCGTCGACGCCTACGCGCGTTGGGATCTTTCCGAGTTCTCACCGAAGAAAAAGGGGAAGCGATGAGCATCGAAGTCAACAACGAAACGACCGCCAAGATCGATGCCCGCGAGTTCGTTGATCTCGCCCGCTACGTATTCGACGCTATGTTCTTGCACCCGGCCACCGAACTGTCGATCACGTTTGTGGACGAGAAGGCCATGAGTGAACTCCACGAGGAATGGATGGACCTCGAGGGGCCCACCGACGTCATGAGCTTCCCCATGGACGAACTTCGCGAAGGACGCGAAGGGGAGCTCGCCCCCGAAGGCCTCCTCGGCGACATCGTCATCTGCCCCACCGTCGCCGCGCAGCAAGCCCGTATTGCCGGCCACAGCTCGGAAGAAGAAATGCTTCTTCTGCTCACTCACGGCATCCTTCACCTGCTCGGCTACGACCACGTCGAGCCCGAGGAAGAGCGTGTGATGTTCACGCTCCAGCGCAAGCTGCTTTTGACGTTTCTCGCGGGCCGTGGCTCTCGCGTGGGCATCTGTGATACCGGCGGCCCCGAGGCATGAGTACAACCGCTTTTCTGGTTCCACTCGCTATCGTCGCGATCGTCCTCGCGGTGTGCTTCTCGGCCGCTGATGCCGCTCTCAGCACGCTTTCGCGCCACAGTATCGAGCGCTACTTTGAAGACGAGGAAAAGAAGCGGGACCGCATCCTCACGATGCACGACGACACCCACACGACGTTCGCAACGATCGCGCTTGGGCGCGTTCTTGCCGAAACGACCTACGCTGTTGTCATCACGGCATTCATGTTCGAACGGCTCGAGGGACTGTGGCTACCACTCCTCCTCGCGATTACGGTGACCTTCCTCGTGTCGTTCATGGGAGCCTCCGTGTCGCCCCGCACGCTAGGCAGGCGTGCCCCAGAGAAAACGATCTCGGCTCTTTCCCCGCTTGTCCGTTTCGCTCGGGTCGCCCTGGCCCTTCCTGCGAAGGTCCTCATCCACATCTCGAACGCCTTCACTCCCGGCGGGAAGGTCGCGGGCGGACCGTTCGCGACGGAGGAGGAGCTTCGCCACTTCGTGGATCGCGCGAGTGAAACGGAAGCGCTCGAAGACGACGAGCGCAACATGATCAAGGGTGTGTTTGATCTTGACGACACGATGATCCGCGAGGTCATGGTGCCCCGCACCGACATGGTGACGATCGACGCGGACGCGACCGCGAACAAGGCCATGCGCCTGTTCGTACGCTCGGGGTACAGCCGAATTCCCGTCATCGGCGAAGAGGGCGTCGACGACCTGCTCGGCATGCTGTACTTCAAGGATGTGATGCGTGCGATCCATTCGCCGTGGGATCCCGGCGGCGATCGGCCCGTCACAGAGATCATGAGGCCCGTGAAGTTCTACCCGGAGTTCCTCACTGCCGATCGCGTCATGGAAGCCATGCGTACCTCTCGCGTGCACGTTGGTATCCCCGTTGATGAATACGGTGGTGTTGCCGGCATCGTCACGATTGAGGACATCCTCGAAGAGATCGTGGGGGAGATTGCCGACGAGCACGACCGCCGCGAGCAAGAGGCCGAGAAGGTCGCCGAAGGCGAATACCGCGTTCCCGCGCGCATGACCATCGTCGAGGTCGGCGAGCTTTTCGATCTCGAGATCGAAGACGACGATGTTGACACGATCGGTGGTCTCCTCGCGAAAACCATTGGAAGGGTGCCGATCGTGGGCGCCGAGGGCACCGCCCACGGCCTACACATGGAAGCCGATCGCACGAGTGGCAGGCGCAAGCAGGTCTCGGCAATTCTCGTCAGTCGCGCCCCGCGCGATACCGGTGACGAGTCGCACGAGAGCGACGATTAGGAGAGCAAAAGTGGAAACCGTGCATCGAAGTGGCTTCGTCGCTCTCGTCGGCAGGCCCAACGTCGGCAAATCGACGCTCACGAATGCGATGGTGGGGGACAAGGTCGCGATTACGAGCTCGAAACCTCAAACGACGAGGCGAGCCATTCGAGGGATCGTCAGCCGCGAACACGACCAGATCATCATCGTCGATACCCCGGGCGTCCATCGCCCCCGCACCCTTCTTGGTAAGCGCCTCAACGATCTCGTGCGCGAAACCCTGGCCGAGGTTGATGTCGTGGGCTTTTGCCTTCCGGCTGACCAGAAGATCGGGCCTGGCGATCGCTTTATCGCCGAGGACCTTCGACAGTTGCGTGGCAACCGTCGGAGCCCGGCGATCGTGGCGATCGTGACGAGGGTGGATCTCGTGAGCCGAGACGAGCTCGCCGCTCACCTCATGGAGGTTGAGCGTTTTGTCAATGCTGAAGACATCGTGCCCATCTCCGCGCTCGAGGGTGAGCAGATCGACGTGCTCATGGATGTCATTGCCTCGCATCTTCCCGAGGGCCCAGCGCTCTATCCGGATGATCAACTCACCGAAGAGAGCGTGAGCGACCGTATCGCGGAGCTCGTGCGCGAGGCTGCGCTCGAGGGCGTGCGCGATGAACTGCCGCACTCCCTCGCCGTTGTGGTCGAGGAGATCGTGGAGGAGTCGCTCGACGGTGATCCGTTCGCGGAGGTGGCGCCCGGCGAAGGCCGGCTCGTGGTGCGCGTTTCGCTCTTCGTTGAACGCGACTCCCAAAAGGGAATCGTGATCGGCAGGGGCGGTAAGCGTCTCAAGCAGGTCGGTACGCGGGCGCGTCGTGGCATCAGGGATCTTATGGGTCGCCCGGTCCATCTCGATATTCGGGTGAAGGTCGCCAAGGATTGGCAGCGGGACCCCAAGCAGCTCGGTCGCCTGGGCTTCTAGTTTTTGGATCGGCTCCGTCTCACATTTCGAGTGTCCGACGGTTGCCGCTCTCGCATTGCTTGCCCCAGGTGTAAGGTGACGGCCATGAACCGAGACGCTCGTATTGTTGCCGCAACCGAAGATCCGCGCACGCCAGTTCTCGGCCAGCATGGGGATGCGCCCCAGGTGCCCTCTGGTATGCCAGTCAAGCGGTATCTCCCGTTTCACGAGCAGATTCCCTTCACGCTTGAGGGGCGCGAGTGGCCAAACCGCGTGATTACCCGTGCGCCGCGCTGGTGTGCGGTGGATCTTCGCGATGGTAACCAGGCACTCATCGACCCCATGAACACCGAGCGGAAGCTCAGAATGTTCAACCTTCTCGTGGGGATGGGATTCAAGGAGATCGAGATCGGGTTTCCTTCGGCGTCGCAAACGGACTTTGACTTCTGCCGCACCCTTATCGAGCAGGATCTCATTCCGGATGACGTGACGATTCAGGTGCTTGTCCAGTGTCGTGAGCACCTGATTGAGCGCACGTACGAGGCGCTCCAGGGCGCCAAGCGCGCAATCGTGCATTTTTACAACTCGACATCGATCGTGCAGCGCGATGTCGTATTCCGCGCGAACGAGGACGAGGTTCTCGACATAGCCGTGCAGGGGGCGTTGCTCGCGAAGAAATACGAGGAGTCGCTCGATGGCTGCGACATCACCTACGAATACTCGCCCGAGTCATTCACCGGCACGGAGCTCGAGTACGCGGCACGCGTGTGCAACGCGGTCATCGACATCATCAAACCGACCCCCGAGAAGAAGATCATTATCAATCTTCCGGCGACGGTCGAGATGGCGACCCCAAATGTGTACGCGGATTCCGTCGAATGGATGGATCGCCATTTGCACGCACGCGAGAGCGTCGTGCTTTCGCTTCATCCCCACAATGACCGCGGCACGGGGGTCGCGGCGGCCGAGCTCGGCTACCTCGCGGGTGCGGACCGCATCGAGGGGTGTTTGTTCGGCAATGGGGAGCGAACGGGCAACGTTGATCTCGTGACGCTCGGCCTCAATCTAGCGACGCAGGGCGTTGACCCTCAACTCGACCTGTCGAATGTGCCGGAGATTCGCCGTACGGTCGAACACTGCAATCAAATCGGGGTCCACGAGCGCCACCCGTACGGCGGCGACCTTGTGTTTACCGCTTTTTCGGGCTCGCACCAGGATGCGATCAAGAAGGGCCTTGAGCGCATGGACACCGATGCGCAGCGCGCGGGCGTCGAGGTGGGCGAGGCGACGTGGCGCGTACCCTATTTGCCCGTTGATCCCAAGGACATCGGCCGCAGCTACGAGGCGGTTATCCGGGTGAATTCGCAGTCCGGCAAGGGTGGCATGGCGTACCTCCTGCGCACCGAGCACGGACTCGATCTTCCTCGCCGCCTGCAGATCGAGTTTTCGACCATCGTGCAACGCCGCACCGACACTGCCGGTGGTGAAGTGACTCCAGCCCAGCTGTGGGAGGCGTTCGTCGACGAGTACCTTCCCAACCCCGATGCGTCCAAGCGCTGGGGACGCTACGGCTTCAGGGGGCTCACCCAGCACTCTGAGGGCGAAGGGACAGACAGAATTGCTGTGCAGCTTCGCGTCGAGGATCACGAGAGCACGATCGAGGGCCTCGGTAACGGCCCGCTCGATGCGTTTGTGAAGGCGCTCGCCTCGCGCGGGGTCAAGGTACGGATTCTTGACTACGCCGAGCACGCTCTGAGCGAGGGTGATGACTCGCTCGCCGCAGCGTACATCGAGGCTGAGATTGGCGAGTCAATCTATTGGGGCGTGGGTATCGACGGCTCGATTACCAGGGCCTCACTTCAGGCGCTAATTTCGGCGCTCAATCGTGCCGCACGCGCGGGGATTCTTTAGGGCCGCTCGCAGGTGGCATCGAGGCTGTACCGCGACGATGCGATCGTCCTTCGAACCCAAGACTTGGGGGAGGCCGATCGCATCGTTACGCTCTATTCGAAAAACCACGGGAAGATCCGCGCGGTCGCGAAGGGAGTGCGGAAAACCTCCTCCCGCTTTGGCGCGCGCCTCGAGCCTTTCCAGCGTGTCGACGTGCAGTGTCATCGTGGACGCTCCCTCGATACCGTTTCGCAGGTCATGACGATCACCGCGTACGCCGAGCAGATCGCTGGCGACTACGCGCGCTACACGGCAGCGGCGGCTATGGGCGAGCTCGTGGAGAGACTCACGAACGAAGGATTCGACCCTACGAGCGCGCACTACATGATGCTCGTTGGGGCACTGCACGCGCTCGTGAATTCCGGGCGGCCGCCCGTGCTCGTCCTTGATGCCTTTTTGCTGAGGAGCATTGCGATGGCGGGTTGGCGCCCGGAGCTTCGCAACTGCGCTGTGTGCGGGGCAGAAGGGCCGCACCAGGCATTCGATGTGAGCCAAGGTGGCGTCGTGTGCCGAGAATGCCGGCGCCCCGGCGCCGTGGCAGCGCGACCGAGCGTGACCGAACACATGATCTTTTTACTCGCGGGAGACTGGGACGAGGCCCTCGCAACCGACCCTGCTGCGCAGGCAGAAGCGGGCCGTCTCATCGCGCGTATTCTTTCCTATCACCTTGAGCGGCCGCTTGCTGCCCTAGAATTGGTGGATCGATCCATCGAAAGCGCGCCGGCGCTAAAGGAGAACGCGTGAAAGCCAGCTACGTGAACCCGCCCGAACACCCCTCGGGGGAGAAGGCCCCGGTTCTCGAGGAACGCTTCATCCCGAAACACGTCGCTGTCGTCATGGACGGCAACGGACGCTGGGCTAATAAGCGGGGTTTGCCTCGCACAGAGGGCCATGCCGCGGGCGAGGCGGCGCTTCTTGACGTTGTTGCCGGGGCGATTCAGGCGAACGTGACGCACCTGAGCGCCTACGCGTTTTCGACGGAAAACTGGTCGCGCTCCCCGAGCGAAGTCCGTTTTCTCATGGGCTTTTCGCGGAGCGTCTTGCGGCGACAGCGAGACACGCTCCATTCGTGGGGAGTGCGCATAAAGTGGATCGGCCAGGCAAAACGGCTGTGGCCTAGCGTGATCAAAGAGCTGCGTGAAGCGGAAGAACTCACGAAGCACAACACGGGGCTCACGCTGTATATGTGTGTCAATTATGGCGGTCAGGCGGAGCTCACGGATGCGGTCCGTGAGATCGTGACAAAGGTCAAGAACGGCAAGCTTTCGCCGTCGCGCGTCAACGAGAAGACGATTCGCGCCCACCTCTACGACCCCGACATGCCCGACGTCGATTTGTTCATTCGCACCTCGGGCGAGCAACGCACCTCGAACTTCCTCCTGTGGGAGGCCGCCTACGCCGAGATGCTCTTCGTTCCCGAGCTGTGGCCGGACGTCGATAGGCGAACCCTCTGGCGCGCCATTCTCGACTACGCCAAACGCGACCGTCGATTCGGCGGGGCGATAGACAAGGTTGCGACGTCCGAAGGGTTCGGCGAATAGGGCGCGCTAGCTGTCGCGCTCGGCTTTGCCGCCCTCCGTTTCGGGGAGCAGCGGGGCGCGCTCGCCCGTCACGACACGTTCGTGCGCGAGCTCTCTCGTGGCGCGGTTTCGCTCGGCGCGTTTGCGAAGGATGTAGTACGTCAGTAGTCCGACGGCTGCCACGGCTATCGCCACCGCCACGTAGGGATTGCTGAGGGCCACCCTCCACCACAGGGCAAATGCGGCAAGACCTACGGTTGCGTAGATAACGGCCCACGCAAACCCGCCGATCAGGAGGGCCGGGACGTAACGAGCGAGTGGCATGCGTGTCACTCCCGCCGCGAGGTTGGCGGCCGTTTGGAAGCCGATCGTGAGGAAGCTGAGCGCGACGATCGGCGCGCCCCATTTGTTGACTTTTTCTGCGGCGTTTTCAACCCGCGGGCTCGTGAGGATCGCGTGGAAGCGGCCGCGGTCCGCGAGTTTATAGGCGAATCTTCCCAGGAGATACGTGCCCCCGGCGCGGCAGTAGATCACGACCATGAGGAAAGCGATCGCGGGAAGAAGGGGAAGGGAGTTGATCCAATCGAGCATTCCAGCAGGAGACGCCTACTTCGCCGCGGACGACGCCGAGCAATCGGGGCATAGACCAAAGATTTCGAGCGTGTGCTCGATCTGGGTGAAGCCATTCTCCTCAGCGACCTTATTCGCCCACCTTTCAAGCTCGGGCGGAAGGAACTCGATGGTCTTGCCACATGTGCGGCACACGAGGTGATGGTGGTGTGATTCCGTCGTGCACTGACGATAGATTGCTTCGCCCGAATCGGTGATGATGACGTCCACGAGACCAGCGTCGACGAGCGGCTGCATGTTCCGGTACACGGTTGCGAGCCCCACCGACTCTCCGTCGGCTCGTAAAAGATCGTGCAGCTGCTGTGCCGTCATGAAACCCTGTGCAGATTCGAGCGCGCCCAAAATCGCGGTGCGCTGTTTAGTGGTGCGGAGTGGTTTTGCCACGACAATCACGTGCCCTTCGGTTCGTGCGAGATTCTCGCGCGGCCAATACTTGCCTGCGCGAGAACTCCCAGGATATAGAACCCAATCGCAATCAGCACGATCACGCCACCAGGCGGAAGATCCACGTACACGGTCAGTAGAAGCCCGCTGACGGCACAGACGACGCCAAGAAGCATACTCACGCGCATCGTGCGCGTGAATCCGCGAACGACCTGTTGCGCTGCCGCGACCGGCACAATCATGAGAGCGGACACCATCAGGGCACCGACGATTCTCATCGCGAGGGTCACGGTGAGCGCAGCCATAATGGCGATCAACACGTTCACGGCACGTACGGGAAGACCGATCGCTCGCGCGTGCTCTTCATCGCTCGTGACGGCGAACAGAAGTGGGCGCGCGCCGACGCCGACGAGAAGAATGACGAGTGCAAGAGCGAGCGCAACCCACAGATCGGAGTGCGTGACCGTCGCGAGTGACCCGAAGAGATATGCCATGAGGCTCTGCGACGTGCCCCCAGCAAGTTGAATGATCACGACGCCGCCGGCGATGCCGCCGTAAAAGAGGATCGCGAGGGCTGTGTCGCGGCTCGTATGGCCGACCTCGCGCACGTACTCGATGAGCACGGCACCTATGACACTCGCGGCAAGCGCTCCCGGGATCGCGAGCGCATCGCTACTGGAAAGCTGGAAGATCGAGCTAGCAAGCCACCCGATTGCCACACCCGTGAGCGCGACGTGGCCAAGCCCGTCGCCGAGAAGCGAAAGCCGCTTTTGCACGAGATAGGTGCCCACGACGGGCGCTGTAAGCCCCACTAGTACCGCGATGATGAGGGGGTAGCGGACGATCGGCGAGAGAAGAAGGTCGAGGGGGCTCACGGGTGAATCTCGTTCCCTAGGCACTGGTCGATGGTCTCGTTCACGTGGTGCTTTCCGTCCTCGCTCTCGCTTGCATCCGCATGCAGATCGTCGTGGGGGAGTGGGCCGTCGTGAACAATTCGACCTTCCTCCATCACGATTGCGCGCGTAATGAGGTCGCGCAGCGGGTCGAGATCATGGAGCACGACAACGACAGTCGTCCCGCGCTCGTGGAGCTTGCCGATGAGTTGAGAGATGTTCTCTTGAGTCGCGGCATCAACCCCGGTAAAGGGCTCGTCGAGGACAAGAATGCGTGGCTCCCGCACGAGAGCGCGAGCGATCATGACGCGCTGACGCTGACCACCGGACATTTCCGTGACGGCGCGGCTCGAAAGAGCACCGAGCCCCACGAATTCGAGGGCACGCTGGACCTTGGTCTTCGGCGCCCGGGTGAACAGTCGCGTGCTCGTGAGCAGGCCGCTCGCGGTCGTCTCGTACGCGCTTGCCGCAATATTTCCGCTGAACGCGGCCATTTGTGGCACGTATCCGATCGCGTCGTGCACACCCCGCGTGGTCGAGGGGCGGCCGAGGATCTGGGCGCTTCCACCCGAAAGGGGCAGCACCCCGATCATGGCCTTGAGTAGCGTCGACTTACCCGAGCCGTTCGGCCCGAGAATCGCGACTACTTCGCCCTCGTTAATGCGGGCTGTGACGTCCTTGAGGACGACGTTGCCGCCGCGTTTGAGGCTCACATGTCGAACCTTAAACGCGGCGGCGTCGTGAGTGGTGGCGCTACTCACTGCCAGGAAGCAACGAGTTTGTCGGCGTTGTCTCGCATGACCTGAGCATAATCTTCCTTCTCATCGAGCTGCGTCTCAAGATTGTCAAGTTCCTCCGCCTTCGCGCCCGTGCGGCTCGCGAGCGCCTCAGCGACGGCGGGGGTCGCCGAGGTCTCGAAGAAGACGGTCGTCAGCTTCTCCTTCTTGACGAGATCAGCGAGCTCGAGCAGACGTTCGGTCGAGGGCTCGTTTTCAGGGTCAATGCCCGCGATGCCGATTTGATGAAGGTCGTAGGTCTTTGCGAGGTAGGCGAACGCGGTGTGGCTCGTGATAAAAGCCTTCTCTCGCGTCACGGAGTCGTACTTTTCGTGGAGTTCTTCGTCGAGTTTCGTGAGCTCCTTTTCGAGCGATTCGTAGTTCTTCGCGTAGTCCTTGGCGTGATCTGCGTCGATCTCGGAGAGAGTGTCGGCGAGTACCTTTGCCGCCTTGATCATGCGGTGCGGGTCCTGCCAAAAGTGCGGGTCGATGCCGCCGTGATCGTGATGATGTTCGTGGCCACCGTGCTCGTGATCATGCTCGTCAGAGTGCTCATCGTGTTCGTGTTCGTGTTCGTGTTCGTGCTCGCCGCCGCCGTCACTCGCCTCATGCTCGTGATCGTGTTCGTGTTCATGCTCGTGAGCATGCTCATCGCCGTGTTCGTGCTCGTGCTCCTCACCGCTTGCGGGCAGAATGTCCACAAACTCGTTGAGGTTCAGAAGCTTCTTCGGCTTGTGAGCCTTGATGGCATCGTCGACGGCTGTTTGGTAGTGCTCGATCTGCACCACGAGGTCAGCATCGGCCATTTGCGCAACCTGCTGCACCGAGAGCTCGAGGCCGTGAGGGTCGATGCCCGGCTTCACCGGGTTGATGATTGAGACGTGCTTTCCGCCAATCTTCTCGGCGAGGTACTGGGTGGGGTAGCAGGTGATCATGACCGAAACATCGCCGGAACCCGAGGAGGCGTCGGACCCCTTTGCACCACCCGACGTGCCGCCACACCCGGCAAGAACTGCCGCAAGCGAAAGCCCGCCGCCGAGCGTGAACGCGCGGCGAGAAATGGGGGAAGGCATGCCTGAAAGTGAGCGTGAATCATTCATGAGAACTATTATCAATGATTGTTGTGGTGTGCGGCAAATCTTCACCTACCCGCGTGCAAGAAGGATCAACCTTTCGGCGGTTTCTGGTTAGGGTGGAACAAAGCACGCAAGTCATGCGTGCCCATCGTTCCAAGGAGATCTCGTGGCGAAGCCCCAACCGTCGAAGCTCGATAACGTCATCGCCCTCGCGAAGAAGCGCGGATTCGTGTTCCCCGCCGGCGATATTTACGGCGGCACGCGTTCGGCGTGGGACTACGGCCCCCTCGGTGTTGAGCTCAAGGAGAACATTAAACGCCAGTGGTGGCGCACGTTCGTGACTTCGCGCGCCGACATGGTGGGCCTCGACTCCTCGATCATCCTGCCTACTCGCGTATGGGAGGCCTCGGGGCACGTCAAGACCTTCACGGACCCGCTCATCGAATGCCGCAGCTGCCACAACCGCTTCCGCGAGGATCACCTCGTGGAGGAGTTCGAGGAACGCAAGGGGCGTAAAGCCGAGGGCATGAGCGAAATCCCATGCCCGAACTGTGGCACCAAGGGCGAGTACACCGAGCCCCAGCAGTTCTCAGGCCTCATGAAGACCTACCTCGGCGCAGTCGATAACGAGGAAGGCCTGCACTACCTCCGCCCCGAAACAGCGCAGGGCATTTTCGTCAACTTCCTCAACGTCGTCACCGCTGCGCGCGTGAAGCCGCCTTTCGGCATCGGCCAGGTCGGCAAGTCCTTCCGCAACGAGATCACTCCGGGCAACTTCATTTTCCGCACCCGCGAATTCGAA
This sequence comes from Dermabacter sp. HMSC06F07, assembly GCF_001807345.1. Taxonomy (NCBI): domain Bacteria; kingdom Bacillati; phylum Actinomycetota; class Actinomycetes; order Micrococcales; family Dermabacteraceae; genus Dermabacter; species Dermabacter sp. HMSC06F07. The sequence continues at coordinate 103,618 of NZ_KV788588.1, forward strand.
CAGATGGAGATCGAGTTCTTCACCCAGCCCGAGCGTGCCGGCGAATTTTTCGACGAGTGGGTCGAGGCATGCGAGAAATGGTTTTTCGATCTCGGTATCAAACCCGAAAACATCCGTCGCTTTGATGTTCCGGAAGAGGAGCGTGCCCACTATTCGGATGCCACCATCGACCTCGAGTACCGCTTTGGTTTCCAGGGCAGCGAATGGGGCGAACTCATGGGCGTCGCTAACCGTACTGACTTCGACCTCGCAAGCCACACGGAAGCTTCGGGCACGAAGATGCAGTACTTCGACCAGGCAAGCGGCGAACGCTACACCCCCTACGTCATCGAGCCGTCGTTTGGCCTTACGCGTTCGATGATGGCGTTCCTTATTGACGCCTACGAAGAAGACGAGGCTCCCAACACCAAGGGCGGAGTCGATAAGCGCACCGTTCTCAAACTTGATCCGCGCATCGCGCCAGTCAAGGTCGCCGTGCTTCCGCTATCCAAGAGTGAGGACCTTCAGCCCACCGCGCACAACCTTGCCTCGGAGCTTCGCGGGCTGTGGAACATCGAGATGGACCTCTCTGGTGCGATCGGTCGACGCTACCGTCGCCAGGATGAAATTGGCACGCCTTACTGTGTCACGGTCGACTTCGACACGCTCGACGATCAGGCCGTGACCGTGCGCGATCGAGACACCATGGCGCAAGAGCGCGTAGCCCTCACCCAGATCAAGGGCTACCTCGCCGAGCGCCTTGCGGGATGCTAGGGAGCCGCTTTCGCGCATGAGCCGTTCCCTCACGATTGGTCCTCACACGAGCGACACTCCCGTGGTTCTCGCCCCGATGGCGGGCGTGACGAACATGCCGTTTCGTCTCCTGTGCCGCGAGTTCGGCGCGCTTCACTCGGAAAACGACGGTGGGTTTTTCGTCTCCGAAATGGTGACGAGCCGCGCGATCGTCGAACGCCACCCGGAAACAATGCGTCTCGTGACGATGGGGGAGCGGGAGACGCCTCGCTCGGTTCAGCTATACGGCGTTGATCCCGCGACCATCGCCGCTTCGATTCGCGTGCTGCGCGAGCTTGATCTCGTTGACCACATCGACCTCAATTTCGGTTGCCCCGTTCCTAAGGTCACCCGCAAGGGCGGCGGTGCGGTGCTTCCGTGGAAGACGGAACTGTTCACCCGTATCGTGACCGAGGCCGTGAAGGCCGCCGAGGACGTCCCCGTGACGGTCAAGACCCGGATGGGAGTCGATGACTCGCACCTCACCTATCTCGACGCGGGACGCATCGCGGAAGAGGCCGGTGCTGCGGCGATCGCGCTCCACGGGCGCACGGCCAATCAGCACTATTCGGGGCATGCTAGGTGGGACGCGATCGCGGAGTTGAAGCAAGCGGTCACGAGCATTCCGGTGCTCGGAAACGGGGATATCTGGAGCGCTGAAGACGCTTTGCGTATGGTCGAGCAGACGGGGTGTGACGGCGTGGTCGTCGGCCGAGGCTGCCAGGGGCGGCCGTGGCTCTTCGCCGATCTTGCCGCGGGATTCGCCGGCAAACCTGATCGAGTGAAACCGACACTCGGGGAGGTTGCCCAGGTGCTCATTCGCCACGCCGAACTTCTGATCGAGTTCTTTGAGGACGAAGGCCGAGGCGTGCGTGACCTGCGCAAGCATGTCGGCTGGTACTTCAAGGGATACCCGGTGGGTGGCAAAGCACGGCACGCCCTTGCGACCATGGAATCGCTCGAGGACCTCAAGGAGAAGCTTGCTGGTCTCGACTGGGACGCACCGTACCCGGGTGAGCCGGTTGAAGGCCCCCGCGGGCGGGCAGGGCACCCGAAACGCACCCACATGCCCGACGGCTGGCTCGATTCGCGCGAGATCTCAGAAGAGCACCGCGCTCGTTTGCACGAGGCGGAACTTTCCGTCTCGGGAGGTTGAGACGTGCCACCACACATTCCTGCCCCGTACCATTCGCGCGACATTGAGCGTTTTTTCGCGGAGCCACCGAAGTCCCAGGCACGCACGCCGTTTCAACGCGATCGCGCGCGAGTGCTGCACTCGTCGGCGCTCAGGCGCCTCGGTGCAAAGACCCAGGTGCTCGGGGCTGGCTCGAACGATTTTTCCCGCACCCGGCTGACCCACTCGCTCGAGGTCGCACAAGTGGGCCGCGATATCGCCCATGAACTCGGCTGCGACCCCGATATCGTGGACGCCGCGTGCCTCTCACACGACCTGGGGCACCCGCCGTTTGGGCACAACGGCGAGCGGGTGCTCAATGAACTCGCGCGTGACATCGGCGGATTTGAGGGGAACGCTCAAACACTTCGCCTGCTCGCGAGGCTCGAACCGAAGGTCCTTGGTGGCGAAAAGAGCTACGGCCTCAACCTCACGCGGGCGGCGCTCGATGCAGCGATCAAATACCCGTGGCGGCGCGGTGAAGGGCCGAATCCCAACTCGCCTAAGTTCGGGGTCTATGAGGATGATCTGCCCGTGTATGAGTGGGCGCGCGAAGGCGCGCCCGAGCACCGTAAGTGCCTCGAGGCACAGGTCATGGATATTGCTGACGATATCGCCTATTCGGTGCACGATATCGAGGACGCGATAACGGGCGGAACCATCACGCTGCGCGCACTGAAAGACCCGCAAGAGCGCGAAGCTGCGCTCTATGTTGTCCAGGACTGGTACACCCCGCATCTCGAAATTAGTGACCTTGATGTCGCCCTCACGCGGCTCGAAAACGAAACGGTGTGGCAGTGGGAGCATTCGGGCGATCCGTTCTCCGCGGCGGCATTGAAGGACATGTGCTCTCAGCTCATCGGTCGCTTCGTGGGATCGGTTGTCGAGGCGACTCGTCAGGCACACGGGCAGCACGCACTCGCACGCTTCGAAGGAAGCGTCGTGATTCCCGAGGACACCGAGCGAGAGATCTGCGTTCTCAAAGGTCTCGCGGCCGCATACGTCATGTCGAGCAGGGCTCAGCAGGGCGTGTATGCCCTCCAGGAGCAGATCCTTACGGATCTCTTTGCGCTCTTTCGCCGCACGGGAGCGGCGCACCTGGATCCCATCTTTACCGTGCTGTACGAGCGGGCGAACACGCTTCAGGAGCGCGAGCGAGTTATCGTGGATCAGATCGCGTCGCTCACCGATGTCTCCGCAGTGCGACTGCACTCCGAGTTCTTCTCTGGCGCCTACTCGGATGCATTGGCGGGCGATGTGCCACTTCCCGGGTTCGGCCCGGAAATCCCGTTTAACTGAGCGAGGAAGGTGCGCGTGAAAGGCCTCATCAAACGCGAGGACATCGTGGCTGTGCGCGAGCGCGCGAACCTCGAAGAGATCGTCTCCGAGCACGTCTCCCTCAGGAGCGCGGGCCTAGGTTCGATGAAGGGCCTGTGCCCTTTCCACGACGAAAAAACGCCCTCGTTCAACATTCGTCCCGCGATCGGCCGCTACCACTGCTTCGGCTGCGGCGAGGGCGGAGACGTGATCGAATTCGTCCAAAAAATCAACCACATGAGCTTCACCGAAGCAGTCGAATACTTGGCGTCGCGCTACGGTATCCATTTGCGATATGAAGAATCCTCTTCCCGCGCTGATCGCGATTCCGGGCCGCGCACGGATTTCGGCACCCGACAGCGTTTGCTCGCCGCGCACGAGGTCGCGGAGGCGTTCTTCCGTGAACATCTGACGAGCCCCGAGGCGGAGATCGGCCGCAGGTTCCTCGCTGAACGTGACTTCGGCCCTCGCGCCGCCGCGCACTTTGGCATCGGCTTCGCTCCTCAGGGCTGGGACAATCTCGCGAAGCATTTGCGTGGGCGCGGATTTACGGAAAAGGAACTGACACTGAGCGGGCTTGTTTCTGAGGGGCAGCGCGGCGTGTACGACCGATTCCGCGGCCGCCTCGTGTGGCCGATTCGGGATGTGACGGGCAAGACGATCGGCTTTGGAGCGCGGCGCCTTTTTGACGACGACAAGGGCCCGAAGTACCTCAACACACCCGAGACCCCCATCTACAAGAAATCGCAGGTTCTCTACGGTCTCGACCTTGCGCGCAAAAACATTTCCTCGAAACGCCAGGTGGTCGTCATGGAGGGCTACACCGACGTGATGGCAGCCCACGCAGCCGGTATTGACACCGCCGTCGCCTCGTGCGGAACCGCCTTCGGCTCCGAGCACGTTACCCTCGTGCGCCGGATTATGGGCGACACTTCTGCGCTCAGCTCGCTGAGCCTTGCCAGCGGTAGCGGAACGTTCGCGGGGGCCGGGGGAGAAGTCATCTTCACGTTCGATGGCGACGAAGCGGGGCAAAACGCGGCTCTCAAAGCATTCCGCGAAGACCAACGCTTCGTTGCCCAAACGTATGTCGCCGTCGATCCCCAGGGGATGGACCCGTGCGACATTCGCGTCAAGCGCGGTGAGGAAGCGCTCAAAGACGTCATTGCTGCCCGCATTCCCATGTTCGAGTTCGCTATTCGAGCAGCGCTGCGTTCCGTCGACCTCGACACCGCCGAAGGCCAGATCGCCGGCCTGCGAATGGCCGCCCCTGTCGTTGCACAGATCAGAGATCACGCGCTTCGCCCCGAATACGCGCGCAGGCTCTCCGGGTGGCTCGGCCTCGACGAACGAACCGTTCAACGGGCGGTTCAGGACGCCGGCAAGGCGGTATATGAGCAGCGCAGGATCGCGCAGCAAGCGTCGGAACACCCCCCGGAGAGCCCCGGCGCGGGCGGTTCCGACGCCACCCACGCACCCACCGATGCCGAACCCCTCCTGTCGCCCATCCGCCTGCGAGATATAACGCAGACGCACGACCCGATCGAGACGGCCGAAGTGCAGGCACTGTCCCTCCTGCTTCAAGCGCCCTCATGCGTCAGTATCGAGGATGTGCATGCGCTGCCCGACGAGCCATTTCGCACGGTGACCCTGCAGAGCGTGTGGGACTGCGTGATTGCGACCGGCCTCTTCGAGGAAGCGGCGCACAAGAACGTGAGCGTGCGCGCGTTTGTCGAAGCGGTCATGGAAATTGCAGGCGATTCCTTGCGCCCGCTCATCGGCGACCTTGCCTCCTACCCGCTTCCCGCGCGCGATGAGCAGCAACTGAACCGTCTGGGGCCCGCGCTCATACGCCGACTGCAACAGCTGAGCTTCACGCACGACATTTCCGAGCTGCGTCGCAAACTCGGTAGGCTCACCCCCGATCGCGACGCCGAGGAGTACCGGGCGACCATGAATGCCCTTCAAGAGGCGCAGCAAAAACTCCGCGCCCTCAAAGACTAGAGGCACGCGGAGTTTTTGAAAACGGTCCGTCAGCCGACGAGGTGAAGGCGGCGCGGTTCCTCACCGCTCGCGGCCACGCGGAATGCCTCGAGCTCGCGATCCCACGCCTCGCCAAGAGCCTTGCCGATCTCCTGTTCGATGCGCGCGGCGTCGCCGGCACCAGAGGCAATGCAAAAACGAATACGGTCTTCGGTTAGCGTGACGTTGCCCGCCGCATCGATCGCGGCGTGATGGATGCCGAGCGAGGGTGTATACATCCACCGCGCACCCTCTTCGCCGCCTCCCGGCTCTTGCGTAACTTCGAAGCGCACGCTGTCCCAGCCGCGCAGCGCGGTCGCGAGGCGTGCACCAAGGCCTTCGGGTCCGGTCCAGTTGATCGCCATGCGTAGCTGCGAGGGATCACTTTCGTGGCGATGCCACTTCACGCGTACGGGCACACCGAGAACTCCGCTGACGGCCCATTCAAGATGAGGTGCGAGGGCACGCGGCACGGAGTGGATTGTGAGGGTTCCACGAGCCATGGGCTTACCTTTCGTATCAATCGAAACGTCTTCCCCACGATTCGCGTTGATACTTGCGGTGGCCAAGCTCGGGCCTTACGACAGTTTAGAGGTTTGCGCGGATAGCCCGCAACGCCTTCTTCTTCTCGCTCTTCTCGAGACCGTCGATATAAAGCGCACCGTCGAGGTGACCCACCTCGTGCTGGATCAAGCGCGCGACAATTCCATCGCCCTCGAGCACGACTTTGTTTCCGTCAAGGTCAATGCCCTCGCACGCCGCCTTCGCGGCGCGTTCGCGCGGAAACCACAGGTCCGGAACCGAAAGGCAGCCTTCGTCACCGCCCTGCTTTTCCTCAGAAAGGTAGGTGATGACCGGATTCAGGATGTAGCCGAGCTCACCGTCGATGTTCCAGGAGAACGCGCGCAAGCTCACCCCGATTTGATTCGCGGCAAGACCGGCGCGCCCCTCCTCGTTGACGTTCTCCAGGAGATCCTCGACAAGGCCGCGAACGCCAGGGGTGATGTCCTTAATCGGATCGCACTCGGTGCGCAGAACCGGGTCGCCAACAATGCGAATGTCGCGCTTGGCCATTACTTCTCCTCCTCGTGCGATGCAGCCGCGCCAGCGGAATGTGCATCGGTAATCGTGTGGCGCACTTCGGCCCCAGGAACGACAGTGCGCTGAATCGTGCACGCCGCATCAATGACGCGATCGATGACGGCGGCGAGCTTTTCCCGCTCTCGCTCCTCAAGACCGGAGAGATCCAGCTGAATCGTCTCGTCAATCTCATGGTAGCGGTCGTCCTTTTCGTCGGACGTACCGTGCGCGTAAAGTCGCGCCGCAAAGTCCTCGCCGAGGCGCCGCGCAACCGAATGATCCATCGACATTCCCGCGCACCCAATCAGAGCGAGCTTCAAAAGCTCCCCGGGGCTGACGCGGCCTTCTTCGAGACCAATGGGGATCTCCACACCCGACTGAGTGTGACCCACGTACTGGCGAGTGGCGACTCGATCGACCCAGACGCTGCCCGGTCCGAAATCCTCGGGCCGCTCAAATGACTCGGGCGAGTGAACACTCATGGATACCTTCCTCCAGGCCTGGGGGCTCAACGCCACCGTGAAAAGTGAAGGCCCCGGGTTTCCCCGGGGCCTTCTGTTGCTCCCCCAATTGGACTTGAACCAATAACCCTTCGATTAACAGTCGAATGCTCTGCCGATTGAGCTATGGGGGATCGACTCGAAATACATTAGCAGCGCCCCGGCCTATCTCGCCAATTCAGAGGCCCAATTTGGCGCAGATGTGCCAAAGGCCACGCTCATGGCGCTCGGGCCGCGTCAACTTTTCTTCCGAGGCATGAACCGGCGATAATGGAACCCATACGCGGGCCCGTAGCTCAGTCGGTTAGAGCACCGGACTCATAATCCGTCGGTCGCGGGTTCAAGCCCCGCCGGGCCTACCATATGCCTAGGTCACACCGTGTTTTTGGGCCTATTTTCGTTCTAGTTTTTCACGGACAAAGTGGCGATTTCCCGTTTATTGTCCGTTTTGGTTTAGCCTGCAATGCTTCTAGGGCGCTGTGTGGGTCTCAGCGTCGTCGCGACCTTTCGGTGTGGGCCCGTCCGGCAGAGGCGCCCGCTGGGGCTTCAGCTGAGGTTTGGGGTATCAACGCCATATTGGCCCAATTATGTACAGTCCACCAAAGCTGTCATGGAGACTGGTGACTCGACTCTCGTCGCCGATCTCGCAGCTATAGTCGCGGTCAAGCAGTGAGGTTATCGCCGATAGCGGGTAAGCTCGCGGCCAAGCTCTGGTGCAGAGCAAACGGGGCCCGACAACCGTCGGACCCCGTTGCGCTTTACTCGTGAGTTCTCGTTACGCGCTTGCGAACACGACTGACATGTCGTGGCCGCCAAAGCCGAAGGCGTTGTTGATAGCGGCGATGTCCCCACTTGGGAGTTCGCGCGGCTGGCCGTTGGCGATGTCCATCGTGACGCCTTCATCGAGATTTTCGATGTTGATGGTCGGTGGCGCCAGGCGGTTGTGGAGGGCAAGGATCGTGAAGATAGATTCGACAGCGCCCGCGCCGCCGAGGAGGTGACCGGTCATCGACTTCGTCGAGGTGACGACGACCTGATCGGTCTCGCCTTCGAGAGCGATCGAAATGGACTCAAGTTCGTTGAGGTCGCCGAGCGGGGTGGAGGTGCCGTGCGCGTTGACGTGAACGACGTCGCGTGCGGCAAGGCCGGCGTCGGTGAGCGATTCGCGGATCGCACGCGCCTGGCCTTCGGTGCTCGGTGCCGAAATGTGGTGGGCATCGGATGCCATGCCGCGGCCGGCGAGGTAGGCGTAGATGTGGGCGCCGCGTGCCTTCGCGTGCTCCTCGGTTTCGATCACCATGATGCCTGCGCCCTCGCCTAGAACGAAACCGTCGCGATCACGGTCGTAGGGGCGGGAGGCTGTCTCTGGGGAGTCCGTGCGGGTCGAGAGCGCACGGATATTGGCGAAGCCGGCAAGGGGGAGCGGGTGCACGCAGCCCTCGGTGCCGCCGACGATTGCGATGTCTGCGCGGCCGCTGCGAATGAAGTCAAGGCCGTGCGCGAGTGCTTCAGCGCCCGAGGCGCACGCCGAGACGGGAGTGTGGGCACCAGCCTTCGCCCCGAATTCAATTTCGATATGCGCGGCCGCGGAATTCGCCATGAGCATGGGGACCGTGAACGGATTCACGCGGCGCGCGCCGCGCTCTTTCACGGTGTCCCACTGGTCGAGGATTGTCCACACGCCACCGATTCCGGTACCGACCACAACGCCAAGGCGCAGAGGATCGACCTCGGGGTTGCCCGCGTCCTTCCAGGCCTCACGTGCGGCAATCATCGCGTACTGGCCGTTGGGGTCGAGCTTTTTGGCTTCTGGCTTCGACAGGTAGTCGAGGGGATCGCCCGCAACCGTGCACGCAAAGTCGACGGCGAGTCCGTAGCGCTCGGCCCAATCGTTCTCGAGTGTGTGGGCGGTCGATTGTCCCGCAAGGGCGGCGTTCCAGGAGCTTTCAATGTCGACTCCAAGCGGGTTGAACGTGCCTAGGCCGGTAACAACTACGCGAGGGCTCTCGCTCATGGGTTCTCCTTGCGGGCGTGATGGAAAAGGGCGAAAAGATTAAAGTGCGCGCTCGCCGCTAATGGGCGAGCGCGCATCGGTAACAATCAGGCCTGAGCGTTCTGGATGAACTTGACGGCGTCGCCAACGGTCACGAGGTTCTTGACCTCTTCGTCGGGGATGCGCACGTCGAACTTCTCCTCAGCGTTCACGACGATGGTCATCATCGAGATCGAGTCGATGTCGAGGTCGTCGGTGAAGGACTTATCGAGCTGAACGTCAGCGGTTTCAACACCGGTTTCCTCGTTTACGATCTCGGCGAGGCCAGCGAGGATGTCTTCTTCGGTGTGTGCCATGAGGCTCTCCTTTGTGCTTTACGAATTAAATCAGCGGCATAAGCCTACAGGCATAAACCTGAAGGTTCTGGTTCCGACGGTTGCAAGTTTGACGTGTGTCTCGCTTTGCTCGATCGTGGCTTGTTCTGCGCTCGTGCGCATGAGACCGTCCCGCGGGGTAGGTCCGGACCGGGCAAGCGCAGCACAACCTACGGCAAGACGACGATCTGGCAAGCGTAGGCGAGGCCAGCGCCGAAACCTATCTGCACGCACACGTCGCCAGATTTCGCTTGGCCTTCTTCGAGGAGCCGGTGCACGGCGAGCGGAACCGATGCCGCCGACGTATTACCCGTGTCGGCAATGTCGCGGCCGATCACTACGCTTTCCGGAAGCTTCAGCTGCTTTGCGAGCTCGTCAATGATGCGCATGTTCGCCTGGTGGGGAACGAACACGTCGATGTCATCGACGGTTAGCCCCGCCTCGTCGAGCGCTTTGCGGACGATTTCGGCGGTGTGCCATACCGCCCACCGGAAGACGGTGCGCCCATCTTGTTCGAGGGTCGGGAAACCGAGTTCGGGGTTGTCCCGGTACTCGAGCAGCGAGTGGGTCATGCGGATCGTGTCCCAGTTCTCGCCGTCGCTACCCCAAATGGTGGGGCCGATCTTTGGTTCGTCGCTCGCGGATACGATCGCGGCGCCCGCCCCATCTCCGAGGAGGAACGAGATCGAACGGTCGGTGGGGGAGATGAGGTCTGAGAGCTTCTCTGCACCCACGATGAGCACGTTCGTTGCGGCGCTCGAGCGCACGAGGGCGTCGGCTTGTCCGACCGCGTAGCAGAAGCCTGCACACGCCGCCGAAATGTCGTAGGCGACTGCATCTTCAATCCCGAGTCGGGCCGCGAGGAGGGTTGCGGCCGAAGGCGTTTGATATTCAAACGAAATCGTCGAGACGATGACCGCGTCAATGGCCGAAGCGTCGAGCCCGGACTTGTCGATTGCTTCCCGCGAGGCCTCTTCGGCGAGGTCGATGACGTGAATGCCTTCGCTCGCGCGCTTGCGGGTCACAATGCCCGTGCGGCGGCGGATCCATTCGTCGGACGAGTCGATAGGGCCTGCGATGTCATCGTTCGTGACAACGAGGTCGCCGCGTGCGGCGCCGTAGGCGAGAATCTGTGAGCCCGCAACGGGCTTCGAGGGGCGAAGAGTGACCACCGAACCTATGCCTCCTTCGGGGTCTGGCCGGCATGCTCGCGCACGAAATCGCGCGCGGCATCGAGCTGATCGGGAGTATTGAGATCGAACCGAGCGATCGACTTTGCGTCCCGCTTGACGAGACCGGTGAGGGTGCCTGCAGGTGCAAGTTCGAGGATGCCGGTGACACCCTCGGCCTCAAACGTGCGCATGCACGCGAGCCAATCGACGGTATGGGCGACTTGCGTGACGAGCGACTCGAGGAACGCCTGACCGTCGTGGACGACGGCGCCATCGGCGTTCGAGACCACGGGAATCTGGGGGGTGCGCACCGAGTAGTCGCTTACTCGAGTGGCGAGCGCTTCTCGCGCGCTTTCCATGAAAGGGGAGTGGAACGCGCCGGCCACCTGCAGCGGGATTACGCGAGCCTTTGCCGGCGGATTTTCCTTGAGGCTCTCGAGCTGCGCGAGCGAGCCGGCTGCGACGACCTGAGCCGCTCCGTTGATGTTTGCGGGAACGGCACCGGCGGCTTCGATCTTCGCGAAAACGTCCTCGCGCAGACCGCCCACGACTGCCGCCATCCCGGTTTCTTCTGCCGCGGCGGCTTCTGCCATGGCCCGCGAACGATCACGGACGAACTCCATCGCGTCCGTCTCCGTGAGGGTCCCGCTCAGACCAGCCGCGGCAACCTCACCGACCGAGTGCCCCGCGTAAAAATCGGGGCGCGGCATGTCGAGCGCGCCGAAAAGTACGCTGTGCACGATCAGGCTCGAGGCAACGAGAAGCGGCTGGGCAATCGCCGTGTCACGTATCGTGTCGGCATCCGACACGGTCCCGTGCTTCACAATGTCGACGCCAGCGGCTTCGCCGAGGGAGCCCGCATATTCCGCGACGCTATCGATGTCCAGCCACGGGGCGAGAAACCCCGGTTTCTGAGCGCCCTGGCCGGGCGATGCAATGACGAGCACGCCACTGTCCTTTCACACTGTCGAACGAGAGGAGGCCGCTTCCGTGCGGAGCGCGGCCTCGAACATCGCGAGGGAGGCGTCGGCCCCAACCCCCGATGAAACTGCCAGGCGCGCGGCATGCGCAAGAGCCTCTTGAAGCGAGCGTTCCACCTCGCCCCAGGGTTTTATGCGCGTGCCCCGGCGCCCATCGGTTTCCACAATACCTGCCGCCGCAAGTGACTTAATGGCCTTCGCCGCCGTGTTCGGTGCGACGTGGCAGACTTCCGCGAGTGCACGGACGGAGGGCAACTTCTCACCCGGGGCGAGAGTGCCCTCCGCCGCGGCATTCGCGATTGAATCATGGAGCTGCGCGGCGGCGTTCGGCGCGGACGCGTCGACTCGGAGCCACGGCAGTTCAGCGACCATGATGCTCAGGCGTCCCCGCCTGCGCCACCGGACGAACCGGCGTTGACGTTCAGCAGATCGTACTTGTCGATGGCCTGCTTGACGATCGACCGGTCAATCGTGCCCTGATCCGCGAGCGACTTGAGAGCGCGCACGACGAGCGACTCGCGGTCGATGTGCAGGTAGCGGCGGCCCGCAGCTCGCGTGTCTGAGAATCCCCAGCCTTCGGCGCCAAGAACGGCATAGTCGTTCGGCATCCAGGGGCGGATCATGTCGGGAACGAGGTAGTCGAAGTCCGTGGTCGCCACGAACGGGCCCTCGGCGTCCTTGAGCTTCTCGACCATCCACGGCGTCCTTGGTTCCTCTTCGGGGTGGAGGAAGTTGTGCTTGTCCGCGGCGAGTGCGTCGTTGCGCATCTCGCTCCACGAGGTCACCGACCATACAGCCGAGCGAACGCCCCAGTCCCTGTAGAGAAGATCGCGTGCTTCGCGAGTCCACGGGACTGCAACGCCCGAGGCCATGAGCTGGGCAACGGGGCCGTCGCCCTCTTGAACATCATCGACCTTGTACATGCCCTTGATGATGCCCTCGACATCGACATTCTCGGGCTCAACGGGCTGGTGGATCGGCTCGTTGTACACGGTCAGGTAGTAGAAGACTTCCTGGAGGCGCTCTTCGTTCTCCCCGTACATGCGCTGCAGGCCATCGCGCACGATGTGCCCGATCTCGTAGCCGTAGGCGGGGTCGTAAATAACCGCACCGGGGTTCGTGTACGCGAGCAGCGGGGAGTGGCCATCCATGTGCTGGAGACCTTCACCCGCGAGGGTCGTCTTGCCAGCCGTTGCGCCGATCACGAAGCCCTTGGCCATCTGGTCGCCGGCGGCGTAGAAGAAGTCGCCGGTGCGCTGGAAGCCAAACATCGAGTAGAAGATGTAGAACGGCACGAGAGGCACCTCGTGCGTCGAGTAGGCCGTACCCGCAGCAGTGAAGGCGCTCGTCGAGCTGATCTCGTTAATACCCATGTGCTTGATCTGACCCTGCGAGGATTCCTTGTACGCAAGGAGGAGATCGCGGTCCACCGAAAGGTAATTCTGGCCCTTCGGATTGTAGATCTTCGCGGTCGGGAACATCGCGTCGAGGCCGAACGTGCGGGCCTCATCGGGAATGATCGGAACCCAGTACTTGCCGGTTTCCTTGTCGCGCATGAGGTCCTTGAGAAGGCGCACGAGCGCCATCGTCGTGGCGACCTCCTGCTTGCCGGAGCCGCGCTTCGCGACGGCCCAAGTCTTCTCGCCGGGAACCGTGAACGTCGCCTTCTTATGGCGGTTATCGGGAACAACACCACCCAGTTCTGCACGGCGCTCTCGCATGTACTGCATTTCCGGCGAGTCTTCGGCCGGCATGTAATACGGCTGGTTGTAGAGATCAGCCTCGAGCTGCTGATCGGTGAACGGAATGTGCAGCGTGTCGCGCAGCTGCTTGAGGTCATCGATCGTGAACTTCTTCATCTGGTGGGTCGCGTTACGGCCCGCGAAGTTCTTGCCGAGCACGTATCCCTTAATGGTGTGCACGAGGATGACGGTCGGCTTGCCGTTCTTGACTGTCGTGGCATGCTTGAACGCCGCGTAGATCTTCTTGGGGTCGTGGCCACCGCGCTTGAGACCCCACCAAATGTCGGCATCGCTCATGTCTTCGACGAGGGCCTTCGTGCGCGGGTCGCGGCCGAAGAAGTTATCGCGGATGAAGCCGCCCGATTCGGCGCGGAATGTTTGGAAGTCGCCGTCGGGGGTCGTGTTCATGAGGTCCACGAGGGCGCCGTCGGTGTCTGCGGCGAAGAGCTTGTCCCAACCCTCGCCCCACACGACCTTCACGACATTCCAGCCCGCGCCGCGGAACTGGGCTTCAAGCTCCTGAATGATCTTGCCGTTGCCACGCACGGGCCCGTCGAGGCGCTGGAGGTTGCAGTTGACGACGAACGTGAGGTTGTCGAGTTGCTCGTTGGCGGCGATGTGGAGGGCGCCTCGCGACTCCACCTCGTCCATTTCACCGTCGCCGAGGAACGCCCACACGTGCTGCTCGCTCGTGTCCTTCAGGCCACGATTGTGGAGGTAGCGGTTAATGGAGGCTTGCTCAATTGCGTTGACGGGGCCGATGCCCATCGAAACGGTGGGGAACTGCCAGAACTCCGGCATCGCGCGCGGGTGCGGGTAGCTGGGGATTCCCTGCGGGTTCGACTTTTCCTGGCGGAAACCGTCGAGATCCTTTTCATTCAGGCGCCCCATGAGGAAGGCTCGCGAGTAGATACCGGGGGAGGCGTGGCCCTGGAAGAACACCTGGTCGCCACCGCCGCGGTGTTCGCGACCGCGGAAGAAGTGGTTGAAGCCAACCTCGTAGACGGTGGAAATGGAGGCGTAGCTCGAGAGGTGGCCACCGACGCCGATTTCGGGACGCTGTGCGCGATGAACCTGCATTGCTGCGTTCCAGCGCACGGCCCGTCGGATTGACTTCTCGATATCGAGATAGCCCGGATACTCGGGCTCGTCCTTCGCGGCGATGGTGTTGACGTAGTCGGTGTTTTCCACGCTAGGAACGTCAACATTCTTTTCGCGTGCGCGCGTGAGGAGGTTGCCAACGATGTGCGAGGCACGCTCCGCGCCGCTGTTCGCTACGACCGCGTCGAGCGATTCGATCCACTCCCTCGTTTCTTCGGGATCCACGTCGTTCGCGTGGCTGGGAAGACCGATCCCATGACGCCCGGTGATGTCGTTCGAGTTCACGCTGTTGTTCTCCCTCATGGTGTGAGTGAAAAGGGCTGTGCCTTAAGGCCCGCCATTGTGCCGTCCTAGCGTATAGCGTGCGTCCGAAAGAGAGGTGAGCGCGGAGCGGTTAAAGGTGCCGCGGGTCTCACACTTCGGGCATGGTTTCACGTCGTGTTTTTGTGAGTGACACCGCCGGAGTCCTTAGGTACAGTTGGAGCGTCCCGAGATCCTCCATCTCATTTCCGACCTCCGAAGGAGTCGCCCCTTGTCACCGGTTGCAGCTTCGAGCGACAACCTTGCCGAAGTTTTTGAGTTCCACGAAGGCCAGCTCGTGCAGGAATTCGGGTATGACGACGATGTAGATCTCGACCTTCGCGATGCTATCGAGGACCTTATCGACGCCGACCTCGAAGATGAGTACTCCCGCGAGATCGTGGACGGTGTCATTATGTGGTGGCGCGATGGTGACGGTGATCTCACCGATGCGCTCGTCGATTGCCTGTCGAGCCTCGTCGCCGGAGGGCCCGTGTGGCTGCTCACGCCGAAGCCTGGCCGCCCGGGTCACGTGGATCCCGCCGATATCCAGGAAGCAGCGAACACCGCCGGTTTGCGCGGAATGAATGCGGTTTCGCTTGCACCGGATTGGTCTGGCACGCGGTTGGCCTCGCGGTCGTAGTTTTCGTCTAAGAGTTTTCCGACGCCTTCCCGCCTCCCGTTTTGCCGAATCCGGCCGCTCGTGCGACGATAGTCCGCGCGGGTCTTTAGCTCAGTTGGTTAGAGCGCCACGTTTACACCGTGGATGTCGGGGGTTCGAGTCCCTCAAGACCCACCATCACACCCTCGCTCTTCACGAAGAGCGGGGGTGTTTCTGCGTTGTGGTCCGGTTACTTAATCGCCACCTGCGCGGCGCGTCGCCCAATGCGCGCAGTGCTTGTAGTGTCGGTCTTGACGAGCGGTTTGGCCCGGGCCCCGAGCGGATCGTGTGAGACTCTGGCATATTCCCCACAGATTTGCGCTTTCGGTTTTGCAAAATTCCTATACTGGAGGTCGCACGCTCGAACGGTCGACAAGGAGCATTCATCCATGACACCTGAAGTGTCCGCGCAGCATCCCGGACTCGACGTCGAGGCTATCCGCCGCGACTTCCCGATTCTCCATCAGAACCTCGCGGATGAAAGACCGCTGGTGTATCTGGACTCGGGGGCGACGAGTCAGCGCCCCCAGAGCGTGATCGATGCTGAAGTCGCGTTTCTCACGGCAAGCAACGCGGCGGTTAAACGCGGCGCCCACCAGCTCGCGGAGGCGGCAACGGATCGTTACGAGGGGGCGCGCGAATCCATCGCTAGTTTTATTGGTGCGACGGACCCTCGGGAACTCGTCTTCACTAAGAATGCGACCGAGGCACTCAACCTCGTGGCGTATGCACTCGGTAACGCAGACTCGTCAACGCCGGAACACCTACGCGTGCACGAAGGCGATGAAATTCTCGTCACCGAGATGGAGCACCATTCGAACCTCGTCCCCTGGCAGGAGCTTGCCCGTCGCACGGGAGCGACGCTACGCTACATCCCCCTGACGGACGATTTCGAGCTCGACCTCACCGATTTAGATTCGCTGCTGAACGAACGCACGAAGGTTTTCGCCTTCGCACATCAATCCAATGTGCTCGGCACGATCAATCCGGTTCCCACTCTCGTGGCGCGTGCCCGCGATGTCGGTGCCCTTACAGTGCTCGACGCATGCCAATCCACACCTCACATGCCGATCGATGTCGCGGAGCTCGGCGTCGACTTTCTCGCGTTCTCGGGGCACAAGATGCTCGGGCCCACGGGCATCGGCGCACTGTGGGGGCGCTACGAACTGCTCGCCGAGCTCCCACCCTTCTTGCTCGGAGGGTCCATGATCGAAGTTGTCCACATGGATCACACGACGTTTGCGGAGCCTCCGGCCCGTTTTGAGGCGGGAACCCCGATGATCTCCCAGGCCATTGGGCTTGAGGCGGCCGTCGGATACCTCCGGAACCTGGGCATGGCGAACGTTGCCGCCCACGAAGCTGACCTGACCGCGAGGGCCCTCGACAACCTCTCACAGATCGACGGCGTACGGATTATCGGCAAGGGGCCGAGCACCGGACGCGTGGGTGCTGTTGCCTTTAGCGTCGAGGGGCGGCACCCGCACGACATCGGCCACGTTCTCGATTCCCTCGGGGTTGAGGTACGCGTGGGGCATCATTGCGCGTGGCCGCTTCATCGTCGATATGGTGTTCACGGAACGACGCGCGCAAGTTTCAGCGTGTACAACACACTCGACGAAGTTGACCGCCTCGCCTCTGCACTCGAGGAAGCCATCTCGTTTTTCAAAGGATTTGATCGATGAACCTCAATGCGATGTACTCCGAGCTCATTTTCGAGCACGACAAACGCCCCCAGAATTTTGGGCTTCGCGAGCCGTTCCAATCCGAAGTTCACCACGTCAACCCGACGTGTGGGGACGAGATCACGCTGCGCCTCCAGCTTGATGGCGACGCGGACAACCCGACGATCACGGATCTGTCCTATGACGCGACGGGGTGCGCCATGAGCCGCGCCTCCGCCTCCATCATGAGCGATCTGCTCATCGGCGAGAGCCTCCAGGATGCACAGAAGACGTTTGACCACTTCGACGAGGTCATGCACTCTCGCGGCAAAAACGAAGGCGACGAAGACATCATTGGTGATGGGATCGCACTCGTGGGCGCAGCAAAGTTTCCCGGCCGCGTGAAGTGCGTACTCATGCCGTGGAAGGCCTATCAGGCGGCCCTCGCCGAAGCTCAAGCCGCGCGTGGATCGCAATCCTGACTCTCGTTCACCGACAACCGCCGAGGTACAACCCATGACGACCATCGACCGCGTGACCGCTCTGCTCGAAAGCCTCTACCCGCTCCAATGGGCGGAAGAGTGGGACCGCGTGGGCCTCGTGCTCGGGGACCCCACCTGGGAGGTCCAGCGGATACGCCTCGCGGTGGATCCGACGGTTGCCGAGGCTCGCGAGGCTGCGAAGCGTGAAGGAACGCTCCTCATCACGCACCACCCGTTGCTGCTACGGGGCGCGAGCTTTCTGCCGGCAACGACGGGTAAGGGGGCGGTGGCGACCGAAATCCTCCGCTCGCGCGGAGGGCTGTGGTGCGGGCACACCAATAGCGACCGTTCGCAAAACGGCACCGTCGGGGCATGGCTTGAGCTGCTGGGCCTTTCCGATGCCAGGGCGCTTGAGCCGGGTAAGCCCGCGGACGATGAGTCCTTCTTTGGCCTAGGTGCCGTGGGAGAGTGTGCCGAGCCTTCGACGGTCGGTGACGTGGCCCGGCTTATCGCGAAGAGCGTGCCCGCCACTGCTCAAGGGGTCCTATTTACCGGCGAAGCGGATCGCGAGGTGCGCCGTATTGCGGTGTGCCCGGGCGCCGGGGACTCTTTTCTTGAGGCCGCAACGAACGCGGGGGTGGATCTTTACATCACATCGGATCTTCGCCACCACCCCGCCCTAGAGCACCTCGAATCGCGTGCGGATCACTCTCGCGTGCCCGCGCTCATCGACCTTCCGCACTACGCGAGTGAATACCTCTATCTGCCGCGTCTCGCCTCGATTGTGTGCGAAGAATTCCCCGATCTTGAGGTCGAGGTCTCAACTCTCTCAAGCGATCCCTTCACGGAGGCAGTGAGATGAAACGCCTTGTCAAGCCCACGCCGGTCCACGAGGGCGACAAGGTTGCCGTACTCTCGCCCGCGTGGGCGGCTCCCGCGTACTTTCCCGCGATCCACGAGCAGGCGATGAGACGGCTCGAAGAGATCTTCGGGCTCGAGGTCGTCGAATACCCCACGACCCGTGCACTTGGCGCGAGCCCCGAGGAACGTGCCCGCGACGTGAACGCCGCTTTCGCTGATCCCGAGATCCGGGCGCTTATCTCGACTATTGGCGGTAACGATCAGATCCGTATTCTTCGTTACCTCGACCCAGAACTTCCCGTCGCTGATCCAAAGCCGTTCTTCGGTTATAGCGATAACACCAATCTCCACTCGTGGCTTTTCGCGCACGGGCTTGCAAGCTTCTATGGCGGCTCGACCATGGTCCATCTCGGGAGTGGTCCGACGGTGGATTCCGAACATGTCACCTCACTTCGCGCGGCGCTCTTTGGTGAAGGGGACCTGACCTACACTCTTCCCGCCGATAGCCAAGATTACGGGTTCGATTGGAGCGAAGAGCGCGCCCTCACGGAAGCCTCGCCTCGCGAGGCCGCAGTTCCTCTCGAGTTCTACGGATCACGAACGCGCGTGCGCGGTCGCACATGGGGTGGATGCCTCGAGGTGCTCGACCAGCTCGCGTGGGCAAACCGACTTCCGGATCTCGCAGACCTCGAAGGCGCGATACTTATCTTCGAAACATCCGAGTTTCTTCCGGGCCCCGACCTCGTAGGCCGCTGGATCCGTGGAATGGGGGAGCGCGGCTACCTCGAAGCCGCCGCCGGGATGCTCGTCGCGCGGCCCGTCGTCGACGACCGGGACAATCCCGCTCCCGAGAATGTGCGCGCGGCTCGTCGTGCGGCGCAGCGTGATTACGTGCTCGCCGAACTTTCGCGATACGCGCCGGATCTTCCCGTGTGCTTCGGTGTTCCTTTCGGGCACACGCGCCCTCAATACGTCATTCCCTACGGTGGAGACGTCACCATCGATACGGGCCGGGAAGAGGTCGTGGGCCACTACGGCCAGTGAACGTCAGCGGCGCTCCCAATCGTCGATCACGGTGAGCGTCCGCCGAGTTTTACCATCGGTGATCTCGAAATCCAGTGCATCGCCGAGGGCGGAGGTGAGCACGTCGAGGACGCCCTCAGCTGTTGTGGCGGCCTCTGGCGCCTCGCAAAGAGCGCGCGCGACGAGGCCTCGATAACGCTTAGCGTCGTGGCTGATCACCTGGCGCGTACCCTCGCGCACCGCCACCGGGGACACCTCGAGAACCTGCGCGCCCTTAAGCGGCATCATCGAGCGATACGCACCGGAGCGGCAATCGATCACGATCTCGCCGCTACGCTCGATTGCTGCGCCAATGTCTTTGAGATGCTGCTTCCACCATGTCGAGACTTTTCCGAGTCCCAACACTTCGCTTCCCGCTGAAAGACGATAGGCAGGGATGAGGTCCTCGGTGCAGTCGACCACCCCAAAGAGTGCGGACTGGACGAGAAGCCGGCAGCCGTCGGACACGGAGACCGTGCCGAGGGCATCGTAGAGAACTCCCGAATACACCTCGAGTGGCGGCGCGACCGGTTCGCGCTCAAGGTGGGCCATGCGCTCGCGCAGCTCCGGCTGAGTAGTCGGGATTTTGAGTGCGCTCATCGCGGTGTCGCTCTCGGCAGTGAGCTTTGCCGCGCGCAGCATGTCCTCACGAGCTTCACGTAGTTCACCCCACGACATCGAGGCGAGATCGAGACTCGGTGCCTCGAGGGCGGCGGGGCGAGTTTTCGTTTCCGACGGTGGTAAGAGAATTAACATCTCGCGCGTGCTCCTGTTGGTCGGGCGTGGAGTAAAGTTGAGGACTGGACCAGTCAGCTGGACAGTCGCGAGGTATTGCCTCGAGGAAAGTCCGGGCTCCCCCTGGCACGGTGGTGGGTAACACCCACCCGGAGTGATCCGCGGGCCAGTGCCACAGAAAGCAAACCGCCTGCTGCGCAGGTAAGGGTGAAAGGGTGGTGTAAGAGACCACCGCGGCACCAGCGATGGTGCCGGCACGGTAAACCCCACCGGGAGCAAGGTCATGCAGGAGGCGCCAAGGCTGCCAGGCCGAGTCTCCGGGTAGGCCGCTCGAGGTCGTCGGCAACGGCGATCCTAGATAGATGACTGTTGAAACAGAACCCGGCTTATAGGCTGGCTGGTCCGCGCCTTAGGCGCCCCCGATGCCCTCCGCCTCAGGCCTCTTCGACCGACTCAGCAGCGAGTTCCGCCGCCGACTCGTTCTTCTTGTCTTTTTTGGCCTTCTTCTCGCCCTTGTCTTTTTTCACTTCGAGCTTACGCTCGGCGTGAGCAAGTGCGGCCGCACCGATGATGCCTGCTTCGTTGCGGAGTTTTGCGGGCACGATCTCGGTTTTGAGATCGAGGAAGTGAAGGTACTTCTTCGCGTCTTTCGACACGCCACCGCCCACGATGAACAAATCGGGGGAGAAAAGGAACTCAACGTGGCCGTAGAACTTTTGCAGACGTTCTTTGGCCCATTCCTCGTAGCTGATGCCGGCCTTCTCGAAAACCGAACTCGCGGCGAACTTCTCAAAGCTCTTTCCCTCGTACGTGAGGTGACCGAGTTCCGAATTAGGAATGAGCTTGCCGTCCATAAACATCGCCGAGCCGATTCCGGTGCCGAGGGTCGTCATGATGACAAGGCCGGACTTGTCCTTGCCTGCGCCAAACTCCATTTCGGCGATGCCGGCGGCGTCAGCATCGTTGACAACGAAGACCGAGTGGCCCGTGACCTCAGACAGGAGGGTGTCGACATCGGTGCCGATCCACGAATCGTCGACATTTGCCGCAGACTTCGCGACACCGTGCTGAATGATCGCGGGGAAGGTCACGCCCACGGGCATGTCCGCGGGAACATCAAAGGAGTCGATGAGTTCCTTGACCGTTTTCGCGACCGCATCGGGGGTTGCCGGTTGAGGCGTGGGGATGCGCACGCGCTTCTGGGCGAGCTCACCCTTCTTAAGGTTGACGGGCGCACCTTTGATGCCGCTGCCGCCGATATCGATTCCGAATGCTTCCTTGGCCATGGTGAAAGGTTTCTCCTTGCGGGGTGACAATGTCCTTTAGTCTACGCGGAAATCTCAGCGTCCGGATCGGTCAGAATCTCGTAGCCGTCCTCGGTAATGAGGAAGGTGTGCTCAAACTGCGCCGTATAGCCCTTATCGCGTGTCGTGACCGTCCAGCCGTCGTCCCACTGATCCCACTCACGTGAGCCGAGCGTCACCATTGGCTCGACCGTGAAAATCATGTTGGGTTCGATGACATCGTCGTAATGAGGCGCGGAATCGTAGTGAGGGATGATCAGACCGTTGTGGAAACCCTCGGCGACACCGTGCCCCGTGAACTCCCGCACCGATTCGTAGCCGAAGCGGCCCACATACTTCTCGATCACGCGGCCCACGACATTGACCTCGCGGCCGATCTTCGCGGCTCGGATCCCGCGGAACATCGCCTCCTCGGTACGGTCGATTAGATCCGCTGCCTCCGGAGCGATCTCGCCGACGGGGAATGTCGCGTTCGTATCGCCGTGCACGCCATCGAGGTACGCGGTGACATCGACGTTGAGAATGTCGCCCTCTTCCATGACGGTGGAGTCGGGGATACCGTGGCACACCACTTCGTTGAGGCTCGTGCAGCACGACTTCGGGAAGCTCAAATATCCAAGCGTCGAGGGGTAGGCGCCGTGATCGAGGATGACCTCGTGGACGATGGCATCGATTTCGTCGGTCGTGATCCCCGGTTGTGCTGCCTTGCCCGCTTCTCGCAGCGCGATTGCGGCGATGGCGGAGGCGCGGCGCACGCGCTCGATGATCTCCGGGGTTTGCACGTAGGGGCCGCAATTATCGGACTTGGCCTCGTCTTTGAACGCGTATTCAGGTCGCGCGATCGACGAGGGAACCTGTCGAAGGGGGCCGATGGTGCCCGGTTCAAGCACGGAACGGTTTTCGGGACGAAGCCAGTGGTCTACAGTCATGGTTACCAGTTTGACAGGTTCATCTGGATAACGACTAACGAAAGGCCGTGTGATGAGCGAGTTCTATTACAACACCAAGACCTCTGAGATCGAAGAAGGTATGCAGAGCCCGGCGATTGAGCTCATGGGCCCGTACCCGACCCGTGAAGCGGCTCAGCACGCGCTTGAAAGCGCGGCCGAACACAACGAACAGTGGGAGGAAGCAACCGAGGAGTGGAACGAGTACTACCGAGACGACGATCAGGACGACGAAGACCGGTAGTGCATCGACCTCGCTAGTGTTCAAAGGTGTGCTCGGGCGCGGGGAAGCTTTTCGCGCGCACAGCGTCGGCGTACTCTCGTGCCGCCCTTGACAGTTCGGAGCGCAGGTCGGCAAACGCCTTGACGAATCGGGGTTCGAAGCCGCTCAGCCCCGCCATGTCTTGCCACACGAGGACCTGACCATCGCATCCTGCCCCCGCGCCGATGCCGATCGTTGGTACTTCGAGCGTTTCGCTCACGCGTGTCGCGAGAGGAGCCGGCACGAGTTCGAGGACGACGGCGAAGGCGCCCGCCTCTTCGAGAGCAACCGCGTCGGCCAGGAGAGCGTCGGCCCCCTCCCCGCGGCCCTGCACCTTAAACCCACCGAGCTGATTGACTGACTGAGGCGTGAATCCCACGTGCCCGCACACGGGGATTCCCGCGTTGACGAGCGCCTCAACCTGGGGAAGGATTTCACGGCCGCCCTCGAGCTTGACCGCGTGTGCCCCCGCCTGCATGAGTTCGACACCGTGACGAACCGCGTCCTCAACACTCGCTTGGTAGGTCCCAAAAGCGAGGTCGGCAAGGACCAGGGGGCGCGTGCACGAGCGAGCAACGGCCCCTGTAAAGCGCACGATGTCTTCATGCTTTGTGTACACGGTCGAGTCGTACCCGAGCACGGTGTTCCCCGCCGAATCACCCACGAGAAGCACATCGATACCGGCCTCGTCGAAGATACGGGCGCTGAACGTGTCGTAGCTCGTGAGCATCGTGATCGCTCTGCCCTCCTTCTTGAAATCGCGAAGGGTGTGGGTGCGGACCTTGCGCGGTGTGGCGCTCTCGCTCACGGGAATTCCTTTCGTGCGTGTCCAATGCAGCGGGTGCGACCTCAGCGTAGTCGGCGCGGCGGGGGACTTCTGGGGCGTAGCGGGCGTGGGGCACAATTGATGTATGGAACGCCACCAGGATTCAGTGCTCAGGCAGGTCGAGGAACAGGGGATTGACTACATCCGCCTATGGTTCAGTGATGTCGTGGGGCGGCTCAAGTCGATCGTGATTTCCCCCCACGATCTCGACAAAGCCTTTGACGAAGGGATCGGAATTGACGGGAGCGCGATCGAGGGCCTGACCCGCTCCTATGAATCCGACATGCTTTTGCGCCCGGATCCCTCGACCTTTCGGGTCATGGGGGCGCCGCGCGGCGGCGAAGCGGGCGTCATGATCTGTGATGTCTTCACGCCCGATTCCGAGCCGGCAGCTTCGGATCCTCGCCGGGTTCTTCGCGATGCCCTCGCGCGTGCCGAAGCCAAGGGCCTCGAATTCTTTACCCATCCCGAAGTGGAGTTTTACCTGTTCGAACGGGCCTATGAACAGGGGGTTGGCCTTACTCCCGTCGATCAGGGCGGGTATTTTGACTACGTGCAGCGAGTTGACGGTAGTCGGTTTAGACGCGACGCAATGCGAGAGCTCGAGCGCATGAACATTCACGTCGAGTACTCCCACCATGAGGGCGGGCCGGGCCAAAACGAGATTGACCTTCGCTACGCGGACGCACTCACGACCGCAGACAACCTCCTCACGCTTCGCGCCGTCGTGAAAGGCATCGCGCTCAGCGAAGGAAAATTCGCGAGCTTCATGCCGAAGCCCATGATTGAACACCCGGGTAACGGCATGCACACTCACCTGTCCCTTTTTCAAAATGGCACGAACATTTTTCACGAACCGGGCGCCGAGTACGGGTTGTCGCGAACAGCGCGCCACTTCATCGCAGGCTTGCTTGTGCACGCTCGCGAGTACTCGATCCTCACGAACCAGTTCGTCAATTCCTACAAGCGTCTGTGGGGAGAACAAGAAGCCCCGAGCTACATCGTGTGGGGGCACAACAACCGCAGCGCCCTCGTGCGCGTTCCGTTCCATAAGCCTACGAAAGGCACGAGCTCGCGCGTCGAGTTCCGCGGTCTCGATTCGGCCGCCAATCCCTACCTCGCATTCGCGGCGCTTCTATCCGCGGGCCTCAAGGGCATTGAGGAGGAATATCCGCTGCCAGAGGGGGCAGAAGACACCGTGTGGGAGCTGACCGAACGGGAAAGAAAAGCCATGGGTATCGAGCCGCTCCCGTCGGATCTTCTGCGCGCGATCGAAAGCTTCGAAACCTCCGAACTTATGGCTGATGTCCTCGGCGAGCAGGTCTTTGAATACATCCTGCGCGATAAGCGCCGTGAGTGGGAGGGGTACCGCCGCCAGGTCACCGACTCCGAGCTGCGCACGACCTTCGATATTTAGACCGCGCATGAGACTCGAGACCGGCGCGATTCAGGCGCTCCAGGCGGGCACAGACGAAGGCGAATTCAGCCATTTCGATCTGGCGCGCCTCGGTTTCGTCCGCACTAAAAGAAGCGCTGCTCTCCTCGCGAGCGATGCTCTCTCTCGGGTTCCTCCCGCGCTTGTGCGCGACATGGGCGCGTCGGCGGACCCTGACGAAGCGCTCCTTGCTCTGATGCGCCTTGCCGAATCTGCAGCGGAAGCCGGCGAAAGCGCGCAGTTTGACAGGGTCGTTGCGGATGAAGCACTGGCGCGCAGGCTCGTGAGGGTCCTCGGCAGTTCGGTCGCGCTCGGGGATGCGCTCGCACGTCACGTGGATGCACTCGAAGAAATCCTCGAGTGTCCGACGCTTGCCGGCCCCACACGCGAGCGTTTTCGCGATGTGATGCTCGCCGCCGTCGGCTCCCACCCGGATGCTGCCGTGGCCGTGGCGAAAGAGGGGCCCGCGCCGCGTCATGCTTTCCGCCGCGCGTACTATTTTCTCCTCGCTCAAATCGCGGCTCTCGATGTGTGCGCAACCGATCCGTTTGCGCATCAGGAAGAGATCTCGACGCTCCTCAGCGACCTCGCCGACGCAGCCCTCGAGGGGGCGCTCGCCCTTGCTCGAGCGGCAACACCCGAGCACGACAAGGTGCGACTCGCGATCATTGCCATGGGTAAAGCCGGCGCGCGCGAGTTGAACTACATTTCAGATGTTGACGTCATGTATGTCGCTGAACCCGCTCGTGGCGGCGTGAGTCAAGAAGAGGTCACCGCCATTGGAAGTGCCCTCGCGCGTGAGGTCGCGCGCGTGTGCGCGGAACGGACAGCGGAGGGAAGCCTGTGGCAGATTGACGCCAACCTGAGGCCGGAGGGGCGTGACGGCGAGCTCGTGCGAACGCTCGAATCGTATGCCCAGTACTATCGAAAATGGGCTCATTCGTGGGAGTTCCAGGCGCTTTTGAAAGCCCGCGCATGCGCGGGCGACTCCGAACTCGGAGCGGAGTTTGAGCGCCTCACCGCGCCGCTCGTGTGGCAGGCTTCGACGCGTGAGGGTTTTGTTGAGGACACTCGCGCGATGCGCGCCCGCGTGCTTGCCAGGGCCGATGCTGACCGGGATCTCAAGCTTGGGCGCGGGGGACTGCGCGATATTGAGTTCACCATCCAGCTGCTCCAAATGGTGCACGGGCGAACAGACGAGCGCATCCGCGAAGCTGGCACCCTGAGCGCACTGGACGCGCTCACGCGGGGTGGGTACGTGGGCCGAGAGCACTCGGTCGAGCTCGCCGATGCCTACCGCTACTTGCGCGTATGCGAGCACAGGCTCCAGCTTTGGCGCCTTCGGCGCACACACATGCTGCCGTCAACCGAGCCCGACGAGCGGCGCCTCGCCCGCGGCATCGGCACGCGGGTGGAGAACCTTCGCGCCGATATCGATGCCGTGCGCAGGCGCGTGCGCCAGCTACACGAGGAGATCTACTACCGCCCGCTCCTCGTGACATCGGCGCGCCTGAGCGATGGCCAGATTGCGCTGAGTCCCAAAGAGCAGCGCGCCCGCCTCGAAGCGATCGGCTACCGAGATCCGAAGCGCGCACTTCACCACATCGATGCGCTCACCAAGGGGCTCAGCCGCGCATCCGCGATTCAAAAACAGCTGCTGCCCGCCTTCCTCGAATGGTTCGCGAACGGTGTCGATCCCGACCTCGGCCTCCTGTCCTTCCGGCGACTTTCGGATACCCTCCGCGAAACGCACTGGTTCCTTGGAATGTTGCGCGACTCCGGCGCAGCCGCCGAGCGTCTTACGCGCATTCTCTCGAGTTCTCGATACGTCGGTGAACAGCTCGTCCTGCATCCCTATGCCGTGCGGTGGCTCGCGAACGATGCTCAACTGACGCCCCTGAGCCGCACACAGCTTTCGGGCGAGCTTGACGCGATCGCGGGGCGCGCGGACAGCGAAGACGACGTGATTGACGCCCTTCGAACCGTGCGCGCGCGAGAAATCGTCCGTATCAGCATCGCGCACCTATGCGGTCTACTCGACCTGCCGTCGCTAGGGGAGTCTCTGACGACCCTTGCCGAGGCAATCCTCACCTTCACGGTTGAATTCGTGCAACGGGATACAGATGTCGAGCTCTGCGTCGTCGCGATGGGGTCGTTCGGCGCTCGTGAAATGGGTTTTTCCTCCGATGCAGACATCCAGTTCGTGTGCGCGAGAGACGCGGAAGAAGCGATTGCCGCTGCCTCACGCGTGCAGAAAATACTCAACGCCCCTGCCTCGGGCATCAACATGCGCGTCAACGCCGACCTCCGCCCCGAAGGACGCTCCGGCCCGCTCGTGCGCACCCTCGCGAGTTTCGACGACTACTACGCCCATCACGCCGAACGGTGGGAAAGCCAAGCACTGCTGCGTGCCCGCGTCATCGCAGGCTACGAAGACACGAAGGCAGCCGTGACCGCCGTCATGGACCGCGCGAGATACCGCGCGGGAGGTATGGACGATCGCGATCGGCGCGATTTCGCACGGATGAAGGCCCGCATCGAAGGGGAAAGGCTCCCGCGAGGCGTGAAATCGACGCACCACCTCAAACTCGGTCGCGGCGCGACGACCGACGTCGAGTGGAGCGTCCAACGCCTTCTTCTTGAATACGCGGGGGACGACGTAAGCCTCCGAGCCGTCGGAACCCTCGACGCGCTTGCCGCCCTCGAGACCGCCGGGCACCTGAGTAGCGCCGACGCAGAGGCGCTGCGTCGAGCATGGCTCCTCGCATGGGAGCTACGCCGCGCACTCTTTTTGTGGCGGGGGCGTGAAACCGACGCACTCCCTACCGACCTGGTCGACTTGCGCGCGCTCGCAGCGCTCGTGCACGAACCCGTGGACAACGCCAGGGCAATCGAGGAGAGATACCTCAAAGTCACGCGCCACTCGCGCCAGGTCGCCGAACGCCTGATCTTCGGCGAGTAGCCTGAAGAGGTTATGACCTCACCCGAATTGAGCGCCCAAACCGCACGCGGACGCATGTATCGCATGGAGCCCGGAGGAAAACTCATCCATCCCTCCATCACCACGGTCGCCGGGATGCGCGCAAAAGATCACCTCAACGGATGGTACGCGCGCATGGCCTCGAAGCGCGCCCTCGAGATGTTCTCGTACCTCGACCGCAACCCGTCGCGTGCCTTCGACGAGATTCGCCGCGTCAACCGCAACAGCTGGACCACCCAAAAGCGCATCGCAGAAGCCGCCCCCGACTATACGAAAACGACGGCAGACTTCGGCACCTACGTCCATGCCTTGTGCGAGGCATGGGAGCGCTCAGGCGAGCGCCCCACTGATGCCGACATGCGCGATCTTGCCAACGAGATGCGCAGCGGCGGTGACCTGTTGAGCATGGAGACGAACCTCGGCGAGCTCGTTCGGCGCGCCAACGTGCGCCTCGATGGCTTCGCCGGCTTCCTCGACGATTTCCAACCGGAGTTCATCGAGATCGAACAAACCGTGGTGAACCGCACGGTGGGTTATGCCGGCACGACGGACGCGATCGTCAAAATCGGCAACACCCTCCTCACCGGCGACATCAAAACCTCCAAAAAGGTGCGCGGAGACTACGCGCTGCAGGCAGTCGCGGTCATGAATGCCGAGAACCTCCTCGACAATGACGGAACCCTTCGCGACATGCCAGAGCTTACGGGCGCCTTCATCATCCACCTGCCCGAGTCCGGCGGGTACAGCGCCGTTCCGCTGCGCACGTCACAAGCCGAGTGGGAAACCTTTAAAGCCTTGCGAAAGGCGTGGGACTTCGCGCCAGATGATTGCGCGCTCAACGAGGCACAGAGTCCAAAAGAACTCTTGCTCACGCTCTTGAACGCCAAGCTTTAGCACGAAGCCCCACGGCGCTTTATCCCCTTACAGGTCGTAGTAGAGCTCGAACTCGTAGGGGTGGGGGCGCAGCCTAAACGGCTCGACCTCAAACTCACGCTTGTACGCGATCCAGGTCTCGATGAGATCCTCCGGGAACACGTCCCCTTCGGTGAGGAAGTCGTGATCGCGTTCGAGCGCGTCAAGCGCCTCCTCGAGCGAAGCGGGAAGAGTCTTGATCTCCGCGTGCTCCTCCGGCGGAAGTTCGTAAAGATCCTTATCAATCGGCTCGGGCGGCTCGATACGGTTCCTGATGCCGTCGATCCCCGCCATGAGCTGAGCCGCAAACGCCAGGTAGGGGTTTGCCGAGGGGTCCGGCGCACGGAACTCAAGGCGCTTCGCCTTCGCCGAATTGCCCGTCACGGGAATGCGGATGGCGGCGGAGCGATTGCGGGCCGAATACACCATGTTGACCGGAGCTTCGAAGCCCGGCACGAGGCGCTTGAAAGAATTGACGGTGGGGTTAGTGAACGCCGTGAGTGCGGGGGAGTGTTCGATCAAGCCACCGATGTACCAACGGGCGAGGTCCGAAAGTCCGCCGTAGCCGCGCTCATCGTAGAAGAGGGGCTCTCCGTTCTTCCACAGTGACTGGTGGCAGTGCATACCCGAACCGTTATCGCCAAAGATCGGTTTCGGCATGAACGTCGCCGTGCGGCCGTTCTCCCACGCAACATTCTTGATGACGTACTTGAACTTCATGACGTCGTCGGCAGCCTGAAGAAGCGTCGAGAATCGATAGTTGATCTCCTGCTGGCCGCCCGTGCCAACCTCGTGGTGGGCGCGCTCGACCTCGAGCCCGACCTCGTCCAGGACACGCACCATTTCGTCGCGTAGATCAGCCATTTGATCCACGGGAGCAACGGGGAAGTACCCGCCCTTCATCGCGGTCTTGTAGCCCTGATTACCGAATTCTTCCTCGCGCCCCGTGTTCCAGGCAGCCTCGTTCGAATCAATCTCGTAAAAAGCGCCTTTGGCTTCGGTCTGGTACCGAACGGAATCGAAAATGTAGAACTCGGCCTCGGCGGCAAAGAAGGCGGTATCGGCGATGCCGGTCGAGCGAAGGTATTCCTCTGCCTTTGCGGCGACCGTTCGCGGGTCACGGCTGTAAGGCTCATCGGTGAACGGGTCAACGATGGCGTAGTTGATGACAAGGGTCTTTTGGTCGCGGAATGGATCGACGTAGGCGGTGCTCAGATCGGGGATGAGCTTCATATCGGACTCGTGGATTGCCTGAAAGCCGCGAATCGACGAGCCGTCGAACAACTGTCCCTCAGCGATCGCCTCTTCGTCGAACGTCTTTGCCGGAACATTGAAGTGCTGCATCACGCCTGGCAGGTCGCAGAAGCGGATGTCGATGAATTTGACGTCCTCTTCCTCGATAAACTTCACGGCTTCGCTGGGATTGCTGAACACGTATCCTCCGTCCGTGCTGGGTGCACGATTGCTATGAGTGTTTTGCGCGTCCTAGTTTACGGCCCCACATTGGACGGTTTGCGCACTGCGGGTGCTCGAACGTACGGTTCAGGGATGAATAGCAGCCGCAATAGTGACGAGTCAGTCTCCAGCGCGAGTAAGTCTGACTCTTTCTCGGGTGCGGGTCTTGGCCTGCCAGACCAAGGGTCCGGCTCGCTCGCGCCCATCCCGCTTCGCTTCTTATCCACGTGCATCGATTGGGCTGCCGCGGCGGCGGTGTCGGCCGCTGTTTTTCACTACGACCCGCTCGCCACCCTTCTACTTTTTCTCGCGCAGATCATCCTCATGCAAACGCTCTTCGGAGCGAGTATCGGGCAGTTCGTCACCTCACTTCGAGTTCTTCCGATCACCGGGCGCTCACCCATGATCGCCCGTGCCGTCGTGCGCAGCGCGGTCATGCTCAGCATCATCAGTGCTTTCGTCGTGAATGATAATCGGCAGACCCTTCACGATCTCGTTGCAGGTGTCGTTGTCGTGCGTGCATAAGCGCTCATGTCCACATAAAAGTGGCCCCGCAAGTCAAGACTTGCGGGGCGCACATGTGAATGGGTGCCGCTCTAGCGGCCGCGCATCGCTTTGCGATTCGGGCGCGCACGCATGGGATCCACGCCCTTCGGGATCGCCTGGCGGACGGGGTTGGGCAGAGCGTGGAGACGGCGCCCAATCTCGCCCGCCTCAGCCTTCGTGAGCTCGTTCTTCATTCCCGTGAGGTGGCGGTTGAGCTTCGGAAGCGGAACCTCCCCCTCGCCGTGGCCAACGAAAACCGCGTGAACGGGCACATTCGGGAACATGCGGTTCATGCGCTTGACTTCTTTCGCCATGAGCTTTCGCGAGCCGCCGCCGGAACCCTCAGACACCAGCGCGATGCCTTTACGGCCGCTCGCCCGGAAAAGCATCGATCGACTACGCGCATCGAAAGCAGCAGGCTCCTGCTCGACGTTCCACCCCCGAGAAATTTGCTGCATCACCGCGATCGAAGCGCCGGGCTGATCCTCGATCTTTGCGTACGTTGCTTTCTGTGCCTTCCGGCCAAGGATGATCATCGCGATGAGAATGCCGAAACCGAGCCCGATGAAAGCGCCGTAGATCGGGTGACCGAAAGCACCGAACACCAGGGCGAGCACGACGGGGAGCCCCACGATTGAGAGAACCATGAGCGGGGCTGTCGAGCGATCGTACGCCTGTGTCTCCTTGAAGACGTCGATCGTCTGCCGGATGCGGCCGGGCTTTTTCGCCTGAGCGGGGGCGTCGGTCGTATTCTTGCGTGCCATTAATCCTTGTCCTTAACGCGATGCGAGTGATCCGAAGACCACCCCTAAGCATAGCGGGGTTGAGTACCTAGGCGTTCGCCGCAGCCTTGCGCGCAGCGCGCTCCTTGTCACGCTTTTCACGCGCCGCCTGACGCTCCACAACGCTCGTCGCTTCCTGAAGGGCAGGCGCCGAGGAATTGAGGTGAGAAAGTTCCTCGGGGATCTCCCGCCCCAGCTTCTCCATGGCTTGTGCCCACAGGCGGCCGGCGCGATACGACGAGCGCACCATGGGCCCCGCCATGATGCCTGCGAAGCCCATCTCGTAACCGGCCTCGGATAGCTCGAGGAATTCCTGAGGCTTGACCCAGCGGTCGATCGGATGATGAAGCTTCGACGGTCGCAGGTACTGAGTGAGGGTGAGGATATCGCAGCCATGATCGCGAAGGTCCTGCATCGCGGCAAGGATCTCCGCGGTGTCTTCGCCCATGCCGAGGATGAGGTTCGACTTGGTGATCATGCCGTTGTCTTTTGCGTCGGCGATCACTCCGAGGCTGCGCTCATAGCGGAAGGCGGGGCGGATCTTTTTGAAGATTCGAGGCACGGTCTCGAGGTTGTGGCCGAACACTTCTGGCTTCGAGTCGTACACCTGTTGCATCGCGCTCGAGTTGCCTTTGATGTCGTCGATGAGCAGCTCGACCCCGGTGCCGGGGCTGATCGCGTGGATCTGGCGGCACGTCTCGGCAAAGAGGCCTGCGGCTCCGTCTTCGAGGTCATCGCGTGCCACGCCGGTCACGGTTGCATACTTCAGCCCCATCTCCTTGATGGACGTCGCCACCTTAAACGGCTCGGCGGGATCGATGGCTTGCGGCTTGCCGCTTGCGATATCGCAAAAATCGCACCGACGTGTGCACGTATCGCCACCGATGAGGAACGTCGCCTCGCGATCCTCCCAACACTCGAAGATGTTGGGGCATCCAGCCTCCTCGCACACCGTGTGCAAACCGCGCGAGTGCACGCGCTTTTTCATGTCGGTGTACTCGGGGCCCATGTTCGCCGTGGTTTTGATCCAGTTGGGCTTGCGTTCGATCGGGGTTTCCGCGTTGCGGGCCTCGACCCTGAGCAGGCGGCGTCCTTGAGGTTCAACTGCCACGTCACACTCTCCTTGCGAATAGGGGTCTCAAGATTCTAGTGGGCTTCACTGCCCGGGCCGCACAGCATTGGTGTGATCTCCGCGGCCCAATGGTGTTTAGTTAAGGCCGCGTTCGGCCTCGAGCTCTCTCATGACGTCTTCGACATCGGCGAGAACATCTCGGGGACGCACGGTGCGTCCGCTTTCGACGGAAAGCGATGTCACGCCCGCATCGTCGATGCCGCAGGGAATGACATTCAACGCCCATGAAAGATCGTTTTCACAGTTCAATGCGAAGCCGTGCATGGTGCAGCGCTTAGCGACCCGCAAACCGATCGCACAGACCTTGCGGTCCATTCCAAGCTCATCGAGCACCCAGACACCGCTACGGCCCTCCACAGGCGCGGTTGCAACTCCGGCGCGAGTGCAGACCTCCATGATGGCTTGTTCAATGCCACGCACGAAGCCCACCACATCGATTGGGGCGGGAAGCTTCACGATGGGGTAGCCCACGAGTTGGCCCGGGCCGTGCCAGGTAATCTTTCCGCCTCGATCGACATCGACGACGGGGGCGCCATCGCGTGGACGTTCGATATCGAGTGTGCGGCGACCCGCGGTGTACACGGGCTGGTGTTCAAGGAGCAGAAGCGTGTTGGGGCGCTCGCCCGAAATCACTTCAGCATGAATTTTCTTTTGAACATCCCACGCTGCGTTGTAGTCAACGGGGCCCGGGGGAAGATCAAACTCTTCGTGAGCGGATTCGATCCCGGAATCTTCTGAAAACGCGAGGTGGATGATGTCAAGCACCACCCCATGCTAGTTCGCCAAGGGCCTGCACAAAAGTTTCCTATGAGCGATCGAACGAGTGCCGGCACCGACTTATCCACAATTTCGGATATCCACTGAAAAGGTACCGGAATGTGGATCGAATAGAGACATGAGCCTTCACCCATCGCGCCTCAGTTCCATCGTCAGTAACGGTCTGCGTCCCGTGCGCCTCATCCGCAGCGAGGAGGGCCGGCAGGTGTGGCACGCCCGCGATCACAGGGGCCGACGGTTGACGCTTGTCCGTGCCCGCTCATTTCGCGCGCTCAAGAAGGTGCGCCAAGAAATCGGGCTGCTTCGCACGTTGGGCGCCCGCAACATCCCAGCTGTGCCAGCTCTTAAATGGCGCGGAGTCGCGGCCTATGCGATAGCGGAAGGACCGAGCGCTCTCGCCCCGCCGCGAGGCAAACGAGCCGAGCGCGGCTCGATTGCCGGTGCGGGCGCAGGCGAAGCGCAGGCAGCGTCGGATCTCACCGCGCTTTTGTCCACCCTTCACTCGCAGAATCTGGCCTTGGGCCTCCAGGGCGTCCGGGGGCTTGAACTT
Source organism: Dermabacter sp. HMSC06F07 (assembly GCF_001807345.1). Lineage (NCBI taxonomy): Bacteria > Bacillati > Actinomycetota > Actinomycetes > Micrococcales > Dermabacteraceae > Dermabacter > Dermabacter sp. HMSC06F07. Next base: position 137,511 of record NZ_KV788588.1, read on the forward strand.
GCGCCAAACGGGCGCGTCGTTGTCACGGATTTTTCACGCGTGACGAACCTGACGCCTGTGAGCAAAAGACATGATGAGCAGTGGCGCGCGCGGCTCACTAGCGGAAGTGGAACCTACCGATACGCCCATCGTCGGGCCGGGGGCGTGACCGAAGCTCCCTCCTCAAACCCACAAGAGCGGGCTACTTTGCCGACGCGTTCCGAGGCCGCGCGTGCGGATCGCGCCGGAAGGGTTGCGTCGCGTACTCGCCACCGCGACGGGCGTTCGCGGCGAAGCGGCCGGAACTTTCGACGGCTTTCCTTCGGGCTCGGAGCGATCGCCGTTGTTGCATGCGCCTTACTTGTAGGGGCTACCGCGCCGGCGACGGCGCCCCAATCCTCGGCAACGGCGGCCTCACAGCACGCGGTAATGGAGGATCCCGCTAGCGTCATCACGGCTCTCGCCGCCGCGCGCCACCGCTACCTCGTGGGTGCGACGAGCGAAAACACCTCTGCCGCTCCCGGAAGCGAGGCGGAAGCGGCCGATGAGAAACTTCGCGCAGCCATCGCACACGCACACGTCGATGGTGGGGACATTCGCATCCTCAACGCCCGGACACTTGATTGTCGCGATAACAGGGCCCGTGTGCGTGTTCGTGTGATCGACTCGGGCGCCCGCATAACGGGTGCAGAGGAGTCTCGCGAGCTGTCCGAAAGCGAGCCCTACGAACTCGACGTGCAGCTTGAGCGTGTGCGCGGTGCATGGCGTATTTCCTCGACAGCGCCCGTGAGCGGCGGTCAGCGCCGCTTGACGTGAAAGCCCGGGCCATACTTTCCTGCGAAAGTATGGCCCGGGCACATTCAGCGTGTCAGGCTCAGAGGCCGAGGTCTCCCTCGAACGCGCCGTCCTCAAGCCGCTTCTTCATCGTCGAGAGGAATCGAGCAGCGTCGCCGCCATCCACGAGGCGGTGATCGTAGCTGAGGAACAGGTACATCATCGAGCGGATCCCGATCGTCTCGTTACCGTCCGCGTCCTTCACGACAGCCGGGCGCTTTACGATCGTGCCGCAGCCGAGAATACCCACCTGCGGGTTCGGAACGATCGGCGTATCGAACAGAGCGCCGCCCGAACCGGTGTTGGTGATCGTGAACGTCGCACCCTGCAGGTCGTCCGGCGTGAGCTTGTTGCCCTTCGCCTTCGCACCGAGCTCGCCGATCTGGCGAGCGAGACCGGCGAGGTTGAGATCCCCGGCGTTCTTGATCACCGGCACGACGAGTCCGCGTTCGGTGTCCGCGGCCATGCCGATGTTCTCGACGCCGTGGTACTTGATCATGTCGCCCGCGATCTCCGCGTTGAGCTTCGGGTGCGCCTTGAGGGCCTCGACAGCCGCCTGCATGATGAACGGGAGGAACGTGAGCTTCGCACCCTCGCGCGCGAGGAAGTCGTTCTTTGCGCGAGCACGCAGGGCGGCGATACGCGTCATGTCGACTTCGACGGCGGTCGTGAGTTGTGCCTGAGTCTGGAGCGACTCCACCATGCGCGACGCCACAATCTTGCGCAGGCGGCTCATCTTCTCCTCGGTTCCGCGAAGCGGGGACACCTCGACCTTGGGCGCTTCCTTCTTCGAGGGGGCTGCGGCGGCAGTCGGCGCGGCTGCAGGCGCGGGAGCCTCGGCCTTTGCCTTCGCGTCGATCGCATCCTGCACATCCTGCTTGCGGATGCGGCCACCGATTCCCGAGCCCTTCACCGAAGCGAGATCGATGCCGTTGTCGGCAGCGAGCTTACGCACGATCGGCGTGACATACGCCTGGGAGTTGTTGCTGGAGGAAACGGTCTGCGAGGCGCTCGCCGCTGGGGCGCTGCTCTCTTCGGCCTTGGGGGCCGGCGCATCGCTCGAGGCCGCGGGTGCGGCCGGAGCCGGGGAAGCGTCGGACGGTGCACCCGAACCGATCACGGCAATCGCCGCGCCGACCTCTGCCTCTTCGTCTTCCTGCACGAGGATCTTCTGGAGCGTGCCGGCGATGGGGGAGGGGACCTCGGTGTCGACCTTGTCGGTGGACACCTCAAGGAGTGGCTCATCGGCCTCAACCTCGTCGCCTACCTCCTTGAGCCAGCGCACCACGGTGCCCGAATCAACGGATTCACCGAGTGCGGGCATCGTGACTTCCTGCCCGTCAGCCGCACCCGAGGCCTTCGCGGCTTCAGCAGGTCGCTCGCTCTCGCCGGCGGGAGTCTCCTCAGCGGTCGATGGAGCCACCGTCTGGTCCGAGGCGAGGTTGTCGCCATCGCTAGGCGCTTCAGCACCGGAGCCATCGCCAACAACGGCGAGATCAGCGCCGACTTCCGCGTCCTCATCTTCGTTCACGAGGATTTTCTCGAGGACACCCGCAACGGGTGAGGGAACCTCGGTGTCGACCTTGTCGGTGGAAACCTCAAGGAGGGGCTCATCGACGGCGATCTCCTCACCGACTTCCTTGAGCCAGCGGACAACGGTGCCCTCGGTGACGGACTCACCGAGCGCGGGCATCTTAACGATTTCAGACATGTTCGTTTCTCCTCGTGATCAGGCGTGGGCGTGAAGCGGCTTGCCAGCGAGAGCGAGCGCGGCCTCGCCCATCGCCTCGTTCTGGGTGGGGTGGGCGTGGATGAGCGAAGCAACATCCTCGGGCTCCGCCTCCCAGTTGACGATGAGCTGCGCCTCGCCGATCTGCTCGGACAAGCGTGCGCCGATCATATGGACACCGACGATGGGGCCGTCCTTCTCGCGCACGAGCTTGATGAAGCCCTGCGTGCCGAGAATCTGCGACTTACCATTGCCGCCGAGGTTGTAGTCGTATGTCGCGACATTGTCCTCGCCGAGCTTCTCCTTGGCCTGCTTCTCGGTGAGACCGACGGAACCGATGTTCGGCTCGCAGTAGGTCACGCGCGGGATGCCGGATTCGTCGATCGGCTGGGGATTGAGGCCGGCGATCTGCTCGGCTACGAAAATGCCCTGCTGGAAGCCGCGGTGAGCGAGCTGAAGGCCCGGAACGATGTCGCCGACGGCGTAGATACCGGGAACGTTCGTTTCGAGGGTCTCTTTGTTCGCGAGCACGAACCCGCGGTCCATCTCGATCCCCTGCTCTTCGTAGCCGAGGCCCTTCGTCTGCGGGCCGCGGCCCACGGCGACGAGAAGGTAGTCACCCTCGTAGGTCTTACCGTTGGCGAGCGTGACCTTGACGCCGGTCTCGGTCTGCTCGGCCTTTTCGAAGAAGACGCCGAGCGAGTACGCGATCTTGCGCTTCTTGAAGGCACGCTCGAGGTTCTTCGAGATGGCCTCGTCTTCGTTTGCAACGAGGTGCGGCAGGCCTTCGATGATCGTGACCGATTCAGCGCCGAGCGACTTCCATACCGACGCGAACTCGACGCCGATCACGCCGCCGCCGAGGATGATGGGGTGCTTCGGGACCTCGGGGAGCTGAAGCGCAACCTCGGAGTCGATGATGCGGCCACCGAGCTCGAGTCCCGGGAGGGTCTTCGAGAAGGAGCCGGAGGCGAGGATAATGTTGTCACCGGTGAGGGTCTGCTTTGAGCCGTCCTCGGCTTCAACTTCGATCGTGTTCGGGCCAGTGAGGCGACCGAAACCGTTCACGAGGGTCGCGCCGGAGGCGCCCACGAGGCCCTGAAGGCCCTTGTAGAGGCGGCCGATGACCTTGTTCTTGAAGTCGAGCATCTTTTCGGTGTTGACCGCGGAGGCAGTCATCTCGATGCCCACGGCCTTAGCTTCGGCCGGCGTATCGGCGATCTCGCCTACGTGAAGCAGGGCCTTGGTGGGCACGCAACCGCGGTGCAGGCACGTGCCGCCGAGCTTGTCTTTTTCGACGAGGGCGACGCTCTTTCCAAGCTGGGTGGCGCGCAGCGCGGCCGCGTAGCCGCCGCTGCCACCTCCCAGAATCACGATGTCGAACTTCTGGTCTGTGGAGGTATCCGCCACGTTCAGCTCCCTAACTGTTGAGGATTGGGGGCATGTCGCCGAAAGTCCCGGCCTCGAACGCTAAGCCAGCCGGTGCGGCATGCACGCCCATTATCGTAAGACACGCCCCTGGATGTCGCCGTGGGTCGGCCGTGAGCGGGGCCAGAGTGTGGGAAAGCCCCCAACTTCGCCCGCGGCTGCGGGGCAAAAGCGGGGGCTTTCCGACGATTGCTGCGCGTGAATCGCGCAACGTTTTACTTGGCGGCTTCGCGCTCAATAACCTCAACGAGAGTGCGCATGCTCATGCCGGTTCCGCCCACATTCGAGTACCCAAATGCTTTCTGGGTGAAGGCAGGCCCGGCAATGTCGACGTGCGCCCACTTGGTCTCGCCGACGAACTCCTTGAGGAAGATGCCCGCGCTGAGGGCGCCACCGGGGCGCTCGCCGATGTTGCTGAGGTCGGCAACACGGCCGTTGAGGCCTTCGCGCAGCTCTTCGGGGAACGGGAGCGGCCACATGGGTTCGCCAACCGCCTTCGATGCTTCCCATACCTCGTCGCGAGCATCGTCGGTGCCCATGACGCCGGCGGTGCGGTTGCCAAGCGCGACGATGGCGGCACCCGTAAGCGTCGCAACGTCGATGAGGAGATCCGGTTCGAGAGCGGCGGCGTCCACGAGGGCGTCTGCCATGACCATGCGGCCCTCGGCGTCGGTGTTGAGTACTTCGACGGTCTTGCCGTTACGCATCGTGACGACGTCGCCGGGGCGCTGCGCTCCGCCACCGGGGAGGTTCTCGGCGAGCGCGAGGAACGTCGTGACGTTGACGTTGAGTTCGAGCGCGGCTGCGGTGACGGTCGCGGCCAGAACGGTTGCGGCACCGCCCATGTCCATCGTCATCTCATCCATGCCGGCGCCGGGCTTGAGGGAAATGCCGCCCGAATCGAACGTGATGCCCTTGCCGACAAAGGCGACGTGGCGCTTGGCGCGCTTGGGTGCGTACGAGAGCTTCACAAGACGTGGTGGGCGAGTCGAACCCTGGCCCACGCCCACGATGCCGCCGTAGCCGCCGTCGGCGAGTGCCTTCTCGTCGAGGACCTCGATCGTCACGGGGAGCTTCTTCGTGAGCTCCTTTGCCCGCTTCGCGAAAGACTCGGGGTACAGAAGATTCGGCGGGGTGTTGACCAGGTCGCGAACGAGGTGAACGCCTTGGGCAATCTTTTCAGCGCGATTCGCCGCGCCTTCGAGGGCCTTGAGTTCCTTCTTATCGGCGACGGCGAGAACGATCTCCTCAACGGGCTTTTGGTCGTCCTTGAGGTCACTCTTGTATTCGCCGTAGGCGTAGGCGCCGAGAGCTGCACCTTCGAGAGCCGCAGCGATGTGTGCCTCGGAGGCGGCCGGGAAGGCAAGGGCGATGCTTGTGTGGCCGGTGAGGGTTCGCGAAGCGGAACCAAAGGCGTAGCGGATGTCTTCGCACGTGACATCTTCAAGTGCCTCGGCGCCGAGGCCAACGCCGACGATTGCGTGAGCGCGGTAGGCAGCGGGCGCCGGGATCGTCGTGAGCGCTCCCTTGGCGCCACTGGCCTTGACGGCAGTGAAGGATTCTTCGAGCGATGAAAGCCCAACCGGGCTTGCCGGTGCATCCTTTGCGCTCTTAAGGAGGGGGACCACGAGGACGTCCGTCGTGATCGAGTCAACGTTGCTGATGCTCAGAGTTATATGTGCCATGTGCTTATCGTAGGGGAGTCACTCGAGTTTGAGGTGGGAGTGGGCAAATGCTGATCGCCCTGTACGTTGTTGCGGCTCTCGTAGCCGTTCTCGGCGCGGTCTATGTCATCAAGGATCTTGCAGCAGACCTGTTGCTCATGGGGGCTTCGCTCGCCCTAGCGCTCGTGTGGCTTATCGGAGCTCTTGCGTGGCTCCTCGCTCCGGTGAGCCCTGGCGATGCCGTGATCTTTTGGGGCTATGTTGCCACCGCAATCGCACTGCCGATCGCGGGCGTGTACATCTCGTTCCTCGAACGTACCAAGTGGGGCTCGTTCGCCATTGCCGCCATCGCGCTCACATGCGTCTTCCTCGCCTACCGGCTACCCCAGATCTGGCCCGCGGGGTTCGCGAAATGACGCCCGCCGGTTCCACGAAGTCGTCGATGACGCAGGAGAATCCACGCGGCTTCCGCATGGCCCTGTTCGTGGTTTACGGCGTGTTTGCCGTATCGGCGACGGCGCGCGCACTCGTGCAGTCGATTCGCGATTTTTCCGAGGCACCGCTCGCCTTTTCCCTCAGCATTGTTGCTGCGCTTACGTACGTCGCGATCGCGGTCTTGCTGATTCGGAAGGCTCCCCACTGGCGAGCGATCCTCATTCTCGTCGGCGTCGAACTCGTCGGCGTTGTCGGCGTGGGCGCTTTGAGTTTCGCCCAGCCCGAATGGTTCCCGAAGGCGACGGTCTGGTCGCACTTCGGCGAGGGGTATGGGTATGTTCCCCTCGTGTTGCCCCTTGTCGCGGGGATCTCGATCATCGTTGCTCGGCGGCGCGAATCTCGCGCGCCCTCGCTACGCTAGACGTGTGGACGACGATCTTTTTTCTCTCAAGCCAGGCGTGGAGGCCCCGAAGACTCTCGCGGACCGCAACGTCGATCACCGTGCGCCGCTAGCAGCCCGTATGCGGCCGCGTTCGCTCGAGGAGATCGTCGGTCAAAAGAACGCTCTTGCCGACGGCTCACCCCTGTTTCGTCTCGTGGGAGAGGACGATTCGCATACGGCCCCGAGCTCAATCATCTTGTGGGGCCCACCCGGAACGGGCAAGACGACGATCGCTTACGCCGTCGCGCGAGAGGGCGATCGCGAGTTCGTCGAGGTTTCAGCCGTGCTTGCGGGAGTCAAAGATATCCGTGCCGTCGTTGATGCGGCGCGCTCGCGCCTGCGCACGACTGGTCGCGAAACGATTCTCTTCGTCGATGAGGTGCATCGGTTTAATAAGTCGCAGCAAGATGCGCTCTTGCCGTCGGTTGAGAACCGGTGGGTGACCCTGATCGCCGCGACGACCGAGAACCCCTATTTTTCAATCATCACCCCGCTGATCTCGCGCTCGATTGTGCTCACCCTCGATTCGCTCGGTGGCGAGGAGATTGATGCACTGCTGACGAGAGCGCTCGCCGAGGAGCGGGGGCTCGGCGGTTCGGTCGAACTTGAGAGTGATGCCCGCGAGGCGCTCGTGCGTCTCAGCGGAGGCGATGCCCGCAAGGCCCTCACAGCGCTCGAGGCTGCTGCTGCTTCAGCACTGAAGACCCCAGAGAAGCGGATCACGGGCGACATCCTCGCCCACGCGATCAACCGTTCGATGTTGACCTACGATCGCGAGGGCGATCAGCACTACGACGTCATCAGCGCGTTCATTAAGTCGATGCGGGGAAGCGATCCGGATGCGGCCCTGCACTATCTGGCCCGCATGATTGAGTCGGGCGAAGACCCGCGGTTCATCGCGCGGCGAATCGTGATCGCAGCGAGTGAGGAGGTCGGCATGGCCGACCCGACCGCGCTTCAAGTTGCCGTGGCCGCAATGCAGGCAGTCCAAATGATTGGGATGCCCGAGGGGCGGATCCCGCTCGCCCAAGCGGTCGTGCACATCGCAACGGCCCCAAAGTCCAATGCGAGTTACGCGGGAATCAATCGAGCGATCGCCGATGTGCGCGAAGGAAAAGGGCGTTCGGTTCCCGCACATCTTCGCGATGGGCATTACAAGGGCGCCGAAAAGCTTGGCCACGGCGTTGGCTACGTGTACGCGCACGACGAGCCGCGGGGAGTGGCACGTCAGCAATACGCCCCCGACGACCTCGTCGGCGTTAACTATTACGAACCAACGGATCGCGGTTTTGAAGCGCGCGTGAAGAGCTCACTTGCGATTTTGCGTTCGCTCACGCGCGGCGCGGGTGGGGTGCAGGGGTCCGACGGTTGACGCGCGGTGAGCGATCCCACAGAGGCTTGTGTCTCCCAAGCCTCTGAAACGCTTGAGGCTCGGCACTCGGCACGGTAAAGTTTTGCGCTGAATCCGCGGCTGCCAAATGGATTCATCGCATCGAAACTGAGGTAACTTACGTGACCAGTGTCACCAAAGCACGTCGTACCGCACGCCTTTCGCGTGCGCTCGGTCTTGCGCTTACCCCGAAGGCCGTCAAGTACTTCGAGAAGCGCCCCTACCCGCCGGGCCAGCATGGTCGTGGCCGCCGTTCGAACTCGGACTACGCGGTTCGTCTGACCGAGAAGCAGCGCCTTCGCGCTCAGTACCAGCTTCGTGAGAAGCAGCTCCACCGCGCCTACTTCGAGGCCAAGAAGCTCCCGGGTCTGACCGGTGAGTCGATGATCGAGCTTCTCGAAACTCGTCTCGACGCCCTTGTTCTTCGCGCGGGCTTCGCTCGCACGATCCTTCAGGCTCGTCAGTTCGTCTCGCACCGCCACATCCTCGTGGACGGCGAGATCGTGAACATCCCCTCGTACCGTGTGAAGCCGGGCCAGACCATCCAGGTCAAGCCGAAGTCGCAGACTCTCGAGGCTTTCGCGGACGCCGCTGAGGGTTCGAACTCCGACGTTCAGGCGTCGGTTCCTTCGTACCTCTCGGTGCAGCTCGAGGAACTCAAGGCTCAGCTCGTTGCTCGCCCGAAGCGCTCCGAGGTCCCCGTGACCTGCGACGTCGCGCTCGTCGTCGAGTACTACGCTCGCTGATTTCTTTATGGAGGAGGCCTCACGGCCTTCACTTCATGCGGCTCCGACCAGTACGAGAACGTACACTTGGTCGGGGCCGCTTTTCGTTAAAGGCCCAGCCCAGTCCACGCCCGTGAGGGCTTAGGGAAGGAAGAACCCATGCAGACAGCCGAGGTTTCACGCCGGTGGCTCGAATTCTTCAAGAGCAAGGACCACGAGATTGTCCCGAGCGACTCGCTCGTCTCCTCTGATCCTTCGATCCTTTTCACGGTTGCCGGCATGGTGCCGTTCATTCCCTACATTGTTGGCACGGATACGGCTCCGTGGCCACGTGCGGCGAGCGTCCAAAAGTGCATCCGAACGAACGACATCGACAATGTCGGCAAGACCACGCGTCACGGCACGTTCTTCCAGATGGCCGGCAACTTCAGCTTTGGGGATTACTTCAAGGAAGGCGCGATCGACTTCGCGTGGGAGCTTCTCACGACGAGTGTGGGTGAAGGCGGGTACGGACTGGAGGGCGATCGGCTGTGGATCACCCTGTGGGAGAACGATCAGGAAGCCTACGACCACCTCACGCGCGTGATCGGCATCGATTCTCGCCACATTGTGCGCCTTCCGAAGGAAGAAAACTTCTGGTCGACCGGCCAGCCTGGTCCGGCCGGCCCATGTGCTGAATGGCATTACGATCGTGGCCCCGAGTTCGGCCCCGAGGCCGAAGGAGGCAGCGTCGACCCGGGCGGCGATCGCTACCTCGAGATCTGGAACCTTGTCTTTGACCAGTACATGCGAGGCGAGGGCAGCGGGAAGGATTACCCGCTGATCGGTGAACTCGACCGCAAGGCGATCGATACCGGTCTCGGCGTTGAGCGTCTCGCCTATCTTTTGCAGGGCAAGAACAACATGTATGAGACCGATCAGGTCTTCCCCGTCATCGCGCGCGCGGAGGAGTTGACGGGGCTTCGGTACGGGACGGGCGACGAGCAATCGGATGTGCGCATGCGCGTCGTTGCCGACCACGTTCGCAGCGCCATGATGCTTGCGTCGGATGGCGTGCGCCCAGGTAATGAGGGGCGCGGTTACGTGATGCGCCGGCTTATTCGGCGCGCGGTGCGCTCGATGCGTCTACTTGGGTTTGATAAGCAGGCGCTGCCGGAGCTGCTGCCAGTCTCGAAGAACGCCATGGTGGCGTCGTATCCCGTTCTCGAGGAGAAGTTCGCGAAGATCGAAGAGGTTCTGTACACGGAAGAGGATGCCTTCCGTCGCACGCTCTCCAACGGCACGCAGATTTTCGAGGGTATGAGCGCGAACCTCAAGAAGAGCGGATCGGATCTGCTCGCGGGGGATGATGCCTTCACGCTCCACGACACGTACGGCTTCCCGATCGACCTCACCCTGGAAATGGCTGCAGAGGCAGGTCTGCGCGTTGATGAGGCTGGCTTCCGGGCAGCGATGCAGGAGCAGCGAGAGCGCGCCCGCGCCGATGCCCAGGCCAAGAAGGCAGGGCATACCGATACAGCACTGTTCAATGACATCGTGAACACCAACGGCCTCACACGCTTCGTGGGGTACACGGACGACACGGTCTCGACGACAGTCGGCTCGATCCTTGTCAACGGCGCCCTCGCAGAAACCGTCAGTGCCCCCGCCGACGTGGAAATCGTCCTTGCAGACACGCCGTTCTATGCAGAGATGGGCGGTCAGCTCGCCGACCAGGGCACGATCAGTCTTGCCGGCGGCGGCATCATCGAGGTTGACGACGTCCAGGCGCCCGTCAAGGGGCTTTCTGTCCACCGTGGTCGCCTCATCGAAGGGGCTGCCCGTACCGGCGAGTCTGCGATCGCACGCATTGACACAGAGCGTCGCGGCGCCATTGCCCGTGCCCATACGGCAACGCACATGGTGCACCAGGCGCTGCGCGAAGAACTTGGCGAAGGCGCGACCCAGGCCGGTTCCGAGAATTCGCCGGGCCGCATGCGCTTTGATTTCCGCTACGGCCAGGCCGTTCCGCAGAGCTCCCTCGCGCAGGTCGAGGGCAAGGTCAACCAGATGCTGCAGCAGAACCTCGAGGTGACAGACGCGCAGATGCCGATCGACGAGGCGAAAGCGCTCGGCGCTCAGGCATTGTTCGGTGAGAAATACGGCGACATCGTGCGCGTCGTGTCGATCGGTGGCGACTGGTCGCGCGAGCTGTGCGGCGGCACGCACGTGCCCGTCACCGGCAGCCTCGGCTCAGTCCAGCTCGTTTCGGAGGCTTCGATCGGTTCGGGCGTCCGTCGCGTTGACGCGCTCGTTGGCGAAAGTGCCTATAAGTTCCATTCGAAAGAGCACGCACTTGTCTCGCAGCTCGCGGAGATTTTGAAAGTGTCTACGGACGACATTCCGGGGCGTGTGCAGGCGCTTACGAAGCGTGTGAAGGAGATGGAGAAAAATCTTCAGCAGATGCGAGGTCAGCAGCTGCAGGCCGAGGCAGGCAAGCTCGTGGAGTCCGCCGCTCCCGTCGGCGGCGTGCGCGTGATCGCCCATGACGCTGGCGAGGGAGTGGCAGCGGGGGACTTGCGTACTCTCGCGACAGATTTGAGGGCGCGCCTTGGAGAATCAGAGCCCAGCGTGGTGGCACTCGCAGGGGAGTCCGATTCTCGCGCAGCGCTCGTTGTCGCCACCAATGCCGCGGCGCGCGAGGCTGGCATCAAGGCCGGGGCGCTCTTGCGCGACGCTGCCGCAGCGATGAACGGTCGAGGGGGCGGCAAGGACGACCTCGCTCAGGGCGGTGGCGGCGAGCCGTCGCTCGTGCCCGTTGCGCTAGAGACGATTACCGCAGCCCTTCGCGCCCGCGTATGATGCCTCGGCGATTTGTGCGGATCGGCGTCGACGTGGGCGATGCCCGCGTCGGTGTCGCCCGCAGTGACGCCGACGGCATCCTCGCGACGCCAGTCGACACGTTCCCGCGCGAGGAAGCCGCACCAAAGCTCCAGGCTCTCATCGCCGAACTTGGCGCCGAGCGACTGTATGTCGGCAAGCCTCGCTTGCTGAGCGGCGAATGCGGCACGGCAGTTGAGAAAGCTCAAGCGTTCATCGCCGAACTCGCGGAACTCGAACCGATTGAGTCGGAACCCGAGTACGACGTGTACCTTGTAGACGAACGCATGAGCACCGTGAGTGCTCACCGTGCACTGAGCGATTCGGGGCGCCGACATCGCACACACCGACCGGTGATAGACCAGGTCGCTGCAGTCATGATTCTTCAGACTGCTCTTGATTTCGAACGCGCGCGTGGAGCTGCGGCTGGAGAGCCGTGGAGCCACAGCGATCCCCAGTAAGGAGTATTCGTGCCAGATTCTTCCCTTGAGGACCTGCTGGGTTCGTCGGGTCATCATGAGACTCGATCGGGGCGTGGAAAGCGTCGGAGCCCGAAGCCGAGCCTGTTGAAGCGGTTCTTGCCCGCTGTGCTGGTGCTGGTCGTCCTCGGAGCGCTCGTGGGCGGCGGATACTTCGGCTACTCCTGGATTTCCACCAACGTGGATGTGTCAAGCTCAGCGAAAGACTACGAGGGCGAGGGATCCGGCGAGGTCGAGATTGTCGTGAAGGATGGCGACAGTGGCTCGGACATCGCGGCAACTCTCGTCGACGCTGGCGTGATCAAAACGAAGGGCCCGTTCGTCAACGCCTTTGCGGCGAGCCAGGATGCCCCGAACATTACGCCCGGCACCTACAAGCTGCGTAAACAGATGAGCGGAGCATCAGCGCTAAGCCTGCTGCTCGATCCTTCGAGCCGCGTGGGGATTCGCGTGACTATCCCTGAGGGACAGACCACTCGAAAGATGTACGAACGGTTGAGCAAGGCAACGGGCATCCCCGTCAAAGAGTTTGAAAAGGCCGGAGCTGATTATGAGGCACGCGGCGTGCCGAAGAACCCAGCGAAGTCAATCGAAGGGTACCTGTGGCCCGGTACCTACGATTTTCACGAAGACGATTCAGCCGCCGATATTCTCGACACGATGGTCTCCCGTATGACCACGAGGCTCAAGAAGAAGGGGATTCCCGAGGACAAGTGGCACGAGACCCTCACGATTGCCTCGATCGTGGAGAAGGAAGCACGCAATCCCGAGGACTACGGGAAGGTCGTGCGGACGATCGACAATCGTCTTGCCGGCGTTGGCGAGGCGGGCGGTAAGCCCATGAATCTCCAACTGGATTCGACGGTCGCCTATTTCAGCAAGAGCGAAACGATCTCCACGACACCGGAGCAGCGGGCGACTGACTCGCCTTACAACACGTACAAGCACCCTGGGCTTCCCATCGGCCCTATCTCCAATCCCGGCGATGCCACCCTCGATGCCGTGAAGAATCCGCCAGAAGGGCCCTGGCTCTACTGGGTGACCGTCAATACGGATACCGGGGAGACGAAGTTCGCGGCCACTAAGGCAGAGCACGACAAGAATGTGGCGCAGTGGCGCGAATGGGCGAAGAAAAAGTAAGCGGTCATCGACTGAGGTTTGCCGTGATCGGGGATCCGATCGCGCACTCGCGCTCGCCCGAACTGCATGAGGCGGCCTATCGCGCGCTCGGGATCGAGCACGCGAGCTACGAGCGGGTTCACGTGCCACGCGGAGAATTTGCGCGTTTCGCACGCAACATACTCCCGCTCTACGACGGCGTGAGCGTGACGATGCCTCACAAGGCTCATGCACACGAGCTCGCCGTGGCTCACGGTACCCACTCTGAGCTCCAGATCGCGAATACTCTGCTCCCGATCGGCTCGGGCCGCAAGCGACGATACGTCGCCTTCAACACCGACGTCGCGGGAATTCAGGGAGCGCTCGATTCTGCGGGAATCGCGGGGATCGAAAGTGCGACGCTTCTTGGATCAGGTGCGACTGCCCTTTCACTGGCCGTGGCCCTTCATGAGGCAGGGTGCACGCGTTTTACCCTGCTCGCGCGCTCACGCCAGAAACTCACGTCCCTCGAATCACTTCTCAAGAGCCGGGGCGTTCACGTGCGCGTGGGGGACTGGGATCATCCCGCACGAAGCTTCGATACTGACATCGTCGCGAGCGCGCTCGCACTCGAGGGGGCTAAAACAATTGCCAACCGCGTCCTTGCCCACCTGGACGAGGTAGCGCGAGTGCCGTCGGCCTTTTTCGATGCGCTGTACTTCCCGGACCCCACCCCGCTCGCGCGAGTTCGCACGGCTTTCGCCGACCGCATGGATTGCGCGACCGCCCCGGCATTCGCGACCGGCGCCCACATGCTCGCGCATCAGGCCGCCCGGCAAGTCGAACTCATGTGCGGAGTTGAGGCCGCTCCCGCCGAAGGGATGTACGAAGCAGTATTCGGAGTCGGGATCTAGAGTGCTCCGGAGTAGCCAAGCTGACGCCACGCCTCATATACGGCGATCGAAGCGGAATTAGCGAGGTTCAGCGAGCGGCGCCCCTCGAGCATAGGAATACGGACGCACTTCGTGATGCGGGGGTGCTGCAGTACCGACTCGGGAAGACCTGTGTCCTCCCTCCCAAAGAGGAGAACATCGCTTTCGCGGTAGGTGATGTCGTGGAAATGCGCATCTGTATGTCCCGTGAATGCGAATACCCGTGAATCCGGGAGGGCGGCGAGGGCATCGTCGAAGCTCTCGTGAACTGTCATGACCGCGAGATCGTGGTAGTCGAGGCCCGCGCGGCGCAAATGCGCGTCGTCAAAGTTGAAGCCGAGCGGCTTAATAAGGTGAAGCGGCGCCCCCGTCACGGCGGAGAGCCTGATGGCGTTGCCAGTGTTACCGGGGATGAGAGGTTCAAAAAACATGATGTGGGGCATAGGTTCGAGTCTCTCACGTCGCTCATTCTTACCCGAACCTCCGTCGGCGCGTGATTCCGTTCACGAATCCGCAAAAAACGAGCTCTGAATTTCCTCCGACGTGCGCACGGTGGTAATCTCATTGAGTCGCAAACGAAGAAGCGACAAAAACCCGGTCCGGGTGGCGGAATAGGTAGACGCGCTAGCTTGAGGTGCTAGTGCCCGCTTAAGGGCGTGGGGGTTCAAGTCCCCCCTCGGACACCGTGGAGAAACCCTCCGTGCGCAATCGCAGCACGGAGGGTTTTCTGTTGCGTGTAATCACCCCCTGCAGCGCGCGCGTTCGGGAGTTTTGCATCCGCGAACGTTTACCGAAAGTTATTTCTTGTTCAAGCGGAAGTCTTGTTGCCGTTTGTCCGCTCTGCTTTGATTGTGATGGGCGTCTCGCGGGGGCGGAGAGACGAGTTCCAACCATGCGGAGCGGGCATGCGCTAACGCACCTGCGGTGCGAAGGCAAGGCGGGGGCCTTCCTTCTCCACTTACGCTGCGGCATGAATGACGACCGGTTGGAACCGCGGGCGAAGCCGTGCATAGCGATATGAACGGAGCTTCGCCCGCCCCGCCCGCACCACTGCGCCTCTCCTCTGCCGTTCACTCGCACGCGAGTCGAGGTTTGTGACCGAGGTGCGGCTCGGGCCGGAAAATCCGAAAGTAAGGGCAGTGGCCAGCCCTGGCTTCTTTAGTTCAAGCGGCGCTAAAAAAGACCGAGGATCGCGAGTCCAAGGCCCCCGTAGGGAGCGCTCAGAATGATCGGGCCGAATGCGAAACGGGCCTTGGTGCTTCTCGTTCTGACAAGCACCCAAAGTGCTGCGAGTGCCCCGGCGCCGCATATCCACGCCAAAGATCCCAGAAGGACCGGTATACCGCCGATCCCCGCGAGTACAACGGTGGCCGGGGTGACTTTCGCATCGCCCATTCCGATACTCCCGGGGGAGAGGAGCGCAAAGACAAATACCAATGCGCCAACAATGACGGCCATGGCACATGCTCCGAGCACGCGCTTCTCGACCGCCGGAATCATAAGGGCGGTCACCGCCGCCGTACAGGTCACTGCACCGGTGATCGCGAGCGTGAGTTTGTTGGGTAAGCGGTGTTCGCGGATGTCGATGTACGACAGGGGGATCGCAAACGTGAGGTGCGCTAAAGCCACGATTGCAAAGAGCACCGTTGTATCGGCCGAGTCGAAAATACTGATCACGCTTCTCAGTTCACCACATGACATCAGGCATTGCTGCCTGGACGCCTTTTCTGTGGACAACCATTACGGTGCGGTGACACGCATGATGCGTCGGCGCAGCCACACCTTTTTCCCGCCGCCGATGAACTTCTGCGTCCGGGCAAGTTCCCAGCGCCCGTACTCGGCCTCGTCCGTGAGGGCCTCGCGGGCCTGACCAATCGACGTACCCTTCGGGATCGTGAGCACCTGAAACTCGTAGTCGCGCGCCGAGCGTCCCTTCGCCACCGGAGCGTGAAGCAGGCTGGAGGGGGTGGAGACCTTCCACTGAGGAGGAAGGATCGATGTGCGTGATCGGTCCGGAATGTTTGTCATGAGCGCTCCTTTCCTCGAGCGAGTCTGCCACCTTGCGTGCCGCACAAAAAATTGCCGCCAATTTCCGGGCATTCCGCTACCTTTTGCGGGGGTTTCGCGGTATTTTCATTGCATGAACACGAAAGATCCTCGCGCCGCACTGACCGCACTGATCGCCGCCCTTGAGCGCCACTTCGATGTCATCGCCGCCACGAATGGCGAGGATGAAGACCAACTCGACGTTGCCACCGAACGTCTCTCGCTCGCTTTTGAGAATTACGACGACGCACTTTTCGATGCCTACAACGTTGCGACCCCATTCATTATCTTTGACGACGATGAGGACGACTACGACGAGGACGACGATTTCGACGACTTCGACGATCTCGACCTCGACGATGACGACGACTATGACGACGAGGACTGAGCGCTCGGCGCCGATCCCGTAATCGATCACACACTACGCGGTGCCTTCCAGGTGGGGAGGTGCCGCGTAGTGTCGCATTGTGGCGAAATCGCCCGGCGTGCCGCGCATGGATCTGGTGCCCACGCAACCTGATAAGGAGTCGTTGAGTTGAGTTTCCTCGATGCGGTGATCCTAGGCATTGTCCAGGCGCTCACCGAGTTTCTTCCCGTGTCATCGAGCGCTCACGTGCGCGTCGTTGGTGAACTTCTGAACCCAGGGCAGGATCCCGGGGCGGCATTTACGGCAATCATGCAGCTTGGAACTGAGCTCGCCGTCCTCATCTACTTTTTCAAGGACATCGTCCACATCATCGCGCAGTGGGCGAAGTCGCTCGTAGGTAAGGTTCCGCATTCGGATCCGGATGCCCGCATGGGGTGGTTTGTCATCCTCGGATCGATTCCAATCGGAGTTCTCGGGCTCTTGTTCGAGAAGCAGATCGACCACGCGCTTCGTAATCTGTACATCACGGCAGCGATGCTGATCCTCTTCGCGGTGTTTCTCGCGTATGCAGATGCACGCGGTGCGCAGGAGAAGAATCTGGAGGACTTGAGCCTCAAAGACGCGATCCTCTACGGCCTCGCGCAGGCTCTCGCCCTCATCCCTGGCGTGAGCCGCTCCGGTGGCACGATCACGATGGGCCTCATCCTGGGTTACAGCCGCAAAGCCGCGGCGCGTTACGCATTCCTGCTCGCGATTCCGGCGGTGTTCGCGTCTGGCCTGTACAAGGCGTACAAGGAGGTGCCGGCCCTCTTGAGCCCCGAGGGGCGTGCCGCCGCTATGGCAGCGGGGGAGCCAAGCCTTTCGGCGATCATCGTCGCCACGCTCGTGGCGTTCGTGCTCGGCTATGCGGTGATCGTGTGGTTCATGCGCCTCATCGAGAATCACTCGTACTCGGTGTTTGTGTGGTACCGCCTCATCGCAGGTACGGTTCTTCTTCTCCTGCTCGTGTTCGGGGTGGTGTCCCCGCTCGGGGGCGCGTAAAGCTTCCAGAACCGACGTAAGACGGCGGCGCGCCTAGTGCGTGTCGCCGTCTTCGCGTCTGCGAAGGAATTGCTCGAACTCGGAAGCGATTACATCGCCCGATGCCTCCGGCAGTTCCGTCGCATCCCTCATCTGTTCGAGTTGCTCAACGTACTGCTTGATGTCCTCTTCTTCGTTGGCCATGGCGTCCATACCTCGCTCCCACGCGCGTGCATCCTCCGGAAGCTCGCCGAGGGGAATGTGCAGGTCAAGTTCGCGATCGAGTGCGGTAAGGAGTGCGAGGGTGGCCTTGGGGGCGGGGTTTTGGCCGACGTAGTTCGGGACCTGGACCCACAGGGAAAGGGTTCCGACGCCAGCAGTGTGGGCGGCGTCGTTCAAAATGGCGGGGATACCGATGGGGCCCTCGTAATCGTCGGCGTCGGCAACCCTCGGGGTTTGCGAGCCCCACGTTGTCGATGTTGGCAGCGGCCGCGTGTGCGGGGTGTCGGCGAGCAGGGCCCCCAGTGTCACGAGAAGCGTGCACTGAGCGGATGTCACGTGCGTGAGGATGTCTTCGCAGTAGCCCGTCCAGTTGAAGGAGGGCTCGGGGCCGGTGATGATGAGGATCCGCGTGCCGCGGTGGGGCTTGAGGGGAATGATGTGCGTGTGCGGCCAGGTCACGCGACGTTGGCCTTCGCTATCCCTGGCCAGGAGTGGGCGGTTGATCTGGAGGTCGACGTAGTGATTAGCGTCGATGGTGTGAGGTGGGCGTTCCTCATCGACGCCGATCGTGTTCATCAGGTGGGTGAGGGCTTCACTACTGCCGGTGCCTGCATCGTTCCAGCCGCCGAAGGCTGCGATGGCTATTGTGCGGTTGACCTCGTCGTGAGCGGGGTTTTCGGGCACGCATTCCTCCTTCAGCTACGCCGTTAGGCGTGTCGTGCAAGTATAGTTCTCGACGCTGCAAGGTCGAAACGAGGCGGGTATGGGAGCTGAGCTGGAACGGACGATGCCAAAGGTCTCCGTCGGGGCCGGAAGTATTCTTTTTGCGGTGTTGCTTGCGGTGATGATTCAGCCGCAGTTCGCCCAGTACTTGCCGGGGGCCTTTGCTATTGGCGCGGCAGCCATCGCAGCAGTGCTCTTTTTGCTCTCGGTTGCTTTGCACGAGCTCGCACACGCGTGTGTCGCGCGTGCCTTCGGGGCTCGGGTGCGTGAAATCGCCCTGACCTTGTTTGGCGGGCACACGACGTATGAGGGACCGCGTCTGAGCCCTTCGCGCTCGATGCTCATCTCACTTTCGGGACCGGCCACGAATGCCATCCTTGCCCTCATCCTGAGCGCCGTCGCTCGGGCCCTGACGCCCGTGCTCCTGAACGCCGATTTGGGAGCACTCGCGATGTGCGTGCTTGCGTGCCATTTTGCCTCGACCCTCAACTGGGCGCTCGCGATCTTCAATGTCCTCCCGGGGCTGCCCATGGATGGCGGGAGGGCTCTGGAAGCGATCCTTCGTGCATGCGGAATGAACTCCGCACGGGCAACGATCATCACGGGGTGGGTAGGCCGTGTGATCGCCGTCGGCGTCGTGGTCGTCCCTCTCGCGCTCTCCGCCGTGCGCGGAGACCTGCCGTCCCCGCTATGGACGGTGTGGAGCATTCTGATCGCGCTATCGCTGTTTCAGGGAGCCTCGCAGGCTATCGCCCACGCGCGCTTTCTCGAGAGCGCCGATATGCTCCACATCGCGCACGTGTCGCAAGAGGTCCGCGTGCTTTCGAACGCGGCAACGGTTGAGCGGGAACGATCCTACCTCGAACGCGGTGGGCTCTACGTCGATCCCGACGGCGTCGTCCTCGCCCCAGCTGCCGCGATCGCTGAGGCGCCTGCGGACTATCCGGTTCACGCGGTGCTCTCACCCGTGGTGAGGGCAACGGTGCTCGATGGGCGTCCCGAGGGGAGCGACCTTCTCGCTGCCATGCAGGCTGATGAGGCGCCCGCCTATCTCGTGCGCAACGACGCAGGTCAATTTGTGAGCGTGATTTTTGCGCAGGATGTAGCCCGCGCGCTCAACGCTCGCGGGTGAGGTGCGCAAAAGCCACGTAGACTCACTGTCATGACTTCGCCGCACGAAACCGACCCCACCGTCACCGCACGCCTCGACCGTACGGGGCCCTTCGTTGTGGGGGACAAGGTCCAGCTCGCCGACCACAAGAATCGCCTCAACACGATCACGCTTAAAGAGGGCGGGGTGCATCATTCCCACCGCGGGTTCCTTCGCCATGGCGACCTGATCGGCAAGAGCGATGGCACGGTTGTCGAGAACAGCGCTGGCGTCGCCTTTCAGGCGCTGCGCCCGCTCTACAACGACTACATGATGGCGATGCCTCGCGGCGCGGCGATTATCTACCCGAAGGATTCCGCGCAGATCCTCATGTACGGGGATATTTTCCCGGGGGCACGCGTTCTTGAGGCAGGGGTGGGCTCGGGCGGGCTCACGATTGCGCTTTTGCGGGCGCTTGGGCCCGACGGCTCTTTGCGCTCCATCGAACGCCGCGAAGATTTCGCCGAGGTCGCGAAGGCTAATGTCGAAAGTTTCTTCGGTTCCGTGCCCTCGTGGTGGGACTTGAGCATCGGCGATTTCCAGGACGGCGCGCATGAGCTCGCGCAGCAGGGCGAGCGCGTCGACCGTGTCGTGCTCGATATGCTCGCGCCGTGGGAGTGCGTGGACAGTGCGGCAGAGGTGCTTGAAGACGGCGGCGTGTTTCTCGCGTACGTCGCGACGGTGACGCAGCTGTCTCGTACGGTCGAGGCGCTTAGGGATCACGGCGAGTTCACCGAGCCCTATGCGTGGGAAACGATGATGCGCCCGTGGCATCTCGATGGCCTTGCGGTGCGCCCTGAGCACCGCATGAACGCCCACACAGGGTTCTTGTTGACGTCCCGCCGCACGGCTCGCGGCTGCAAGGCACTGCTTCGCAAGCAACGCCCGGCCCCTGGTTCGCGGGATGAGGCGGAGCTCAACGACCCCGCAAACGAGGGCTTCGGTGGCTCGAGTCATGAATGGACGAGCGAGGACTTCCACGAACGCAACGTTGCGCCACGCAAGACGAAGCGGGCACTCCGAGACATTAGGCAGGGGAGGACGCGGTGAAGACCTATCAGGAGCTGAACGAGGAACTGTCGAAGCTTGCTCGCAGTAACGAGCAGCTCGTGAAGTCGCTGTCGAAAGCGCGCGAACAGATCGTGCAGTTGCGAAGTGATCTCGAGTCACTCGCGGATCCGCCGTCGTCTTTCGGCACGTTCGTTGCGAAAGTCGAGGACAACCAGATCGATATCCTCCACAATGGTCGAAAGCTGCGCGTACTGGTTGCCCCCGACGTTGACGTCGAAGCGCTTACACAAGGCCAAGAGGTGCGCCTCAATGAGAACCTCATAGCCGTTGAAGCATTGACGCACGAGACGACAGGTTTTGTCGCGACCGCCGTAGAGCAGCTTGAGGATTCTCGTGTGCTCGTTCAGGTTCACGCCGATGAACAGCGCGTCATGAACGTCGTTCCGGAACTTCTGGATAGTCGTATCAATAGGGGCGATCACCTCATGGTTGACCCGAAATCCGCCCTCGTTCTCGAGGTTCTTGAACGCAAGGAAGTTGCGGACCTCATCCTCGAGCACATTCCGGATGTGTCCTACAGCGATATCGGTGGCCTTGGTGACCAGATTGACGCAATCCGCGACGCCATCGAGATGCCGTTTCTGCATCAGGAGCTCTTTCATGAGTATGGTCTTCGCCCGCCAAAAGGCGTGCTCCTGTATGGCCCGCCCGGGTGCGGAAAGACCATGATTGCCAAGGCTGTTGCGCACGAACTCGCCCTCAAAGCGGCACGTCAACGCGGCCAGGATCCGAGTGAGGTTGTGAATCGCTCGTGGTTCCTGAATGTCAAGGGACCGGAAATTCTCAACAAGTATGTGGGCGAGACGGAACGCTCCATTCGGCTCGTGTTCGAGCGCGCCCGAGAGAAGGCAAGCTCGGGCAATCCGGTCGTCGTGTTCTTCGACGAGATGGACTCGCTTTTCCGCACGCGCGGGTCGGGGGTGAGCTCGGATGTCGAGTCAACGGTTGTGCCACAGCTTCTTGCCGAGATCGACGGAGTTGAAAGTCTCGAGAACGTCATCGTCATCGGGGCCTCAAACCGCGAGGACATGATCGATCCGGCGATCGTTCGGCCCGGGCGACTCGACGTCAAGATCCGCATCGAACGCCCTGGCCCCAAGGCGGGCGCGGAAATCCTGCGGCTCTACCTCACGCATGACGTCCCGCTTGCCGAAGAACTCGACGTTCTCGTGGATTGCGCTATCGAGCGTATTTACGCGCGCGACGACGATATGGCCTATGTCGACCTCGAGTATGCGGATGGGACAGCCGAGGTGCTGTATTTTGCGGAGTTCATGTCCGGCGCGATGCTTCGCAACATTGTGGACCGCGCGAAGAAGCTCGCGATTAAGGCGGAGCTTTCCGACGGTGAGCGGGGGATTTCTCGCGCTCACCTTCTCGAAGCGATCCACACAGAGTTCAAGGAGAATGAGGACCTTCCCTCGACTGCAAATCCCGATGATTGGGCCCGAGTTTCGGGTCGTCGCGGCCAGCGTATTACCCGCATGACGCCGCGCCGCGCGGCGAGCAGCGAGGAGGTTGCGGCACCGTGAGCTCGGTCATTCCGTCCCTGACGACTCGGCGCCCAATGGGCATTGAAACGGAATTCGGCATCGTTCACACGTCTGATTCCGAGCGTGAACGTTCCGGGGCGAACGCGTCAATTCGCCTCTCGCACTATGCCGTCGCGGCTTATGCCCTGCTCGAGGACTCACCGAAGCGCCGTGTTCGCTGGGACTACGGCGACGAAACCCCTTTGCGTGACGCGCGTGGGTTTGAAGTTCAGCGCGCTGCCGCACACCCTACTCAGCTCACCCATGAAGCGCACGATGCGCACGTTCCAAGCGTCGACGCGGATTTCGAGATCACGGTCGGTGACGATATTCCGCTCGACCTCGACGATGCCGCGACCCTGCATTTTGCGGAACGCCGTGCGATCGGAAACGCGGTACTGACCAACGGTGCTCGACTCTACGTCGATCACGCCCATCCCGAATACTCTTCGCCAGAGGTCATGACCGCCCGCGAAGCGGTCGTGTGGGATAAGGCGGGGGAGCGTATCGCTCGGCTCGCCATGGCTCGCATCGAGGAGGCCGACGGTATCCCGGCCCTCGCGCTGTTCAAGAACAACACCGATGGCAAGGGTCAAAGCTATGGGACGCACGAGAACTATCTCGTGGACCGGGGTGTCCCTTTTGAGCGCCTTTGCGAAATTCTGATCCCCTTTTTCGCGACGCGCCAGATTCTCGTGGGGGCGGGACGCGTCGGGATCGGTACCCGCGGTGAGATCGACGGCTTTCAGATCAGCTCACGCGCCGACTTTTTCGAAAACGAGGTGGGGCTCGAGACGACACTCAATCGGCCAATCGTCAACTCTCGCGACGAGTCCCATGCGGATTCCTCGCGATTTCGCCGGCTGCACGTCATTATTGGCGATGCGAACCTCTTCGAGACCTCAACGTTCCTCAAGCTCGCGATGACTTCCCTCGTTTTGAGCCTTGCGGAACGGGAACACGCGACAGGAAAGTCGCTCCTTCCGGACATTCAGCTCGTCGATCCTGTCAGCGCCGTCCACGAGATTTCGCATGATCTGGGCTTCGCGAAAACCTATGCCACCACGGATGGTAGGCAAGCGTCGGCCCTGGATATTCAACGCGCCTACTTGAGGGCCGTGAAGAATTCGCTCGAGGGAGACGAGGCCGATGCAGAGACCCTCGAGGCGATCGCGCTGTGGACCGAGCTTCTGGAGGTGCTCGAGCGTAATCCACTGGAAGCCGCGGATCGCATCGAATGGGTGGGCAAGTATGCCCTTGTTAAGGCGTTTCGGGAGCGGCACGGACTGGAGTGGTCCGACCCTCGGCTCGCGGCGCTCGATCTCCAATTCGCGGATGTGCGCGAGGATAAATCCATCTACGAGAAGCTTGCGAAGGCGGGGCGCGTGCGCCGGCTCGTGCGCGATGACGAAATCTCGCACGCGGTGACACACGCTCCAGAATCGACCAGAGCGTACATACGAGGCGGCCTTGTCACGCACCACCGCGACGATCTTGACTCGGCCGGGTGGGACGTCGTTACGGTGCGACACGAGGGTGCGGCCATGCGCGTGCGTCTCGCCGATCCAACGGTCGCATCGAAACAGTGGTGCGAGGCCCACGGGGTCGATCCAAGCGGGGCGATTGAGACTCTCCTTGAAAGTTTTCGGAAGGCCGCTGATGAGATGCGGTGATGGCGCGCCCCGCCGCGGGGCGCATGTAGCGTGGACACGAATGAAGAGAAAGGACGTCGCAGCATGACACAGTCGCAGATTCACGGTTCCGGTGGCGGCGATGAGAATGACGAGCCGCTTATCGACCAGAACTCCGGCCAGATTCAAGCGTCGATCGCCTCAAGCGACGATCTCCTCGACGAGATCGACCTTGTGCTCGAATCCAACGCGGAGAGTTTCGTGAAGTCCTTCGTGCAAAAGGGCGGTCAGTGACCAACCTTGGCGACCCCCTCACCTCGCTTTCGGCGCATTTGAAGGCGGAGGGCCTTCTGGCCCCCGAGCTTTCAGGCGTAAACAGCGCTCATGTGACTGTTGCCGAGGCGACGACGATCATTGCCGTCCGCCATACGGGTGGGAAGGCCGTCACGCTCGCCGCTGATCGACGTGCGAGCGCCGGCCACCGGATCGTCAAGGACGACATGATGAAATTGTTCCTTGTCGATTCTCACTCGGCCATCGGTATCGCGGGCACCGCCGGACTCGGCATTGAGTTCGCGCGCTTGTTCGCCCTCGAACTCGAGCACGTCGAGAAAATCGAAGGGCACGCGCTTAGTCACGAAGGCAAGGTTCGAAGGCTGAGCATTCTCGTGCGCGCGCACCTCCAGCTTGCCCTGCAGGGCCTCGCCGCCGTCCCACTGCTCGCCGGCTTCGATGAGCGCCTTGGCTTGGCGCGTGTGCACACCTTCGATGCAACCGGAGGCTCCTACGAGGAGGAGGAGACGGCGGCCATCGGCTCGGGCAGCGACATCGCGCGGGCGGTTCTCGATGCACGGCGAAACATTCTCGACTGCGACCGCGACGAGGCCCATTGCCTTACCCTTCAGGCACTCGCGTCCGCTTCCCGTCGAGACTCGGCAACATCGGGTCTTCGCGGCGAGTCACTTCCCGTTCTTGTCGACGTCGATGCTGACGGCGCGCGCTTCGTGGATGCGGATCGGATCCTTGAGCTCTCTAAGGAGCTTTCATGAGCATGCCGTTTTACGTCGATCCCGAACAGCTGACGAAGGATCGGGCCGATTTCTCTCGTCGCGGAGTGTCGCGTGGTCTGCCGGTCATCGCCGCGAGCAGCGCCGATGGCATTGTCATCATCGCCCTCAATTCATCGACGTCTCTCATGAAAATTGGCGAGGTACACGACCACATCGCCTTTGCCGGCGCAGGAAAGTTCCACGAGTACGAGGCGCTCAGGCTCGCGGCCGTGCGGTGGGCCGATACTCGCGCCTACCAGTATTCCCGCCGTGATGTTTCGGCTTCCTCCCTCGCCAACGCTCTCGCCCACGCCATTGGCGAGGCGTTCGTCTCCGCACCAAAACCGCTGGAGATTGCGCTCTTGCTGCCGGAAGTCGGGCAGGCGCCAAAGTTGGATCGTATTTTCTCTTTGAGCTTCGATGGATCTTTGAGCGATCACGGCACATTCGCCGCGATCGGCGGTGTTCCCGATGGGCTCGCACAACGCGCCTTCGACAGCGCTCTTCATGAGCGCGAAGCCGAGGCCGTGATCGATTTTTGCGTACGCGAGCTTGCGCGAACCCACGCCGATGACAGCATTCATGCCGAGATTGCCCTGCTTCGACGTGGAGTTGAGTTGCGTTCGTTTGAGAGGCACACTCCTGTCAGTATGGCCAGGGTGGAAAGGTCGCATCTATGAAACGGCGCGTAGGCGGATTAGAGACAGAATTTGGGCTTCTCGCGGTAACCGCCGATGGGCGGCAAGCCCTCGAACCTGAAGCCGCCGCGAGGGAACTGTTCCGGCCGGTTGTCGCGTGGGGGCGTTCCTCGAACGTGTTTCTGACGAACGCGGGCAGGCTCTATCTCGACGTTGGCTCCCATCCCGAGTATGCGACCGCGGAATGCGATGACCCGTGGGACATTGTCGCCCAGGAGCGCGCGGGCGAGCGGGAGCTTCACGCCCTCGTCCACGAGGCCAACGCGCGATTGAAATCCGATGGCCGCGACGCACGCATTCATCTGTTTAAAAACAATGCTGATTCTCAGGGCAATTCCTTCGGAAGCCACGAGAACTACCTCGTGGAGCGCAAAGGCGAATTCACACGCCTGCCAGCATTGCTGCTGCCATTCCTCATTACGCGGCAAATCGTCACGGGGGCCGGGGGAGTTCTCGAAGGCGAGGGCGGGCCGGTTTTCGGCTTCTCGCTGCGGGCCGACCACATGTGGGAGACGGTTTCGTCCGCGACGACCCGTGCACGCCCGATCATTAACACGCGCGATGAACCCCACGGCGATCCATCGCGCTACAGGAGACTGCACGTCATTTCTGGAGACTCGACCATGAGTGAAGTCTCCACCTGGCTGAGGTTCGCGATGACGTTCGCCGTGTTGCGATTTATTGAAGACGGGCACGCTTTTGCAGACTTCGAGCTCGCAGACCCGATCAGCGATATTCGCCGAATTGCGCGAGACCTCACGGCGAGCGAACCACTCCAGCTGAAGAACGGCGGCGTAAGCACGGCGCTTTCGATTCAGCGCGCCTATTTCTCCGCTCTCGAACGCACATACGATGACCTCGACCCTCGAATGATGGACACGTGGGACCGAGGGTTGCGAGCGCTCGAAACGGGCAATTTCTCGCTCGTCAATCGCGAACTTGACTGGGCGATTAAGCACGAGCTGTTTACGACGGTGGCGGATCGGCGTGGGCTCGCGCTCAACGCGCCCGAGATTCAGCGCCTCGAACTGGCCTATCACGATATTGATCCTGATCGAGGCGTGTTCTATGCACTCGAGCGCCGCGGACTTGCGACGAGCGTCCTGAGCGACGAGCGAATTGAGGCCGCCCGTCGAGTGGGTCCGGCTACGACTCGCGCGCACTTGCGTTCAAGAGTCTTGACACTCGCACGGGAAAAGGGGATCGACGTTGCGGTGGATTGGACAACCGTGCGACCGAACACACCCGGCGCTCTTCCCATCACACTGCTCGATCCGTTTGAGGTCGAAAACCCGGAAATCGACCGCTTGCTCGATAGTCTTGACGAGTATTCATCGGCACCCGCCGAGCTGAAAGGACTCCAGTGATCAACCGTCGCTCGCTGCTCGCTGCAGCTGCTTCCACTTCCGCCCTTGTCACCCTTGGGGCGTGCGCGAAAAAGTCGTCACCTACGGCGAAGGGCGCTGCTCAAGCATCGGACTCGGGCGCATCCACGGCCTCGGATGGCGGCGGTAGTGCGGCCGACGAGGCCAACCTTCTTGACCGCGTGAAGGTCACAAGTGCGTTTGGTGAGGATCCGACTGTCGATTTCGACGCCCCGCTGAAGTTTTCTAACTTCCACTCAACCGTGGTGAGCAAGGGCGACGGCCCTGCAATCGCCGAGGGCGATTTCATCGTGACCCGTTCCGCCTACTTTGATCCGGAAAGCGCGGAAGTGCTTGCTTCGCAGTGGAAGGAGGGGACGTTCTCTCCTTTCAAGGTGGATAAGCAATCCGTGGGCCAAACGGCGACCGAATTCTTTACGGGGTTGACCTCCCATTCGCGCTTTCTCATGGCCGGCGTGGCCGGGACCCAAAAACAAAAGGTGCTCCAGGTCGGGGACGTCGTCGGCGTTGCATTGAAGCGAGCTGAGGGCGACGCACAGAAGCTTCCCGCGGAGGTTCCCGGTTTCGCCCTCGGTGAGGACGGCGCTCCAAATCTCACCGCCAAACCGAACGGTACCGCTCCCACTAAGCAGGTTGTCGCCCCCGCGATCAAAGGCCACGGACCGGCCGCGAAGAAGGGCGACACGCTCATCATGCACTACCGCGGTTGGGACTGGGCAACCGGAGAAGAGTTCGACTCGTCGTGGGGGCGTGGCACCCCGTTCTCGTTCAAGCTAGGCGACGGCCAGGTCATTAAGGGCTGGGATGAGGGGCTCGAGGGTGCAACGCAAGGTAGCCAGATTGCTCTGATTCTTCCGCCGGCGTCGGCCTACGGGGAAGCCGGCGAAGGCAATCAGAATCCTCTCGCCGGCAAGACCCTGCTCTTTGTCGCCGATGTTCTGTACGTGGCCTCGCCCGAGGCCTAAGCACTAAATCTCAGGAGAATCATGTCAAAACCAGTTGTGAGCGTTGAAGGGTGCGAGGCGCCCGAGGAACTCGTCATCATCGATGAGAAGGTCGGTGACGGTGACGAAGCCAAGGCCGGCGACGTTGTCGACGTCCACTACGTGGGGGTAGGCCTCAGCGATGGCAAACAGTTCGATGCGTCGTGGGATCGAGGTGAGCCGCTGCGCTTTACGCTCGGCGTAGGCCAGGTCATTCCCGGCTGGGACCGCGGAGTGCAGGGAATGCGCGTGGGCGGGCGCCGACGTCTCGAAATCCCCTCGTCGCTTGCGTACGGTCCCCGCGGTATCCCGGGCGTTATTAAAGGCGGGGAAACCTTGATCTTCGTCTGCGATCTCGTTGGGGTGACCGGGCGCTGACCCAAGAGCCACCGGCGCTCTTTGACTCCGCGACACCCAAGAGCGAGGACAGCAGTCGCAACGGACGACCGTTCGAAACCACCGCGGGCTTCTCGCTCGCGACGGATCGGCCGGTCGTCTCTGTTCACGTGCTCGGTACTCTCGCGCACCTCGATCGCCTCTTCGAATACGCGGTCCCCGCGGCTCTCGATGCTGTTGAGCCCGGGATGAGGGTGCGTGTGCGATTCTCCGGCCGCGAGCACGAGGCGCTCGTACGGGCACGCTACGAAAGACCCGACACTATCCGGCCGCTCGCACCGCTCGTGTCCGTCGTAAGCGAGGACGTTCTCCTTTCGGAACACATGTTTCGGGTGTGCGAGGACGTTGCGCAGCGGTACGCGGGATCGCTCAGCGACGTGCTGCGACTCGCCGTTCCCGCGCGCAGCGCAGGCGCGGAAAAGGCACACCGGGCGCGCATGGAACGCCATGCACGCGAAAAATCTGGCGCACCTGATAAGAAAACTGCTTCGACCGGTGACGCTAACCCTCAGTGTGAGAAGTACCGTTCCAAATTCGCGGGGCTCGGGGCTTTCCTCGAGCACTCATGCGGTGGAGACCGCACTCCGCGAGCGTCGATCGTTCTCGATCCGGTGGATTCGTGGATTGAACTCGTGCTCGAATGCCTGTCGGGACTTGAGGATAATGCGGGAGCGATCATCCTCGCGAGTGATCAGCGCGACGTCGATCGACTGGCAAAGGCTCTCACGGCGCATGCGATCGACCACGTCCAATTCGGTAGCGCACAGGGCCCCCATGCGCGGTACACGGCGTTTCTGTCCACACTCCAGGGGCGCTCACGCCTCGTCATCGGGACGCGCAGCGCTGTTTTTGCTCCCGTGGCAAACCTCCGCATGATCCTTGTATGGGATCCGGATGACGACCTCTACGAAGAACCACGAGCGCCATACCCCCACGCGCGCACGGTCGCCCTCACGCGAAGCTTCCACGAAAGCTGTTCCCTGCTCTTCGTTTCGCGGGCACCGTCGGAATTCGCCCGCTACCTCACCCTGGCCGGCACTCTCGCGGCTCTTGAACCCGTGCCCGCCGCCCATGCCCATACTCACCCACGTATCGAGCTCATGGACGCGTACTTGCGTGAGAGAGAGGGGGCAAGCGGGTTTTCACGTTTGCCGTCGCACGCCCACGCGGTTATACGCCGAGGGCTCGCGGAAGGGCCCGTTCTGGTCCACGTGCCGCGGGCGGGATACGCCCCGGCACTCGCGTGTCGATTTTGTGGGACCAAGGCGACGTGCGTGCATTGCCACGCGACGCTCGCTGCGCCCGGAAGAGGGGAACTATCGTGCAGCGTGTGTTCTCGTCGGTACGGCCACTATCGGTGCCAGGAATGCGGGGGAGCGGATCTGCGCCCCATAGTCCTCGGCCAAGAACGCACCGCTGCCGATTTGAAGCGCTCCTTCCCGAACGCAACGCTTCACGTATCGGGCGGGGCCTCCGGAATTGTGGAGGATTCTGACGTTCGCGACGGCGACCTCGTGATTGCAACGCCGGGCGCAGAGCCGCAGCCCGAGGGCGGATACGCGGCGTCGGTGATCATCGACGCGGCCGCCTCCCTCGGCAGAGCCGCCTACAACGCCGACTGCGAAACAATCCGCCGTTACTCCCATGTGATCGGCCAGACCCGCACGTTCGACAAGGGCGGGCAGGTGCTGATCGTTGGTCCCGATCAGCACCCCGCACTTCGTTCGCTCGTTCTCGTGCGCTCGAACGCATTTATAGACCGAGTGTTGGAAGAACGCGCCGAACTCGGGCTTCCCCCTGCGTTTAAGGTCCTTGAGGTGCGAGGAGACCGAACGGCGTGCACCGATTTCCTCGAACGGCTCGATGCGCCACTAGGCGTCGACATTTTTGGCCCCACGGAGGTCGAGTCTTCCACCATTGACGCCGAAGCGCGCGTCGTGCTCCGGTGCCCGGTCAAGCACGCGCCTGCATTGGTGGAGGCAGCGCGGGCGGTCATGCTCGTGCGTAGCGCGAAGAAGCATCCGGGCTCCCTTCGCCTTCAGGTTGACCCCCCGCATGTCTTCTAGGCGTGGCCGCTAGACTTGGGCATCATGCGAATTCTTTTTGCCGGAACGCCCGACGTTGCCGCAACCTGCCTCTCCGCCCTCGCCGAATCCTCCCACGAAGTCGTCGGCGTACTCACGCAGCCCGATGCCCGCGGCAAGCGGGGGAAGAGCCTGGTGCCGTCTCCCGTTGCGGTCCTCGCGCAAGAGCTGGGAATCCCAACATTCAAACCCGCTGACGCGCGAAGTGCCGAAACTCGCGAGTGGGTCCGCGAGAGCGGTGCCGAGGTAGCGGCCGTCGTCGCTTACGGTCAGATTCTCGAGCGCCCCGTGCTCGAGTCCCTTCCCGGCGGATTTTTCAACCTTCACTTTTCGCTGCTTCCCGCGCTTCGCGGCGCGGCACCGGTACAGCGCGCGATTGAGCAGGGCCTTCAGGAGACCGGCCTTAGCGTGTTCAAACTTGACGAAGGCCTCGACACGGGCGCGTTGGCGCGCCAGGAGCCGCACTCGATTGCCCCGCTTGCGACTGCGGGAGAGCTCCTCGAAGACATGGCCGAGCATGGCGCCCGGCTTCTTGTCGAGGTCATGGATGGACTCGGCCGCGGTACTTTGACTCTCACCGCGCAAGAAGAGGAGGGGGCGAGCTACGCGCGCAAACTTCGAGCCGACGAAGCACGGATTAACCCGGCGCGCCCCGCGCGGGAGGTTGCCGCTCACATTCGCGCGTTTGCCCCCAATCCTGGCGCATTCACGAGCGTGAGAGGTTCGAGGCTCAAGGTTCTCGGCGTAGGAAACACAGAGGCGCCCGAGGGCATGAGCCTCGCTCCCGGCGAATTCGGTGTCACGAAGAAGCACGTGTTCCTCGGCACCGCCACCGAGCCTCTCGAGCTGACGCTCGTGGGACCGGCGGGCAAGAAACGCATGGCCGCTGCTGATTGGGCGCGCGGCATACGACTGGAAACGGGCGAGCGCATGGAAGAGGAGAGCGCGGCATGAGCGAGGAGCGACAGAAGCGTCGCGGAGGACATACCCAGCGTCACCGGAACGACGCGGGTCACGAGCGGAGCGGTTCGCGCGGCAGGGGCGGCCCTCGACGCGGTTACTCGCGCAAGCGCCCGAGCGAACGCCGCCGCGAAACGACCCCCTCAAGGCTCGCCGCATACGAGGCAACGCGACGTGTGAGCGAGGAGGATGCCTACGCGAACATCGTGTTCCCCACCGTTCTTCGTCGCCATCGTGTGGAGGGACGCGATGCCGCTTTTGCCACGGAGCTCTTCTACGGGTCGCTTAGGGCACAGGGTCGGCTCGACGCAGTTCTTGCGGAATGCGTGGATCGCCCGCTTTCGAAAATCGAGCCTGCCGTTCTTGACGTTCTTCGCCTTGGCGCATACCAGATGCTTGATATGGGGGTCGCGGCGCACGCTGCTGCCTCTGAGACGGTGGGCCTTGCACGTGAGGTGACCGGGGCAGGCTCGGCAAGCCTAGTCAATGCCGTGCTTCGCCGCGTGGGGAAAAAAACACTCGAGGAATGGCTTGCCATTGTCGTTCCGGCCCGCGAGGACGACGAGGACCGTTTCCTTGCGATCACCTATTCGCATCCGGAATGGATCGTGCGCGCGCTGCGGGAGGCCCTCAAAGCTCACGGGCGGGATCCACGCGAGATCGACGCCCTGCTGGCCGCCCACAATGACGCGCCTTCGGTCAGCCTCGTCATGCGGCCCGGTCTAACCGACGAAAACGAGCTTGCCCAAGCCGGTGCACAGCCCGGCCGCTGGTCGTTGTTTTCGATGGCGTGGCCAGGCGGCGATCCGGGGACGATTCCCGCGGTTAATGAGGGACGTGCCGCTGTTCAAGACGAGGGCTCGCAGCTTGTCGCACTCGCGCTTGCCCTCGGCGCGGATAGCCTCGTCGTGGAGCCCGACCATCACTGGCTTGATCTCTGCTCGGGGCCCGGGGGTAAAACCGCGCTTCTCGCCGGTGCGAGCATCACCCACGACGCCGAGGTGCTGGCGGTCGAGCTACAGGAACACCGCACGCGCCTCGTCGAGCGTTCGGTCCACACGCTCGTAGAAGCGGGTGCGGAGGTCGAGACGCTCACCGCCGACGGCCGCTCGATCGGCGAACGTTTCCCCGAACAGTTTTCGCGCGTCCTCGCCGATGTCCCGTGTTCGGGCCTCGGCGCGCTGCGGCGCAGGCCAGAATCGCGGTGGCGTAAGCAGCCCGGTGACCTCGGTTCTCTTGGGCGTTTGCAACGCGAGCTTCTCGACAGCGCGGTAGCGGCCACCCAGGTAGGGGGCGTGATTGCCTACGTCACGTGCTCGCCGCACGCTAATGAGACGCTCCTCGTGGCAAAGGCGGCGCAGCGCCGACACGGGGATCTCGAAGTTCTCGACGCTCGTGAAGCGCTGCGTGCCGGGCTTCGTAGCGATGCGGATGACATCGACCTCGGCGACGGCCCCTTTGTGCAGTTGTGGCCGCACGTGCACGGCACAGACGCCATGTTCCTCGCGCTGTTTCGCAAAACCGATCCAGAATCCTAACCTTCCACCACGATAGGAGAGCCTCCCGTGTACTCGACGTCGTCAACGAGCATCCACCCGTCCATTCTCAACAGCGACTTCATGCACATCGGTTCCGAACTCGACAAGATTTCCAATGCCGAGGCCGCCCACATCGACGTCATGGACAACCATTTCGTGCCCAACATGACGTTCGGCGTCAGCATGGTTGAGCAGATCGCGAAGCGCTCACCGATCCCGCTCGATGCCCACCTCATGATCGATTCGCCTGACCGCGATGCCGTGGTGTACGCCGAGGCTGGAGCACAGTCGGTGACGTTCCACCTTGAGGCCTCGAGTGCTCCCGTGCGACTCGCGAGGGAGCTTCGAGCGAAGGGTGTGAAGGCCGGCGTTGCGCTGCGCCCAGCGACACCGGTCGAGCCTCTCGTGGACATTCTTGGAGAGTTCGACATGCTCCTCGTGATGACGGTAGAGCCCGGCTTCGGTGGGCAATCGTTTATCGACTCGATGCTCCCCAAGGTTCGACGAGCGCGTCGCGCCATCAGTGACCAGAACCTCGAAGTGTCGATTCAGGTTGACGGCGGCATCTCACGCGCGACGATCGAGGGAGCCGCTGAGGCCGGGGCGAACGTGTTCGTCGCGGGAAGCGCGGTCTATAAAGCAGCCGATGCGGCGGCTGAGATCGACGTCTTGCGTGAACTCGCGCGCACGCATCGTCACGATTAATCCCCCATGCCTGCCGCTTCGCACATCCCAGAACTGCCGCTCACGTATCGCCCCCGTGCCGTACGCAGGTGGGGGTACATCGTCGCCGCGGTGTTCGCCCTTGCGTGCCTCGTGATGGCCGTGTCGCTTCCGCTTCTAACCCACAGGTTTCTCGATTCGCTGGGTTTCGTGCTGCTCGCGCTCGCAGTGGGGTGGCTTTGCCACCGGCACGCTAGCGTCCAGGTGCGAGCCGACGCCGCCTGCGTGACGGTGCGCAATGCTTTTTCGACGCGCCGCTTCGAATGGGCCGAACTGATCGGGGTGAGCTTCCCCGAAGGAGACCCGTGGGCACACCTGGATGTGGCCGATGGCGACACGTGTGCCGTCATGGCCTTTCAACGGGCCGATGGCGAAAGGGGCGTCGTCATGGCGCGCGAGTTCAATGCGCTCATCGACACGCACTCGCTTAGGCCGTAGGCGCCTCGGCGGCAAGTCGTCCTGCAAGGGCGCTGTACAGGAAACTCGCCCGATCCTCCTCGAGCCCGCGGCCCATGGTCGACACGCGTACCGGCAGCGCCCGTATCGCCTTTTCGAGGCCCTCACCTGACGTTGCGGTGACTCGATGGGCAGGCACCCCGTGGGCAGACCGCACCGAGTTAATGTGTGCGTAGCTTTCGGCTATCTCGAGATCGATATCGCTGCGCTCGGATGGGGATAGGCTCGGTAGCTCGACTCCCGCAAAAAGCATGCGCTCGAGCACGGTCCTCGAGTGGTGGGAGAGGCCCACGTGGCGCGAGCGCGGGTCAGCCTCGGATACGCGTGGCGCACAAATGGCTCGCGCCCCCATCGCAGCTGCGGCGTGGAGGGCATCCGCGACGGCGATTGAACCAAAGCCCCAGCGTGTACCGGTCCCGAGGTTTCCAGGCCCTTGCGCAACGATGACGGCGTCGGCCTCGAAGTGTGCGCGTGCCGCGGCAAGAGCCGAGGGCACGGACACCGCTTCGGCGTCGCCCCCGAACGACTGCCCGGCGCTGATGGTGGCTGAAAGAATTCCCTCCTCGCGAAGGCGGGCATTAGCACGCGAGTATGCCACGGGTAGCGCAGCCCAATCCGTGTGGACATACACGAGCCGCGCCCCGGGCCGCACCGCGTGAAAGCCCGCGGCGATGGGGCCGACGGCTGAATGCAAACCGGCGACGATGACGCTCATCCCGTCGAGGCTCTCCACGGCGTCAATCGCCTCGTGGGCCGGGGAAGCAGGGTCGTCGATGGCATCGACCATCATCTGCTGCGGGGTATAGCGGGCCTTCATCATGTGGCCTTCGGGAAGCTCTCCGCGCTCGCACGCATCAAGATTGGCGATGATGAAAGCGTCGCCTCCCGTTCCGAGGCTCTTTCGAAGGGCATTGGTGTTGAGCAGGAGGCGATCGCCCACCGCCGGCGCCGCGACCATGTCGAGATAGGCGAGGGCGCTCACGCGGGTACCGTCGGAATCGAGCGCGGCCCACACGCGGCAGACACCCGGCCATGCATCTCGGTGCTCGAGCACCGTTCCCGTTTCCTGCGCGATCATGGTCCCAAGCTTACCGAGCCGGGACGCTAGGGTTGAGATGTGCCACCTACGCAGAATGTCGAGCGACTCCTGAGCCTCGCACTGACCCTCACGTCGAGCACACGCGGCCTCACGCGGGAGGAAGTGACGGAGCTTGTGCCGGGGTACGAGCGCATGAATCCCGCGAGTGTCCGCCGTCAACTCACCCGCGATCTCGCTCGACTAGCCAAGCTCGGAATCGATGTCGATTCCACCCCCGACCTCGTCAATCCCTCCACGCTCAGGTATACGGCCTCCGTGCGCGATGCTGCGTCGTCGACCGGCACGTTTGACGCACACGAGCGCCTCATGCTCGGCGCTGCGGCAGCGATGTGGAGCACTCAGTCCGCGGGAAGCCTCGGAGCCCGCATTCGCGCAAAGCTCGCCTCGCTGGGAGTTCCGCCAGTCTCGGGCATTGCGCGCGGAGCGCTCGGCTCCTCGCCCGCAAGCACCCCGCTCCTCGAGGCCCTTGAGTCCGGCAAAACCGTCACCTTCGCCTATCGTTCCTCGGCGGCGGCGGCCGCCCATAAACGACGCGTGGAGCCGTGGGCTTTCGACGTGGCTCGCGGGCGCGAATATCTCTACGGCTATGATCTCGACCGGGAGGCTCCTCGACTCTTTCGCGTCAGCCGCATCGAATCGATCCCTGTTGAAGGGCCGTCCGCGAAGCACGCGCGTGAGCCGCATCCGCCGATCCGATCGCTCCTTTCGAACGATCGGACGCGCGCCGGCCAGTCGAACGAGAGCGCCGAACAATTGCGCGTGCGCATCGCGCCCTACAAAGCGCTCGACTTGCGCTCTCGACTCGGCATGGACGCTGGGAGTCCGCTTGCCGAGGTCCCACCGAGCAAGGCCGACGGAATCCTCAGCGCAGCATGGGCCGAGCCTCTATGGGTGGCACTGGAAGGAGACCACTCTCTCGCTACGACGTGGGCGCTGACGAGAGCAAGAATCGCCGCCCTCCATACCGGGCCCGCCTCACTGACGTGGGAGCACGCCTCCACGTTCGACACCGTCAAACAAAAGCGCGCACGCGACGTAGGCACGGGCGATGGCGAACTGACACGACTGAGTGCAGAGATCGCCTACCTCCATTCGTTCGGAGACGTTGCCGTAGCCGACATGGCCCGCGATTTTGGGCTCACGGTAGACGAGCTCAATGCCGACCTCGACATCATCTACAACGCGGGGGATTACTCGCGGGGGTACGACGAACTCGTCGAAGTCACGCGCGCTGACGGATACGTCTCCATCGCCGGAGCCGACCCGCTCGCGCGTCCCATGACCTTCACCGCTAGTGAAATCAGCGCACTCCTCATCGGCCTCGAGGCCGTCGCCGACTCGCGCAGCGGATTTTCGGTATCCGGAATCGAAGCCCTTAGGACCAAGCTTGCCGCGATGGTGCCCGAGGGGGCCGCTCAAGGCGGGCAACCGTCGGAGTCCTCTCGTGACCACGAGAATCCCACCCTCACGCGCATCCTCGATGCGCACGCCACGAAACACCCCGTGCGCATCATGTATTCGCCTGCCGCTCGGCACGGCATCAGCGTTCGCGACATCGAGCCACGCGAGGTCACATCAAAGTACGGCGCTCTGTATGTACGCGCGTATTGCCGGCTCGCGGGGGCCGAAAGGGAGTTTCGCTCCGACCGCATCGTTGACTCGTGGGAATGCACCGATCCCGCCGCTCCCGCAACCGGTGATTTCACGACACCGCTTGATGTCGCGCTCGAAAACTGGCCGACTGTCACTCTCGCCATCGGCCCCAAAGCGAGATGGATTCTCGATGTCTTCAACGCGAGCGAGCTTCGCGTCGAGCCCAACTCCGCGAGAGTGATCGCGCGCATCACGCCTTCGTCGAGCCATGCACTCCTCGCCGCGATCTTCGAAACCGACGGCGAAGCAGAAGTTCTTGACCCGGATCACATTCGATCCGCAATCAGGGGCGTGGCTGAGACCAAGGTCGCGCGTCTAGGGGAGTAGGCTGGAGCGGCCGAGACGATCCGGATTGACCGGTGGTGTCTATGCGAAAATTTTGTATAGTGTCGGTTTCCTCGACACACACATCACACGCTTTGGATGGTGATTACACATGGGTACAGGTTTCTTTCGGAGCCCTTGGCCGATCTTGATTCTCCTCGTTCTTGTCGTGCTGCTTTTTGGCGCGAACAAGCTTCCGGGCCTTGCACGCAACATGGGTGAATCCATGCGCATTTTCAAGAACGAAGTTTCTGAAATGCGCAAAGAGGACGACGACCATGCCGAGGCGTCCATCAACGTCAAACGCGATCGCGAAGGTGCGCGTCGCGACGACCGTTCCTACGACGCCCGCGATGATCGCGACCGCGACTACCGACGTGACGATCGCGAGTACCGCCGCGACGACCGCGACGACTTCCGCCGCGAAGAACGCGTGCACGACTCCCGCGACCGAGAAGATTTCCTGAGCGAGGATCGTTCCGACGATCTCTACCGCCGCGACTGACGCGACACACAAGTAGCACGCCCGGCCCTCTGCCCACGAGGGCCGGGCTGAGATTAGGGCTAGGACGACACACGTGGCAAAGAAGAAGAAACGCCCCCGCGACCCAGAAGGGCGCATGAGTCTTGGCGAGCATCTCGCCGAACTTCGTGACCGCATCTTCATCGTCGCGGTATTCGTGGTCCTCTTTTCCATCGCCGGCTGGTTTCTTTACTACCCGCTTTACGAAGCACTCGCCGTCCCGTTCCGAGAGCTCAAGGGGCTCGGATACAACGTTGCGATCAATATCGGTGGTGTCGCCGGCACGTTCGAAACGCACCTGAGACTCGCCGCCTACATTGGCGTGGCGCTGAGCATCCCGGTGATCGTGTACGAGGCGTGGGCATTCATCTCACTTGGGCTCAAAAAGAACGAGAAACGGTGGGCTCTTGCTTTCCTGTTCTCTTCGGGGCCGCTCTTTCTCGCCGGCGCCATTTTCGGGTACTTCGCGATCACAAGAGCGATCCCGATCCTCATGACTTTCGGTCCTAACAAGGAAGTTCTTCAGCTCGTCGAGTTTCGCGACTACATCGAGCTTGTCGTCAAGACCTGCATGGTTTTCGGCGTCGCCTTCATCTACCCGGTATTCCTCGTCGCGCTCAATATCGTGGGGATCCTTCCGTGGCGCACAATCCTCAAGGCCTGGCGCTGGGCTATCCTCCTCAGCTTCATTTTCACCGCCGCGATGGTGCCGACGCCTGAGCCAATCACGCTTCTTCTCGTGACCTCTCCCTTCCTCATTCTCTTCTTTGGTGCCGTGCTCGTCGCCTACGTCCTTGAGACGCGGCGCGAGAAGCGCCTCAAGAAGCAGGCAGCCTTCACGGAATCCGGCGAATACGTGCCGTCCCAAATTGCGCTTCCCAAGTCGCTCGATGACGCCTACGCCGACTCCCACAAGGACACCGGCGGTTCCTCAGAATCATGAGCCGCCTCCGAGTAGGTGTTATTGCGAACCCCTACGCAGCCAAGCGCCGCTCAGGGAATATCGGCCACGACGTCTGCGCACTGCTCAGCGCCGCGGGTCTGTCGGTGATCGATCTTTCTGCCTCCGATGCCCTCACGGCGAAGCGGCGTGCCGAAGCCGTCATCGACACCCTTGACGCTCTCGTGGTCGTCGGGGGTGACGGCACCGTGGCTCTCGGGGCCTCTCTCGTGTGCGGCACGAATATTCGCCTCGGCATCGTGCCGGCAGGCTCTGGGAATGACTTTGCACGCGCGATCGGGCTTCCCCTTGATGATGCCGACGCCGCCGTGCGCGTGATCGTCTCCGCGCTCGCACGGGGCGAGCAACGTATTGACGCGATCGAGGTGCACTTTGAAGGCGGGTCCGAGGGCAGCAGCGTCATCGCCCTCGGCAATCTCAACATGGGCTTCGACGCGATTGTTAATGCGCGCGCGAATCGTTCCCGCTACGGCTATTCAGGTGCCGTCGCGCGAGAGCTCCTTTCGTACAGGCCGCGCCGATACTGGGTCGAACTCGACGGCGGCGAACGTCAGTACATCGACGCTTCACTCGTGACGCTCAGCAATGCTGGCTACTTCGGTGGCGGGATGAAGTACTGCCCCGTCTCAAAGGTCGACGACGGAGTGCTCGAGTTCGTCACTGTTTCGGGCCTGAGTAGAACCGGGCTCGTGCGCTTTTTCCCTCGCGTGTTCTCGGGCACGCACGTGTCCCTGCCTCACTACACGGTCACTGCTTGCACTTCGCTCACGATCGGCTCGGACGATCCTATTGAGGTGTGCAGCGATGGGGAAACACGCGCCTTTCTCCCACTTCGCGCTCGAGTTTTGCCCGGGGTGGTGAGCATCCTCGCCCCGCAGCTTCACGACGACCAGATTCAGGAGGCAGCATGAACGACGCTCCAGATACCGGCCTTCGCGGGCACTTTACCGAGCGCTTTGCGTTTGACCTCGATCCGTTCCAGCTGAGCGCCATGGACGCGCTGGACCGAGGAAGCTCCGTTCTCGTTGCCGCTCCCACGGGCGCCGGCAAAACCATCGTTGGCGAGTATGCCGTTCACCGGGCCATGGCGCACGGCGTCAAGGTCTTCTATACGACTCCGATCAAGGCCCTGAGCAATCAGAAGTACCAAGAGCTTGTGGAGTGGCTTGGGCACGAATCGGTCGGACTTGTGACGGGCGACGTGAACGTCAATTCGGAAGCCCAGGTCGTCGTGATGACGACCGAGATCCTTCGCAACATGATGTACGCCGATTCGCCGACTCTTCATTCGCTCGGCTATGTCGTGATGGATGAGGTCCACTATCTCGCGGATCGAATGCGAGGGCCGGTGTGGGAAGAGATCATTATTCACTTGCCGCGAAGCGTGCAGCTCGTTGCCCTGAGCGCGACCGTTTCGAACGTTGAAGAATTTGGTGCGTGGATAGAGGAAGTGCGCGGGAGTACGGAAGTGATCGTTTCCGAGCGCCGCCCGATCCCGCTGTGGCAGCACGTGCTCAACGACCACGAGCTCATCGACGTGTTTCTTGACGAAGACGGGCGGGCAACGCCCTCGCACGGGCCGTTTGCCCATCGGCGCTATCGCGAGGTCAATCCCATGCTCGCCGAAATCGGTAAGGGGACATGGGACGACGTGCCAGACGATCACCGCTACGGCGGCAAACGTCACGGGCGGGGGCGGAAGAGTGGCAGGTCGGGCCGCCGGGGCTATCGGGATCGGCGCAACGATCAGCGTGGTCCGCATCGTTCGCATCGCCACGAGCAGAGGATGCGGCCACGGGCGATGAGCCGAGCCGACGTCGTCTATCTCCTCGAGGAGCGCGGCATGCTCCCCGCGATCTTCTTTATTTTTTCTCGGAGCGGCTGCGATCAGGCAGTGGCACAACTCATGCGAGCGAACGTGCGGCTCACGGATGACGCGGAGCGCTCGCAGATCAAAGAAGCCTTTCGCGCCGCGCTCGGGGATTTGCGTGCTGACGATTACGACGCGCTCGGGATTGGCAGGATTGAGCGGGCGGCGATGAACGGCCTCGCGGCCCACCACGCAGGTCAGCTTCCCGCTGTTAAGGCTGTGATCGAGGATCTTTTTGCTCGTGGACTCATCAAGGTCGTGTGCGCAACGGAGACCCTCGCCCTCGGCATCAACATGCCGGCGCGCACCGTCGTCCTGGACAAGCTGACGAAGTTTAACGGGACTGAGCACGCGAAGATCACGCCGGGGGAGTACACGCAGCTCACGGGGCGGGCGGGACGCCGCGGCATTGACGTCGAAGGGCACGCTGTCGTCGTTGTTGGCTCCTCGATCGCGGCACAGGACGTCGCCGGCCTCGCCTCGACTCGAACGTACAAACTGCACTCTGCCTTTAGGCCCACGTACAACATGGCCGTGAACCTCCTTGGTCGATTCAGTCTTGACGAAGCGTACGAGACCCTTGAAAGCAGCTTCGCGCAGTTTCATACGGACCGAAGCGTCGTGGCGCAGGCGCGCAAGGCGCGCGAGAAGCAAGAGGTGGCCGAGCAATACCGCGAGGCGATGCACTGCTCGAAGGGCGATATCGCGCAGTACGCGGACATCCTCGAAAAGATCTCGGCTCGCGAAAAAGAGCTGAGCCGAACGCGTGCCGATAAACAGCGCGAGCGTACTCGCTCAATCGTCGGGAAGCTCCGTCGGGGTGAGGTCATTGCCATCCCAGGGGGACGCCGCTCAGGTTTCGCGGTTGTCATTGACCATGACAAGACGGTTCGCGGACCACGCGTGTGGGTCATCACGCGTGAGGGCCAGCTTCGAGATCTCTACACCGAAGATTTCACCGCGAGTCCCATGGTGCTCACGACCATGCGGGTGCCCTCGCTCGACCGGGTACGTAGTGCGAGGGTGCGAAAGGACACGGCATCCGCTCTGCGGGAAAAGCTCCGAGGTGAGGACTCTCCTCGCGCGGCGGTGAGGGCCCGCTCGAGTGAGAAGAGCGCGAACCCAAACCATGACTCTCTCCTCGTGCAGCTCCGCGAGGCCCTGCGAGAGCATCCGTGCCACCACTGCGACGATCGCGAACAGCACATGCGGTGGATCTCGAGGTACCGGAAAGCCGCTCGCGAGGCGGCGCGGGCGGAGCGAACAATTGCGCAGCGCACGTCGCAGCTCGTGCGGCAGTTCGATCGGGTGCGCGCGGTTCTTGAGGCACTCGGGTACGTGGGAGAATCCGACACCAGCCGGCACGTCACCGTCACCGCAAAAGGCGAGTTGCTCAAGCGCATCTATTCGGAGCGTGACCTCATCGTGTGCGAGGCCCTCGACCAGGGAGTGCTCGACGGGCTCTCGCCGGCAGCACTTGCGGCTGTCGCGAGCGCGCTCAGTTACGAACCGCGTCGCGAAGAGGGGGGAAGCGAAGACCACGACGACCGTTCCGTCTCCCGCGCCCTGTACGCGCTGTCCGTTCTGGCCGACGACATTAATGTGCAGGAAAGGCGGGCGGGACTCGATCAAACTCCCGCCCCCCATCCCGGTCTGTGCTCGGCGGTGTACCGCTGGGCAAAGGGGGAGGGGTTCGCGCAGTCGATCGGAAACGCGGCCGTCGCCCCTGGCGATTTCGTTCGTCACGTGCGTCAGGTCATCGATCTTCTCGATCATCTTGCTCATGTCCCCGGGCAGTCCCACGCGGGCGTTGCGGCGACAGCGCGGAAGGCTCGCCTTCAGCTTTTGCGCGGGATCGTGGCCCAGGATATGTAAAAGTGCTGTTTGGAGAAACAGTGTGGGTCGAGTGATCGGTGAAGGCGAGGAATGTCGGTACAGCAAACGCATGTGGCGGTGATTTCCGCGTCCACTCCACGCCGCCGACTCTGCGCTTTGCCGGTGCAAGGAGACCGTTGTGAAGG
Organism: Dermabacter sp. HMSC06F07; assembly: GCF_001807345.1. NCBI lineage: Bacteria > Bacillati > Actinomycetota > Actinomycetes > Micrococcales > Dermabacteraceae > Dermabacter > Dermabacter sp. HMSC06F07. The sequence continues at coordinate 179,990 of NZ_KV788588.1, forward strand.
ATAACCCCTCGGCGGCCGACGACATTCGTGAGGTCCTCGTCCCTCATTTCGAGGGAGAGAAATTTACACCGCCGATTATCGCGCTCCTCAGTGCCATCGCCGGCGGGGTCCTGTTCCACTTCTCTTTTGACCCCTACGGGCTCTGGGGTCTGCTGCCCGCTGCTCTTGGCGGGCTTATTTTTGCATCGTTCACGCGCCGCTGGATCACGGCTGTGGTTGCGGGCCTCACCTTCGGCGTGAGCGCATTCATCCCGCTTTTTTCCTGGGCCAATATTTATGCGGGACTCGGGCCGTGGCTCGCCCTTGCCGCCTTTGAGGCTCTCTACATCGCTGTATTTAGTTTTCTCACGCGGCTCATACTCGTCCGCCGCGGCATTCGCTTCTCGAGCAGCGTCGGGATCGCGTGCCTGTGGGCGATCATGGAATTCGTGCGTGCAAGTGTTCCGTGGGGCGGCCTCTCGTGGGGAATGAGCGCGTTTGCCTTCTCGAACTCCCCTCTCTTGAACTTTGGCCCGTGGCTCGGTATTACCGGGCTTGGCGCTGTTTCTGGGTTGCTGGGGGCACTCGTGTTTAGCGCCCTGTGTGCGCTGACTTTTCGGCGGGCGAGGGGGCGAAACGGCATGCACGCCGTGTGGCCCGCATCCGTGGCGATCATTATTGTTCTGTGCGCCCTTGTGACGCCTCGGCCAGCCAATTCCGTTGACTCGGGCCATCACTCGATTCATATCGCCGGTATTCAAGGCAATATCGAGCGCCCCAAGGCCGGCTCGTACTACATTCCCGACACCATGTTCGACAATCACGTCGAACGCACCCGCGAGTTCCTCGCCACGAATGAGAGTGCACGCCTCATCGTCTGGCCAGAGGATTCAACCGGATGGGACGTGACCGCTCATCCAGAACGCATGGCAAAACTCAAGGACCTCGCGCGCGAATCGGGAGCGCCAATTCTCGTGGGCACTCAGCGGCCCAACGGTGAGAAAGCGCGCTTCAACACGTCAGTTTTGGTTGACGACAACGGTCTCACGGGCCAGGAATACACGAAACGCCACCCGGTGCCTTTTGGCGAATACATCCCTCAACGAAAGTTCTTCGCAAAGATTACCGACAAGGTTTCGCTCGTCGAGCGCGATATGACACCGGGGGATAAGCCCGGAATAATCGACCTCTCGGGAGCGAAAATTGGCGTGCTCATTTGCTTTGAGATTGCCTACGAGCAAAGTGTCGCCGATACCGTGAACGCGGGGGCTGAACTGCTCGTCGTCCAATCCAACAATGCGCTCTTCCTCGATTCTCACGAGTCCGTTCAGCAGCTCGCACAAGCGAAGGTCTTCGCCGTCATTTCGGGACGGAGTGTCGTGCATATTTCCACCGTGGGAGATTCCGCGATCTTTACTCCCGAAGGTCGCAAGCTTGCGGGCCTTGGCCACTGGACCGCAGGCACCATGACGGCAGACGTTCCCGTTCGCACGGGGCTCACCCCCGCCATGCAGCACGGTGTCGCGATTCGCGGAATCATCGCGGCATGTGCAGGCGTTGTCCTACTAGGGAGCATTATTGCTCCGCCGCGTACCATCAAGGAAAGGCGTTCCCGTCCGTGACAACGCTCGTCATCATTCCCACCTACAACGAGATCGACGCGCTCCCGCCCACGCTCGAGCGCCTCAGGTCTGCAGTTCCCGAGGCGCACGTACTCGTTGTTGACGATGGATCGCCGGATGGGACTGGCCAGTGGGCCGATCGCCTCGCCGAACGCGATGAGCAGGTCCACGTCCTGCACCGTACCCAAAAGGGCGGCCTCGGGCCCGCATACCTCGCGGGTTTCGCATGGGGTCTCGAGCACGGCTATGACGTGCTGTGCGAGATGGATGCCGATTCCTCCCATAGGCCCGAGCAACTCGGAACGCTCCTCACGGCGCTCGAACGTGGCGCCGACCTCGCGATCGGCTCGCGTTGGGTCCCTGGGGGAGCGGTCCACAATTGGCCCCTCAATCGCGAGCTTCTCTCGCGTGGCGCAAACACCTACGTAAATCTCGCTCTTGGGCTAGGCGTGAAAGATGCGACGGCAGGCTTTCGAGCCTTTCGCGCACCCATCCTCACACGCGTTCTCGCGGGCGAGGACATCGCAAGCCAGGGCTACTGCTTCCAGGTCGATATGACTCGCAGGGTCCGTGCCGCGGGCTTCGTGATCCGGGAAGTTCCGATTGACTTCGATGAACGCGAATACGGTGAATCCAAAATGAGTTCCGCAATCATCAAAGAGGCCATGCTTCGAGTGACGCAGTGGGGTATTCACCACCGTCTCTCACAAGCCCGTTCGCTCGTGAAAAAGGGTGCATGATGAACGACGCTCGCCTCTCTCGTTCCCTTCCGGCATGGCTGCTGCCCGTCGGCGCAATCCTGCTCGGCATCGTCGAGATCGCGATCCTCATCTGGATCGGTTCTGCGACTCACTGGTGGGTACCTCTGCTCCTTATTGCCCTCGGGTGGGTCGTCGGCTTCGCTCTCATACTGTCCGCTGGACAGCAGTCGATCACGCGAATCATCTCTCTGTGGCGCGCCGCCACTGGCCGCGGTGAACGTAAGAAGCACCTGTCTCGCCCAGCCTTCACGCTGATCTCCGCCATGCTGTTCTTTTTCCCCGGTGTCCTCACCGACATCGCGGGACTCATCCTCTTGTTCACGCCCGTGCAGCAAAAGACGCTCGATACCGTAGGGCTTGGCTCCGGAAAGTCTTCGCGCCGAGTTCTTTTCACTTCGCATCGGGGTTCGGTCATTGAAAGCGAGATTGTGATCGATACGACCGGGCAAGCGTCGGACCCCCAAGGCTCCCGCCCGGACACCACCGCACACCCGAGCGGCCAGCTCCCGCCTGCCCCCGAGAATGATCGCTCAAGCAGTGAGGGCGGAAACGGAAAAACGCCGCCCCCTTACGAGGGCGACGTTCTCTAGGATCTACGGTGGCGGGGGACAGGCCGCCGCCACGGCCACTACAGGAAGTGGCGGTTCGAGTGAAGCTTACCGGCGCGAAGAAGCTCCAGGCGCTTGTCGAGAAGCTCCTGCAACTCTTCTTCTGAGCGGCGCTCGAGGAGCATGTCCCAGTGGGTGCGCTGAGGCTTACCGGGCTTGCCTTCGGGCTTTTCGTGATCGCGAAGAACGGCGGTCTCACCGCAGCGGCACTCCCACACGAGCGGTACATCGGCCTCTACCGAAAACGGGAGGATGATGATGTGCTTGTTGGGGCAGTCATACTTTGCTTCCTGGCGCGGAGCGGCGAGAACGCCGTCATCCGTTTCCATCGAAAGCGAACCGAGTCGGGTGCCTCGCAGTGAGCGAGAGTTCATCGAGCGACCTTCTTCCCTACATTGTCCGTTGTGGGCGCCTTTGGCGAATCTTCGCCAGCATTCACGACCTATGAACGCCTCGGCCGGTGGTGTTATTCCCTTCCGGGCCCCGTGCGGTGATTGGCACGAGCCTCGCGAACCTTCACGAGCCGATCAACACGGTTACTTACGATACCATCCACGCCCATGTCGAGGAGGGCGTGCATGGCCGGCTCGTCATCGATTGTCCACGCGTGTACCTCACACCCAGCCCGGTGTGCGGCGGCCACGAAACGGGGCGTAAGGATCGGGAGCCCCCTATAGCGAATGGGGACCTGGAGGGCCGCATAACGTGCGAGCACCCTTGTGCTCAGCCGCTCGGCCCCCAACCACGAGGCTGCAAGGAACGCCGCGACCGTCGTGCGAGAAGCGCTAGCCATGACCTGATGCCCGCAGGCGCTGCTCGCTCGTGACACGACTTCATGTGCGACCGCGGGATCAAAGCTTGTCAGGCACACCCGCCGACCGGCGCCCGTTCGCGCGATGGCTGCGACGGTGGGCTCTATGGCAGAGGCCGCCTTCACATCGATGTTGAAGGGGAGGTCGGGGAACGACGCGAGTGCATCATCGAGGCGTGCGATCGTGCCACGATCGTGCACACGGACCGTGCTCAGACGCGACCACGGGGTTTCGGCTATCGCGCGTGGGTCGCCGCCCGCGACTCGCGCAAGCGTAGGGTCGTGGAAGGTCAGCGCCACGTTGTCACTGCTCGCGCGTACGTCGGTTTCCATGACGTCCGCCCCGTGCGCGCAGGCGGCTGCAAAGGCCTCAAGTGTATTTTCTCCACCTTCAGGCGCGAAACCGCGGTGGGCTATCGCGCGGGGAAGCGGTCCCGAAAAGTATCGACGCACTGGCGAGCTCACGACCCGTACCCTTCGTCGAGCAGCGAATCTTCCTCGTCCTCATCTGTGCCGCGCGAGCGGTGTCGGGTGTGACGAGTGGCGCCGTACCGCCGCACAGAACCGCGAGCAGGCGCCGCGGCGACATCGTTGGCGACGGTGGTGGCTAAGGCGGCGTCGGACTCCTCCTCGCCCTCGTAGTCGCGAAGCGTACGACGTGCCGCCACCACAAAACCGAGCACGAAAAACGCCGAAAAAATCCACCACTGAAACGCGTAGGACAAATGCGGGCCAAGCGAGGTCGAGGGTTTTTCCAGGGCGGAAAGCCCTTCCGGAGCTACCCCGTTCTCGCTTACGACTTCGCCGTAGGCGCCCTCGAGGACATTCTCGAGCTGCGGTACTTGAGAGAGGACGTCAGTCGCATTCACCGAGTGGAGCTGCCCCGGGACTTCTGGTCTGTCGGAGAGCCGGGGTTCGCGCGGCCTCAAGCGCGCGACGAGCTCGACCTCGCCGGAGGGAACTTTCGGTCGGGACGCAGGAACCGAGTCCGTCTGCCCCGTCGTGACCCAGCCGCGTACGGCCAGAAAAGTACTGCCGTCGTTCGTCTCGAACGGGACGAGCTGCCAAAACCCCACGCTCGAACCCTCAACACGGTTTCTCACGTACAGCACACATTCGGGGCGCGAGCAATAGTGGCCGCGGGCGCGCACGACGGTGTAGTCATCGGCTGCGGCTAATTTCGACCGAGCCGAGGAGGGCGCGTCAGCGAGCGCAATCGGCTCGGCATCGTAGTGTTGCTCGATCACCGCCGCCCGGGCCCGCTTTTCCTCAAAACGATTCAATTGCCAGATGCCAAGCCGCACGCACGTAAGCGTCGCGAGCGCGACAAAAAGGAATGCGAGCGCCCACCGCCACGTCACAATTGGGCGAAGATCGACGCGCCTCACAGGTGCTCACCGCCCCATGTCTCGCGGACCGTGCCGTCCTCGTCAACCGTGATGAACGGCTGAGAAGGCTCTGCCGTAAGAACAAAGGGAACGGGCTGATCATCGAGGCGCTGCTCCCGGTTCGGTGGTGTGGGAACCGCCTGGTCGTTGGCAACGAGGACCGCGAAAAGGGGCAGGACAACCGCTCCGATCAACGCGACAAGCTTCCATACGCCAGGCACAACGATCAGCAGGGCGAGGCACACCATGCGTATCGCCATGGCGAGGATGTACGTCCGTGAACGGCGCGACACATCGGCAGAGCGCGCAATGGGAATCGCCGCGGGTGGCGCCGAAAAAGACGTGTGAACGCTCGCGGGAGGGACGGAGTTCTCGAGGGGATCAGAGGGCATGAACGCCTGACAGCGAAGACGAGTGCAGCAACGATGCCGCGGCGCTTTCACCCTTCGGCAGCTCGTTCATCGCAAAGGAGAACAGTTCCGAGAATCCATAGACCGCGGCAGCCACGAGGAGCGCGCCCACCACGCACAGGCACACGTTCACGATGATCCGCCTGCGGCGAGCGTGCGGATCGTAGGGGCCAAACGCTCGCGGCTTCTCCGGGGGAAAGCCATTGATGAGCGAAGAGCCGGCTTCGCTTGCACTCACGTGCCCAGGAAGTTCAACGGTCGCGGGGTACTGCCGGATACGCTCAGCCACGATCGCACTTGCGTGGACGTTTTCGCTGCGCACAACGGGAGCGGGAACAGTGGGGGAAGGTCCGACGGTGGAAGTGTCATAGTCAAGACGCCATCCCGCGGGGACTTCCGGCCACTGAGGGTTCGGTTGCCACGACTGCGGAAGCGTCCCGGTACCCTCGGGAGGCTCGGGCCATGACGGAGGCGGATTAAAGCGTGACGTCACCGGTGCTCTCCTCCCGCGTGCCAATCGTGTCTTATGACGTGCCGTCCTACCATCGTAGGCTATGCGCCGCCGCGCAATCTTTAGCGATAGGCTTGGGCCGAACCTCATTCTTCCACAGCGTGAAAGGGCAACTGTGACCTCTCGAAGCGTGTTGATTACCGGCGGCAACCGTGGCATTGGCTACGCGCTCGCCGAACACTTCCTTTCTCTCGGCGACAAGGTGGCCGTCACCTCGCGATCGGGGGAGGGCGGCCCCGAAGGTGCGCTCACCGTTAAAGCGGACGTCACCGACCCGTCATCGCTCGATGCGGCCTTTGCCGAAGTCGAGGAAGCACACGGGAGCGTCGAGGTACTCATTGCCAACGCGGGTATCACTGACGACCAGCTCATGCTGCGCATGAGCGACGACTCCTTCGACAATGTCGTCAATACAAACCTGAACGGTACGTTCCGCACCGTAAAGCGGGCCATCAGGGCCATGATGCGTAAGAAGAAGGGCCGCATCATTCTCCTGTCGTCAGTGGTGAGCCTCCTCGGCTCGCCCGGCCAGGTGAACTATGCCTCGTCGAAGGCTGGCCTCATCGGTATGGCACGCTCGCTCACGCGCGAACTTGGCTCGCGCGGCATCACGACCAACGTCATTGCCCCCGGCTACATCGAGACGGAAATGACGCGCGGGCTCGACGAGGCTCGCAAGGAGCAGTACCTCTCGCAGATTCCCGTCGGTCGCTTCGCAGCACCCTCTGAGGTCGCAAAAGTTGCGGCGTTCCTCGCGAGCGACGATGCGTCATACATTTCGGGCGCCGTCATTCCTGTCGACGGCGGCCTCGGCATGGGACACTAAAACTGCGCACTTCCACAACGAGAATTAATGTCGAGCGCGCCTTGGGCGCAGAACGGGTGAAATCGCGTGAGTGATGAACCTCCTAGTCGCATCCTCCTTTTGATGCGGCATGGAAAAGCAGAATCGGATGCCGCAAGCGATATGGAACGCGTGCTCACTGATCGAGGGCATTCGCAGGCCAGGCTTATTGGTGACTATCTATGCGCGCAGGGGGTACGGCCGAGCTGTGTGCTCGTCTCCTCTGCGGCGCGTACGCAAGAAACGTGGAGCGATGTCCACGCGTCACTCGGGAGCCCTGAATGCAGCGTGAGTGTGCTCGACGAGCTGTACCACGGAGGTGTTCGGGATGTGCTCTCACTCATCCGGGACGTCGATGATTCTTGCCGGGTTCTCCTCGTCGTTGGGCACGAGCCCACCATGAGCCAACTCGCTGCTTACCTCGGCAATGACGATGACTCTGATCCCGCCTCCCTAGCCCAGGTGCGCATCGGTGTGCCGACCGGCTCCATGAGCGTCCTTACCTCGAGTGTCGATTCGTGGAAAGACGTCGCAGAAGAGGAGCTCAATCTGCTCACCCTCGTGCGGGGCTAGCGCGGCTCACGCAAAAAGGGAGGGGCCCCGACGGGCACCCTCCCTTTTTCTTTCAGGTCAGTGCTGCGGCGCGATGATTGTGCCCTTGCCAATCACCGTGATTCCTGAATCCGTCACGGTCCATCCGCGAGCGAGGTCTTCCTCGCGGTTGAGGCCGATTTGGGTCCGCGGAGGAATCACGATGTCTTTGTCGATGATCGCGCGGTGGATTTGCGAGTGACGGCCAACTGTCACATTGTCCATAATCACCGAATCGGAAATAGAGGACCACGAGTGGAGTTGGGCCCCCGGCCCGATGACGGAGTTGGAGATTTGCGCGCCCGACACCACGACGCCTGCCGAAACGATCGAATCGACCGCGGTTCCCACACGACCCGGGCCGGCGTGAACGAATTTCGCGGGTGCGAGGGCCGATCGCGATTCCGTAAACACCGGCCACGCGGTGTTGTACAGATTGAAGATCGGGTGGATCGAGATGAGATCCATGTGTGCTTCGTAGAAAGCATCGAGCGTTCCGACGTCTCGCCAGTAGTCGCGGTCGCGGTCCGTAGAACCAGGCACGTCGTTGCGAATGAAGTCGTAGACTCCCGCGTCGTTGAGGTTCACGAAGTGGGGCACGATGTCGCCCCCCATGTCGTGGTTTGACTCGCCATCTTCTGCGTCCCTCGTGACGGCCTCAACGAGGGCGTCGGCGGTAAACACGTAGTTCCCCATCGAGGCAAGCACCGAGTTCGGATCATCCGGCAGGCCCTGGGTCTCCTTGGGCTTTTCGACGAACTGCGCAATGCGAGTGGGATCTTCGGGATCGACTTCGATCACGCCGAACTGATCGGACTGCTCGATGGGCTGCCTGATCGCTGCCACCGTGCACGAACGACCCGATTCGATGTGGGCCTCTACCATCTGCGAAAAATCCATCCGGTAGACGTGGTCTGCACCCACCACCACGATGTAGTCGGGCTTGGAATCACCAATGATGTTGAGGTTCTGATAGATCGCATCGGCGCTCCCGAGGTACCAGTGCTTACCCATGCGCTGCTGAGCAGGCACGGGGGCGACGTAATTGCCGAGCAGTGAGCTCATGCGCCATGTCTTTGCGATGTGTGTGTCAAGCGAATGCGACTTGTATTGAGTAAGGACGACAACCTGGAGATAACCGGAGTTCACGATGTTGGAAAGCGCAAAATCGATTAGCCTGTGGGAGCCTCCAAACGGCACGGCGGGCTTTGCGCGATCGAGTGTGAGCGGCATGAGGCGCTTGCCTTCACCGCCGGCGAGAACAATTGCGAGGACCTTCGTTGCGACCATGCTTCAATCGTACTGCACAGTTAGGTGCATCACGTCCTCGTTTACCGCGTGCTCATTTCGGAGCCGCTTAGCTTTTGTTTCGCGGGAACGTACCGGCCATGCGAGCTTTCGTACGTGTGACTATCATGACAATGCGGAGGGCGAACAGCCAGCAGGTGCAGCGCCCAGCCCGTTTCGCCCTTGACGTCTCACCTAGGTAGGCAGTTCCGTAATGCGCGTTGACATCCTGACGAAGGAATACCCACCCGCGATCTATGGAGGCGCCGGCGTTCACGTCGATGAGCTCAGCAAGGTTCTTCGAAGCCGCATCGACGTACGCGTACGCTGTTTCGGCGAGGAACGTAGCGAAGCCGGCGTCCAGGCCTATTCCGTCCCCGAAACCCTCGCCAGCGCTAACTCCGCCCTCCAGACCTTCGGTGTCGACCTCGCCATGGCGCAAGACTGCGCTGGTGCGGACCTCGTACACTCCCATACCTGGTACGCAAACTTTGCCGGGTTCACCGCGCAGCAACTCCACGCGATTCCGCACGTGCTATCTGCTCACTCCCTCGAACCACTGCGCCCCTGGAAAGCCGAGCAGCTGCAAGGCGGGTACAGGCTTAGCTCTTTTGCGGAAAAAACCGCTTACGAGAACGCCGACGGCATCATCGCCGTCTCCGGAGGAATGCGCGAGGACATCCTCCGCTCGTACCCGAAAGTAGATCCGGCGCGCGTCCACGTCGTGCATAACGGCATCGATGTCACCGCGTGGAAGCCGAATCCCTCGACCGATGTTCACGAGCGATACGGCATCGACCCTCATGCCCCCACCGTCATCTTCGTTGGACGAATCACGCGCCAAAAGGGGCTGCCGTTCCTGCTGCGCGCCCTCGCCACCCTCGATCACAGCGTCCAGGTCATTCTGTGTGCCGGCGCTCCAGATACTCCGGAAATCGCCGCCGAAGTCGAGCAGCTCGTCGCCACGCTCAAATCTAAACGAGAGGGCGTTTTCCTTATTTCGGAGATGCTCCCGCGTCACGAACTCACGCAGCTACTCTCGCACGCCACCACATTCGTGTGCCCGTCTGTGTACGAGCCGCTCGGCATCGTTAATCTCGAAGCAATGGCCTGCGGTATCCCCGTCGTGGGCACCGCCACCGGCGGTATCCCCGAAGTGATTGTCGATGGCGAAACCGGCATTCTCGTGCCGATCGACCAGGTGAATGACGGCACCGGCGCGCCCGTGAATCCGGATAAGTTTGTTGGGGACCTCTCCGACGCCCTCAACGAGATCCTCTCGAACCCGCAGCGCGCCCGCACGTGGGGCGCTGCCGCACAAAAGCGCGCACGCGATCACTTCTCGTGGGAATCCATCGCCGATCGCACCGTTGAGGTTTACAACGCCGTACTTGGCGCAGATGCGTAGCTGAGCGTGAGGGCAAGCACCTCGCGCCCCTCCCGTGCAAGAATTCGCAACTCCTCTAAAGCCTTCTGCGCTCCTGCATCTGACGAAGTCGTTGCCTGCGCGATCGCGGCCTCGGCAAGAGACACCATGCGCCCGGCGAGCCTCGCAGCGTGCGCATGTGTATCGGGCATGCCCTGTGGAGGCTCGACTAAAACAAACCCCTGAGGGAGCGCCTCCGGCCTCACGGGCTCCTCGGGAATGAGGTCGTATTCGACAAGCCGTTCGTGGGTGTGTGAAAGAGCGCGATAGAGGCGCTCACGCGCGCTGGCTGCATCCGATGCCGCAACGGGAATCGGTGTCGGCGACACGTCGAGCCTTGCGATGTCGAGAGTGCGCGCCTCAGCATGCCGGGCAGGGGCGACGGTCAGCAGATGCTGTGCGATAGCGCCGTCTCCAACCGTGAGGGCCTGCCCGCCCGCGAGCGCTGCCATCACACCTCGCGGGCCGCCGGCGATTCCGGCGATCCTTCCGGGCTCGGGCAAGACGACCGTGAGCGTGGGCATGGCGAGGGCACGCACGTCGAGAATCCACGCAAGCGTGTCGAAGTGCGCGCCACCGAAAGGACCAACGCCCGCATCAAGGAGATCAGCGGCCTCCTCGATCGGCATGTCCCGGCGCAGTGCCGCTCCCGCAAACAGCGACAGCGCACCGAGGTAGGGCGCCGGAATGAGGTTCTGCAGAGACGTAGGCGCTTTCGATGTCGAGGCGATGATTCTCATGCGGGCGTCGGATCCTGCGAACCGTCCGTGCCACGCGCGCGACCTGCGCTCACGACCGAAAACTCCGCCCAGTTCCGAGACTCTTCCACCCGTTCAAGGCGCGCTTTCACGCGCGTGCCTATCGGAAGGTTCTCCCCGTCAATCCACCGCGCCACCGGGGGATTGCTGAACTGAACTTCGATTCGATCGGGGCGAGCATTCGAGGGGTTCGATCCGCCATCGGTCGCAGGCCTGAAGTCGAGCACCGTCCCCTCGAATTCACTTCCCACAAGCGTCGAGAGAACACCGATTTCGGCGATTTCGCGCGCCTTCTTCTCCACTGCCGAGTGGCGTTGCTGGGCGCTGTGCATGAGCGAGGGAAGCTCCGGCAACGCCGCACGAACGCGATCATCGAGCGGTGCTCCCGTCTTGAGGCTGTGGCAGACATGGAGAACGAAACGGTCGACGAGACGGCGCAGGGGCGCGGTGGTGTGCGCATACGGGGCCGCTATCGCCGATTGTTCGAGAACCTCCGGAAGCGTGCCGTCGAACGCCTCGTATCCCGCCCCTCGAAAGAGTGATGTCGCCTGGTCAAGGAGGGCAAGGTGGCGCCCCTTGCGCCAGTCGAGCGTGCGAAGGAATTCACCATAGGGGAGATCCTGTGGCCACGGCTCTTTCAGGGCTGCAGCTTGCGCGCGGAAGCGCTCGATCGCCTCGGGAGCTGCCGGAGGCATCGTGCGAAGAATGCCGAGCTTGCCCTCGATCATGATCTGTGCGGCGGCCATCCCCGTCATGAGGGAGATTTGCGCGTTGTGCTCTTCGATTGGCTCGGGCAGGCGCCACTGGAGGTGCACGGAATCGGCTTCGGTCACGACTTCCTGTTCGGGCGAGTTAAGCGAGGCTCCTCCGCGTTCAATTTCGAGCGCCGCCCGTTTTTCTCCCACCTCGACGAGCAGCTGCATCACACTGCCCGCTTCTCCGCGTTCGAGTGCGCGCTGAACCGCGGTGTAGGCGAGTTTTTCACGATTGCGCACGATGGCGCGCGTAAGGTTCACGTGCGTGACGCTTGCGCGCTCGTCGAGGGAGAAGTCCCAGACGAAGGCCGGAGTGTCTTTGCCCGGTAGGAGTGAGGCTTCGTCTTCGCAGAGGACGACGGGGTGCAGCGGGATGCGCCGATCGGGTAGGTAGAGCGTGAGGCCACGCTCACGAGTCTCGGCATCAAGAGGTCCGTGAGGCTCGACGAAGAGGGGGACATCGGCAATCGCGTAGCGCACTCGATAGCCCGTGCCGTCGCGTTCAATGTGGAGGGCCTGATCGAGATCCGTTGAGCTTTCGGGATCAAGGGTCACGAACTCGATTGCGGTGAGGTCCTCGTGCTGTGCCGCATGCTCTCTCCAGGTGTGAGCTGCACTCTCGGCCTCGGCGAGGGCGGCCTCGGGGTACGTGGCATCGATGCCAGACTTTTCGAGTGCCTCATCGATTCGTGCCGCGACTGTGGTGAGCGGCGCTTTCTTGCGGTCGCCGGGCATTGAGAGGCGTTGAACGGGCACAGTTCACTCCTTGGAATAACGGTCCGTTTTAGTGTAGTGAGCATCGCCTGCCGTAGGCTGGAGGCATGGTTGCTGTGTGCTCATTGAGCGATGTTGTAGTGCGCCGTGGCGCAAAGACTCTTCTGGATCACGTCGACTTCCGTGCCCGTGAGGGGGAGCGGTGGGTCGTGCTTGGCCCGAATGGTGCGGGCAAGTCCACCCTCATTCGCCTGCTCGCGTCGCGATTGCACCCCACAAGCGGGAGCGTGCAGATTCTCGAGGAAAAGCTCGGGCGCGTTGACGTGTTCGAGCTTCGACCCCTGATTGGCCTCTCCAGCCAGGAGCTCGCCGAGACGATTCCCGCACAGGAGACGTGCCTCAATGTTGTTATGACGGCCGGCTACGCGGTCGTGGGCCGCTGGCGCGAAACGTACGAGAGCGAGGATGAACAGCGTGCCCGCATGCTCCTTGGCGCGTTTGGGGTGGCCCCGCTCGCTGAGCGCACGTTTGGCTCTCTCTCCACCGGGGAGAAGAAGCGCGTGCTTTCCGCCCGTGCGCTCATGACCGATCCCGAGCTGCTTCTCCTCGACGAGCCCGCTTCAGGCCTCGATGTGGGAGGCCGAGAGGAACTCGTGCGCTCACTCGGGGCTCTCGCAAAGGATCCCGCGACCCCCGTCACGATCATGGTGACGCACCACCTTGAAGAGATCCCCACGGGGTTCACCCATGCACTTTTGCTGCGCGAGGGACGGGTTGTCGCCTCGGGGCCAATCGCCGAGACCCTTACTTCGCAGAATCTCACGCGCACTTTCGGCCTCCCGCTCGCTCTTGAAGAGCGCGGTGGTCGTTATTTCGCGACGGCAGTTCCGCTTACGCAATGAGCCTCGTCTCGATGAGCGCGCACGCGGATCATCCGCTGCTCGCCGATTACGTGTCGATGACCGACGTCAAGCTGCGCTCGTGCCTCGAGGTTGAGCGCGGCTTGTTCATGGCTGAAAGCTACAACGTGATCGAACGGGCCCTCGAGGCAGGCGCCACGCCACGATCGTTCATGATGAGCGAGAAGTGGCTCGAAAAATTCTCGCCTCTTTTTTCGCGCTTCCCTGATGCTCCCGTTTTTGTGGGCAGCGAAGCTGAGCTCGAGGAGACGACGGGCTTTCACGTGCATCGCGGCGCTCTCGCTTCGATGCAGCGACCGAAGGAGCGCTCCGTCGAATCCGTCATTGAGGGGGCGCGCACCGTCGCCGTGCTCGAAAACATCGTGGACCACACGAACGTCGGCGCGATGTTCCGCAGTGCGGCCGCCCTCGGCGTGGATGCGGTTCTCGTCACGCCTTCTGCAGCGGACCCGCTGTACAGGCGCGCGATTCGAGTCTCGATGGGCACGGTCTTTCAGGTGCCGTGGGCGCGCTTTGAGTCATGGCCTCGCGGGGGAGTGGACCTCCTGCGTGCGCGCGGTTTCGATACGCTCGCACTTGCACTCACGGAGAATTCTCGCCCGCTGCACGAGGTTGATCTTTCGGCTTCACGAAAGGTGGCCTTCGTTCTTGGCACCGAGGGGCATGGGCTCACCGAGCAGACTCTTCGCGCCGTAGATGAGAGCGTGATTATCCCCATGAGCGGTGGCGTCGATTCACTCAATGTCGCCGCAGCGAGCGCAGTCGTGTTCTGGCAGCGCGAGGTATCTATGCGCGCGTGAGGTGCGTGCAAGTTTAAATGTCTCACCCCTCCCCACAATGGGAACATGTGTTCGATACTGACGCAAGGACCCCCGGATCACTCTTGATCCCGCACCCTTTTCGCTCTAGTATTCGAACACGCGTTCTATTTTGTGTGAGTGGAGAGGGCAATGTCCGTACAGGTTTCTGTAGCGCCGCGCATCGCGGCGGATCCGCAGCGCCTCGCGCTCGCACAGTCAGTCCTCGGTCAGGCAGAGGCGAAAACTCAGCGCGAGCGCGGCCCAGTGCGTGGGGAGGAACTCGAGCGCAGCGGGCACTCGTTCCCCGTTCCCCGGGCTCTCGAGGAACTCATTTCGCGAGGTGAGGTGCGGGCGGGTAGCAGCATCGAGGTGACGGGGCCGTGCGGAACGTCGCTCGCCCTTGCACTCGCGGCGGCCGCCATGGGGGAGGAGTCCTGGTGTGCCCTCGTGGGTATGCCCCACGTGGGGATCGCCGCGTGCGCCGATATCGGCGTAGATCCGCGGCGCACCGCTCTTATCCCCGATCCAGGGGCGCAACTTTCTTCCGTGCTCTCCGCGCTCATCGATGGCATCGAGGTGATTGTTCTCGGTGCTGATCTCGCTCTCACACCCGCGCAGTGGCGCACGGCAAAAAATCGCGCGCGCACACAGGGGTCCCTACTCATTCGCCTGGGGGAAGCACGCTGCGACCTCGCCGTGCAGTCCTCCTCGCCACGCTGGGTGGGGCTTGCGCGCGGCTCGGGCAGGCTCAGGTTTCGCAGCGCTCGTGTCGCGGCGTGTGGCAGGGGTGCTGCGGGTTCCGGTTCAGCAATGGAGATTCGTATTCCGACGCCTGCCGGGGTGCTCGCGAGCGCACCGCGCACGGCGGTGCCCACCTCACGCAGGGGCAAAGCACCCTCTCGGGCGCGCGCGACGCTCACACTCGTGCAATCGGGGAATCGATGATGGCGCAGTCCACGCGCACCGCATGCGTGTACATCGATAATTGGCCCGTCCTTGCCGCGATTGAGAGGTACGAGCGCGCCGGCGAGAAAGTGCCGAACGAGATCGCGATTATGGAGCATCATCGTGTTGTCGCTGCCAGTCCCTCGGCCATGCACGCCGGTGTCGCACTTGGCATGAAGAAGCGTTCTGCCGAGGCCTTGTGCCCGCACATCGCGGTTGCAGAGCGCGATCTCGATGCCGAGTGGCGCGTTTTTGAAAGCGTGTGCGCCGCCGTGGATACGGTTGCCTCGGGGATCGAACCTCTTGGGCCGGGAACGCTTTTGCTTCATGCGCGAGGTCCATCTCGACACGCCGGGGGAGAACACGCTCTCGTCCGTGCTCTCCTCGATGCCGTCGCCGATCATACGGGCTGGGAGAGCTCCGTGGGAATCGCCGACGGCCCACTCGCCGCCATTCTTGCCTCTCGCTCCGGGCGCATCATACTTCCGGGAGAATCGGCGCGTTTTCTCGCCCCCTTCCCCATAGAAGCGCTCGAGCACGCCCCCGTGGGGGCGGGGAAACGCTTTTGCACACCCGGGGTTTTCGAGGGGCCCGCGCACGTAGCTGAGTTCATCAGCGTGCTTCGCCGCCTCGGCATCACCTCTCTCGGCGCGCTGAGCAAGCTTCCGCGCTCCTCGGTGAGTGAGCGTTTTGGGCCGCTCGGCGCGCTCCTGCACATCCTCGCGTGCGGAGGTGAACCGGGCGAAGGGGAGCGCGTGCGGCCAGCTCAGCCAATCCTCGTCGAGCGTCACCTCGATCCGCCGCTCGAGCGCGTCGATCAGGCTGCGTTTATCGCGCGCCCCCTTGCCGAGGAGCTCGCCGAAAAGCTGCGAAAACACGGCCTTATGTGCACGCGGCTTCGCATTATCGCGCGCGGTGAGAACGGGAGCGAAGTTGAGCGCACGTGGCGCCATGAGGGCGCCTTGAGCATCGATGACGTCGTGGATCGCGTGCGTTGGCAGTGTGACGGGTGGATACTCGCTGCCGAACGGGGCGCCTCACGCCCGGGCGATCCTCGCGAGGGCCGCACAACAGCTGCGCCCATCGTTCACGTGCAACTCATTCCCGTGCACACCGAAAGTGCGGGGGAGTACGCGCAGCGGCTGTGGGGGCACGCAAGCACGGCCGAAAAGCGCGCCGCGCGGGCCCTCACGCGTGTGCAATCACTAGCGGGGGAGGAGTCCGTTCTTGTCCCTGCCGAAAAGGCAGGCCGTTTTTTGAGCGAGGCGATCACGGTGCTGCCCTTTCGCGCGGTACGCGTACGCGAGCACCGCGAGGGGCCGTGGGTGGGCTCTTTTCCGCGCCCCTTGCCTGCCACGGTTTTTACTGAGCGGATCACCGCGCGTCTCCTATGCGAGGGGCAAGCGGTCTACGTGAGTGCGCGGGGACTGCTCACCGGCACCCCTGCACACCTCGTTCTCACGCATGCGGAAAATGGCGTGAGCGCCGAGGGCGCGACACACGCGAACGCCTGCGCGCACGATGCAGCAGGATCCAGGAGCGCAGCCGTAGCCGCGAAAGGCGACGTTGGACGTAGCCGGAAAGGGGAGGAGCCTGCGCCGCTTCCCGCCGCGCTTCGCCACCTCGGCTACGAGAGGCTGCTCCCCATCGCGCACTACGGCCCTCCCATCCTCCTTGATCAGCGGTGGTGGTCCGAAGGCGCGGGAAGCCGTAGGAGCGCGCGGCTTCAGATCGTGCTCGAGGGAGGGGAGGCACTTGCCCTACTCTCACGCGAGCGCGCGTGGGAGGTGGAGGCACTCTATGACTAGGGCTGTTTTGATGACTGCGGGTGTCGTGACGGGCGACTGTTTTGCGTGGGTCCTATGTGACGCACGTGAACGTGGTGGATTGTGCGTCTTGCCGGGTGAACATGAGTGCAGGGACAGGCATGAGTAAGTGGTTTCTTGGCCCGCCATCGTGGCGCGACCTCGAGGCGGTGTTGAGCGATCGGCCGGTTCCCGTGCGTCCCACGGTGACGGTTGTGAACGCGGGCACTCCACACGAAAGGGAACACCCGCGAGGGCAAAGCTCACGCCTGCATGCCCCAGCCCTCAATGCCGAGCTCGACATCCCCTTTGCCGAGCTTCACGCGCATTCGCACTTCAGCTTTCTCGACGGAGCCTCGAGCCCGGAGGACATGGTTGCCGAAGCTTCACGGCTCGGTCTGCGCGGCCTCGCACTCATCGACCACGATGGATTTTACGGAGCCATCCGCTTCATGAAGGCGGCGTCGGAAGCCGGCCTGCCCACGATCTACGGCGCTGAACTGACGCTTCCCACAGGGTTTACAGCCGGACTCCCGGGGCCGTCCGCATGCCCCTCTCCGCTTCGTGCGGCTGCGGCAAGCGCGCCACGCACGGGCAGCGCTGATCCCGAGGGCGAACACCTCGTGCTTCTCGCGCGTGGGGTGGCGGGGTACCGAAGGCTTTCGTCCCTCATAGCGCGTGCGCACCTTGCCGGCCCCGGCAAGGGCACGCCGCTCTACAGTGCTGCAGGCGTGGTCGAGGCGCTCACAAGCGGCGACATCGTCGTTCTCACGGGGTGCCGAAAATCCCCATTCACGCAAGAGCTCCTTGCTCTCCTCCCGCAAGGCGACCTAGAGCAATCGGCGTATGCAGCCGCGCGCGGAATCGAGGCCGCACTTCGCGCAACCGGCACGCTTGAAGCCGCGGGTACTCCCGCCCGCGATGGCGGAGCCCCGCGTGTGATCGTGGAACTTCCCCTCACAGGCGATTCCCTCGAATCCGAACTTCACGACGCGCTCGTGCAAGGTGCACGCATCGTGCGAGAAGAACACGGTTTAAGCGAAGCCGAGTTGCCCGTCGCTCTCACCTCCAACGCGCACTACGCACGCCCGGAACACAAGCACCTCGCGGATGTCCACGCCGCACTTCGCGCACGGCGCAGCCTCGCTGACGCGGACCCTTTCCTCCCATCGCGTCTGGCCCATCTCAGAAGCGGAGCGGAGCTTGCACAACTCGTGCCGCGCTACCCGCGCGCGATCACGACCGCCGCGCATCTCTCCTCGAGCCTCGCGTTCGATCTCTCCCTCGTCGCTCCACACCTTCCTCCTGCGCCCACCCCCGAGGGCCACAGCGAGGAAAGCTGGCTTCGGGCCCTCACCGAACGTCTCGGCGAGGCGCGCTACGGGCCGAGGGCGAACCCGCGCCTCGAGGGAGCGTGGGAACAGATCGATCATGAGCTTCGCATCATCACTGAGCTCGGCTTTCCCGGCTATTTTCTTATCGTCTACGACATCGTCGAGTTTTGCCGCGCACACGAGATTCTGTGCCAGGGGAGAGGCTCGGCCGCGAATTCCGCCGTGTGCTACTGCCTCGGTATCACGTCGGTTGATCCGGTCTTTCACGGACTACTGTTCGAGCGTTTTCTCGCTCCCGAGCGCGATGGCCCACCGGATATCGACGTCGATATCGCCGCGGACCGGCGCGAGGAGGTCATCCAATACGTCTTCACACGCTACGGGCGCGAGAACGCCGCGCAGGTCGCGAACGTCATCTCGTATAAGGCGAGGCTCGCGGTCCGCGATGCGGCACGAGCACTCGGCTATAGCGTGGGGCAGCAGGATGCCTACGCAAAAATGATCGAACGATCCTTTTCGTCTTTACGCGAGGCGAATATCCCCGAGGACGTGAAGACCCTTGCCGCCCAGCTTCGGGATGCTCCGCGACACCTCGGGATCCACTCGGGCGGGATGGTGCTGTGCGATCGGCCCGTCATTGATGTCGTGCCGATCGAACACGCGCGCATGCAAGGCCGAACGGTCGTGCAGTGGGACAAAGACGATTGCGCGGATGCGGGACTCGTGAAATTCGATCTCCTTGGCCTCGGTATGCTCACGGCCATTGACCACGCTTTCTCGATCATCGAACAAGCCCACCAAGAGTCGTTGACCCTCGCGAGCATCCCGCAAGAGGACCCGGCGCTGTACGACATGCTGTGCAGGGGCGATGCCGTGGGGGTGTTCCAAGTGGAGTCGCGCGCACAAATCGCGACTCTGCCTCGCCTCAAGCCGCGTGAGTTTTATGACCTCGTCGTCGAGGTCGCCCTCATTCGCCCTGGGCCCATCCAGGGTGGAAGCGTGCACCCGTACTTGCGCAGGCGTTCCGGCGCCGAGGACGTCACCTATCTTCACCCTCTTCTCGAGAAATCCCTCGGCCGCACTCTCGGGGTGCCGCTCTTCCAGGAGCAGCTCATGCAGATGATGGTCGACCTCGCGGACTTTACGCCTTCGCAAGCCGACCAGCTACGCCGCGCGATGGGGTCGAAGCGTTCAACTCAAAAGATGGCGGCGATGCGCGAGGCAATGTTTGACGGAATGGCGAAAAACGGCCTTACCGCCGAGCAATGCGAGCTTGTTTACCGCAAAATTCTCGCATTCGCGAGCTATGGCTTTCCCGAGTCGCATGCGTACTCTTTCGCCTACCTCGTGTATGCGAGCGCTTTCCTCAAGTGCCACTTTCCTGCAGCCTTCACGGCCGCGCTCCTGCGGAGTCAGCCGATGGGGTTTTATTCACCTCAGTCGCTCGTCTCGGACGCACGCCGACACGGCGTTGAGGTGAGGGGAGTGGACATCGCCTACAGCGACGCCTGGGCAAATCTCGAGGTCGATGCCGAGCACTCAGCCGCAACTTTCGCCGAGCGCGCAGAGGCGTGCGAGGGCGGGCATCCACCGCAGGTCTGTGGCAGCGAGGCCGCGCGCGGGCCGGTGATTCGCCTTGGACTCGAGTCGGTGCGCGGAATCTCGCGCGCATTCGCCAAGGAGATATGCGAGGAGCGTGCGCGCGCTCCCTTTCGGTCAATTGCCGATCTTGCGCATCGCACGGGCGTGAACACACATCAGCTCGAGGCGCTTGCGACGGCGGGGGCGCTTGACTCACTCGCCCCCTCAAGGCGCGCAGCTTTGTGGAGTGCGGGTGCGGCGGGAGGCGTGAAACCCGGGACGATTCCCGGCCTCGCCCTCGCGCACAACGCTCCCACGCTTCCCGGAATGAGCGATGCCGAACTCATGGCAGCAGACACGTGGGCCACGGGAGTCTCTCCCACGCGCCACCCGTTCACGCTTGCTCGCGAGGAACTCCTCGAAAGCAGCGTGCTTCGCATCGAGGACGCCAAGAAAGTCGAGCACGGCACGCGGGTATGGACGGCAGGACTCATCACGCATCGCCAGCGTCCCGCGACCGCCACGGGCATCACGTTCCTTGGCCTCGAAGATGAAACCGGGATTCTCAACGTCGTGTGCTCACACGGCTTCTGGAGGGCCAACAAGGCACTCCTTCGCACGGCGCCCGCGGTCCGTTTGCGCGGCCTCGTGGAGCGCAATGAGGATGGCGTCGTAAGCTTCCTCGCCGATGCCGTCGAATCACAGTCGCTCGACGCGACCACGACCTCGAGGAACTTTTGCTAGCCCGCGGTGCGTGCAACCCCTATGCTCGGCGACTGATGGGGGGCCGAAGAAGGCTTCACTCGGCGAGCCCCGCGCGAAAACACGAGCGTCACTGCGAAGCTTACGGCGGCAAAGAGGGCGAGTTCCGCGAGTGTCGTTCCGGTCGAGACGATCGCACCACCGAGGGCAGCACTCACGAGGCCCTGGGAGGCAACGGTGAGCGGCATGAACGCGGTGAGAGATTGCAAGAGCGAGGGGGCGCTCTCGAGGGGGAGGATCCCCACGAGGGAAACGACCTGGAGCACGAGGACGATGATTGACACAACTCGGCCTGCTCGCGCGCCAAACACGGTCAGGAGCATCTGATGCACGATCGCGAAGCACAGAGCCGCGGCAATCGTGATGGCAGCAACTGAAGCGAGCGAGGCAACGGGGACGCCAAAGACCACGAGCAGGCCGATCACCAAAAGCGCTTGGAGAGCGGCAAGGACGAGGGGCCACAGAAGCGAGAGCAGCGCCACCCGCCACATGGGACGAGCCGAATTGAGGAACCGCTCGCGAAGCGCCGGCCATACAAGGAAGATCCCGAATGCTCCGAGCCACAGGCCGAGGGCCGCGACAAACGGGAACGTGGCCACCGCGCCGCCATCGGCTTCATTTTCACGCGAGGTCGAAAGCGTCACAGCCTTCGTGCTCACCTCTGCGAGATGCGTACGTTCACTTTCGGAGTAGCTCGGCACCTGATCGGCACCGTCCCGAAGTCCAGTCGAGAGTTCGCCGCTGCCGTCCGCGAGGCGGCGAGTGCCGTCGGAAAGCTGAGTTGTTCCCTCGGCAAGACCATGCGCACCTTCTGAAAGGGGGGCAGTGCCCCTGGCGAGCTTCGAGGTACCGTTCGCGAGCTCGTCGGCGCCGTCGGCAAGCTGGCCCGTGCCCGAGGAAAGCTCACTCGTGCCCTCTGCGAGCCCCTTGGCTCCCTCATCGACCTGGGCGGCGCCAGTCGAAAGCTTTGCGGCACCGTCAGCAAGTTGCGCTGCCCCGCCGCGAGAGGCATCTACGCCATCGGCGACCTGCGCCGCTCCAGGGGCGAGCTGCGCCGCGCCATCTCCGAGCTTCGCGATCCCACCGTTCAGCTGATTGATGCCGTCTACGAGCTGAGGTGCAGCGTCGGCGGAGGCCATCGCACCGTCGGCGAGCATTTGCGCGCTTGGTGTAAGGCCCGGGTTTTCGCGTGATCCGTCGCCCTCGAAAACGGTGTCGACGGCCTTTGGAACAACGTGATCGGACAGTGCCGACCGCACTCCGTTCACGCCTTCCTCACTCATCTGAGTGAGCCCGCTACACATGTCCTCCAGTCCCGCGACACGCGGGTCCCCGCTCAAGCGTGGGTCGACGCTAAAGGCCTGTTCGAGTTCCGTACAGCTCGCGGCGAGTGTGTTCATCGATTCCGCGAAGCCCGGTTGACCGTCGCGCCCCGTGTCGAATGCTTGATCGATACCGTGCTGAAGACCCTGCGTGAGTCCCTCTTGGGCTTGGGGGAGTCCTGAAGCGTACTGATCGAGGCCTTCCGCCAGCTGCTGCGCGCCCTCGGCGAGTCCGGGGTTTTCCGCGCTCCCGTCGCCGTTGACCCCCGACGCGAGCTTTTCGGCGCCTTGGCGAAGCCCGGGCTGCGCGTCGGTGCCGTTGAGTCCGTCGGCAAGCTGGGCAACGCCTCCAGAAACTTTGTGCGCGCCTTCGGACAGCGCACCTAGACCGTTCGAAAGGTCATCCGCACCACCGGAAAGATCATCTGTTCCAGAAGCGAGTGCGCCTGTACCGCCCGTAAGCTTGTGCGCTCCATCAGAGAGTTTCTTCGTTCCCTGATCAAGCCCGCGCACGCCATTGGCAAGCTCCCCGGCTCCGTCGTCGAGCGCGACCACGCCGCGGTTCAGCTCATCGACTCCTGTGGCGAGCTTACCTGCGCCGTCGTCGAGCCCTTTCGCACCGTCCGCGAGTTCGTGGGCGCCATCGGACAGTTCCCCCGCGCCGTCGGCGGACTTGGTGAAGCCGTCCTTGAGACTGTTAAAGCCCACGTACACGCCATCGAGGTATTGCTTCGCCATCGTGCCGTTAAACTCGCTCGCGATGACCTGAGTAATGGCCTGACCCACCATCGAGTCGAGCATGCCCGAGGAGTCATTCGTGTTGACGATCACGGTAGCCTGGCGAGCATCGGCCTTACCCATGGTTCCCACAGCGTCGCTGAAGTCCTTGGGGATCACCACGACCGCGGAATAGGTGCCGTTCTCAAGCCCGGATTCAGCGTCTTTCTGGGTGGTGAGCTGCCAATCAAAGCCCGCGGAGTCGAGGTTCGCCAAGCTGCCGTCGGAATTCTCGTTCTTCATGGTACCCGGCTGCGTGAGTGCGCCCGCGAGAAGCCTTCCGAAGGGGACGGTCTGCGTTTTGCCGTCCACCTCCATTTCCGTTCCTTCATCGAGGTTCACCACGGCAGCGGGGACGTTGTCGAAGCCTTCCGCGCGGTCTTTGAGCGCCCAAATACCCACGCTCGCGACAAGGAGCGGCAAAAGCACAACGATGAGGAGGGGCTTTGGGAAGCGAGCGAGAGTTTTCATGCGTATGCCTCCGCATCTGTATTCAATGGCAGGGGGTCGGTGTGGTCGGTGACGAGGGCTGTCAGGGGCAGGACCTGTACACGCGCGGGATCCCGCAGGCGTTCGGTGAAGCTCGCGGTAAGAGCGTCTTGGCCAATCACGATTGTCGCCCCGTGCGCAGCGAGCAATTCGAGCCGCTGCGGCGTCGCGTCATCGGCCTCAAGAAGGTCGGAAAGGGATTCGATGACAATAATCCGCGAGTCTCGTTCTCGCACGAGTGCGTGGGCACTTGCGCCTCCGCGGCCTTCGGGGTAGAGCTCAACGTGTGATTGGGCCGCTCCCGTTTCGCCGGGAACCTGACGGTCATAGACGAAGAGTGTGCCTGCTGAGGGCTCGAGGCGCGCCGAGAATAGCGCAAGCACACTTGCGCGCGCGTCCACATCTTCGCTTGCGATGAGAGTGATCGATCCCGGGGAGATTGCACCCGAGAGAGGGCCGAGCTGCCCGCGGCCGCTCATGCGCGGAATTTCAACGTCGCGAAGCCGAAGCGCACTGGTGCCCTTCGCTGCCGTCCATTCACGGTGCTCGAGGGCAACCCCGAGTCCCTCACCTTCGACGTCAAGGTGGGGGAGAAGGCGGTCGAGCACAGCGGGGAAGTGCCAAGCGCGATCGCCGAGAAGCGCGAGAACGGCCGGTACGAGTGTCATGCGCACAACGAAAGCGTCCACGAAGACACCGACAGCAAGGGAGAGGGCGATCGGTTGAATCATGTACATCGACCCGGGAATGAAACCCGCGAAGATGAAGATCATGATTGCCGCGGCCGCGATCACCACGGGCGCCGATGCCGTGAACCCTCTCATGATGGCCTGACGGGCATCACGGGTGTGCATGTACTCCTCACGCATGCGGGTCACGAGGAAAACTTCGTAGTCCATCGCGAGGCCGAAGAGCACGCCGAGCGTCATGATCGGCAAAAACGCAATCACGGGGCCCGTGGCTTTCGCCTGAAGGAGGTCCGCACCCCATCCGTAGGTGAACACCATGGAGGTCACGCCGAAGGCAGCACCTGCGGAAAGAAGGAATCCGGCCGCAGCCTTGAGGGGCACCCAGATACTTCGGAACACCATCGCGAGAAGCACGAGGGAGAGCCCCACAACGAAGATCGTGAAGGGCAAGAGCGCCTTGTCGAGGCGGTCGGCAATGTCGATCGCAACGGCGGTGGAGCCCGTGACTTTGATGTCGGAGATGCCGAGGTCCTTTTCCCACTGAGGTGCATCGGCACGGAGCTCATCAACGACGCTCTTCGTGCGCTCCGAAGTGGGGCCTTCCGTCGGTCGAAGTACCACGACCCCCATGTCGGCACCCATGTTGGGCGTGGCGATCTGCACGCTATCAACGCCGTCGATCGCGAGAACATCACGTTTGAGCTCATCCATGACGCCGAGTGGGTCCTCGGTGTTGATGATGTCTGCCGTGAGCATGATCGTCGCGTTATGACCCGCGCCGAACTTCTCGGTCACAATGTCGTAAGCTTCGCGGCCGTAGGAGCCCGGGTCTTCCGTGCCCTGGTCGGGAAGCGCGAGCTCGAGATCTTTGAAGGGAAGGGCCACCGCGCCGAGTCCCACGATCACCACGAGAATCGTCACGAGAGGGAAGCGAATGGCGGCACGAACCCAACGCTCGAGTAGGGGCGTGCGGCGAGGGCGTGCGGAGGGGTCCGACGCTTGCGTGGCTGTGCGTTGACGCTGACGTTTGGGGCGAATCCGCTCACCGAAGAGCCCAAGGATGGCGGGCAGCAGTGTGAGCGCGGCGAGCACGTTGCAGGCAACCGCGACGGCGGAGACAACGCCCATGACGGTGATGAACGGGATGCCTGTGATGAAAAGGCCCACGAGGGCGATGACGACGGTGAGGCCTGCGAAGATCACGGCGCTTCCGCTTGTAGCGGTCGCGCGTGCGATGGATTCATACGGGTCGAGGCCGCTTCGCAGTTGATCGAGGTGACGCGACACGATGAACAGCGAGTAGTCGATGCCCACGGCGAGACCGAGCATGAGTGCAAGCGTCGGGGTCGCCGAGGAAATGGTGAAGATGCTCGTACCCATGAACATCACGATCATCGAAACGATGATGCCCGTGATGGCGGTGACGATCGGGATGAATGCGGAGCGAACTGCACGGAACACGATGCTGAGCACGATGAGGGCCGCAATAACGCCGAGAACCTCCATGATGCTCATCCCCATTTCGGGGGTCATCGTGACCTGGCCTCCGATGTAGGCATGGAGGCCGTTGTCCGCCTCGGTCGTGGAATCGACGATGTCGGTGAGAGAGTCCAGGGTCTTTTTGGGGACGGCATCAAGGTCAGGATCGAGTTGAATGTTCGCGATGATCGCTGTGCCGTCGTCGCTTTTTTCGCCCGGCGTATCTTTATCGAAGGGGTTCGTCGCTGTTTCTACCCCCTGGACATGACGGGCCTCACCCATCGCATTCGCGACCTCTTTTTCATGCGCGTCGATGGGGGAGCCGTCTTCACTCACAAAGATGATTTGGCCACCCGTACCACCGAGCTGCGGGAAGCGCGTCGCGAGAGAGTCGAGCCCCTCTTGCGCTTCGGTGCCCGGAACACTGAAGGCGTCGTCGAGCCCCTTTCCGGCCGTGATTGCGCCCGCCGCTGCAAGAACAATGATGGCCAACCAGGCACCGATGACCTTCCACGGCGAACGCGAGGCCCACAGGCCGAGGCGATAGAGAGTCGATGACACGCGGGCTCCTCCACATGGTCAAGGTCCGTCAATACGATTTCGTATCGAGTTTGATATTAGAATGTCTCAGCTGGCCATCCAAAGACCCTGCGGAGCCCCTATTGTGAACCTCACAACACCCAATGACACCCCACAGCTGCGGTCAAAAACCCATACCCGCCGCAAGCTGATTGAAGCCTCGATTGAGGTTTTCACCCAAAAAGGCGCCCAGGGCGCGACCGTTGACGACCTCACGCGAGCGGCAGGCTTCACGCGCGGAGCGTTCTACTCGAACTTCACGTCCAAAGAGGAAGTCTTTTGGGAGGCCTTCGCCGTCGTCACGAGTCGTTCACTGCAGGCAACTTCCTCCGTGCCATGAAACACCGACAGGCAAGTACAGGGGCTCTTTGAAACTCTTGAAGCGCTTCGCCCGCTCGGCCTCGCCTGGTACCTCATGCACACCGAGGCGGTCGCCCTTGCGCTCCATGACGAAAGTGCGAGGCCCCGGCTCGCGCGCGAGCGTGGCCGGCTTATCACGGGAATCGCCGATACTTTTCGTGAGCTCGAAAAAACGGAACCCATCGCGCTTTCGGCACAGCCTGAGGCAATTGCTGAAACACTCCTTGGCGTATATCTCAATCGCATGGTTGCAGAGTTAGCCACAGGGGAGAGGCTCGAGAAAGAAACCTCCACCATTATTGAGGCCATCCTCGAAACGTTTGTGCACGGGCATGATGGCCACGGCCACCGCACGCCGTGGAACCCGTTTTCCGTGAAAAAATCTCTGGAGTGAGGCAATGAACGAACACCTTCCACAAGCGGGAGATCGCTCTGCGCGCGGCAAGGCCGTGTATGCGACACGAGGGAACTCCCACTATGACGTCCTGAGCGCGCTCATGGCAGTCGTCGTCGTCATTTCCGGCATTGGCGCCGCCAAGGGCGTCACGATCGGATTCGTGATTACCGACGCGGCGTTCTTCCTTTTTCCTCTTGCCTATATCCTCGGCGACATCATTACCGAGCTGTATGGACCGAGTGCAGCGCGCCGCGCCATCCTAACGTCGTTCGCCCTCAACGTTTTTGCGGTCGTGTGTTACGCCGTCATCATTTGGCTCCCGGGCTTCGATGACGACTATGGAGTTGCGAAACAGGGAGCGCTCGAGCTCGCGATTGGGCCTGTATGGCAGATCGTTCTTGCTTCTCTGTGCGGCTTTCTTGCCGGGCAGAGCCTGAACTCGTTCATTGTGAGCCGAATGAAGCGCCGCACGGGCGAGCCCGGCATCGTCGCTCGACTACTCATGTCAAGCGGCACGGGCGAGCTCGTCGACACGATCAATTTCTGCACGATTGCTGCGCCGGTGCTCGGGATTACGACATTCGGCCAGTGGCTGAACTACACGGCCTTCGGCTTCCTGTACAAGGTCATCGTGCAGTACGCGGCAATTCCCGTCACGGCTTACGTGATCGCGCGGCTCAAGAAAGCGGAACCTAGCTACCAAGAAGCCCTCACGCGAATTGCATAGAAGTTGTGGGGGTTTGGCATCGGCGCAGTTTCGCCCCACCACATGCATTACGCCGATAATGTACGTTATGTAAAGTCGGTGCGGAAAGCGCCTCACGGGTCTAGGTCCGACGGCTGCTCATCAATCGTCGGACCCCTACCCCGCACAACGACACCAGCCCTCACCGCGCCGGTGACGCACAAAGCTATTGTTCACACTGACCACACGCGGGAGCGAGACCTTTGCTCGTGCACGCCTCACAGCGCAAGAACTGCTGGCGGCACGCCGGATTCACGCAATTGACATACACCGGCGTTTTTTCTCCGCACGCAACGCATGACCCAAGCGACTCGGCACCGCCGCCGAACTCCATGTGCATGCGCCCATCGAAGACATACAGGGAACCGTCCCACAGGCCATCATTGCCGTATTTTTCCCCGTAGCGGACGATCCCGCCGTCGAGTTGGTACACCTCGCTGAAGCCGCGATTCTTCATGAGTACCGTGAGCACCTCGCAGCGGATTCCGCCCGTGCAGTACGTGACCACGGGGCGATTCTTAAGGTCGTCGTACATGCCGGATTCGAGCTCGCCGACGAAATCGCGCGTCGTTTCCGTCTGGGGAACAACGGCGCCGCGGAAACGGCCAATTTCCGCCTCCATGCGGTTACGACCATCGAAAAAGACGACGTCCGACCCTCGGGCGTCGACGAGGGCGTGCAGGGCCTCGGGACTCAGGTGCTCTCCCCCGCCAATGACGCCCTCAGCTCCCACCTTGACTTCCTCGGGAACGGTGAACGTCACGAGTTCTTCCCTGACCTTCACGGAGAGCTTTGGAAAGTCGCGGCCTGTCCCGTCGGACCATTTGATGTCGGCGGCTCGGAACGGCGCGTAACCTCGCGTACGCTTGACGTACTGCTTCACCGCGCCGATCTCACCGCCCACCGTCGCGTTAATGCCGTCTTTCGAGACGATCACGCGGCCCTTGAGGCCCAGCGAATCGGCGAGTGCAAACTGCCACAGCTTCACTGCCTCCGGGTCGGCAAGCGGAGTAAAAACATAAAAGAGAACGATTTTGTGAACAGCCACGTCACAAGTCTAATCGGCAGCGGAATAACTCTTCGCCAGCCGGGCGTTCTAGGGTGTATAAACCGTGCACATTAGGAGGTTTTCCGTGCTCGATCCCACCACGCTCTTCAGCTATGAACGCGATGTCGACTCACGTTCCCTTCACGCGAGCACGCTCGTCGTGACTCTCGGCTCTTTTGTCGACTCCGGGCGTGTCCAGGAGAAACTCGACGAGTTCATCACGGACAACTATCCCAATCGCATCGTGGGGACGTTCGACTCCGATCAAGTCATCGACTACACGGCGGTGCGGCCGCCCATTTCGCTCGAGCAGGATCACCTCACGGGGTACTCCTCCCCCGCGCTCACTCTTCGCGAGGTCTCGCCCGAGGGCGAGGCGCCGTTCCTGCTTCTCAGCGGCCCCGAGCCTAATTTCCAGTGGGAGCGCGTGGCGCACGCGGTCAGGATCATCGTTGAACAGCTCGGCGTGACGCGCACGCTCGTCGCCACGAGTTTTCCCGGCGCTACACCGCACACGCGCCCCGTCGCGGTAAGCAGGTACGCGGGCGATCCCAAGGACCTGGTTCTCGCAAGCCCGTTCCCGGGCACCATCGAGATGCGGGCGTCCTTCCCGGCTTTGCTCATTGTACGCATGGCTGAGGCTGGCCACCCCATCATCGGCCTCGCCGCTCACGTGCCGTCCTATGCGCACGAGATCGAGTACTACCCGGCTCTCCCTGCGCTATTTACGGCGCTCGATATTGAAGGCGGCCCAGCTTTTACGCCAAACAAGAAGCTCGAGGAAAAGATTGCCGAGGTGCGCGAAGCCCTCGACCAGAGTGCGGCTGAGAACGAGCAGCTTGCCTCACTCATCAAGGGATTCGAGGACAACTACTCGCGTATGGACGGCATGGTGCAGCACCTCACTCCCGGTGCCGACACTCCCCTCCCCGGCGCCGAAAACCTCACGACCGAAGTCGAGGACTTCCTCAAAGAAATCCTCGATGAGCCGGAAAACACGGACGAGGAAGGCGAAGACCCCGGCCCGGATTCGATAGGCTAAATAGCGTGTTTGTCGTCAGCGTATATTCACTCAAAGGCGGCGTCGGAAAGACCTCCGTCACTCTCGGTCTCGCGTCCGCGGCCCTCAACCAGGGCGTGAACGCACTTGTCCTCGATCTCGACCCTCAGGGCGATACCACTCTCGGCCTACTCGGGCACCCGGGAGGTGAGCCCGACATCGCCGAGGTGATTGCGTCAGGGCGAACCGAGACTGTCGACCGTGCCATCGTGCAATCTCCGTGGGTAGCTGGCGAAAACGGCGAGGCTTCTGCCTCGAGCCACCTCGACATCATCCCGGGCAGTCATCGCTCGTCGAGGCTCGACTCCCCCGCCCTCGCGCAACGGAGCGTAAGACGCCTTCGGGAGGCGCTGAACAAGCGTTCCTACCACTACGACATCGTCCTGGTGGATTGCCCGCCCTCGCTCAACGGCCTGACGCAAATGGCTCTCGCAGCCTCGGATCGCTCCATCGTCGTCTCCGAACCCGGGTTCTTCGCCGTTTCCGCTGCCGACCGAGCACTCAAGCTCGCCGATGAACTCCATGACAACGGCATCGCTCCCCGTTTGCAACCGCTCGGGATCCTCGTGAACCGCTATCGCCCCCGCAGCGTGGAACACCAGTTTCGCCTCAACGAGCTGCGCGAACTCTTCGGGGATCGCGTGCTCGACCCCGTTCTCGAAGAACGCGTGGGGCTTCAGCAGGCACAGGGCGGGGCCATCCCCCTCCACGCGTACGAAGGTTCAAGCGCGAAGCAGCTCACCGAGGATTTCGATCGCCTCCTCGCGACGATCATGGACTCGCGTCAGAACTCCTAGGGCTTCCGGTGCGAGGGGCCGCGGCCTTTCGCGGGGCCCGTTCCCCTCGTTGCCTCAATGTCAAACGCCCCTCTACGCATGTCGATAAATCCCGACGTGACATGCATAAAGGGGCGCCAGTAGGCGTGACGGCTCGGCTCAACGTCGAGGCGTCGATGTTCTTTTAGCTGGCTTTACGCGCGCGGCGTGCGGCGAGTTCGTCGCGAAGAGCCTCAGCGGCGTCGTGCTGCGGGTCGACGCTCGGAAGAATCGCAAGATCGGTTTCAACCTCGCGCGCCACTCGACCAACAGCGATACCGAACACACCCTGGCCGCCCTGGACAAGGTCGAAGACATCTTCGGCACTCGTACATTCGTAGACAGAGGCACCGTCGCTCATGAGAGTGATCTGTGCGAGATCGTCGGCGCCGCGCGCACGCATGGCATCGACGGCGACACGAATCTGCTGGAGCGAAACACCCGTGTCGAGGAGTCGCTTGACGACCTTGAGCACCAGGATGTCGCGGAAGCCGTAGAGGCGCTGCGAGCCCGAGCCCGTGGCTGAACGGACGCTCGGCTCAACGAGTCCTGTGCGCGCCCAGTAATCAAGCTGCCGGTACGTAATGCCCGCAGCTTTGCACGCCGCCGGGCCACGGTAGCCGAGTTCGCCGGGAGTATCGACGAGATCGTCGAAAAGGACTCCCTGCGCTTCGGTTGCCGGGACTGTGCTCTGCGCACCAAAGGTGCTGCTATCGCGCTTGCTCACGTGTGCCTCCAGTAGGACTTTCGTGTCGGGGAAGGGAGAAAGTCTCGAGGACAGAATACCCATCCCTGCAAGCTTGCGGGATTAAACGCGCCGAAGTGTGGCGAGAATTTTTTCTCGCCGCGGGTTCACGAGAGCGTGAAGAACGTGAAACGGTACTTGCCGATCTGGATCTCGTCGCCGTTACTCAGGTGGGCTTCCTCGGTCAGCTCGCGGTTCACATAGGTGCCGTTGAGAGACCCCATGTCGAGAATCAGGAAGCCCCCTTCGGTGCGCACGAACGTCGCATGCTTACGGGACACAGTGACGTCATCGAGGAAGATTTCCGATTCCGGGTTGCGGCCGGCCACGGTGCTTTCCGAGTCGAGCAGGAAGCGCGCCCCCATATTCGGGCCCTTGCGCACGATCAGGAGGGCCGTGCCTGCGGGCAGCGCCTCAACAGCCTGGCGATCCTGGGCAGAGAGACCGTGCTCGGCGTCTTCGGTGAACTCCACCTTGCCGTCGATGGGAGAAATTTTGGTGGTCTGCTCGGGGGTGGAGTCAAACACGTGTTCATTCATGTTGCAGACCTTCTTTCTTCACACGCCCCATCCCGCGAACCGGCATGAGAGTCCAAAACTTCCGATCCCATTTTGCCACCGCGTTTTGCGCATATGTTCGTTTTTTGGCCCAACACTGCGAACCTTTTAGCTGTTCTTGACCAAGCGGCAAGCGTGGCACGCCTCACCCTTGTGAATTCGCGATTCGGCAAACACCTCGGCTATAGTGGACAAGTCGAAAACCGCGGGCTGTGGCGCAGTTTGGTAGCGCACACGACTGGGGGTCGTGGGGTCGCAGGTTCAAATCCTGTCAGCCCGACGCGGATCAATGGGCGAGGCACTTCGGGTGCCTCGCCCATTTCTTTGTATTTCGCCCGATGTCTCTGACTTATAGTCGAGAGCAAAATGAGGCTTATGGAGGTTGGTGCAATGCCCACATTTTTCGGTCATGTGACTCACGAAGGGGACATCAAGGCGTGGCCAGAGGTCATCGAAAGCGGAAGGTGTGCACTCGAGGGGTACGTATTGCCGTCAGGGGCACGCTGCGCTCTCACGGGCTCCGAAGGGTCCGACACTACGTCGCGTCTCATCGAGGCGGAGGGTGTAGGCAGCCTCGCCACGCTCAACGGCGAGTTTGCTCTGGCTTTCATGGACGCTGACTCCTCGCTCGTCCTCGCGCGAGACGTTTTCGGATCGCGGCCTCTTTATTACGCGCGCACGTCAACGGGAATCGCGTTTGCCTCCACGATCGCCGACCTCCTTCGTCACACGGATATCCCGCGCGAGCCCAACACCGACGTGCTGCGCCGCTACCTTCTCGGCGATACTCAGCGCGGTAGTGAAACATTCTTCTCTGGCATCGCTCGCGTATTGCCGGGAGAGTCGGTGAAATTCGCACGCGAGGGGCTCGTGCGCACTCCTCTCCTGGATGCGCATCAAGACGTTTTCGCTGCTCCCTCGAACCCGCGCCGCGCCGACCACTCATGCATTGAAGAGTTCCGGACGCGGCTTACAGATGCGGTCACGCGACGCGCCACCGGCGAGGGGGCGGCCCTCGTGAATGAGCTCGATCCGGTTGCTTCACAAGCCCTCGAGCATGCCGTTCGCTCAACGGATTCGCCGCTTGAGGTCCTGCGCTGTGTACCTAGCGCGGGTGGCCCATCCAGCGATGCCCGCGAGCACCAGGGCGTCGTGACGGGCACGCCACAAAGCTTGAAGAAGGATCTCCCGCTTGTGCTTCGCACGTATGAAGAACCTCCGGTCTCGCTCGAGTCCTACTTTGCGTGGCTTCATCTTCGCGCGTGCATTCAGGGTGAACAGCAGCTCGCTCTCGATACCTATGGCGCCTCGGCGCTCCACAGGGCTTCCGACACTGGATCCTCACTTCTGACCCGCGTTGTGGGTGCGGTGCGAGGGAGCGCACGTTATCGATGCGAATCCCTCCTTGGCCCCTCGCTGCGAAGCGGCGAAAGGGAACGGGCGATTGGCTTCGAACCCTCTCCCGAATACGAGGGCCCTCTCGCACCCCTGGCGACCTCCGGGTCTCATGAAGCGGAGCAGCGCGCAAAAGCCGCGCACGCGCTTGGCGGTCACGTCATGGTGCGCTCCCCGTTCACCGATCTCGAAGTTCTCCGTTTCTATGCGTCGCTTGAGGAGACCGCCTTCGGGGGCGCAGGGACACGCTCCCTCATCGAGGCGGCCTACGACCAGGCACACGAAAAAGCCCCGTCGCTTTCCATGCAGGAGCGAGAAACAGCCTGGTTTAAGCGCATTAAAGGCACGTACTTTTCTTTGTTCTCGTCGCAGACCTTTGGCACCCGCGGATGGTTTGACCAAGCCGAGGTTCTCAAGGCTTTCGATGCGCACATCAATGGCCGTTCGAGCGTCAGCGCCGCCCAGTTGTGGCGCTTCGCGTGTGCGGAACTGTGGGCGCGCGTTTTCTTCGACGCGGATGACCTCGAGGCTCTCGACGCGCATGAGGATTCCGACGTGCTGGCCGACGATAACGGTCAGTCGCTGCCGCCCGATCCGCACACCCCGCTCACCGCTAACGCGGGCAAACAGCTCGATCTCGAGCTGAACGACGGGACGCTAGCACGCCGCTACCCGATTCAGACGGCGAAGTTCTCCAAGGATTCGCGCATGGATGAGGAAATTGCGGGCTACGTCAAGCAGTTCTTCAAGGACCTTGACGAGCGGGGCACGAACGAGGATCGTCACGCAACCGAGAACCGCCGCTGGAATTTCACGGTGTCGGAGAAAATCATTGCGATCATGCAGGGCCGTTCGTGGTTCGTATGGGAAATCAAGCCGTCTTTCGCCGCCAAGCAACTGTCACGGTTCGTGACACGCACCCCCGCGGGGATCGGCCTCGGTGACCCGGTCACGATGCAGCTCGCGATCAATGAGGCTGGGCTTGCCCGCATCACGTATGCCGCGGCCCTCGGTGCCCTCGGGAAGCTGCGAGGCAAACGCGGCGTGTTTTATGAGCACGCGGGAGCCGATGTCCGGGCGATCGACGGTCCAACTGAATACTCGGTGTACCCGTCGAACGTCTCGGCAAAACTTCCGCCAAAGGATCCGGATCTCGTTGCAGCTCACCTCGTGGATGTTATTCGCGAGGTCGTCCCTGCGCGTTTCGTCGAGACTTTCGACGGCGTCGTCGTGATGGATGCGAACGATATCGGGCGCAACGTTCTGGGCCTTGCGGCTTCACGCGAGCGGGAGCACTACGAGGCGCAGTTCGCGGATAACCCACTTGGGCAGGGGTCGCAGCAGACCCCCATGGCCGTCGTGTTCGAGCGCCCCGTGCACGAATGCTGAAGGCTTTTACCGTTTGAAATACGCCGCGCGGTCACCGCTGAAGAGCTGGTCGATCGCGCGGCGCAGGCCTGCCCGAAAGCGACGGTTGAGCTCGGGCATGTCGTCGATCGGAAACCACGCGGCTTGGAGATTCTCACCATCGGCCGGGTGCGGTTCTCCCCTGACGTGGGTGGCCACAAAGGCGAGATCGAGGTAGCTTGCGAGGTCGCCGTTGGCATGCGTGACGGGCCCGACGGCCCCCACATTCGAGAGAAACTCGATCGTGCACGCGCATCCCGTTTCTTCCAGGACTTCGCGTACCCCTGCACGGGCGGGCTCCTCCCCCGGGTCGATAATGCCCGTAACAGGCGTCCACTGGTGGGTGTCGGCGCGCTGAACGAGGAGGCAATGAGTTCTGTCGTCGTCGAAGACGAAGACCGTCACACCCGAGAGCCACAGGTGGTCGTGACCGATCTTCTCGCGGAGCTTAAGAACGAAGTCGGGCGTGGGCATCGCGTCCCTCCTTACCTGTTCTTTCTCTTTTCGCGAACGCGAACGCTGATCTCCACGGGGGAACCGTCGAACGAGAAGTCCTCGCGCAGACGACGCTCGATAAAGCGGCGGTAGCCGTGTTCGAGGAAGCCTGAAGCGAAAATCACGAAGCGGGGCGGACGCGTACGGGCCTGCGTCGCAAAGAGAATGCGCGGTTGCTTGCCGCCTCTCAATGGGTGCGGGTGCGCCGCAACTAGCGTTCCGAGGAAGGCATTTAGGCGCGAGGTCGGGATGCGCGTGTCCCACGATTCGAGCGCGAGATCGAGCGCGGGGACGAGCTTGTCCGTGTGTCGCCCGGTGAGAGCGGAGATGTTCACACGGGGAGCCCATCGAACGTGGGAGAGGTCCTTCTCGATCTCCCATTCGAGCTGGGCCCGCCGCTCTTCATCGATCAAGTCCCACTTATTGAACGCGAGCACGAGTGCGCGGCCGGATTCGAGGACCATGTCGATGATCTTGAGGTCCTGGGTCGAAATCGGTTCTGATGCTTCCAGGAGAACGACGGCGACCTCGGCGCGATCGAGCGCGGCCTGGGTGCGGATCGATGCGAAGAAGTCGGCCCCCTCACTTTGGCGCACGCGGCGACGGATGCCTGCCGTGTCGACGAAGGTCCACTCGCGTCCGTCGAGTTCGATGACTTCGTCGACCGGGTCTCGTGTCGTGCCGGCGGTCGGGTCGACGACGACGCGGTTCTCGCGCGCAAGCTTGTTCAGTAGGGAGCTCTTGCCGACGTTGGGGCGACCGATGAGAGCCACGCGGCGCGGGCCACTTGGCTTGGCACGCGTTTGCCCCTCTGCCGGAAGGATGTCGAGGATACGGTCGAGCACATCTCCTGAGCCGCGTCCGTGGAGGGCCGAAACGGGGTGCGGTTCGCCGAGCCCCAGATTCCAGAGAGCGGCGGCCTCGAGTTCACCTCGCTGGTCGTCGACCTTGTTAGCGACGAGGAGCACGGGCTTCTTGGAGCGTCGGAGAACACGCACGAGCTGCTCGTCGGTGTGAGTGATGCCCACGTTCGCATCAACGACGAACATCACGGCATCGGCAAGGCCAATGGCGAGTTCAGCCTGTTCGGCGACCCGGTAGGCGATGCCTTCAACCTTGTCTTCCCAACCACCCGTGTCGACGAGCATAAAGTCACGGCCAGCCCAGTTCGCTTCGTAGAACACGCGGTCACGGGTCACCCCGGGGGTATCTTCGACGACCGCTTCGCGGTGCCCGAGGATGCGATTGACGAGGGTAGATTTTCCGACGTTTGGCCGGCCAACCACGGCGAGGACCGGGAGCATTCGTTCATCGTCGGCGCTCGCAACGGGGGCGTACTCCTCCGTCAGGAGGCTGCGATCCTCCTCGTCGAGGCCGTAGTCTTCGAGGCCGGCGCGCAGTGATGCCGTGCGAGCCTCGTCGTCGAGGTTGCTGTCGTCGAAAGCCGCGGGGTTTTCCCCCGAAAGAGATTCGTCGTTCTCGGGCTCATCATCGATGAGTTCGATTCCGGGAACGAGCTCGAGCACGGTGTTGATGACCTCGTCGATGTCGAGATCGGTCGTGTCGATAAGGTGCACGCCTTCGGCTGCTTCCGTAAATTCGGAAACCGTCGAATCATCAGCATCGCGGCGAAGAACCTGGTCGCGCATACGCTCGCGCACGGCTTCAGTTTCCTCAAGACCGAGCTGGCCCGCCCTGCGCCTCAATCGAGCTTCCGGGCTTGCCGTCAGCAGCACGCGTACGTCGGCATCGGGGGCGACGACCGTTGTGATGTCGCGGCCTTCGGCGACGCAAAACCCGAGTTCGTTAGCGGTGGTAAACAGGACGGCGCGCTGGCGTTCCTGAAGGATGGCCCGGACGTC
The DNA here is from genome assembly GCF_001807345.1 of Dermabacter sp. HMSC06F07. Lineage (NCBI taxonomy): Bacteria > Bacillati > Actinomycetota > Actinomycetes > Micrococcales > Dermabacteraceae > Dermabacter > Dermabacter sp. HMSC06F07. The sequence continues at coordinate 216,823 of NZ_KV788588.1, forward strand.
CGTGTTGGTTGCCACTCGACTCACGCACGTCGAGATTTCCTCGGAGCGGATCTGGTCTGAAATCTCCGTACCGCCAACGAGAATCGCCGGATCATCGGGATTGGTGGACACCACGAGGTCGAACTCAGCGACGTGGGCCGTCACAGCTTCGCGATCGTCGAGGTCGACACCGCTGTTAAGGCACGACCACGCTGCCGCGCGATACATGGCCCCCGTATCGAGATAGCCCCCCTGAAGTGCTCGCGCTACCTCTTTCGACACCGTCGACTTCCCCGAGCCTGCGGGGCCATCGATCGCGATGGTGACGCCGTTCATGTCTTTCCTCCCCTGTCGCTGGTCAAATTCCAAGTCTAGTCGTCGGACGCGCCCACACGCGCGCCGGCAGATCACTCTGTGCCCGCGCGTGCCCAACCTCTCTTTTCAAGCATCGCGGTGAGGCGAGGTTCGTCGGCCCGCGTGACACTCACGTGCGCAAGCCCCATTCTTTGCCCAAGAGAGTGTTCGAGGCGCAGATCCTCGAGGTTGATGTTCTCCTCCCCCATGTGCGTGAGGAGACGCGCAAGCTCGCCCGGCTCGTCAGGAACGAGCACCGTGACCCGGCAAAAGCTCTCCGCTCCCCCACCGTGCTTGCCCGGGATCCTGGCGACGCCGTCGTTGCCCGCAGCGATCGCCCGGGCGATACAAGCGCGCGAGCCCGGTTGCGGGTCCATGTCGTCTAGCGTCTCGAAGGCCCGTGTAAGCCCATCGAGATCCTCGCCTAGAGCCTTGAGGATTGGTGCGATGCGCCCCGCGTTGGCTGAGAGGATCTCGACCCACAGCCTCGGATCGCTCGCGGCGATGCGCGTCGTATCCCGCAGGCCCTGTCCCGACAGCCCTAGAGCTGCTTCACTCGCCGCGGTCAGTCGACTTGCGAGCACGCTCGAGACGATCTGCGGAACGTGCGAAACATAGGCGACGGCCTCATCGTGCACATCGGGTTCGATCTCCACGACCGTCGCTCCGAGTTCGACGCCGAGCAGCCGTGCGAGGGCGAAACTTCGAGGGCTGGTCGCAGGCGTCGGAACCACCACGAAGGCCCTGCCCCTGAACAGGTCTCCCCTCGCGGCGACCACCCCTGCCACTTCCCGGCCGGCCATCGGGTGCGTACCCACGTAGCGAGAGGCGTCAAGCCCTCTCGCCGCCGCCCCGTCGAGCACCCCCTGCGCAATGGGCTGCTTCACGCTCGCAACATCGAGCACGCATGCCCCGGGAAACTCCTCGAGAGCGTCGAGTGCCACCGATGCGCACACATCGGGTGGTGTCGCGACAATGACCATTTGCGGCTCGTCGCCCTCGCGGACCTCGCGCCCCACCCCGAGTTCGCACGCGAGCCTGGTCGTTCCCGGGGACGAATCGCGAACGAGAACGTCGAGACCGGCGTGGCCGAGAGCCATGCCGATCGATCCGCCAATCAATCCCGCACCTATGACGAGAACGGGGCCCTCGAGCGCTACAGCTTCGCGACTGGCGCCAATGCTCACAGGCCGACCTCCGCCATCAGGGTGCCGAGTTCTTTTCGGGTCAGTTCACGCGTAGCACCCGGTTCAAGATCGGCGAGAACGACGGGCCCGATTCGCGTGCGCACGAGACTCGTAAGTTCATACCCGAGCGCAGCGAACATGCGGCGAACGATCCTGTTTCGCCCCTCGTGAAGGGTGACTTCGACTATTGCCTCTCGCCCATCGTGGGCAACGAGGCTTGCGCGGTCGGCCCGCGCCGGGCCATCGTCAAGTTCGAGGCCGGCGCGCAGCTTCGCCAGAATCGACCGAGGGAAGGATCCCGGGCAGTCAAAACGACACACGTAGGTTTTTGACACCTCAAAGCTCGGGTGCGTGAGGCGGTGCGTCAGCTCCCCGTCGTTGCTCAGGAGAAGGAGCCCCTCGGTTTCATAGTCGAGCCTGCCGACGTGGTACAGGCGCACCGGGTAGCGCGCCGCAAACTCCTCGAGAGTTCGGCGCCCCTGTGGATCCTCCATCGCGCTCATCACCTTGCGCGGCTTATTGAGGGCAACCGTCAATTTCGCCTCGTCGAGCTGCACGCGACGCCCGTCGACGTGGATGACGGCAGTGCGCGGATCGACGCGGACTCCCTGCTCTTGCACGACCTCACCCCCAACAGAGACACGCCCCTGCGCGATAAGCGCTTCGCACGCACGGCGCGAGCCAAAACCCGCGTTCGCGAGCACTTTCTGAAGGCGTACACCGTCATGGGGAACAGGCTCCGACGGTGCCTGCGAGGAGTTATCCCGACGTGCTCGCGGCGCACCGGCGGAGTCGCGAAGCCGAACCTTTTTCGGCGCGGTGAAGTCGCTCTTGCGCCGTTTCGGCCTGCGCCCCGGCCGATTCGGGCCCGTCAAGCCGCTGCCCCGCGCGCGAGGAGTTCGCGCGCAAGCTGGCGGTAGGCGTCGGCACCCTTGTTGTTCGAGGCAAACGTCGTAATCGGTTCGGCCGCAACCGAAGCGTCCGGGAACTTCACGGTGCGGTTGATTGCCGTATGGAACACCTTGTCGGGGAAGGCCTCAACGACTCGGGCCACAACCTCGCGCGCATGCAGCGTGCGCGGATCGAACATCGTGATGAGAATGCCATCCATTTCGAGGCGCGGGTTGATGCGGTCCTGAACTTTTTCAATCGTTTCAACGAGCAGTGCAACGCCACGCAGCGCAAAGTACTCGGCCCCAAGCGGGATGATGACGCCGTCGCTCGCCGCAAGCGCATTGACGGTCAGAAGACCGAGCGACGGTTGGCAGTCGATGAGAATAATGTCGTAGTCACCGACGACGGGGCGAAGCACACGGGCAAGAGCCATTTCGCGCGCGACCTCGTTGACAAGCTGGACTTCTGCCGCCGACAGATCGATGTTGGCCGGAAGAATCTCCATGTTTTCCGTCGTCGTCGGCTGGATCGCCTCGCGAATGTCGTGATCGCGCTCCAGAAGCAAGTTGTAAACGGTGAGGTCGAGTTCGTAGCTGTTAATGCCCGTTCCGGCGCTCAGCGCGCCCTGGGGATCGAGGTCTACGAGAAGAACCTTGCGGCCAAGCTCAGCGAGTGCGGCACCGAGATTAATGACCGAGGTCGTCTTCCCCACGCCGCCCTTCTGGTTCACCATCGAAATGATTCGCGCGGGTCCGTGAGAGTCGAGTGCCTTCGGCTCGGGAAAGTCCGGAAGCGGGCGCCCCGTGGGGCCGTAATTGAGGTTCAAATCAAGCTCGCTCTTTGTCACGTGTACCTGTCCCTACGTCGTTGGTGTTCGCGGGCTTTCGCGTGCACTCACTGCACGCGGCCCATGAAAATAAGTCTAACCGGCAGCCCTGGATACGAATTCCACCCGCGCCCCGCTACAGCGCTCGCGGATGAGAGCTCGCGTGTATTTCTCGAAGCGCCTGTTGGCCTAGGTGTGTGTAGCGCTGGGTCGTCGTGATTGAGGCGTGTCCGAGCAGCTCCTGCACCGTGCGGACGTCGGCCCCACCTTCCAGAAGATGCGTCGCATAGCTGTGACGCAGCGTGTGAGGACTCACGTGCGCCGTAATCTTCGCATCCTCGGCTGCGGTCTTGACGATCGCGAAGGCGGCTTGCCTCGTCAGGCGCGTGCCCCTGTTGCCCAGAAAGATCGCAGGGCTTCCGCTCCCCTTCGCGAGAAACGTTGGACGAGCCCGAGTGAGGTATGCCTCGAGTGCCTCGAGGGCGTAGCGCCCGAGCGGGATAAGACGCTCTTTATTGCCTTTTCCGCGCACGCGAATGATCTGATCGGCTAGCGCAGTGTCATCAACGTCGAGCGCGAGCCCCTCGCTGATGCGGCAGCCAGTGCCATAGAGCACCTCGACGAGGGCCCGGTTGCGAAGGGCGCGCTCGGAGGCAAGTCCCCCGGTGAAAGGCCCCGACGCCGCATCGATAAGCGCGGTTACCTCCTCAACGCTCAAGGCATCGGGAAGGCGCAAAGGACGGGAGGCTTCGCGTACCCGCGCCGCCGGATCGCCCGTTCGCGTTTCGTTCTCTTCATCAAGGAAGCGGTGGAAGGCACGGATCGAAGCGAGCGCTCGCGCCGCTGACGAAGGCGCAAGGGGAGCAGTTCCCGCGCTCCCCTCCCGCAGAGCACCGATATACCCCGCAATCGTGGGCGTTTGAACATCGCGCACATCGATCGCGCTCTCGTCGAGATACGACAGGTACCGCGTGAGATCACGGCGGTACGCAGCGACGGTGTTGGGGCTCAATCCTCGTTCGATGCGAAGGTGCGTGAGGAAGGATTCGGCAAGGCGTGTAGCGCTGTCGACGCGCTGGGGCATGAGGTCTCTCTACAGCACCACGAAGGGGTCGATGGCAAGCGCAACGAACACGAGCGTGAGGTACGTGATCGACGCGTGGAATACCCCCATGGGGTTGAGCTTTGAACCGGTCATACCGCGCCGCACGCGAACCGCGTATCGCACAACCAGGAACAAGAACCAGCCGCCGAACACGATCGAGCTCACCGTGTACACGATGCCGGTGGGTGCGAGGGGGATAATCGCAAATGAGCACAGCAGCATCATGACCGTGTGGAACACCATGTGCTTCGCGACGGTCGTGCGCGAGCTCACGACAGGGAGCATAGGAACCTCGGCGCGCGCGTAGTCCTGCGTAAAACGCTCGGCGAGCGGCCAGTAGTGCGGCGGCGTCCAAAAGAAGATCACGAGGAAAAGAAAGAACGCGCTCCATGAAACGCCCCCCGTGACAGCTGACCAGCCGATCAATACCGGCATGCAGCCCGCAATCCCGCCCCACACGATGTTCTGACTCGTGCGGCGCTTGAGGATCATCGTGTAAAACACGACGTACAGCAGGATCGCGCCGAGCGCGAGGAGTGCCGAAGGCGCGTTGACAAACGCCCACAGGTACACCACCGAGAGCGCGCACAGGGCGAGCCCGAACGCGAGAGCAGCCTGCGGCGAAACCTCACCCGTGACGAGCGGGCGGTTCTTCGTGCGCTTCATCTTCGCATCGATGTCGCGGTCCAGATACATGTTGAGGACGTTCGCGCCACCGGCGGCGAGGTAGCCGCCCACCATCGTGTTGAGGATCAGCAGCCACGACGGGAAACCACCGGCCGCGAGAAACATCGTGGGGATAGTGGTGATGAGCAAGAGCTCAATAATGCGCGGCTTTGTGAGAGCAACGTACGCGAGGAGGGTACGGCGGAGCGAGCGGTCACTTCCGCCTCCATGCTGCGCCGTCGCCTCATGGGAAAGGGTGGTCGTGCCGGGGCTCTGATTCACTCGCGTTCCTCGATTGCGTGGACGAAAAGGCTGGGGAGGGCCTTGTGATCGGGATTGACCACAGCGAAGGGCCTAACGTCCCTCCACAATAGTCGCCCGGGAGGCCGGGAGCCAGGATCTCTCGGGTAAGTCACGCCACTAGATGTACTGCTCGGGGACGTTGATCAATCGTGAGAACGGCGGCTGGTTGTCGCAGGCCGTGTGCGGGCGGTGCTGGTTGTACTGGTGCAGCCAATCCGGCAGGGCGTCGCGTCGTTCTTGCTCGCTGGTGTAGCAGCGGGCGTAGGCCCACCCGTCGGCCATGGTCCGGTGGAAGCGCTCTACCTTGCCGCTGGTCTGCGGCCGGTACGGACGCGTCCGCATCGGGGGGATCGAGAGGGCCTCGCAGGTGTCCCGCCACAGGTGCGAGCGATAGGCGCCACCGTTGTCGGACAGCACCCGCTCTACGGAGACGCCGCGATCGGCAAACCACGCCACAGCCCGATGCAGGCCCCCGACCGCGGTGACGGCGGTCTCGTCGTCGTGGACCTCGGTGTACGCGACGCGGGAGTGGTCGTCAATGACGGTGTGCACGAACGCGTACCCGAGCCTGGGGTTGTGCCACTTGCTCTTCGGCTTACCCGGTGTCGCCGTTCGGTTGTGGTCGCCTTGGCGGCGGCCGACGTAGCGCCAGCCGCCACCGTCGGGGATGTTCCCGAGCTTCTTCACGTCCACGTGGACCAGGGAGCCGGGGTGGGGTGTTCGTACCGGCCGATCGGTTCGCCACTCTCGCGGTCCACGTAGGAGAGCCGGTTCAGTCGGGCACCGGCCAAGATGCGGTGGACGGTTGAGGGCGCGATGCCGAGTCGGGCGGCGAGCTGCACGGGGCCCTCACGCAGCCGTATCCGCAGGCTGACGCACCGCTTCGTCGTCGCCTTGTCCGTCTTGTTCGGTGAGGTCTTCGGCCGGGACGAGCGATCCTGCATCGACTCGCCGGCGCGATAGCGGTCGACCCACCTCTTCACGGTCGGCCAGGAGACCTTGAAGCGAGCGGCGACTTCGCTGATGGGCCTACCGTCGTCGACGACGAGCTGAGCCACCTTGAGCCGGTGGCGAGGTGTCAGGGTGGCGTTGGCGTGCATCACTCCTCACCTGCTGCGACGGGCGTCGTCCGCGGCGTTCGGAGTTGCCCAAGGACTGCAAGGAGGATCGTCGTGGCGAGCGGCACGAGTCCGGCGGCGATGAACAAGCTGGCAGCGGCGATGTGTCGGCTGAGGAGTCCGGTGAGTGCGATGGACAGTGGCATGAAGGCGATGGAGATGAAGAAGTCGAGGCTGGCGACTCGGCCGAGCATCTCCAGCGGTACGTGTTCCTGCAGGACCGTGCCCCAAATGACCATCCCGACTCCGATCGACGCACCGTAGACCGCCAGTCCGGCGCTGATGATCCACGGATTGTTGGTGAATGCGGAGATGGCCAGTGGAAGGCAGCCGAGTGCCCATGCGCCGACCATTACGGGCAGGAAGTGTGAGGGGGTGGGCCATGAGCCGGCGACGAGGGAACCCACCAGGCCGCCGACGCCCAGAGCTCCGAGGACGACTCCGTACACAGCCGGACCGTTGTCATGGGTCGAACGTACAAGCGCGGGCAGGAGAACTTCCAGCGGGCCGGTCACGGCCAGGCCCATGGCGGCCGCCAACAGCACGCTGGAGCGAACCCAGCGCGTGCGGGCGACGTAGCCGAACCCGTCGAGCAGGTCCCGCAGCGCAGAGGTGGCCGGAGCTTCGGCGTCGGTCTCGGCTGAGCAAGGGGCAGGAAGCCGCAGGGCGGCGATCAGGGCGAGTCCGACCGCGCCGGCGATGAGGTACCCGCCCGCGGCGGGCACGCTCGCGCCGATGACGGCACCGACGACACCGGGGGCGAGGGTCTGTCCTACCAGCGGCCGGGTGGTCCCTTCGAGCCCATTGACGGCCATCAGGTCGTCGCTTCCCACGAGGACGGGCACGAGCGCGGTGTAGGCCGGGAAGAAGAAGGCGGTCGAGACGCCGATGATGAACGCGGACACTGCCAGCATCCAGAAAGTGGCCGCGTCGAAGATGGCGGCGGTGGAGGTCGTCGTCGAGGTGGCGAGGTTGACAGTGAGGACGCCGACGATGACGGACTTCTTGGCGACGCGGTCCGCAAGTACCCCGGCGGGCAAGGAACCTGCGAGCAGGCCGATGCCGCTCCACGCCACGACACCCGACAAGGTGGCCGCCGTGGCGCCCAGGTCGAGGGTCTGCATGGCTAAGTAGAGGGCCCAGGCACCCTGGGCGAAGACGGTGAGCACCATCGCTGCAAACAGCGGTCGGTAGCCGGGGACGGACAAGGGGCGAAGGGGGTTCATGGCAGGTCCTTTGGGGCAAGGCTGAGGTGGGGCCAGTCGGTGAGGTCGTCGAGCATCTGCCGGTCGTGCGTGGCGACGATCGTGGCGCAGGAGGTCCGCAGGAGCTCGGTGGTGATGTCGTCGACGAGGCTCGATGACAGATGGTTGGTGGGCTCGTCCAGGAGCAACAGGTCCGGGTCCACCGCCAGGCACATGGCCAGATGGAGGCGGCGTTGTTGCCCTTGCGACAGGTGCCCCACGGGTGTGCGGGTTGCCGCGGGCTCAAGCAGCCCGAGTGAGCCGAGGGAGGGTGCCTGTGATCGGCGGCCCTGCGTGGCCAGGTACGTCTCGTAGACCACGTGTGCGGGGAGGGCGTCGTCCCAGTCAGGGACCTCTTGAGACAACAGGGCGACGCGCACCCTCGGGTTCACCCGCAGCTGGCCTGTACTCGGGGCCAGTCGCCGACCGAGAAGCCCCAACAGTGTGGACTTCCCAGCACCGTTCGGCCCGGTGACCACCAACCGGTCTCCACCGCTGATGTCCACCGAGACCGGGGTGGTCAACTGGTCAGTCACGGTGAGCATGGAGGCGTTGACGATGTTCTGACCGGTCCGCGCTGACGATATGGGCCATGCCAACCGCAGCGGTGGCTCTGGCACGTCGATCTGATGACGCTCTAGGTCCACGATGCGGCGGTTGAAAGCCTGGACCACCCCGGCAGCGCGCGTAGCCCGTTGGTGCTTGCCCGTTCCCTTGTCGGGTCGCCAACCGCCTTGCGACAGGCGGGAGCGTGCGTCGTCGGCGGCGCGGGTCAGTTCCTGATGCCGGGCGACCTGGGCGGCATAGTCTTGCTCCCAGGCGGCCCGTTCTCGTTGCCGCCCTTCGATCCAGCCCTCGTAACCGCCCGCGTAGGTGCGCGGAAGGCCATCGCGGGTCGGGTCGAGGTCCAGGAAGCTGGTCGCCACGTCGCGCAGCAGGGCGCGGTCGTGGCTGACTAAGGCCAGGCCACCGGGGTGGTGCCGCAGGCGCTCAGTCAGGAACGACAGCCCTGCCGCGTCCAGGTGGTTGGTGGGCTCGTCCAGCAGCAACAGGTCAGGGGTCGATCCGAGGGCGACCGCCAGCCGTACCCGGTACCGCTGACCGACCGACAAGGTCGACAGGACCCGATCGCGGTCGCTACAGGCGTCCAGGCCCGCCAGGGCGATGTCAACACGGCGGTCTGCATCCCAGGCGTCCAGCCGCGTGGCCGCCTCGAGTGCGGCGGAATAGGCGTCGGCCGCGTCATCGCCCGCGGCCAGCGCCGCGGTAGCCACGTCGAGGGCCTGCAGAGCGGCCCTGGATGGGGCGGTAGCCTCGGCAATGAGGTCACCGACCGTGCGATCGCCCTCGGTGGCCATGTCCTGTTTGACCAGGACGAGGGAACCCACCCGGGTCACCACTCCCGAGTCGGGTTTCAAGATCCCCGCCAGTATGTGGAGCAAGGTGGTCTTGCCCCGGCCGTTGTCGCCGACGATCGCCAGTCGCGACCCGGTGGAGACGGTGACGTCAGTCCCACTCAGCAGCGGCCTGTCGCCGAGTGTCAGGTGGAGTGATTCAGCGCGGATGTGTGCAGCGGATCCTTGGGATGTCCCGATCCAAGCACATGACTGTAAAGGTTCTGTGGTTGGCATTGTGTACTCTCAGCTCGTCATGGAGCCGGGCACCACGAAGCGGCCGCCCGGCAGATGGCCAGGACGGCAGACGAGAGGTCATAAGGGGTCCCGCCGCCGTCAGCGGACGGAACGCAGCTTCATCGAGGCGATGCCTGAGTACATGCGGCCGAGGATACAGAGACCGGGCGATGCCACGCAAGTCAACTAACGTCCCCGGTCAGTGCAACTAGACGTCCAGGTCCGACGCTTGCCGAGCAGCCGTCGGACCCACACGGCACAGCTGCGTGCCGGCGCCGCCGCTGAGCCCTTGTTTCCTGCATTTCCTGAGACAGCAGTCACCTATCCTCCAATTTCGCGCGATACTATCAACACGATTTTGGCCCCTCGCGCCGATCCGGTCCCGCCCTCGGCGCTTGAGATGGATCAACCGATGGAAGGGAAAGAACTTTCGTGAGTAGCAATTTCGTAGCCCCCGAGGGCTGGAGCGATCTCGACAAGCGTGCCATCGACAACGCGCGGATCCTCGCCGCGGAAGCCGTACAGAAGGTCGGCAATGGGCACCCGGGCACGGCTGTGAGCCTCTCCCCTGCTGCCTACCTCCTGTACCAGGACATCATGAACCACGATCCCAAGGATCCGGACTGGTTCGGCCGAGATCGCTTCATCCTCTCGTGCGGTCACACGAGCCTCACGCAGTACCTCCAGCTCTTCCTCGGCGGCTTCGGCCTCGAGGTTGAAGACCTTCAGGCGCTGCGCACCGAGGGCTCGAAGACCCCGGGCCATCCCGAAAACTTCCACACGGCCGGTGTCGAAATGACGACGGGTCCGCTCGGCCAGGGAATTGCATCGTCCGTAGGCTTTGCCATGGCGCAGCGCCGCGTTCGGGGCCTCCTCGATCCCACCGCCCCCGCCGGCGAGAGCCCGTTCGACACCTTCACCTACGTGATTGCATCCGACGGCGACCTCGAAGAGGGCGTGAGCCACGAAGCCTCCTCCCTCGCCGGCACGCAGCAGCTCGGCAACCTCATCGTCATTTGGGACGACAACGAGATCTCCATCGAAGGCGATACCAACATCGCCTTTACCGAGGACACCGCCGCCCGCTACCAGGCCCTCGGCTGGGATGTGCGCACCGTGGACTGGACCAATGGCGGCACCGAGTACGTCGAAAACCTCAAGGAGCTGAAGGACGCAATCGTCGCCGGCCAGCAGGTCACTGACAAGCCGACCTTCATTCGCCTCCGCACCGTGATCGCATGGCCGACCCCCGGCAAGTCCGGAGACCACGCTGCTCACGGATCCGCACTTGGCGATCAGCCCATCGCCGGGCTCAAGGACATCCTCGGTTTCGATACCGAAAAGACCTTCGAGATCGACGAAGAAGCTCTCGCACACGCCCGCGCCCTCATCGAGCGCGGTGCCCAGAAGCATCGCGAATGGGATGCCAAGGTGGAAGAGTGGCGCGCCGAGAATCCCGATGCCGCGGCGCTGTACGACCGCTTGATCGCCCGCGACCTTCCCACGGATCTCGACGAGGCGCTGCCGGTCTTTGAGGCCGACGAGAAGGGCCTCGCGACCCGCGCTGCCTCCGGCAAAGTCCTCTCTGCCCTCGCTCCCGTTCTTCCTGAACTGTGGGGTGGATCGGCTGACCTCGCGGGCTCCAACAACACGACTATGGCGGGCGAGCCGTCGTTCATTCCTGAGGCCAACCAAACCAAGGACTTTTCGGGCAGCCCGTACGGCCGCACCCTCCACTTCGGTATTCGCGAGCACGCGATGGGCGCCATCCTGAGCGGAATCTCGCTCTACGGCCTTACACGCCCGTATGGCGGCACGTTCTTCCAGTTTGCCGACTACATGCGCGGCTCGGTGCGCCTCGCCTCGCTGTGCAAGACTCCCGCGATCTACGTGTGGACACACGACTCAATCGGCCTCGGCGAAGACGGCCCCACCCACCAGCCTGTCGAGCACCTCGCCGCCTACCGCGCAATCCCGAACCTCTCGATCGTGCGACCGGCTGATGCGAACGAGACTGCTCAAGCGTGGAAAGCGGTCCTCAAGCGCGACGAGGGTCCCGCTGGTCTGATCCTCACGCGCCAGGGTGTTCCCACCTTTGACCGCGAGGAGTATGCGAGCGCGGACAACCTCGACAAGGGCGCCTACGTCATGAAGGACGCTTCCAACGGTGAGCCCGAGGTCATCCTGATCGCGACGGGTTCCGAGGTCCAGCACGCTGCAGGCGCGCAGAAGCTACTTGAAGCCGAAGGCATTCCCACGCGACTCGTGTCGATGCCCTGCGTCGAGTGGTTTGACGAGCAGAGCGAGGAGTACCGCGAATCGGTTCTTCCCAGCACCGTCAAAGCGCGCGTGAGCGTCGAAGCCGGGATCGCGATGCCCTGGTATCGCTTCCTCGGTGACGCAGGACGCGCAGTCTCGCTCGAGCACTACGGTGAGTCGGCATCGGGCTCGCTCCTGTTCGAGAAGTACGGTTTCACGGCCGAAAACGTTGCGGCGAAGGCGAAAGAATCCCTCGCTGCAGCTCGTAAGTAACCGCCAATCAATCGGATACTCAGCTCAACCGAACACCTCCCGAAAGGTTTTGCCATGACCGAACTGACGCAAAAGCTCAGCGACCTTGGCGTCTCCCTCTGGCTCGACGATCTCTCCCGTGCACTCATCGACACCGGAGACCTCGAAAAGCTCATGAGCGAACGCAACATCGTCGGTGTCACCACGAATCCCGCGATCTTCAAGGCGGCCATCGCGGGCAAGTCGGATTACGACCGTGCAATCGCCGACGCGGCTTCGCGCGGCCTCGATGCCGATGCAATCATCACGGAGCTGACGACGCGCGATGTGCGCGATGCATGCGACGTATTCGCGCCGACCTACAAAGCTTCGAACGGCTTCGACGGTCGAGTGTCGATCGAGGTCGATCCGCGCCTCGCGCACGAGGAGGACGCGACCGTCGAGCAGGCGAAGTCCCTTAGCGCACTCGTGGACCGCGAGAACGTGATGATTAAGATCCCCGCGACCGACGAGGGCCTCCCGGCGATCACCCGTGCGATCGCTGAGGGCATTAGCGTGAATGTCACGCTCATCTTCTCGCTCGAGCGCTACCGCCAGGTGATCGATGCCTACCTCAGCGGACTCGAGAAGGCAGCAGAAAACGGCGTGGATCTCTCACGCATCCACTCGGTGGCCTCCTTCTTCGTGTCCCGCGTGGACAGCGAAATCGATAAGCGCCTCGAAGCCATCGGCGGCGATGCCCTCGACCTTCTCGGCAAGGCCGGCCTCGCCAACGCGCAGGCTGCGTTTGCCGAATACCTCGAGTATGTCGGCTCCGATCGTTTCGCCGCCCTCAAGGAAAAGGGCGCGAATCCGCAGCGCGCCCTGTGGGCATCAACCGGCGTGAAGAACGAGGCCTATCCCGACACGATGTACGTGGACCGCCTCGTCGGCAATCCGGTCGTCAATACGGTTCCAGGTAAAACCCTCGAAGCCGTTGCCGACCATGCCCGTATCGAGGGCCCCCTCACCGAGAGCGACCTCTCCGCCGCACGCGAGACCCTCGAAACCATCAGCGCCGCCGGAATCGACCTCGACGATGTCTTCGCCGTGCTCGAACGCGAAGGCGTCGAAAAGTTCGAGGCCGCTTGGGAGGACCTCCTCTCGGCGGTTCGTGACGCCGCCTCGGCCGCACAGTAACACCCCTTTACGCGCCGTGCCCGCGCCCCGTCCTTTGGGTGCGCGGGCACGGCCGCGACAGAAGTCAATACCTACCAAAGGACCATAGTGAGGCAGAACGAAGCTGCACCAGGCAACCCTCTGCGCGATTCGCGCGACCGTCGCCTCCCCCTCATCGCTGGACCGTGCTCGGTCGTCATGTTCGGAGTCACGGGCGACCTCGCCCGCAAAAAGCTCCTTCCCGCAATCTATGACTTGCACAATCGCGGTCTACTCCCCCCGGCGTTCGGCCTCGTGGGCTTCGGTAGACGCGACTGGAGCCACGACGACTTCGCCGATTACATGCGCGAAAGCGTAGAGAAGTACGCACGCACCCCCTTCAACGAGCACGCGTTTGAACAACTCAGAGGCGGCCTTCGATTCGTCACGGGTGCCTTTGATGACACTGAAGCCTTCGAAGAACTCACGCGAGTGGTAAGCGAGCTCGACGACTCGAGGGGAACGGGCGGCAACCATGCCTTCTACCTCTCCATCCCGCCCAGCGCCTTCCCTCAGGTCGCGGAACAACTCGCACAATCGGGCCTCAACACTCCCTCCGAACATTCGTGGCGGCGCGTCGTCATCGAGAAGCCCTTCGGGCACGACCTCGAAAGCGCACGAGAGCTCAACGACATCGTCGAAAAAGTCTTTAAGCCCGAAGAAATCTTCCGAATCGACCATTACCTCGGTAAGGAAACGGTGCAGAATCTGCTCGCGTTCCGATTCGCGAACCAGATGTTCGAGCCCGTGTGGAACTCGCGCTATGTCGACCACGTGCAGATCACGATGGCTGAGGACATCGGGATCGGCACCCGCGCCGGGTACTACGACGGTATTGGAACCGCGCGCGACGTCATCCAGAACCACTTGCTCCAGCTTCTTGCCCTGACGGCCATGGAAGAACCCATCACGTTCGATGCTGCCGAGCTTCGTAATGAAAAAGAAAAGGTCCTCGCCGCAGTCGAACTGCCAGAGGATCTCGCCGAAGGCACCGCCCGTGGTCAGTACGTCGGCGGCTGGCAAGGCGGCGAACAGGTCAACGGCTACCTCGAAGAGAACGGTATCTCGCCCGACTCGACTACCGAGACTTTCGCGGCGATCAAGCTCAAGGTCAATACTCGCCGCTGGGCCGGCGTGCCGTTCTACCTCCGTGCGGGCAAGCGCCTCGGGCGGCGCGTCACGGAAATCGCGATTGTCTATAAGCAGGTGCCGTTCCTTCCCTTCCGCGATACCGACACCGTAGACCTCGGCCAAAACGCGGTCGTCATCCGCGTCCAGCCGGATGAAGGTGTGACAATGCGTTTTGGCTCGAAGGTTCCCGGTACCCAAATGGAAGTGCGCGATGTCAACATGGACTTCGCGTACGGATCGACATTCACGGAGGAATCCCCCGAGGCCTATGAACGCCTCATTCTTGACGTTCTGCGTGGCGCTCCCCCTCTCTTCCCCCGTCAAAAGGAAGTGGAGCTCTCCTGGAAGATCCTCGACCCCATCCTCGAGTTCTGGGATGAGCATATGCCGCCCGCCCCGTACCGTTCAGGCACATGGGGCCCGCAGACTGCACACGACATGATGGCCCGCGACGGCCGCACTTGGAGGCGTCCATGATTTCGACACTTGAGAACACGACAGCTTCGCAGATCGGCGCTAAGCTTCGCGATTTGCGCGAAGAGGACGGACTCATTTCCCTCAACCGCGTCGCGACGCTCGTCATCGTGACGCACACCGGCTCGCTCGACGAGCCGATCCAAGCCGCGGTGCGGGCAAGCCAAGAGCATCCAGCACGGATCATTGTGATCGTGACCGAGCACGACTCGGATCGCGATGCCCTCGATGCGGAAATCCGGGTGGGTACGGATGCCGGCGCGGGCGAGGTCATCATTTTGCGCGCGCACGGACGCGTGAATGCTGGCCTCGACACGCTCATCACGCCGCTTCTACTTCCCGATGCCCCCATCGTCACGTGGTGGCCTTACACTCCGCCGGCCTCACCGTCGCAGGATCCGCTCGGTGCAATCGCGCAGCGCCGCATCACCGACGTCTACCAGTGTGAAAGCCCGAAGTCGTCCCTTCTGCGTCTCGCCCGCGGCTACAAGTCGGGCGATTCCGATCTGTCGTGGTCGCGCATCACCAACTGGCGCGGTCTCGTCGCAACCGCGTACGACTACCCGCCCGCAGGTACGCCGAAAGCCATCACTATCGAAGGGCTCGAAAACAATCCGTCGTCGCTGCTCATGCAGGCCTGGCTCCAGCGCTCGCTCGGCGAAGATGTTCCGGTCGAATTTAAGGTCGTCAAAGCCGATCACGGCCTGAGCGCCGTGACCCTTCACCGCGACGACGGCGATATCCGCCTTATGCGCTCGAGTGAGGAGGGCATCACGATGAGCCTTCCCGGCAACAATGACGACCAGTTCGTGACGATGCCGAAGCGCACCATGTACGACCTGCTGAGCGAGGAGCTTCGCCGTCTCGACCCCGATGACGTGTACGGCGATGTCCTCGCCGCGGCATTCCCGCTGACCGGTGACCCGAACAGTTTCGCGGTGGGCAAGCCCGAGTCGTCCAACGTTGTCTCGGACGATATGGATGCCGTCGTGAAGGCCGTGGCGAAGGATGCCGTGGCTCGGATCGCCGCCGCTATTGAGGAGCGCGGTATCGCCCACCTCGTTCTCACGGGCGGGCGTGCAGGAACGGCGACGGCGGAGCGCATCGCTATCTCGCTTGAGTTCGCTGAGGTCGACACGTCGAAGCTGCACGTCTGGTGGGGTGACGAACGCTTCGTCGCGACGAAGTCCTCGGACCGCAACGATCGCCCCGTGATCTCGGCGTTGACGACCGGCGCGGGTATCCCCGTGTACAACGTGCATACGATTCCCGGTTCCGACGCCGGTATGAGCCTTAATGAGGCGGCCGCGTGGTACGGGCAGCAGCTCACGATCCAGGGAAGCGATTCAGCGTTCACGACACAGGGCGAGGCCTACTTCGATGTGCTTTTGCTCGGGGTCGGCCCTGACGGCCACGTCGCCTCGCTTTTCCCGGAGCACCGGGATGCTCGGGCGACATCGGCCTACGCGGTTCCCGTGCGCAATTCCCCGAAGCCACCGTCGGAGCGCATTTCGCTTTCTTGGCCTGTGCTCAATAGCGCGCGTCACGTGTCCTTCCTTGTCGCGGGTTTCGATAAGGCGCAGGCGGTAAAGACGGCGCATGGGAAGGTCGATGCTGCGGCCTGCCCGGCCTCGGCGGTGCGGGGTACGGAATCGACGACGTGGTTCCTGGACAAGGAAGCAGCGCACTTCCTGTAAGCCACGAGTGCGAGCCACAGCTGTGGATCGCGGTGAAGAAAGGCGAACGAAAGTCATGACGACGGGCGTGATGATTGGCGAAGTCAGCCTCGGTGAAGGCCACAGGACGGCGATCATCGCGCCCGTGCTCGGTTCAAGCGTGAGCGTACTAAGGGAGCACGCGGCGCTGGCGCGAGAGGTACCCGTGGACATCCTCGAGGTGCGTCTCGATCATCTCCTGGGCGGGGCCGACGTTCCCTTGGCCCAGGCCGAGAGCACCATTATCGATGCGCTCCGCGCTGTTCGCGCGGCCGCTCCCTCGCATCCGCTGCTCGCGACGATCCGCACCGCGAGCGAGGGTGGCACGTGGAGCGTTACCGACGACGTTTACGCCGAACTGCTCGGGGCAATCGCGAAATCCGGTCTCGCCGAGGCACTCGATGTCGAGATCGCGCGGCATCCCGCTGCCATCAGCTCCGTTCTCGAAGCTACCGAGACCTCTGGCATTCCCGTTGTCCTCTCGCGTCACTACTTCGAGTCCACTCCCCCGCGCGAGGCGATGCTCGCGATGCTCGAATACATGACGACCCTCGCACCCCCGCAGCGGGCCATCGCGAAACTCGCGGTGATGCCGCAATGTCCCGAGGATGTCCTCGCCCTTCTCAGCGCAAGCCTCGACGCGAAGAGGCGCCTTGAGCACCCGCTCATCACGATAGCGATGGGGCATCTAGGCAGGGTAAGCCGGCTCGCAGGCGAAGTATTCGGATCCGACGCAAGCTTTGCCACCGTCGGAGCTCAATCCGCCCCGGGGCAGCTCAGCGCCAGCACCCTCGCGCTTTTGCTTGATCGGTAGTCTTTCTTTCCCGGGGCCCACTCCGATCAGCCGATTGAAGGGGCGCAGAGGAGAGTGAAAACTGGCTCGAGGGAAAGAAAAACACCCGGGTGACATCGAAGTACACCCGGGTGCAAAAAGAATCAGTGTGGGAGAAACGGCGCGAGGCGCGCCAGGATCCCTACATGAATCGCTCAACCACGGCGATACCGATCGCCGAGCCAAGCCACACCACGCCCACGACGGTCGTAATGATGTTGAGGTTGCGTTCCGCAACGCCCGAAGAGCCCGCACCGGTCGAAATGCCGCCGCCGAACATGTCGGAGAGGCCACCGCCACGCCCCTTGTGCATGAGGATAAACATCATGAGCAAGAGGCTCGTGATCGCAAGAACCACGAAGAGAGCGATCTTGAGAATTTCCATGACCGGGAGATTCCTTCGGTTGACATAGGGGAAACGAGGTTAACAATACGCTACACGGCCCAGCGTAAGGCCGAGCCGCGTAGCGAGGTTCTCACTTCGTGAGGGAAATCAATCAGCGACGTTGTAGGTGGCGATCTTCGCGAACTCATCGGCCTTGAGCGATGCACCACCAACGAGTGCACCGTCAACGTCAGCCTGCTGCATGAGGTCAACGATCGAGGAGGACTTCACGGAGCCGCCGTAGAGCACGCGCACCGAATCGGCAACCTCGTCGCCGAACTTCGTACGGAGCAGATCGCGGATCTCGCAGCACACTTCCTGCGCGTCTTCGCTCGTCGCGACTTCGCCGGTGCCGATCGCCCACACGGGCTCGTAGGCAATGACGATCTTCTTGACGTCCTCGGCCGAGAGGCCTTCGATGCCACCTTCGACCTGAGCGAGGGTGTATTCGACGTGCTTGCCGGCCTTGCGCTCCTCGAGCGGCTCGCCTACGCAGAGAATCGGCGAAAGATCGTTCGCGAGTGCAGCCCTGACCTTGGCATTGGTCACCTGCTCGGTCTCGCCGTGGTACTGCCGGCGCTCCGAGTGGCCAACAGCTGCGTAGGTTGCACCGAGAGCCTTGAGCATCGCGCCCGAGACTTCGCCCGTGTACGCGCCAGATTCGTGCTCGGAAATGTCCTGACCGCCGTACACAATCCCGGAACCCGAACCATCGAGAACAGTCTGAACAGTGCGGATGTCAACAAACGGAGGAAGAACAGCAACCTCGATGGCATCGGCCTTGTGGCCGGCCTCCTTGAGGTTCTCGACGAGGTCCTCAAGGAGCGCCTGCGCCTCGATGTAGGTGAGGTTCATCTTCCAGTTGCCTGCAATAAGCGGTGTACGAGTCATGATCACTTCTCCTCAAGAATGGCGATACCCGGCAGCTCCTTGCCCTCGATAAGCTCGAGGCTCGCACCGCCACCGGTGGAAATGTGCGAGTAGCGCGCTTCGTCGAAGCCGAGGTTGCGGATCGCGGACGCGGAATCGCCGCCACCCACGACCGTGTAGCCCGGGCAGTCGGCGAGCGCTTCGGCGATAGCTTTGGTGCCGTCTGCGTAGAGTTCAAACTCGAATACGCCCATCGGGCCGTTCCAGAAGACCGTGCCGGCATCGCCGAGCTTCGAGGCGAACAGCTCGCGGGTCTTCGGGCCGATGTCGAGGCCTTCCTTTTCGGCCGGGATTTCGTTCGAGGGCACGACGTCGGCGGGGCCGTCCGGCCCGAAGTTCTCGGACACGACGTTGTCGACCGGAAGGACAATCTCGACGCCCGATTCCTCGGCGCGCTTGAGGTAGCCCTTCACCGTCTCCACCTGGTCATCTTCAAGGAGCGACTTGCCTACCTCGTGGCCAAGGGCCTTCTGGAAGGTGTAGCTCATGCCGCCGCCGATCAGGAGGCGATCGGCTTTCCCGAGGAGGTTATCGATCACGCCGAGCTTGTCGGAAACCTTCGAGCCGCCGAGAATCACGACGAACGGGCGTGCCGGCTCATCGGTCACCTTGCGAAGCGACGCGACCTCCTTTTCGACGAGCGAGCCCGCCGCAGCCGGCAGGAGCTTAGCCACGTCGTACACGGACGCCTGCTTGCGGTGGACAACACCGAAACCGTCGGAAACGAAGGCGTCAGCGAGCGCGGCGAGTTCCTTCGCGAAGGCCTCGCGCTCTGCCTGGTCCTTGCTCGTTTCGCCGGCGTTGAAGCGGACGTTTTCGAGAACGGCCACATCGCCGTCGCCGAGGCTTTCGACCGTCTGCTTGGCGCTCTCGCCAACGGTGTCCGTCGCAAACGCGACCGGCGCCTCGAGGAGCTCGCTCAGCCGATCCACGGCGGGCTTGAGGGAGAACTTGGGATCCGGCGCGCCCTTGGGACGGCCGAGGTGAGCGGTCACAATGACACGCGCGCCCTTCTCGCGAAGAGCGTTGATGGTCGGCAGCGAAGCACGAATACGGCCATCATCCGTGATGGTCGTGCCGTCGAGCGGAACGTTGAGATCGGCGCGTACGAGAACGCGCTTGCCGGCGAGATCGCCGAGTGAATCGATGGTCTTAAGCATGGGTCACATCCTCATAAAAAGGGCGGGGTGGCGATTGCGCACCCCGGTGGGGCCTTTCAGCCCCAGGTGAACGAAGGGCCCGCGCCCACAGCGCTGCCGTGACGCGGACCCTTCGTTGAGGTACTCAAGAATGAGCGGAGGGGAGAATCAGAGCTTCTCGCCCATAAGGACGGTCAGGTCAACGAGGCGGTTCGAGTAACCCCACTCGTTGTCGTACCACGACACGACCTTGACCTGGTTGCCGATGACCTTGGTGCAGCCGGCATCGAAGATCGAGCTGTGCGGATCGGTCTCGATGTCCTTCGAGACGATCGGATCCTCGGTGTAGGCGAGAACGCCCTTGAGCGGGCCCTCTGCGGCCTTCTTCACGGCAGCGTTGATCTCCTCGACGGAAACCTCGCGCTCAGCCTCGAAGGTGAGGTCGACGACCGAGCCGGTCGGCGTGGGAACGCGGAGCGCGTAACCGTCGAACTTGCCCTTGAGCTCGGGGAGCACGAGAGCAACCGCAGCAGCGGCGCCGGTCTTCGTGGGGATGATGTTGAGGGCTGCGGCGCGAGCACGGCGCAGGTCCTTATGGGGCGCATCGAGGATGCGCTGGTCACCCGTGTACGCGTGCACCGTCGTCATAAGGCCCTTGACGATGCCGAATTCATCGTTGAGAACCTTTGCGAGCGGGGCGAGGCAGTTGGTCGTGCACGAGGCGTTCGAGACCACGTGATGGTTCTCAGCGTCGTAGTCGCCCTCGTTCACGCCAACGACGAAGGTCGCGTCAACGTTCTTGCCGGGAGCCGAGATGATGACCTTCTTGACGGTATCGCCGAGGTGAGCCTTGGCCTTCTCAGCATCGGTGAAGAGACCGGTCGACTCAACGACGACCTCAGCGCCAACCGACGCCCAATCGATAGCAGCCGGATCCTTTTCCGAGAACACCTTGATCGACTTGCCGTCGATGGTGATCGAATCCTCGGTGGACTCAACCTCGCCGTCGAAGCGGCCAAGGATCGAGTCGTACTTCACGAGGTGCGAGAGGGTCTTGGTGTCGGTGAGGTCGTTGACAGCAACGATCTCGATGTCGGCGCCCTGCTCGAATGCAGCGCGCGCGAAGTTACGGCCGATACGACCGAATCCGTTAATACCAACCTTTACGGTCACAGTTCCTCCTTGGTGCACGGCGGCGTTTCCGCCGTGTGGGACTGGGCTTCGCGCACCTCCTTGTACGCATGGATCCCGCGTGTGCGGGTTGGCTCGATTCTATCAACATTGTGATGCGAGGCTCATAGGAACCTGGGGAGCCACAAGCGGCTCAGCGCGCTTTTTATTCCGCATCTAACATTTCGGGACCAAGGTTTGCCTCGGTTCCAGGAATGCCGCGTTCCTCGGCAGTTTTATCAGCGAGGGCGAGAAGCCGACGGATCCTCCCTGCCACGGCGTCCTTGGTCATGGGCGGATCGGCGAGTTGGCCGAGTTCCTCGAGACTTGCCTGACGGTGTTCGAGGCGGAGAAGACCTGCGGCACGTAAGTGATCGGGAATGTCGTCGCCGAGAATTTCGATCGCCCTTTCGACGCGGGCGCCTGCGGCAACGGCGGCACGCGCCGACCGGCGCAGATTTGCATCGTCAAAATTGGCGAGGCGGTTTGCGGTCGCCCGCACTTCCCGCTTTGAGCGCTTGTCGTTCCAGAGCGCCGCAGTTTTTTCGGCCCCCATGAGCGCGAGCATGTGGCCGATTGCTTCGCCGTCGCGAATCACCACGCGGTCTGTCCCGCGTACTTCTTTCGATTTCGCTTGGATGCCGAGCCTCCGGGCCGATCCCACCATCGCGAGTGCGACTTCGGAGCCGGGGCACGTGAGTTCAAGCGCGGCACTTCGGCCTGGTTCGGTGAGACTTCCGTGAGCGAGGAAAGCTCCTCGCCATGCAGCAGCCTGATCCTCTGTGCTCCCGCCAACGACGAGCGGCGGCAGGCCCCGTACGGGCCTCGACCGCGCATCGAGAAGGCCGGTTTGTTTCGCGAAGATCGCGCCATCGGAAAGCACGCGCACGATGTAGCGCGTCGAGCGTCGGATCCCCGACGCAGCGAGGACGGTGACTTCGCTCGGGTGCCCGTAGAGATCGGCGACGTAGGTCTTGAGTCGGCGGGCACTCGCCGACTGGTCGAGTTCGGCCTCGATCGACACCCGGCCACCAACGAGGTGGAGGCCTCCCGCAAAGCGCAAAAGGGTCGCCACCTCGGCTTTACGTGCGCTTACGCGAGTCACGTCGAGGTGGGAAAGCTCCTCCTTGACATCGGCAGTCAGGGCCATCTCAGTCCTTCCATGGGTGGGTGAAAACGCCATTAAACACGTCGCGATACGCGGTGGCGAGCCGAAGCGGATCGTGAGTGGGGGCTCCGTCATCCGTGGACACCGTGCGCATGAGAACGTCGATTCCACGTTCGTGGGCGGCGGCAACGAGCGCCTTTCCGCCGTCGCGTTCGACGGAAGGATCGGCGACGAGCGCATTGAACCTGAGCTCCGGGGCCGCGTCACACACGATGGCGAGCAGATCAGTGCTCGTGAGGCCGACGGTTTCCGAGCGCCCCGCGGCGAGGTTCATCGTCAGCACTTTGCGTGCGTTCGTGTGCGTAATGGCGTCACGAAGTTCAGCGATCTTCACGTGCGGGAGGACGGAGGTGTACCAGCTACCGGGACCGATCACGAGCCATTCGGCCTCGTCGATCGAGTCGAGCACCTCGCGTGCGATCTGAGGTTCGGGCGGAATGATGCGCAGGTCCTCGACGTGGCCGGTGGTGGCGGCGACATCCGCCTGGCCGCGGATCGTGCGAAGTTCTTCGCCCGGGAAAGATACGAGCGCCTCGATATCGAGGGGCTCGAGCGCCATCGGAAGAACACGACCGGAAGTACCAAGAAGCTCCCCGACGTAGTCGAGTGCGGCGATGGGATCGTCGAGTAGCTGCCAGAGGGCGACGATGAGAAGGTTTCCGAGCGAGTGGCCATTGATCTCACCATCCGAGGTGAAGCGATGCTGCACGACATCGCGCCACGTCACTCCCCACTCCGAGTCCTCGCACAGGGCCGACAGCGCCATGCGGAGGTCGCCGGGTGGAAGGATCGGGAGCTCGGCACGCAGCCGGCCCGAGGAACCGCCGTTGTCCGCGACGGTCACCACTGCGGTGAGATCACGGGTGAGGTGGCGCAGCGCGTTAAGACTCGCTGATAGGCCGTGACCGCCGCCAAAGGCCACCACTTTGGGCCCCCGCGTGCGCGAACGCAGGGGCGTGGGCATGAGTGAGGACGTACGCCTCGGGACGTTGGCATTCACGGCGCTTTACTCTCTACCGAGATCGCGGTGGCGCACGCGCACCGGGTAGCCAAGCTTCCGAAGCTCATCGCCGATGGTCTCCGCGACCGCAACGGAGCGGTGCTTACCTCCCGTACAACCGATGGCGACGGCGGCGAATTGCTTGTTTTCCTCGCGGTAGCCGCGCAGTACGGGAATCAACATCTCGACGTAACGACTGATGAATTCCTTTGCGTTCGCTTGCTCCAAAACGTAGTCGGCAACCTCGCTATCGATGCCGCGCTTGTCGCGAAGCTCCGGCACCCAGTACGGGTTCGGAAGAAATCGCACGTCGGCAACGTAGTCCGATTCGATGGGTATGCCGTATTTAAAGCCGAAGCTCATGACGTTGACAGTCACGGTGTGGTCGTCCCCTTTGCCGAACTCCTTGCGCATGCGCATCGAGAGCTGGTGGACGTTCAGCGGCGAGGTGTCGATGACGATATCGGCCATCCGTCGCAGCGGAGCAAGCTGCTCTCGTTCGCGGCGGATCCCTTCGAGCACGCCCTCCTCGCCCTGGAGAGGGTGGGGGCGGCGAACCGAGTCGAACCGGCGCACGAGCGTGTTCTGATCGGCGCTGAGGAACACGAGGCGCGTGCGCACTTCCTGTTTCCGGAGGTCCTCGATAACTTCGGGAAGGTCATTGAAGAAGGGGCCGGAACGCGGGTCGGTGACGACGGCGAATCGATTCGCGCGACCGACGGCCTGAGACTGAAGGTCGAACAGGGTGCGGATCAGTTGCGGCGCGATGTTGTACACGACGTACCAGCCCATGTCTTCGAGAGCATGGGCTGCCGTCTCCCTGCCTGCACCCGCAAGCCCAGTGATGATCACGATTTCCGGGGCAATACCGCTCTGGTCCGACGGCTGCTCTGTCTCACCGTTGCCCAGCTCTTGCTTGTTCTCACTCAAGAATCTCTCCCGTCGTCATGTTCACCGCGGGGGCCCGCTCTTCGGATTGTAGTGCGGCGTGGATATTCGCCGCGAGTGCAGGGCCAATTCCAGGGACGCCTTCGAGGTCCTCGACTCGCGCCTTGCGAATCGCGTCGACGGTCGTGAAACGGTCAAGGAGCGCACGTCGCCGACTGGGCCCCAGGCCGGGGATCTCATCGAGCACGCTTTCGTGCATCGAGCGGCCTCGTTTGGAGCGGTGAAACGTGATGGCAAAGCGGTGTGCTTCGTCGCGCAGGCGCTGGATGAGAAAGAGCGCTTCGGATGTGCGCGGGAGAATGAGCGGGTAGTCCTCATCGGGCAGCCACACTTCCTCGAGACGCTTAGCGATGCCGATCAGGGCAATATCGGTGACACCCAGTTCATCCATGACGCGTTTGGCGGCATTGACCTGAGGTAAGCCACCGTCAACGATGATGAGGTTCGGTGGGTAAGCGAATCGAGTCGCGGACGGATCAACCACGTCACCGTTTGCCCGGGCTTCCTTCTGCTCGAGGTGGTGGCGAAGCCGCCGACGCAGCACGTCCTGCATGCTCGCCGTGTCGTCACGCGCTGCGTCCCCGGAGATCGAGAAACGGCGATACTCGCTCTTGCGTGGGAGACCGTCTTCGAACACGACCATCGAGCCGACGACGTTTGTGCCCTGCGAATGCGAGATATCGAAGCATTCGATGCGAAGCGGCGCGTCTTCCATATCGAGCGCTTCGCCGAGATCTTCGAGCGCTTTGGAACGGGAGGTGAGGTCGCCTGTCCGGCGCAGTTTCCCGAGTCGCATGGCTTCCTTCGCATTTGCGCTTACCGTCTCAAGAAGCGCTTTCTTTTCACCCCGCCGAGGCACCCGTATATCGATGCTTTGACGGCCAAGGAGCGCGCGAATCTCATCGGGACGGGACGGCATGTGTGTCACGAGAATCTCGTGCGGTGCGCGCGTATCGGTCCCCTCGTAGAGCTGCGTGAGTGCCCGTTCCATGAGCTCAGCCGGGCTTGAATCATCCAAGAGCTCGGCAACCCACCCTCGTTGGCCCCGGATGCGCCCGCCTCTCACGTGAAAGACCTGCACGCTTGCCTCGAGCTCGTCGAGTTCGAGAGCGACGAGATCGGCATCGGTCGCGTCTGCAAGCACCACCGAGTTCTTTTCCATGACCTTTTCGAGCGCGGCAAGATCGTCGCGATACCGGGCTGCGGCCTCGTAGTCCAGCGCGGCGGCAGCTTCCTTCATTTTGGTACGCCGTTCGCGAACAAAAGCCCCGGTATTGCCGTCCATAAACGCCACGAGGTTTTCGGCGAGTGCCCGGTGCTCCTCGATACTCACGTTGCCTACGCACGGCGCGGCGCATTTGCCAATGAAGCCGAGCAGGCACGGCCTGCCCGAGCGTTCCGCCCGGTTGTACACGCCCTGGGTACACGTGCGCACGGGAAAGACTCGCAACAGAAGGTCGAGAGTTTCGCGAATGGCCCACACGTGTGCGTACGGTCCAAAGGAACGATCCGTTTTGTGGCGCTCTTTGCGCGTGATCATCGCGCGCGGCACCTGATTACCCATCGTCACGACGAGGAACGGGTACGACTTGTCATCGCGGAACTTCACGTTGAAGCGCGGGTCAAATTCCTTGATCCAGGTGTATTCGAGCGTGAGTGCCTCGACATCGCTCGTGACGACCGTCCACTGCACCTGGCTTGCGGTGGTCACCATTTTCTGGGTGCGCGGGTGGAGGTTCGCGAGATCCTGAAAATAGTTGCCGAGCCTTTGGCGAAGATTCTTCGCCTTCCCCACGTAGATGACCCTCGAATCGGGGTCGAGGAACCGGTAGACGCCAGGATCCGTCGGAATAGACCCCGGCGCCGGCCGGTACGTCGCCGGATCCGCCATTACAGGAGCTCCCGCAGGAACTGCCCCGTAAACGACTCGTCGACCTTCGCGACGTCTTCGGGCGTGCCGGTCGCGATCACACGGCCGCCCCCGCTGCCGCCCTCCGGACCGAGGTCGATGAGGTAGTCAGCGCTCTTAATAACGTCGAGATTGTGCTCGATCACGACGACCGAGTTGCCCTTGTCCACGAGTCCCTGAAGCACCGAAAGGAGCTTCTTGATGTCCTCGAAGTGCAAGCCGGTCGTCGGCTCGTCCAGCACGTAAATCGTCCGACCCTTCGAGCGCTTGTGCAGTTCGGCAGCGAGCTTCACACGCTGCGCTTCGCCGCCCGAGAGCGTCGTCGCGGACTGCCCGAGCCGCACATACCCGAGGCCAACCTCGACGAGCGTCGACAACTGGCGGTGGATGGCGGGAACCGCCTCGAAAAACTCGACGGCCTCCGAGATCGGCATGTCGAGCACCTCGGCCACGTTCTTGCCTTTGAAGCGCACCTGGAGTGTTTCTGAGTTGTAGCGCGCGCCATGGCACACCTCGCACTTCACGTACACGTCCGGAAGGAAGTTCATCTCGATCTTGATCGTTCCGTCACCGGCGCAGTTCTCGCATCGCCCGCCCTTGACGTTGAACGAGAAGCGTCCGGCCTTGTAACCGCGCACCTTCGCCTCGCTCGTTTGAGCAAAGAGGGTACGAATGCGATCCCAAACCCCCGTATACGTGGCCGGATTCGAGCGCGGCGTACGGCCGATCGGGGACTGGTCGACGTGGACGACCTTGTCGAGGTGCTCGAGGCCTTCGACACGCGTATGCCGGCCGGGGACGACGCGAGCGCGGTTGAGGTTCTTTGCGAGCACCCGGTAAAGAATGTCGTTGACGAGGGTCGACTTACCCGATCCGGACACTCCTGTCACGGCTGTGAAAAGGCCGAGCGGCACCGTCACATTCACGCCCTGAAGGTTGTTTTCGCGCGCATTCACGACCTTCAACACACGACCGGGGTCCACCTTCCGGCGCTCTTTCGGTACATCGATCGTGCGCTCACCACTCAGGTACTGCCCGGTGATAGAGCGGGACTCCTCGAGGAGCCCCTCGTACGCGCCCGAATACACAACCTCGCCGCCGTATTCACCGGCGTTGGGGCCGATATCGACGATCCAGTCGGCCGTGCGGAGCGTGTCCTCATCGTGCTCGACAACGATGAGGGTATTGCCGAGGTCGCGAAGCCGAACGAGGGTGTGGATGAGCCTCTGGTTATCGCGCTGGTGGAGCCCGATCGATGGCTCATCGAGCACATACAAAACTCCCACGAGGCCCGAGCCAATCTGAGTCGCGAGGCGGATGCGCTGCGCCTCTCCCCCGGACAGGGTTCCGGCGGCACGCGAGAGGTTGAGGTAGTTCAGTCCCACGTCGACGAGGAAGCCGAGCCGTGCGTGGATTTCGCGGAGAATCTCGTCGGCAATCACGAGGTCGCGCGAGGAGAACTCGACGCCCTCGAGGAAGGCCTTCGCCTCGCCAATCGGAAGATCCGAGAACTCGGCGATCGACTTTCCACCGATGGTGATGGACAGGACTTCGGGGCGAAGCCTGCGACCCTGGCACGCGGGGCACGGCGCGTGCCGCATGAACTGCTCGTAGCGTTCGCGGGCCCAATCGGATTCGGTGTCCTCGTGACGGCGCTTGAGGTAGTACATGACTCCCTCAAAGCCTGTCGAATAGCGGCGCTCGCGCCCGAACCGGTTGCGGTAGCGCACGTGCACTTTGAAATTGTGTCCGTTGAGAAGAGCGTCCTTGGCGTCGTCCGGGAGATCCTTCCACGGCGTGTCCATCGAGAAACCAAGCTCGCTCGCAAGGGCACTCATCACCTGCTGGTGGTGGTCGGCGCTGCCGAGGGTCCACGGCGCAATCGCCCCTTCCGCGAGCGTCGCCGATTCATCAGGGATCACGAGGTCCGGGTCGATTTCAAGTCGCGTGCCGATACCCGCACATTCGGGACACGCGCCGTAGGGGGCGTTAAAGGAGAACGACCGCGGCTCGATTTCCTCGAGCTCGAGCGGGTGCTCGTTGGGGCACGCGCGCTTCTCAGAAAATCGGCGCGTGCGCTCGGGCGAGCCCTCCTCTTCATCCACGAAGTCAGCGATGACAACGCCGTCTGCAAGCCGTGTCGCGGTTTCCACCGAGTCCGTTAGTCGCGTGCGCGACCCGCTCTTCACCGCAAGGCGATCAACGATGACCTCGATCGTGTGCTTCTTCGTTTTCGCGAGCGAGATGTCCTCCGAAAGACGCATCACCTCGCCGTCAATGCGTGCACGGGAGAAGCCCTGCGATTGAAGGGAGCTTAAAAGGTCGGTGTGTTCGCCTTTGCGGCCCTTAATGACGGGCGCAAGAAGCTGGAAACGGGTGCCTTCGGGATAGGCAAGAAGAGCATCGACCATTTGCTCTGCGCTCTGAGAAGAGATCTCAGCCCCGCACGTCGGGCAGTGCTGCACGCCCGTGCGCGCATAGAGCAAACGCAGGTAGTCATGAATTTCCGTGATCGTGCCCACGGTCGAGCGCGGGTTGCGGTTCGTCGACTTCTGGTCGATCGACACTGCGGGCGAAAGCCCCTCGATAAACTCGACCTTCGGCTTGTCCATCTGGCCAAGGAACTGGCGCGCGTAGCTTGAGAGGGACTCGACGTATCGGCGCTGCCCCTCGGCAAAAATCGTATCGAAGGCAAGAGAGGACTTTCCCGAGCCGGAAAGCCCAGAAAACACCACGAGCGCATTGCGGGGGATCTCGAGGTCGACGTTCTTGAGGTTGTGTTCGCGCGCACCGCGCACAATCAATGCATCAGTCACCTGGACAATTCTAGGAGCCGCTTCTGAAAAGCGAAGGTGCTCGCCGTAGCATGGTGAGTATGAGCACCCTCAAAAATCAGTACACGGGCAGCGTCACGAGCGGCGGGGAAAGCGACGTGCGAACCCTTGGCTCGCTCG
The DNA here is from genome assembly GCF_001807345.1 of Dermabacter sp. HMSC06F07. Lineage (NCBI taxonomy): Bacteria > Bacillati > Actinomycetota > Actinomycetes > Micrococcales > Dermabacteraceae > Dermabacter > Dermabacter sp. HMSC06F07. The sequence continues at coordinate 245,593 of NZ_KV788588.1, forward strand.
TCATTCGCAAAGCCTCCGTCGGCCCCCTCGACAACAATGCGTACCTTCTCACGTGCAGGGTCTCGGGCGCCCAGCTCCTGATCGACGCCGCGGCCGATGCCCCGCGTCTCATGCGCCTCATCAGGGAGGGCTCCCCCACTTCCCGCCTCGACTCGATCCTCACGACTCACTCGCACCACGATCACGTTGGCGCGCTCGCGCAGGTGCGCGCTGCGACCCAGGCAAAAACTTTCGCGGGCGCCAAGGACGCCCCGGAGATCCCGACGCCGACGGATGTTCCGCTGAAGAACGGCGACACCATCAGAGTCGGCGTGAACGATCTCGAGATCGTCGCACTTCGCGGCCACACTCCCGGTTCGGTAGCCGCCATCTACTGGGGGCAGGCCGACGGCACCCACGTTTTTACCGGCGACTCCCTTTTTCCCGGCGGCGTGGGCGCCACGCGGGGGGATTCTGAGCGCTTTACCTCGCTGCTCAACGATGTCGAAGAGCGCCTTTTCGACGTGTTGCCTGACGAAACGTGGGTGTATCCGGGGCATGGCGAGGACACCACGATTGGTGCCGAGCGCCCGCATCTTGCCGAGTGGCGCGAGCGCGGCTGGTGAGTCGCCTCCCTAGTTGGCGCTGCCGGTCAGTTTGAACCTACCGGTGATGCTCGCCGAGTCGAGTTGGTTCGCAAAGATCGCGAAACGAACCTGGGCCTGCGTAGCTCCCTAGGGAATCTCGAGTTTCTCGACTGAGAGTGCGTGAACGGTGTGGATGTAGCGGTGCACGCGCCCTTCGGGTGGGCATGGTCCGCCGTAGCCTGAAAAGCCGTAGTCGTTCGCCCATTCACGGGCCGCCTCGGGCAGGCTCTCCCCCTCGGCAAGACCTGCCATGCTTGCGGGGATATCGAAGGCGATCCAGTGCCAGAAGCCGGAGCCTGTAGGAGCATCCGGGTCGAAAACGGTGAGAGCGAACGAACGTGTCCCCTCGGGGGCGTCAGTCCACGAGAGGTCGGGGTGGAGATTGTCGCCACCCGCGGCGTGCTCAGCAAAACGCACGGGAATTGTCTCGCCCTCGCCAAAAGCTTGAGTGGTAATACGCATGGGTCTCCTTGCATACGGTCGATGTGTGGGAGCCGAGCGGCGCTGCACGGAGTAATCCGGACATCGTACTCGGTTATGCGTTCATTGCCACCTAAGCTCCCGTGAACTGACGAAGTTCCTTCTTGAGTTCCGTCACCTCGTCGCGGATGCGCGCCGCAACTTCAAACTGGAGATTCTCCGCGGCCTGGTGCATATTCGCGGTGAGTTCCTCAATCATCTCGCGCAGCGCCTTTTCGGGGTTATCCCCCAGTTCAAGTGCACGATTGCCGGTCGTGCCACCTCGCTCGGGCGAGCTAGAGCCCTTCGTGCGTTCCTTGCCCTTGCGATAGTCGGTCGCAAGCAGCGTCTCGGTGTCGATATCCTCGCGCGCAAGCATGTCTGTGACATCGGCGATTTTCTTGCGTAGCGGCTGCGGATCGATACCGTTTTCCTTGTTGTACGCGATTTGGATCTCACGGCGACGATTGGTCTCATCGATGGCTTCGCGCATCGAATCGGTGATCGAATCAGCATACATGTGCACTTGGCCAGAGACGTTACGGGCTGCACGCCCGATGGTCTGGATAAGCGAGGTACGCGAGCGGAGAAAACCTTCCTTGTCGGCATCGAGGATGGCCACGAGCGAAACCTCGGGAAGGTCGAGGCCCTCACGCAGGAGGTTGATACCGACGAGGACGTCGAATTCGCCCTGACGCAGTTCGCGCAGCAGTTCAACGCGCCGAAGAGTGTCGACATCGGAATGCAGGTATTGGACGCGCACACCGTTCTCGAGGAGGTAGTCCGTGAGGTCCTCCGCCATGCGCTTTGTCAGCGTCGTCACGAGTACGCGCTCGTTCTTCTCGACGCGTTTTTCGATCTCGGCGCGAAGATCGTCGATTTGCCCGCGCACGGGTTTGACGATCACTTCGGGATCAACGAGACCGGTGGGGCGAATGATCTGCTCGACATAGCCGTTGGCGCGTTCCAGTTCGTACTGGGCGGGCGTCGCCGAGAGGTAAACGGTCTGCCCGGTGCGCTCAATAAACTCGTCGAAGCGCAGAGGCCGGTTATCGAGTGCCGACGGCAACCTGAAACCAAAGTCAACGAGCGTGCGCTTGCGCGAGCGATCCCCCTCGAACATCGCGCCGATCTGAGGCACAGTCACGTGTGACTCGTCGATGATGAGTACGAAATCTTCGGGGAAATAATCGAGCAGGGTATTCGGGGGCGTTCCGGGGCCGCGGCCGTCAAAGTGACGCGAATAGTTTTCAACGCCATTCGTCGTTCCGGTTTGGCGCAGCATCTCGATGTCGTGAGTCGTGCGCATGCGCAAGCGCTGTGCCTCGAGCAACTTATTTTCACCCTCGAGTTCCTCGAGGCGTTCGGCAAGCTCGGCTTCGATGTCCTTGATGGCGCGCTGAAGCCGCTCGGGGCCGGCGACGTAGTGGGAGGCGGGGAAGATGTGCATCTGCTTTTCCTCGCGGATCACTTCGCCGGTCACGGGGTGCAGGGTGTAGAGCGCGTCGATCTCGTCACCGAAAAATTCAATGCGGATCGCGAGCTCTTCATACATGGGGATGATCTCGACGGTATCGCCGCGCACACGGAACGTCCCGCGCACAAACGCGACGTCGTTGCGGTCGTACTGCATGTCGATGAACTTGCGAAGGAGAGCATCGCGCTCGATCTCCTCGCCGACGCTTAGACGCACCATACGATCCACGTACTCTTGCGGTGTACCGAGACCGTAAATGCAGCTCACTGAACTCACGACGACCACGTCTCGGCGAGTCAGAAGTGAGTTCGTGGCGCTGTGACGCAGCCGCTCCACTTCGGCGTTGATCGAGGAGTCCTTCTCGATATAGGTATCCGATTGCGGAACGTACGCCTCTGGCTGGTAGTAGTCGTAGTAGCTCACGAAGTACTCGACCGCGTTATTCGGAAGAAGCTCGCGAAATTCGCTCGCGAGCTGAGCGGCGAGGGGCTTGTTGTGCGCCATGACGAGGGTGGGGCGTTGAAGCTTTTCGATCAACCACGCCGCGGTCGCGCTCTTACCCGTTCCTGTCGCCCCGAGGAGAACAACATCCTGTTCTCCTGCGTTGATGCGCGCTGCGAGTTCCTCAATAGCCTTCGGCTGATCGCCCGCAGGCTTGTATTCGGAAACAACTTCGAAGGGCTTGACTGCACGGGACAGTTCGGTAACGGGACGCATGCCTTAACCCTAGCCCTCGCCCCTAGTCGAGGGCATGGAGTCGATCGTCGATGATGTCGCACGCCTCGGCGAGGGCGGCGTTGGCGCGCTCGTCAAGATGTTCGGGTGCCCCCGCATTGTCGATGAACACGTCTGCCCTCGCGCGTCGCTCCTCATCGTTGACCTGCGCACGGATGACACCCTCGACGTATTCGCGGGACTTGCCGCGCTCGCGGACGACTCGGTCAATGCGCTCACGCTCGGGTGTCAAAACAGCGACAATGGCACGGTAGTGGCGGTCGTGCTCCAGCTCGAGAAGCAGGGGCGAATCGTGGATGACGAGAATGCGCGTGCCGTCAGCCGCGCGTGAGGCAATGGCCGCCTCGAGCCGGCCGACTTCCGCCCACAAATGGCGGTGCACAATCCGTTCGAGATCGGCACGCGAATCAGGATCGTTGAAGACGAGTTCGGCAAGTGCCGCACGGTCGATCGTCCCGGTCTCGGAGTTTCGATAGCTCTCGCCGAAACGTGCGATGGCCTCCTCGAGGCCTTCGCCGGGCTGGTCGAGGACGGCTCGAGAGAGCGCATCAAGATCAATCACGTGGTGGCCTTTTCGGGCCCATATTTTTCCGACGGTGGACTTGCCCGAACCGATTCCTCCCGTGAGGCCGATACGAAGCACTCCGGTCGGGGCATCGGGGACGGAAACGTGTGTCATGTGAGTTCACTCCTATCCGCGAGAGAGTTCGGCAACAACCTGCTTCTGGCCCTCGGGCCTGCTCCAATAGATTAGTGGAGTGAACACCACGCCCGATCACTTTCTCCTCACGAATCAGCTGCTTATCGCGATCGACCTCATCGGCGTGTTTGTCATGGGCATCGTCGGCGGCTCCCTCGCTCGCCGCCTTCAATTCGATGCGGTGGGATACGCCGTGCTCGGCGTCATCTCAGGCCTCGGCGGCGGCATCATTCGCGACCTCATCCTCAACTACGGCATCCCCGCGGCCTTCGCCAACCCCCTCTACCTCACCGTCGGCCTTGCCGGATCGGCGATTGCCTACTTCGTTTCCTCTGAGGGCGCCATGTGGCGCCACACCACGACCGTTCTCGACTGTATTGCGCTCGGGCTTTGGGCAGCCATCGGCACAGCGAAATCTATGCTCGTGGGCCTCTCCCCTCTTCCCGCGGTCATGCTCGGCGTCACGACCGGTGTCGGCGGCGGCGTCATTCGTGACATGGCGGTGGGGCGTATCCCCGTGGTGTTTGGTGGCGGTCCGCTCTACGCGACCGCTGCTCTCCTCACCTCGGTGCTCACATGGCTCGTCTACTACTTCGACCTGCCTGCCTGGACCGTGCTTATCGCCGCCTCTTGCGGCACTCTCCTCGCGATCTTCGCGCAGTGGAAGCAGTGGAAGCTGCCTACCAATGCTCCCGATCTCGCGGTCACGATGAGCCCAAGCCAGCTTCGCGCCTTCGCCCGCCGTGTACGCAAGGCTGAAAGGCGCCGCGTAGCGATCGAGACCGGTGCGATCCCCGTCGTCAACATCGACAACGACGACCTCGCGCGGGACATCCTCGAAAATCCACCGGAAGTAGAACCGTAACCCCTACCGGAGCTGCTTACGCGGTGATGGCGGCGTAGCTTTCCTCGAGAAGCGCTTCGCTCGGCCCCTCAAGGCGGATCGGCGCGCCGACTGCATCGAGGATGACGAAACGTAGCAGCGCCCCTCGCGCTTTCTTGTCGCGCGCCATCGCTTCGCGCAATGCTCCCCACTGACCGTCCCGGTAGCGCGTGGGCAGCGCAAGCGATTCGAGAACATTCCGGTGGCGGGCGAGCAGAGCGCTACTCAGATGGCCGGCCCGGTGGGAAAGCTCGGCGGCAAACACCATCCCGACGGCGACGGCGTCGCCGTGTCGCCACGTGTACTTTTCATGGCGTTCGATCGCGTGAGCGAGGGTATGACCGTAATTGAGAATCTCGCGGCGTCCCTTTTCAGTGAGATCCTCGCTCACGACCTCAGCTTTCACCGTGATCGACCTGGTGAGGATTTCGGCAAACTCACTTGAGCGGGTATCGCGGACCCGGTCCAGTCCGCTTTCAATGATGTCGAGAATGCTGGGATCGGCAATAAATCCAGCCTTCACGACCTCCGCGAGGCCCGCGGAGACATCGTGCGCTGGCAGCTCTTCAAGCGCGTCGAGGTCCGCAATCACTGCACGGGGAGCATGAAATGCCCCCACAAGGTTCTTCCCCTCCGCAGTGTTGATGCCGGTCTTGCCACCAACCGCCGCATCAACCATTCCCGCAACCGTCGTCGGCACGTGAATGACGTCGATGCCGCGAAGCCAGGTTGCGGCAGCGAAGCCTGCGAGGTCCGTCGCTGCGCCGCCTCCCATCCCAATGATCAGGTCGCTTCGCGTGAAGTCGCGTGAGCCGAGCACGCGCCACAGCTCGCTCAGCGTGTCGATCCCCTTGGCCTGCTCGGCGTCGGGGATGGCGACGGTAAGAGCCTCGCGACCGTCGGACTCGAGCGCCGCGGCAAGCCTGCGGGCCCGCTGTGCGACGGGAGCTTGGTGGACGATGAGAACGCGGAGCACTCGCTCGGGGATCGCGGTGAGGAGAGTGCGTTCAAGCCCCCTGCCCACCGTCACGTCGTAGGAGCTCGATCCCCGACCGACGGTGATGCAAGTCGGCATCGCTGTGTCGAAACCTGTCACGTCGTGTCCCCTTTAGTCGAGAGTAGTGGTGGGCTGCGGTGACGTCAGTTCGCGCGCGAGCGTGGCCGCGAGCTCATCCGGTGAAGCTTCACAAGTGTTGAGTGCCCATACCGCGACCTGGGCGAACAGTGGTTCTCGCTCCTTACTGACCTGAATCCACCGCGCGTGCGGGTCATCACCTGCGAGTACGGGCCTTCCCATGCCCGAACCAATACGTTCACGCGCATGATCAGCGTCGAGAAAAAGACGCACGACGAGCCTATCGCGCAGACGTTCGCGAGTGGCGGGTGATGTCACCGCCCCACCCCCGAGGGCAAGGATTCCCTCATGCTCCGCTAGAAGGCGCGCAATGACTCTCTCTTCGAGCGCCCGAAAGTACTGCTCACCCTCGGAGGCGAAAATCTCCGGAATCGAGCGAGCAGCCTCGCGCTCGATCTCGCGATCGGAATCGACGAAGGCGAGCCCCAGCCGGTTGGCAACACGTGTGCCAACCGTCGTTTTTCCCGAACCCATAGGCCCGACGAGTACGAGCCGCGGTCCCCCTTCATGCAGTTCGGGAGTGCGTAGGCGTGCAAGCTTCGGGAGCGCCTGTTCTCGTTCGCTCACCGATCAGCACCATCTGCACGCGCCACGGCACACTCGCGCACGCTCGACACACGAGGGGCGATTTCGGTCACGCTGTCTCCCCCAACCTTTTCGAGGAGAGCGTCGGCGAGAGTGATCGCGACCATCGCTTGAGCGATCACGGCCGCCGGCGCCACTGCACACACGTCGGAACGCTGATGGTTCGCGGTCGCTTCCTCACCGGTGGCCGTGTCGATCGTTCGCAGCGCCCGCGGCACCGTCGAAATCGGCTTGAGGGCACCACGAACGGCAATGAGTTCGGCGTTCGAGATTCCGCCCTCGGTTCCCCCCGCGCGATTCGAGGCGCGGCGCGTACCAGCCGGGCCTGCTCCCTCGCCGAGAATCTCATCATGAGCGAGGCTTCCACGGCGGCCCGCGTTCGCGAAACCCTCACCGATTTCCACACCCTTCATCGCCTGGATACTCATGATTGCCTGGGCGAGGCGAGCATCAAGACGACGGTTCCATTGCGTGTGAGAGCCGAGACCGGCCGGAACGTTATAGGCGAGCACTTCGACGACGCCGCCCAGAGTGTCGCCGTCCTTCTTCGCCGCATCGATCTCGTCGACCATCGCCTGAGAGGTGTCGGCATCAAAACAGCGCAGGGGGTCCGCATCGAGGGCCGAGGCATCGGCGGAAGTAGGCAGCGCGCTACCTTCGGGCACGCGCGCTTGCCCCACCTGCAACGTGTGTGCCACGAGCGTAATGCCCGCGGCCTGTTCAAGGAGTGCCTCACACAACGCGCCGATCACCACGCGCGCAGCGGTTTCCCGAGCGCTCGCACGCTCAAGAACGTTTCGTGCATCCTCATGGCCGTACTTGGCCATGCCTGCAAGATCAGCGTGGCCGGGGCGCGGCCTCGTGAGGGGTTTGTTGCGCGCAATCTCGCGTTCATCGCCCGTACCCGCATCGATCATGAGATCCTCGCGCGAGACGGGATCGGCGCTCATGACCTTTTCCCACTTCGGCCACTCCGTGTTTCGAATTTCCACGGCGATCGGTGAACCTAGGGTTCGACCGTGCCGCACGCCAGAAAGAATGCGAACCTCGTCCTGCTCAAACTTCTGCCGTGCTCCGCGGCCGTAACCGAGCCGGCGCCGCGCAAGCGCATCCCGCAACGCTTCGTGCGTAATCTCGACTCCCGCGGGGAAACCGTCGATCATTGCCACGAGCGAGGGGCCGTGTGACTCCCCCGCGGTCATCCAATTCAGCACAGGTGGCCTTTCGCTTAGGAGGTAAGGCACAGGGCATGCGCCCGTTGCCGATGCCATTCAGGTTAAAGGCGAAAGCGCCCCTCGCAAAACGAGGAGCGCTTTCGTGAGATCGCTAGGCGATCACGTCAATCAGTTGTTGCCCGTGAGCTTCTCGCGAAGAGCCGCGAGTGCCTCATCGGAAGCGAGGGTGCCCTCGTCGCTCGAGGAGGACTGGAACGAAGTCGGTGCGGCCTCGCTCGCTGCCGGAGCAGCGGCCTGAGCCTCGGCGTCGGCCTTCGCAGCCTCGGCCACCTGAGCCTTGTGCTGGGTCCAGCGCTCGTAGGCACGTGCGTAGTCGGCCTCCCAAGCCTCGCGCTGAGCCTCGTAGCCCTCGAGCCACTCGTTGGTCTCGGGATCGAAGCCCTCGGGGTACTTGTACTCGCCGTTTTCGTCGTACTCGGCGGCCATACCGTAGAGAGCCGGATCGAACGTCGAGTCGTCGCCCTCGGGGTCGACGCCCTCGTTCGCCTGCTTGAGGGACAGCGAGATGCGACGGCGTTCGAGATCGATGTCGATGACCTTGACAAAGACTTCCTGGTCGACGCTCACAACCTGCTCGGGCAGGTCAACGTGGCGCTGGGCAAGCTCGGAAATGTGCACGAGGCCCTCGATGCCGTCCTCGACGCGCACGAACGCACCGAACGGAACGAGCTTCGTGACCTTACCCGGCACGACCTGGCCGATGGCGTGGGTGCGAGCGAAGAGCTGCCACGGGTCTTCCTGAGTGGCCTTGAGCGAAAGCGACACGCGCTCGCGATCCATCTCGACCGAGAGAACCTCGACCTTGACGGGCTGGCCAACCTCGACAACCTCGCTCGGGTGGTCGATGTGCTTCCAGGAGAGCTCGGAAACGTGGACCAGGCCGTCGACACCGCCGAGGTCCACGAACGCACCGAAGTTGACGATCGAGGAGACGTGGCCCTCGCGAACCTGACCCTTCTGGAGGGTCTGGAGGAAGTCGGTGCGAACCGAAGCCTGGGTCTCTTCGAGGTAGGCGCGGCGCGAGAGCACGACGTTGTTGCGGTTCTTGTCGAGCTCGATGATCTTCGCTTCGAGCTCCTGGCCGATGTACGGCTGAAGGTCGCGCACGCGGCGCATCTCGACGAGCGAAGCGGGGAGGAAGCCGCGAAGGCCGATGTCAACGATGAGGCCGCCCTTGACGACCTCGATGACGGTGCCGGTGACGACACCTTCGTTCTCCTTGATGTCCTCGATCGAGCCCCACGCACGCTCGTACTGCGCGCGCTTCTTCGAGAGGATCAGGCGGCCTTCCTTGTCCTCCTTCTGGAGAACGAGCGCCTCGACCTCGTCGCCAACCTCGACAACCTCATCGGGGTCAACGTCGTGCTTGATCGAGAGTTCGCGCGAGGGGATAACACCCTCGGTCTTGTAGCCGATGTCAAGAAGAACCTCGTCCCGGTCAACCTTGACGACGGTGCCCTCGACGATGTCGCCATCGTTGAAGTACTTGATGGTCGAATCGATAGCGGCGAGAAGTTCCTCTTCGCTACCGATATCGTTGATGGCGATCTGAGGTGCGTTGTTCGTGGTCATGTAGTAAATGGCTCCGTCGGGACAGGTAGTAGATGGTACAGAAACACGTGTGAGCGAAGCGCACACACCTGGTCTAGCCTACCGGTCATTGCATCCACGGGTCAACGAAAAAAGCTCCGAAAACCCCGCTCTCGACGTCGAGGTGACCAATCCAACATCGAACGCTGTTCTATGGGGCGCCCACAACGTTTTCTTGACTGCCGCAACGATGATCTAGCGTGGCTCGCGGCCGTGATCCGATCCAAACGGGCGGGTTAATGGTGCGGCATCGCGATCGCGGGCGACGAGTGAGTCACCTGCCATTCAAACCCCCATAACCCCTATGCAATTCAGAAGTGGGGACGGAAATGGGGTTTAGTGCGCAGCCTCCAGCCAGGAGTGCCCAACGCCCACCGAAACGTCCATGGGCACGGAAAGCTCATAGGCTCCCTCCATGCCCTCGCGCACGACGTCACGCACGAGGTCGATTTCGCCGGGAGCGACATCGACGATGAGCTCATCGTGAACCTGGAGCACGAGACGCGAGGCGGCGCCGGTCTTCTTCAGCGCATGGTCAACGCGCAGCATCGCGAGTTTGATGATGTCGGCGGCGCTGCCCTGAATCGGCGAGTTGAGCGCCACACGCTCCGCATTTTCCCGCCGCTGTCGGCTATCGCTCGTGAGTTCGGGAAGGTAGCGGCGGCGCCCAAGAAGAGTTTCCGTGTAGCCGAGTGAACGTGCTCTCTCGACGCTTTCATGCAGGTAGTCCTGGACGCCCCCGAAGCGTTCAAAGTACTGTGCGCGAAGCGCTTGCGCTTCGCTTTGCGGAATGTGGAGCTGGCGAGCGAGACCAAAAGCGGAAAGACCGTAGGCGAGGCCGTAGCTGATCGCCTTCGTTTTCGAACGTTCTTCGCTCGTCACCTGATCGACCGGGATGCCGAACACTTGCGAGGCGACGAAGCTGTGGAGGTCTTCGCCGTCACGGAAAGCCTGGATGAGCCCCTCGTCGCCGGACAGGTGCGCCATGATGCGCATCTCGATCTGGGAATAGTCCGCGGTAAGAAGCGACTCGAAGCCTTCGCTCGCGTGGAAGGCGCCGCGGATTTGGCGGCCGGCCTCGGTGCGCGCCGGAATGTTCTGCAGGTTCGGGTTGGACGAGGCAAGGCGCCCGGTGGCCGCGACATTCTGCGAAAGGGTCGTGTGGATACGACCCTCCTCGCTCACGGATTTGCGCAGCGTTTCGATGATCTGGCGCAATTTCGTGACGTCGCGGTGTTCGAGGAGCGCCTGCACGAAGGGGTGGCCAGTCTTCGCGTAAAGATCCGTGAGGGACTCGGCGTCGGTCGAATGTCCCGTCTTAGTTTTGCGGGTCGGCGGCATCCCGAGCCGGTCAAACAGCACGGTTTGAAGCTGCTTCGGTGAGCCGAGATTGATCTCCTCGCCACCGATTTCCGCGAAGGCCCGAGTTGCGACCTCAGACTGCCGTTCGGCATGCATCGAGTCGAGCCGGTCAAGCTCGGAAGCGTCGACGGCGATGCCCGACTCCTCCATCTGCGTCAGCACACGCGCAAGCGGGAGTTCGAGATCATCGTGAATGGCACGGGTCTCGTGCGCATCCATGTCTTTCACGAGGATAGGGGTCAGACGGTACTCCGCCCTCACGCGACCCAAAAGATCCTCGTGCAGCGCCTGCGCCGTGGGCTTCTTGTCGAGCTTAGGGAATTCCTCGTGAAGGTGGCGCATCGCGAGGCCGGCGACATCTGCGGGACGCTGCCCAGGCCTGCACAGGAACTCCGCGAGGGAGAGATCAACATCGAGGCCGCGAATGTCGAAGCCCGCACCGCTAAGAATATGCGCGAGCTCCTTAGAGTCGAGCGTCCATTTCGGGATGACCGAGTTTCGCAGCCATCGGTCGAGCTCACGGCGGTCCTGTTCGTTCATGCGCGAGGAATTGATGTCGAGGCTTGCGCTGCCGGTGGCAATCACCAGGCCGCGAAACTCCGCCTCCCCCATCGCCCAGGCGCCGTCGGCCTCAAGAGCGCCTCCCAAAGCGGCATGCTCCGCAAGGAGCGCGCCAAGCTGCCCGGCCTCCGGCTCAATCACGGGAAGGGTGGGGTTGGCGACGATAGGCTCGGCTTCCTCGGCTCCGCTATCCCCGGCGGGGAGGAGGCCTGCGGGAATGTCCCGACGGATTCCCGGCCCAAAGGCGAGTTCATCGAAGCGCGCGTTGATCGCAACCCTGTCCCCTCGTCCAAGGAGATAAGCGTCGAAGTCCTTAGGCAAGTCAAGGTCACGCACGGCTTCGTTCATGCGTCGATTGCGCACCACATCCTCGACGTGATCGCGAAGCGACTGCCCCGCCTTGCCTTTAATCTCGTCGCGGTGTTCAAGGATGCCGTCGAGTGTGCCGTACAGTCCAAGCCACTTCGCGGCGGTTTTGGGTCCTACACCGGGAACGCCCGGAAGATTATCGGCGCTCTCCCCCACCAGAGCCGCGAGATCCGGATACAGGGTCGGGGAAACGAGGTACTTCTCTTCGACAGCCTCGGGAGTCATGCGGCGAAGCTCCGTGACGCCCTTCACCGGCTGCAAAAGCGTAATCGTCTCATCAACGAGCTGGATCGCGTCGCGATCACTCGTGACGAGCAGAGGCTGCACCCCGGCGTCTTTCGCGTACGTCGCGATTGTCGCAACGATGTCATCAGCCTCGTAATCCTCGACACTGAAATGCGCGATGCCCATAGCCTCGAGCACCTGCTGAATAAGGGCGACCTGCCCCTTGAACGCCGCGGGAGTGGCCTCACGGCCACCCTTGTATTCGCTATAGATGCGATCACGGAAAGTGCCGCCCGGAAGATCGAACGCGACCGCCATGTGAGTGGGCTTCTCGTTCTTCACGATGTTGAAGATCATCCGGCAGAAACCGTACACCGAGTTCGTCGCCTGCCCCGCGCTGTTCACGAACGACTCCGGTGGCAGGGCAAAGAAGGCACGGAAGGCCATCGCATGGCCATCGATCACAACGATGCGCCTCTCAGGGGCGTTTTCGATCTCGCTCATGCCTCAAGTGTGTCACGCTAGGCGAATGGACACGAATGCACGCGCAGCTAGCGCGACACAGGATGCACTCACACGCGTACGCGAGGAGCTCAAGGGAACACTGTGCGAGCGCATGGGAATGGACGTGCTCTCACTGACCGCGAGCACAGCACACCTCAGTATGCCGGTTGCTCCAAATCGCCAGCCCCAAGGGTTCCTCCACGGAGGCGCGAGTATCGCGCTCGCGGAAACCGCCGTCTCACTCGCCGCACGCACCCACGCGGAATGTCTTTACGGCGAGGGCGCAGGCGCCGTCGGACTCTCCTTCACCGCAACGCACCACGCGCCCGCTCGCGAAGGCTTCGTTCACGTGACCGCTCACGCACAGCACCTGGGCCGCACTCACGCGAGTTATCTCGCCGAGATACGACACGAGGACGGCACTCTCGTGAGCACCGTCCTCGGATCCGCGCGGCTCTTTTCACCGCGAGACGAGAGTCCTGCGCGTTAGTCCTTATGCGGGCCGAGCTGGTCGATGACAGCGTCGGCAACCTCGCGCATCGTCAGACGGCGATCCATCGACGTCTTCTGGATCCAGCGGAAGGCATCCGGCTCGCTCAGGTTCATGTTCGTCTGCAAGAGCCCCTTCGCACGGTCCACGCGCTTGCGGGTCTCGAAGCGTTCCTCAAGATCGCGAATCTCCTCGTTGAGCGAGGTGATCTGCTGGTAACGCGACAGTGCGATCTCGATAGCCGGCAGAAGATCATTAGGCGTGAAGGGCTTGACGACAAACGCCATCGCGCCCGCATCCCGCGCGCGCTCCACGATTTCCTGCTGCGAGAACGCCGTCAGCATGACGACGGGGGCAAGATGCTCCTTGCCAATTGCCTCCGCTGCGGAGACGCCGTCCATCTGCGGCATTTTGACGTCCATGACCACAATATCGGGCCGAAGCTCACGGACCTTCTCCACCGCGCTCGCACCATCGCCAACGGCGGCAATGACCTCGTAGCCCGCTTCGGTGAGGGTCTCGACGATATCCATGCGAATGAGGCTCTCATCCTCAGCCACAACAGCCGTGCGCGCCACGAGACCGGAATCCTGGCCCCTTTCAGCGGTCTCTTCCACAGCTTCGTTCTCGTTCATGGCATCCAATCTTTCGCCTGTGTCTTCGTGGTTGTGCGGCAAGCGCACTCCATATCCATAGTGCAGCACATCGGCTTCCAAAGCGGCATTTGTCGCTCCCCTGAACGATATTACTCACGTACACCGGGCAAGGAACGGCTCGTGCCAGTTAGGCAAGCGCGAACTCGTTGGTTATTCTATAGGGCGTGCCTCAAGACAGGCACATGGCCGGGTTGGCGGAATTGGTAGACGCGGCGCACTCAAAATGCGTTGTCTTCGGACGTACGGGTTCGAGTCCCGTACCCGGTACAGAACAAGGGTGGGGAGCAGCGTGCTCCCCACCCTTTCTATGCGCAGCTACGTGAGGCTCAGGCCTCCGGAATAGCCTTGCCCTTCGCAATGCTGTCGGCTTCAACGCGCGCGGCCTCGGTGCCGTCAAGGTCACCGATACGGTGGACGCGCAGCGTGTTGGTCGAGCCATGAACACCCGGGGGCGAGCCTGCAGCGATGATCACGAGATCGCCAGGCTGCAGCCCCTTCTTCTCACGCAGCAGCTCGTCGACTACCTTCACCATCTGATCGGTGTCGGTCTGCATGTCAACGAGGTGCGCCTCGATGCCCCAGCTAAGGGCGAGCTGATGCTGAACCTTTTCGTACGGAGTGAGGGCGAGAAGGGGAATAGTGGGACGCAGTCGCGAAAGACGGCGAGCGGTGTCACCCGACTCGGTGAAGGTCACGAGATACTGCGCCGAGAGCTGATCGCCGATCTCCGCCGCTGCACGCGTGATCGCGCCACCGCGAGTATGCGGGATGGTGCCGAGCTCAGAGATGCGGTCCGCACCGTTTTCCTCGGTGTTCGTGACGATGCGCGCCATGGTGCGCACAGCCTCAAACGGGAATGCGCCGACGGAGGTCTCGCCCGAAAGCATGACGGCGTCTGCACCGTCGAGGATGGCATTCGCACAGTCGGAAGCTTCGGCGCGAGTGGGGCGCGGGTTCGTAATCATCGACTCGAGCACCTGGGTCGCAACGATGACGGGCTTAGCGTTGCGGCGGGCAAGCTCGATCGTGCGCTTCTGGACGAGCGGGACCTGCTCGAGAGGAAGCTCAACGCCGAGGTCGCCGCGGGCCACCATGATGCCGTCGAACGCGCCGACGATACCGCGCAGGGCGCGAACCGCCTGTGGCTTCTCGATCTTGGCGACCACGGGGAGACGAATGCCTTCTTCGTCCATCACGCGGTGAACATCTTCGATGTCGTGCGCGTCGCGCACGAAGCTCAGTGCGATGAGGTCAGCGCCAAGGTGGAGACCCCAGCGGAGGTCGGCAATGTCCTTTTCACTCATCGCGGGAACTGAAACGGCAACGCCGGGAAGGTTGATGCCCTTGTTGTTCGACACGGGGCCGGGAACCTCGACCACGGTCTTGACGTCGGTGTCGGTCACCTCGACGACGCGAACGCCGACCTTGCCGTCGTCAATGAGAAGCGTATCGCCGGGGCGGCAGTCGCCGGGCAGTCCCTTGAAGGTCGTGCTCACACGCTCCTTGGTGCCGACGATGTCGTCGGTCGTGATGGTGAAGATGTCGCCGACCGCGAGATCGTGGGGGCCGTCCTCGAACTTGCCAAGGCGGATCTTAGGGCCCTGGAGGTCCACGAGAACTGCGACGTTCTTACCGAGATCCTCGGAAGCCTTGCGGATATTGGCGTACACAGCCTCGTGGTCCGCGTAGGTGCCGTGGCTGAGGTTCATGCGGGCGACGTTCATGCCCGACTCGATAAGCGTGCGGATCTGCTCATACGAATTCGTTGCAGGTCCCAATGTGCACACAATTTTTGCTTTACGCATGTCTACCCATCTGTAGCTTTGAAAGGCGGGACCCACGCGCTGTGTGTGCTCGGGAGCGAGCGCACAGGGGCGCGGGTCGCATCGCCGAGATCCACATCTCACCCTACAATTAAGTAATCGGGACCACTCCCAGATTCAGCCTTATTTCGCGGGGTTTTTGAGATTTTCTCCCTGGTCATGCGGGACAGCCACCGTCTCACTACCCGCGCGCCCTTCCGGCCGCGGCAGCGGATCGCCGTTAATCGTGTCGTAAGCACTGCGCGCCTCGCCCTTCTTGCGCGCACGGACCGTGAGCCACGCAAACACGCCGATCGCCACGAGACCCGTGATGATGTAAATGACCATGTGGATTCGCAAGCCAAAAACCATGGTTGAGGGTTCCGTGCGCATCGTTTCCATGAGGGTCCGGCCCGCAGAGTACGCGATGATGTACATGAGGAATATGCGCCCGCCAGCGATGGCGAACCGTTTCGCGAGAAGCAGCACCACGACGCAGGCGGCGATATTCCACAGCCCCTCGTAGAGGAAGGTCGGCTGATAGGTTCCGGGCACACAGCCAACGATCGTTTTGCCGTTGGTTTCACACGTAATCTCCAGAGCCCACGGCAGCGTGCTTGGCTCGCCGTGAAGTTCCTGATTAGCCCAATTTCCAAGCCTCCCAATGGCTTGCGCGACGAAAAGAGTAGGCGCGATCGAATCAGCCAGGGCGAGGAACTGCACGCCTTTGCGCCGAGTCATGACGAACGCCGCAAGGCCTCCTCCCGCGACCGCGCCCCAAATGCCGAGGCCACCTTCCCACATGCGAAGCGCACTCAGCGGATCCTTGCCGGGACCGAAGTAGTCCGGGATATTGACGCCCACGTGGTACATGCGCGCACCGATGATCCCCACGATGATCGTCACGAAGACGATGTCGAAGTAGTCGTCACGGTCACCATCGCGAGCGATCCAGCGCTGCAGCGACCACCAGTAGGCGATAGCGATGCCGGTCAGAATGAATAGTGCGTAAAAATGGATTGTGACCGGGCCGATGCTGAACGAGCTAACGGGCGGACTCGGAATAGTCGCTGAGATCATGCGCGCGCCTCCTCAATTCCGGAACGGAGTTCAATTGCGAGAGCTTCGAGAGAACGGAGCCCCTCCGACGGTGTCTGCGCTTCGAGGAGCCTTCGTACGAAAGCGCTTCCCACGATCACGCCGTCGGCATAGGTGCCCACTTCCGCGGCCTGTTCCCCGTTTGACACACCGAGACCAACGCACACCCGTTCGGCGCCAGCGCGCCGCGTGCGATCCACGAGGGTGTGCGCGGCATCGCCGACGCTCGAGCGAAGGCCCGTGACGCCCATCGTCGAGGCGGCGTAGACGAAGCCCGTGCTCGACTCGGTCACGAGGCGCAATCGCTCCTCGGGCGAGCTAGGTGCGGCGAGGAAAATGCGCTCAACGTTTCTCGTGCCAGAGGCCTCGATCCAGTCACCGCCGGAATCGGGCGTGAGGTCCGGTGTGATGACCCCAGCGCCACCCGCTGCGGCGAGGTCGCGCGCAAAAGCGTCGAGCCCGTACTTGAGGATGGGGTTGTAATAACTCATGACAAGAAGCGCGGCATCGAGATCGCTCACCGCATCGATCGCCGTCATCACATGCGCGGGGCGCGTACCGTGCGAAAGAGCTCGATCCGCCGCTTCCTGGATCACGGGGCCATCCATAACGGGGTCCGTGTAGGGGATCCCAAACTCGATTGCATCGACGCCCGAGCCGACAAGGGCGCGAACGGCTTCGATGCACCCGTCGAAGGTGGGAAAGCCCACGGGAAGGTAGGCCACGAGTGCGGCGCGCCCCTCCCCCTTGGCTCGGTCAATGACCTCTGCTGAAAGATGCCGCATGTCAGTTTCCTCCCTCACGCGCAAGCGCCGTGCGGATCTTCTCTTTGATGTCGTTGATGTCTGCGCGCTTGTCGTTACCGATGAGCCCGAACCAGGTTGAGGCTGTCGTGACGTCCTTGTCACCACGGCCCGAAAGGTTCGCAACGATCACCGCACCTTCGCCGAGCTCGCGCCCGAGGGCGAGGGCACCGGCAAGGGCATGGGCGGATTCAAGTGCGGGCATGATGCCTTCGGTCATCGACAGCAACGCGAAGGCTTCCATGGCTTCGTTGTCGTTGATCGCCCGGTATTCGGCGCGTCCCGTATCGGCTAGATAGGCATGTTCGGGGCCGACGCTCGGGTAGTCGAGACCCGCGCTCACGGAGTGCGATTCGATCGTTTGGCCGTCCTCGTCTTGCATCACGTAGGAGCAGGCGCCGTGCAAAACACCGGGGCTGCCCGCGGTGATCGTTGCCGAGTGCTTGCCGGATGCGATACCGGAGCCCCCGGCCTCGCATCCCACGATTCGCACCGATGCGTCCTCGAGGAAGGCGTGAAATAGCCCCATGGCATTTGAGCCTCCGCCCACGCACGCAACAATCGCGTCGGGAAGGCGGCCCGCTTGCGCGAGGACCTGTTCGCGAGCTTCTCGACCGATCATGGCGTGGAACTCGCGCACCATGGTCGGGTAGGGGTGAGGCCCCGTCACCGTGCCGAGCAGGTAATGGGTGGATTCCACGTTGGTAACCCAGTCGCGAAAGGCCTCGTTAATCGCATCCTTGAGAGTGCGAGAGCCGTGAGTGACGGGAATGACTTCTGCCCCGAGCAGACGCATACGCGCGACGTTGAGGGCCTGGCGTTCAGTATCGACCTCACCCATGTAGATCCGGCAATCAAGCCCCAACAGTGCCGCTGCCGTCGCCGTCGCAACTCCGTGCTGGCCGGCCCCGGTCTCGGCGATCACGCGGGTCTTTCCCATACGTTTCGTGAGAAGCGCTTGCGCAAGCACGTTGTTGATCTTGTGGCTTCCCGTGTGATTGAGATCCTCTCGCTTGAGGAAAATTCGGGCGCCGCCGGCAACGGCAGAAAATCGAGGAACTTCCGTGAGGAGCGAGGGACGGCCCGTGTATTCGCGGTTGAGCCGTTCGAGCTCGCTCGAGAAGGACGGGTCAGCTTTGGCCTCGTGCCACGCCTGTGTCAGTTCGTCGAGAGCGGGAACGAGCGCCTCGGGCAGAAACCTCCCGCCGAAATCGCCAAAGTCAGGTCCGTCCTGTGGGACAAAGGCATCTGTCACTTTCCACTCCTCTTGTTCCAACGTGCGCGTATCAGCGCCCTGCTCGGCGCTGCCGCTCAACACTGCAAAAGTCGCGCGCCGCCTTCGTGGGATCCGCGTGCCGCACGAGTGCCTCACCGACGAGAACGGCATCAGCTCCGGCACGTGCATAGGCCTCAACGTCGCGGATAGTTGCCACGGCCGACTCCCCCACGGCAAGGCGGTCGGAGGGCACCGACTCGAGCAGCGCACACGCATAGTGAAGGTCGACGTCGAGAGTCTTAAGATTGCGCGCATTCACACCGATGAGCTCAGCGTCGCTTGCGAGGGCCCGCTCGAGCTCTTCCGGCGTATGCGTTTCGACGAGAACCCGCATACCGAGAGACCTCGCGAGCGAGTACATATCGTCAAGTTGGGCGTCACACAGCGCCGCCACGATCAACAACACGACATCGGCGCCATGCGCTCGCGCTTCGAAAATCTGATAGTCCTCGACCATAAAGTCCTTGCGCAGCACGGGGACGCTTACGCGCTCACGAACAGCGTCGAGGTCACGGAGCGAACCCGAGAAGCGGCGCTCCTCGGTCAGTACGCTGATCGCCGTGGCACCGCCATCTTCATACGCGGTCGCGAGGTGAGCAGGATCGGGGATATCCGCAAGAGATCCTTTCGAGGGCGATGACCGCTTAACCTCGGCGAACAGACCGTGCGTCTCACGCTCGCGCAGGCGCTCAACGACGTCGAGAGCAGGCTTCGCCTCCCGAGCGAGACGCTCGACTTCGGCCCCGCTAACGTCGGACTTTCGCCGCCCCACATCCGCACGTACCCCCGCGATGATTTCCTCAAGAACGCTCACGCGCCGCACTCCTCTTCGTACTCTCCCCCGCCTTCACAGCACAACGCCCTGCACGAAGAGCAAGTCATTCGTACAGGGCGGTGAGCGGACACGTCAGCGCTTAGCTTTCTGGCCGAAACCCGCGGCTCGCAGGACGAAGCCTACGACGAGCGCGAGAAGAACAGACGCGAGACCAACGATAAGGAGGGTGTTCTGGCTAGTGATCATTGCGAGGGCAATGAGCACTGAACCGAGGAGGACAAACGCCGAAAATACCCAGGCAGCCACGGTTTTGCCTTCGTTCTGCGGCGGGGCGGGGGGAACAAGGTAAGTCTTCGGCATTCTTCACTCCGGTCGAAAGTAGTTCTGAGGCATTCGCGCGCACGGGCGCGTCAAACTGCGTCTTTCATTGTGCCATGTTTTAGCGCAAGCGTCCTCGCGCCTTCACACTCCGCGCTGCTCGTCGCTCGGGTCCGCACCGAGACTGAGCATGTCCCACGCTTCCGCATCGGTGTGCGGCACCGCTCCGGCGCCTTCTCCGGATCGCGTAGTAGCAGGGCGCGTATAGCGAGTGCGCGATGCTCCTTCCCCGCGTATACGTGTGTTCATCGTCAATCGAGCTCCGACGAACGCGATCAGAACGCCTGACACGATCGACAGCCACACGGGCCACGATGCCGAAACAGTGACGGGTGCATTCACCACACCGGTGGCTTCGAGTGCTGCGCTCGCGACCGCGTGTGCCGGATCAAGGGCAACCAGCACACCTCCCACGACAATCCCCACACCGGCCAGGGTGGACACAATCGCGCACGCGAGGGCAAGGCCGCGCCTCGACAGTGCAAGGGCGCCCGCCGCAGCAACCGCCACGAGAGCGCATGCAAGCGAGAGTGGGGAAGCCTTCGCCCCCGCAATGCTGAGTTCAGACACGTTACCGGCAAGGCCCACGACCTCGCCCTCAACCCACGTGGGTTGGGTGAGTACCGCACCCACACCCCCTGCGACGACGAGCGCGAGAATGAGCGGGGAACGGGAGGAGAAAGCATCCGACGATCGACCAGCCATCACTGTTCCCTTAGCGTCTCGGCACTCGCCACAGCGCGTTGAGCAGCAGCAGCCTTGGACAGCGATTCACGATGTTCCATCGTGGGGATCGAATCAGCGACGACACCACCCCCGGCTTGAACGTGCGCACGGCCGTCTTTCATGACGGCTGTTCGGATTGCGATCGCCATGTCGAGGTCGCCAGCGAAATCGAGGTAGCCGACGGTGCCACCATAGATCCCCCGCGACACGGGCTCAAGCTCATCGATGAGTTGCATCGCGCGCGGCTTGGGTGCACCCGTGAGCGTGCCGGCCGGAAAGGTTGCCGCGAGAGCGTCAAAGGCGCTCAAGCCTTCTTTGAGCGTTCCCGTGACCGTCGAAATCACGTGCATGATGTGGGAATACTTCACGACACTCATGAAATCTCGCACGATCACGCTTCCCGGCTCGCAAACCTTCTGCAGGTCGTTACGGCCGAGATCGACAAGCATGAGGTGCTCGGATCGATCTTTCGGATCGGCGAGGAGCTCGCTTTTTATCCTCTCATCCTCTTCGGCGTTAGTCCCACGCGGGCGCGAACCCGCGATCGGGTGCGTGCTCGCGTGGCGGCCGCGCACAGTGACGAGTGTTTCGGGACTCGCTCCCACCACATCCATCGATTTGCCATCTCCATCGTGAGCGCGCACGAGAAACATGTACGGCGAAGGGTTGAGCCTGCGCAGCACGCGGTAGACGTCGAGGGGGTCGGCGCTCGTTGCCTGCGTGTGTCGCTGCGACGGCACGACCTGGAAGATTTCACCGTCGATGATGTTCTGGATCGCCGTCTCAACTGACGCTTCAAAATCCGTCTGGTTCGTGCGAGCGGTACTCGACGGCCGCTGCACGGCAGAATAGACGACGGGGTTCGTCTCGACGTGCGTGCGAAGCGAATCGCGCATCGTGTCGATTCTGGCGAGGGCATCCTCGTAGGCTGCCTCTGCGCCGCTGTCTGCACCGTTGAGGTTGAGCGCGTTTGCCACGAGCAGAACCGTCGCGTCGCGGTGGTCGTACACGGCAACGTCTTGTGCGAGGAGCATGCATAGCTCGGGCGTACCGATCTCGTCTACGGGCTTGTGCGGGAGATTCTCGAAGCGCCGCACAGCGTCATAGCTTACGAAGCCCACAAGCCCGCCCGTAAACGGTGGTAGATGCGCCATCCGCGCGGATTTGAACTCAGCGGCGGTAGCCCTGAGCGCCTCGAGCGGGTCGCCCGATGTGGGAACCGAGGCCGGGACATCGCCAAACCAGCGCGCGTTGCCGTCTTTCTCGGTGAGAGAGGCGCGAGCGTTTACCCCAATGATGGACAAGCGGGAATCCTCCCCCTGGCCTGCGGACTCAAGAAGGAAACTGCCCGCGGGGCCCGACGGTGCCGTGAGCTTTCTGTACAGAGAGATCGGAGTGTCCTGGTCGGCCAAAAGCCGAATCACGACGGGCACGATGCGCTGTGTACGCGCGAGATCGAGGAAGGTTTTTCGGTCCGGCCAAATCTCGCCAAGCGTCTCGCCCTCGAGACCCTGAACAGTTTCGGGGTAAATATCGCGCTCGAACACGCGCCCTCCTTTCCTCATTGCTTAGCGAAACGATCGCGCAGATCGGCGCGTCATAGAGCGCGGGTGAGCTCTTCAGTTCTGTTGGTCTTTTCCCACTCAAATTCCGCAAGGGGGCGGCCGAAGTGGCCAAAAACCGACGTTTTGCGGTAGATGGGTCGCAGAAGATCGAGCTCCTCAACGATTGCCTGCGGGCGCAGGTCGAAGACCTTTTCGATAGCCCGAGCAAGTTGATGCTCGGGAACCTTGCCCGTTCCAAACGTTTCAACGTAAAGGCCCACGGGGGCAGCGCGACCAATCGCGTAGGCAACCTGAATCTCGCACCGCTCGGCTAGACCCGCTGCAACCACGTTCTTGGCGACCCAACGCAGGGCGTAGGCGGCGCTACGGTCGACCTTCGACGGGTCCTTACCCGAAAAAGCGCCGCCGCCGTGACGCGCCATCCCGCCGTAGGTATCCACGATGATCTTTCTACCCGTGAGTCCGGCATCGCCTTTCGGGCCGCCGACGACGAAACGTCCCGTTGGGTTGATGTGACGCTTGACCCCTGTAATGTCCAGTCCAAGCTCGGCGAGTTCCTCGAGAACAGGCTGGATCACCACACGGGAGATCGCCTCGGTGAGTTGCCCCGCAACATCGACGTCCTCGGCATGTTGACTCGATACGACGACCGCATTCACGCTGCGCGCGACAAAATCGTCGTCATATCCAATCGTCACTTGCGATTTGCCGTCGGGGCGCAGATACGGGAGTACGCCGTCTCGGCGTGCGTTCGACAGGTTTTGCGCGAGCTTATGCGCCGCGTAGATCGGCAGCGGCATGAGCTCCTTCGTGTCAGCGCACGCGTACCCGAACATGAGGCCCTGATCACCGGCGCCAAGTTGAAAACCCTGCTCGACGCTTCCGCCCTTGAACTCCTCGGAATTATCGACCCCGAGCGCGATATCGGCCGATTGCGAGCCGATCGACACCTCGATGCCGCACGAGTCCGCATCGAAGCCCTTCTCGGAGGAGTCGTAGCCGATCGACCTGATCACGTCACGAACGATCGAGTTGACGTCACTGTAGCCTTCGGTGCGCACCTCTCCGGCAACATGGACGAGGCCCGTCGTCACAAGAGTCTCGACTGCGACGCGAGAGTTGAGATCCTGCGCGATCATGTCGTCGAGAATTGCATCGGAAATCTGGTCGCAGATTTTGTCCGGGTGGCCTTCCGTAACCGATTCGGAAGTGAAGTACCGCAAATCATTGAGTGTCATGTGCTGCCTTATCTGCGAGAGGTGGTGACGGAATCAAAGGAGTCGCCCGAGGCTAGCTGCGCTCGCGTTTGAGGAGAGAGGCGACGTGGTCAAGCATTGCGTGGGAAACCTCGTCTTTCGTCCCGCGTGCGGCTCCGCGAATTTCACCAGCGGCATCAAGAAACGTCAATGCGTTCGTGTCGGCCCCGAAAGCGTTCTCACTGACATCGTTGAACGCGAGGAGGTCTGCGCCCTTGGCGCGTGCCTTCCTGGTCGCGTGCGCGAGGGCGCTCGAATGCTCATCCCCCGTCTCGGCAGCGAATCCGCAAATCACGAACGGACGCTCACCGGCCTGCCGGCGTTCGACGAGGCCGCGGAGAATATCCTCGGTCTCCATCAAGTGAAGGGTGAGGCCCGACTCGCCCGCTTTTTTCTTGATTTTGCTGCGCGATGGCTCAGGCGTGAAATCGGAAACGGCAGCGGCCATGATCAGCACATCTGCGCTGCTTTCACGCTCCCGTACCGCGGCCGCAAGCTCTTTCGCCGATTCCACCCGCACGACGTCTACGCCCGCGGGAGGTTCGATGTGTGAACCCGCCAGGACGAGGCTCAGGCTCGCTCCTCGAACGTACGCCGCGCGCGCAAGCGCCGCCCCCTGTTTACCGCTCGAGTGATTGGTGAGCACGCGCACCGGATCAAGGGCCTCGCGCGTCCCCCCTGCGGTGATCACCACGTGCGTGCCTTCGAGGTCGCACGTGCGCGACCCTGCCGCGAGGACTGACTCAACATAGTGCACAATCACTTCGGGCTCGGGCAGTCGCCCTACACCGGTATCGGTTCCGGTGAGGCGCCCACTCGCAGGTTCAATCACGCGCACGCCACGTGATCGGAGCACGTCGACATTTTCGCGCGTTGCGGGATGCTCCCACATCTCCGTGTGCATCGCCGGGGCGAGGATGACGGGTGCTCGAGTGACGAGGAGCGTGGCTGTAAGGAGGTCGTCGGCCCTTCCCATACGTGCCCGGGCCATGAAATCTGCTGTTGCCGGGACCACGACGACGGCGTCGGCCTCCTGGCCGAGACGCACGTGGGCAACCGAGTCCACATCGTCGAAGACAGAGGTGCGCACGGGATTATGGCTAAGTGCTTCCCACGTCGAGATGCCAACGAACTCGAGCGAAGCCTTCGTCGGAACAACGCGCACATCGGCGCCCCGTTCGGTCAAGCCGCGCACCACGTGAGCTGCCTTATATGCAGCGATGCCCGCACACACTCCAACGATGACGCGAAGACCCTCGAGGGGACGCGGCGCCACAGAAGGAGGCGATGCGGGCATCGTCAAAGCTTCGATTTAGAGGTTGAAGTCGATCGGCACCTCGGGGGCGTCGTCCCCGAGCGTGAGCGGCTCGCGCGCGGGAGGCTTGGGAGCGTTCTCGTCGATCTCCTTGGCCTCGAGCAGACCTTCGTCGATCTCGCGAAGTGCGATCGAAAGAGACTTCTCCTGGGGCTCGGTGTCAACCAGAGGTCCGACATGCTCGAGGAGGCCGTCTTCGACCTGCGAGTAGTAAGCGTTGATCTGACGCGCACGCTTCGCCGAGTACAGCACGAGGGCGTACTTCGAATCAACGGACTCGAGCAGCCGATCGATGGGCGGGTTGGTAATGCCTTCGGGCTGGGCAACGGTTCCAGGCACGAAACGTCCCTTCCTAGTGTGAAGTCAGATATCGGCGCTCGCGCATGACGAGCGCGCAGGGTCCCATCCTACCGGAAATAGCGCCCTAGCGACGGCGAAGGTCGGTGATGTCATTCACGCGATAGCGAGCCCAGCTTCGCGTGCGAGCGCGTCGACGGCCTCATCGAGATCGTCGTTCACGATCGTCACGTCAAACTCTTTTTCAGCGGCCATTTCCACCCGCGCGGTTTCAAGTCGCCGCTCCTGCTCCTCAGGGCTTTCTGTTCCCCGCCCCACGAGACGCTCAACAAGGACGTCCCAACTGGGCGGAGCCAAGAACACGAAGCGCGCATCCGGCATCGAGGAACGCACTTGGCGAGCCCCCTCAAGGTCGATCTCAAGGATGACCGCACGCCCCTCGGCCCGGGCCGCTTCGACGGCGCTCCTCGGAGTTCCGTAACGATTGCGACCGTGCACGAGGGCCCATTCGAGCATGTCGCCGTCTTTCACGGCATCGTCGAACTGTTCGGGACTCCAGAAAAAATAGTGGATCCCGTCCACTTCGCCGGGGCGCGGATCACGCGTGGTCGCGGAGACCGATAGATAGACCTCGGGGTGTTTCTCGAGAAGTCTGCGCGTAACAGTGCCCTTGCCGACGGCGGTCGGACCGGCGACGACAACGACGCGCCCGCGGGGCACGTCGAGCGACTGCGCCGGGCTCACTCTGCGAAGTGCTGAATAAGCTTTTCCGCCTGATGGCGGCCGAGGCCCCGCATCTTGCGCGAGGGCGAGATGCCGATCTCGTCCATAATCTGCGCAGCCTTGACCTTGCCAATGCCCGGGAGAGATTCGAGCATTGCGGAAACCTTAAGGCGAGCGACAGCCTCGCTCGTCTTCGCTTCTTCGATAAGGTTCGCGATTTCCTCACCGCGGTTGCCGGTCGAGTTCTTGAGGCGGTTCTTCACCTGCGCACGCTCCTGGCGGAGCTGTGCAGCCTTCTCGAGTGCGGCCTTGCGCGCTTCGGGGGTCAAAGTGGGGAGAGCCACGTGTCTACCTCTTCAATCTATTCGTGGGATGGTACCCATTCTCATGAATCTTCATGACGAAGCCCCAGAGAATTTGCAAACACTCTTCCGCGTCGCGACTGGCACTCAACGAGCAAACCGCTCGGCTTGGAGCTACGTATAGAGTTACCCACCAAGTTGATAAAGTCTTGAAGAACGCTGAAAAACCGCGAAATCGTGACCTATTTGTCACCTTGAGCAGGCATATCGTGTGTTTTTTGCGTTCGGGACGGGATCAGCACCCGCCTGTTACTGATCTTTCAAGAACAATGGAGTCCGCGCCATCGCACTCCTCTAGCAACACGTTGACCCGCTCTCGCCGCGACGTCGGCAGATTCTTGCCGACGAAATCTGCGCGAATTGGCAGCTCCCTGTGGCCTCGATCGACCAAAATCGCCAGTCGAACAGCGGCCGGTCGACCGAGCGCGCTCAGGGTATCGAGCGCCGCGCGTACCGTACGACCTGAATAGAGCACATCGTCGACGAGAATAACCGTGCGGCCTTCGATCCCTCCCTCGGGAAGGCGCGTCTCTCGTTCCTCCCGCGCAGGCTTCGACGAGCGATCATCGCGAAAACGCGTGATGTCGAGCTCCCCCACGATGCTCGCGGGGTCGCGCTCGGTGTTGCCGGCACGCGCAATCGCCTCGGCGATGCGGTAGGCAAGGGGCACGCCACGGCTGTGAATCCCCATGAGCACGAAATCGTCGACACCTTTTTCACCTTCGACAATCTCGTAGCCGATCCGGGTCAACGCGCGGCGAATGTCGCCCGCCTTGAACACTTCCGTGCGGAGATCCTCAGCCATCGACGTCTCCCTTCTTAACCGAGTAGATCCTTCGCGTCCGCGATTCGCTGGAGAAGCGCATTGACGAACGATGCCGAATCTTCCGTCGACAGCTCGGCGGCAACGCTCGTGTACTCCTTGAGCAGCACAGGAGCATCGACTCCGGTGCCGTGAAGAATCTCGGCCGCTCCCATACGCAAGATCGCTCGGTCGACAGCGGGCATGCGTTCGAGCGTCCACGCCTCCGAGTGCGAAGCAATCGTGTCGTCAATGTCAGCGGCGTGCGCGGCATACATAAGCGCAAAACGCTTCGCTGCCTCGGGCAGCGGGGTCTGCGCGGTTGAGGTGACGGTGCGCTGCTCGGCTAGTTCCTCGACACCCACCTGGCGGGCGTCGGCCTCAAACAACACGTCAATCGCGCGCACGCGCGCACGCGTCACTGCACCAAATTTATGCGTCCGCGACGGGAGGGTCTTGACGAGTTCAACTTCGTCCCCCTCGCGCCCCGGCAGCGGAAGATCCAGCGGATCGAACGGCATATCAGGCACGTCCGAGGTAGTCGCCGGTGCGGGTGTCGACCTTAACCTTGGTGTTCTGCTCGAGGAAGAGAGGCACCTGGATTTCGAGGCCGGTCTCGAGGGTTGCGGGCTTCGTGCCGCCCGAGCTGCGATCACCCTGGAGGCCGGGCTCGGTGTGGGTAATTTCGAGAACGACCGAGGCGGGAAGCTCAACGAAAAGTACCGTGCCCTCGTGGAACGCCACGACGGCGTCCTGGCCCTCGAGCATGTAGTCCTTGGCGTCGCCAACGATCTCCGCGGTCACGTTGGTCTGCTCCCAGGTCGTGGTGTCCATGAATACGAAGAGGTCGCCATCCATGTACGAGTACTGCATGTCGCGGCGGTCGATCGTTGCGGTCTCGACCTTGACGCCCGCATTGAAGGTCTTGTCAACGGTCTTGCCCGAGAGAACGTTCTTGAGCTTGGTGCGAACGAACGCCGGGCCCTTGCCGGGCTTCACGTGCTGGAATTCGACAACGCTCCACAGGCCGTTCTCGAGCTTCAGGACCATGCCGTTCTTCAGATCGTTAGTGCTTGCCATGATTCTCCGTTCGGGGTTGCATTTGCGCACGCGCCCCTTCGAGGACGCACACAATCCTTAATTTTAGCGCCCTTCGGGCGCGGGAAATTTCCGACGGTTGCCGGTTTCCCCTTGATCCTTCTCACGCGAGCGCGATGAGCTCCTCGTATTCGGCGTTCCAGAGGTCTTCGACAGCATCGGGCATCATCAGCACTCGTTCGGGATCGAGCGCCGCGACGGCACCCGGGTCGTGACTCACGAGCACGATCGCTCCCTCGAAGGCGCTGAGCGCACCGAGGATTTCTTCGCGGCTCGCCGGGTCGAGGTTGTTTGTGGGCTCGTCAAGGAGAAGAACGTTCGCGCTGGAGACGACAAGGGTCGCGAGCGCGAGACGGGTCTTTTCGCCACCCGAAAGAACGCCTGCGGACTTGTGCACGTCGTCGCCCTGGAAGAGGAATGAACCGAGGATCTTGCGCACCTCGACTTCGGGCAAGTCCCCCGCAGCGCGCTGCATGTTGTCGAGAACCGTGCGCTCAAGTTCGAGCGTGTCATGTTCCTGGGCAAAGTAGCCGAGTTTTAACCCGTGACCGGCAATGATCTCTCCGGTGTCCGGGGTTTCGACGCCCGCGAGCAGACGCAAAAGGGTCGTCTTACCCGCACCGTTGAGTCCGAGAACGACAACGCGCGAGCCACGATCGATCGCGAGATTCACGTCGGTAAAAATCTCGAGGCTCCCGTAGCTTTTCGAAAGCCCCTCTGCCCTGAGAGGGGTCTTGCCGCTCGGGGCCGGTTTCGGAAAGCGAAGCTTCGCGACGCGTTCAACCTGACGTTCCTCCTCAAGGGAGTCGAGAAGCTTTTCGGCGCGGCGGAGCATCTGCTGGGCAGCAACCGCTTTCGTCGCCTTCGCCCGCATTTTTTCGCCCTGGGCCTGAAGGGTTGCGGCCTTCTTTTCAGCGTTGGCACGCTCACGTTTACGACGCTTCTCGTCGTCCTCGCGCTGACGCAGGTAATTCTTCCAACCCATGTTGTAGACGTCGATGACCTGGCGATTTGCGTCGAGATAGAACACCTTATTGACGACGTGCTCAACGAGCTGGATGTCGTGGGAGATAATGATCATTCCGCCCGGGTACTGCATGAGGAACTCGCGAAGCCACACGATTGAGTCAGCATCGAGGTGGTTGGTCGGCTCATCGAGCACGAGTGTTTCCGCCTGCGAGAAAAGGATACGTGCGAGTTCGACGCGGCGACGCTGACCGCCAGAGAGCGTGCCGAGTTCGGCCTCGAGCAGGCGGTTATCGACCCCGAGGTTTGCCGCGAGTTGCTTCGCCTCCGCCTCGGCCGCGTAACCTCCCTGTGCTTCAAGTTCGTTGTTGAAGCGCACGTAGCGATCCATCGCCTTCTCGCGCTTTGTCTCACTGAGGCTCATATCGGCCATATCCCGCTCGCTTTGCGCGAGTTTTTCGAAAATGCGGGCGAGGTTTCGCGCTTCAAGAATGCGCGCGAGCACCTTTTGCTTCGGATCCCCCTCGGTTGTGTCCTGAGGGAGGAAGCCGATCTGCCCGCGGATATCGATCGAACCCGCCGCGGCTTCGCGCTCGCCCGCCAACGTGCGAGTGAGGGTCGTTTTACCGGCACCATTGCGGCCAACAAGCCCCACGCGGTCGCCTTTCGCGACCTGAAAGTCCACGCCGCTCATAAGCATGCGTGCACCCACGCGGATCTCGAGGTCATGAACCGTGATCATGGTGTCCTTTACAAACTGACGAAGAAGGGCTCGACCCCTGGGGCCGCGTACAAGTCTAGTAATGCGTGGCCGATTCGGGCCCTGCAGCCGTCGGACTCCCCGCCCCGGGGTAGCGGATTGCACAAGCGCCCTGCACATCACGAACGTTTTGTGTAAGCCCCTTGAGCGAGAGCGTGGACTGCGTAAGCATGGAAGGAACGTGAATTCGGTGCGAAGGAGCGCCACGACGCAAAGGAGATGAACGTGAAAATCGGTATCGTGAGGGAAATCAAGAACAACGAATATCGTGTGGCGATGCACCACGCCGGCGTCGAGGAGCTGATCCGTTCCGGGCATGAGGTCGTTGTTGAGAAGGACGCGGGTGTCAACGCTGGTTTCACCAACACGGATTATGAGGGGGCCGGCGCACAGATCGCCGACACGGCCGAATCCGTCTGGGGCGAGGCCGATCTCCTCCTCAAGGTCAAGGAGCCTCTCGAGAGCGAGTACGGGTACCTCCGGGAGGATCAGATTCTCTTCACCTACCTCCATCTCGCGGCTTCACGCTCGCTCACGCAGGCACTCCTCGCTGCGAAAACTCCCGCGCTTGCCTACGAGATGGTGAAGGGTTCCGACGGTTCGCTTCCCCTCCTCGCACCCATGAGCATCATCGCCGGTCGGCTCTCCGCACAGGTCGCCGCCCATCAGCTCATGTCGCCGTTTGGCGGAACCGGTGTTCTCATGGGAGGCGCGCCCGGCACGGCGCGTGCCAAAGTTCTCGTCGTGGGTGGCGGCGTCGTCGGCGAGCAGGCTGCGATCGTCGCCGCTGGCATGGGCGCGAGCGTGACCGTGCTCGACATTAATTCCGCGCGGCTTGCCGATCTCGATCGCACGCATGGCACGCGTATCTCAACCGGATTCTCTAATGCGCAAGCCATCGATACCCTCGCGCGCGAAGCCGATGTCGTCGTTGGCTCTGTTCTCCTACCCGGACGAGCGGCCCCGAAGCTCATCAAACGTGAAACGATTGAGGCGATGCGACCCGGATCAATCGTCATCGATGTCGCGATCGACCAGGGCGGCTGTACCGAGGTCTCTCGTCCTACAACGCACGACGACCCAACCTTCCGTGTGGGTAATGCGACGGTCTATTGCGTCGCAAACATGCCCGGTGCCGTTGCCCGCACTGCAAGCGTTGCCCTTGCGGGGGCCAGCCTTCCCTACGTGCGTGCTCTCGCAAACGGAGGTATTGAGGGGATCGCCGGACACCCGGGTTTGCTTTCGGGATTCTCGACCTTCCGCGGCGAGCTCCTTCATGAAGAAGTGGCTGAGGCACATGGTCTTCCTTATCGGAGCGCTCGGGATGTACTCGCACACGAGCGGTAACGCCGTGCGCCCTCTGCAAAGGTCATCCCGCAGAGGGCGCCAAGCCGCTTGCTAAAAACGAGAGTGTGCGAGATATATCCCAGGTGCAGACGGCCCTCAATGCTGCTTTCAGCTGGCCAAAGCTGGAATAATGCACCCATGTTGCGTAATTACCGATTCCCTCTCATCATCCTGGCGTGCGTCGTTCTCGGCGCAATCGCCGGACTTGTTTTCGGGCCCGACGCCGCGGTTGTGAAGCCCTTCGGCGTTGTGTTCGTGAACATGATGTTCACGCTCGTCGTGCCGCTCGTCTTCTTCTCAATCGCGTCCTCGGTCGCCGCCATGGATTCGGCCAAACGGCTTGGGAAAATCATGGGGTCGATGATGCTCGTGTTCATTTCCACGGGAATCGTCGCCGCGATCATCATGCTCACGGTACTGTGGATCTTCCGTTCAAGTGAGCCGCTCAACATCACACTCACCGATCCAGGGACCGTCGAAAAGCCCGAATCGATTGGTGATCAGATCGTGCAAACTCTCACCGTGAACGAGTTCGGCGAGCTCCTCTCCCCCTCCAACATGCTCGCGCTCATCATCTTTGCGGTACTCGTCGGGTTCGCCACGAGTGGCATTGGAAAAGCTGGCGACGCGTTCCGCGAGTTCCTCTCGTCCGCTAGCGCCGTATTCCTGAAGCTCGTCTCGCTCATCATGTACTACGCGCCGATCGGTCTTGGCGCTTACTTCGCCGCGCTCATCGGCGAACTTGGTCCGCAACTCGTGGGCGGGTACGTACGTGCATTCGTCATCTATTTCCCCGTCACCATCGTCTACTTCTGCGTCGCATTCACGCTCTACGCCTACATTGCGGGCGGCACCAAGGGCATCAAACGCTTTTGGAGCAACATCCTCGAGCCCACCGCGATCGCGCTTGGCACCGGTTCCTCCGTGGCGTGTCTCCCGGCGAACCTCAAGGCCGCGCAGCGCACAGGTGTGCCGCGGGACATTCGAGAAACGATCATCCCGATCGGCGCGACGATCCATATGGAAGGATCAGTCCTTTCCGCGATCCTCAAGATCTCGTTCCTCTTCACCCTGTTCCAACGCGATCTCTTCACGATCGAGAACCTTCTCATCGCCGTCGGCATCGCGCTCCTCAGCGGCATGGTGATGAGCGGCATCCCTTCGGGCGGCTTCGTCGGAGAACTCATGATTATTACTCTCTACGGTTTTCCCACCACTGCGCTGCCGGTCATTTCGATCATCGGGACAATCATCGACGCTCCCGCAACCACGATCAATGCGGTCGGCGACAACTCCTCCTCTATGCTCGTGGCCCGCATGATTGACGGCAAAGACTGGATGGATAAGGGCGATCGCGAACGCGCCGAAGACGAGGCCCTCGCGGCCGCACCACGTACCGCGTAGGCTTCATCACGCCTCACAAGGGCGGGGCCCGGTTCACCGTGAAGTGAGCCGGGCCCCGCCCTTTCATAAGCCGCGCAGGTTAGAGGTTGAAGCCGATCGCGCGAAGCTGATCTTTGCCGTCCTCAGTAATGCGTTCCATGCCCCACGGCGGCATCCACACCCAGTTAATCCGGTGCGTCTCCGTAATCGGGTCGAGCGCAGCAAAAGTCTGCTCCTCGAGCACGTCTTGAAGCGGACACGCGGCACTCGTCAGGGTCATGTCGACAACGGCATTGCCGTTCTCGACGGTCACGCCATAGACGAGGCCGAGGTCAACGACGTTAATCCCGAGCTCGGGATCGATGACGTCCTTCAGTGCTTCGGTGACGTCCTGTACGCTGACGTCTTTCGATTCGGACATTGCTTAAGCCGTCCTTCCGGTGGTCGTGAGGCCTACGCCGTGAGGTAACGGTCGTAGCCCTCGGCCTCGAGGCGCTCGGCGAGCTCAGGGCCGCCTTCTTCCGCCACGCGACCATTCACAAAGACGTGCACGAAATCCGGCTTGATGTACTTGAGGATGCGCGTGTAGTGCGTGATGAGCATGACGCCGAGATCAGTCTCGTCCTTCACACGATTCACGCCCTCCGAAACGACGCGAAGAGCATCGACGTCAAGTCCGGAATCGGTCTCGTCGAGGATCGCGATCTTCGGGCGCAGCAGCTCCATCTGGAGAATCTCGTGACGCTTCTTCTCGCCTCCCGAGAACCCTTCGTTCACGTTACGCTGCGCAAAATGCGGGTCCATACGGAGCTTTTCCATCGCGGCGTTCACATCTTTGACCCACTCGCGCAGCTTCGGGGCCTCGCCCTCGACCGCCGTCTTAGCGGTGCGCAGGAAGTTCGAGACGGTCACGCCGGGAACCTCGACCGGGTACTGCATCGCGAGGAAGAGCCCGGCCTTTGCGCGCTCATCGACGCTCATCTCGAGAACGTCTTCGCCATCGAGGAGGACTTCACCCGAGGTGATTTCGTACTTGGGGTGACCGGCGAGCGAGTACGCGAGCGTGGACTTGCCCGAGCCATTCGGGCCCATGATCGCGTGAGTTTCACCGGAGCGGAGCGTGAGGTTCACGCCCTTGAGGATCTCCTTGGTGCCTTCGGGAGTTTCCACGGTTGCGTGGAGGTCCTTGATTTCAAGAACGGACATGGTGTTCCTTTCAAGTCAGGAAAGTTCGATGGGGTCGAGCGAAACGCTGATCGTGCCGCTCGCCTGGTCAATCGTGACGGGGTATACGGGTGTTGCGACATGCGCGGGAAGCTGCCTAGGCACGCCGGTACGTAAATCAAACTGACTACCGTGCTTCCAGCATTCCAAGGCGCCGTCCTCGACGTCGCCATCAGAGAGATTGACGTTGCGGTGGGTACAAAGGTCGCCGAGTGCGTGCACGGTTCCATCCGTGTCGCGCGCAAGGGCAATCTCGATACCGCCCACCTCGATGCCCATCACGGATCCAGGCGCGAGGTCATCAAGGTGTGCTACCGCGTGTGTCGTGGACATTTAGTTCATGCTCCGCTGCAGCTCGATCTCGATCTGCTCCGTGAGGTAGTCACGTACCTCTGGAACCTCGATTCTCTGGATGAGCTCCTGGAAGAAGCCGCGAACGACGAGACGGCGCGCCTCGATCTCGGAGATGCCGCGCGCCATGAGGTAGAACAGCTGCTCGTCATCGAAACGCCCGGTCGCAGCGGCGTGCCCCGCCCCTTCAATTTCGCCGGTCTCGATCTCGAGGTTCGGAACTGAATCGGCACGGGCCCCCTCGGTAAGAACGAGGTTGCGGTTCATTTCGTACGTCTCGGTGCCTTCGGCTTCCTTGCGGATGAGCACGTCTCCCACCCACACACTGCGCGCACCGCGCCCCTGGAGGGCGCCCTTGTACAGGACGTTCGATGTGCACTTCGGCGCGGCGTGATCCACGAACAGTCGGTGCTCGAGGTGCTGGCCTTCGTCGGAAAAGTACAGGCCGTCCTGCTCAACTTCGCCACCGGGGCCGGCGAACGTCGCGGTTGAATTCACGCGCACCGCCTTGCCGCCGAGCGTCACGACGATGTGCTTGAGGCGAGCGTCCTTCCCGATCTTCGCGACGTGAGTGGCGACGTGCACGGCATCGTCGGCCCAGTCATGGATCGCGATCACGGTCATCTCGGAGCCCTCGTCGAGGACCATCTCGACGTTCTGCGCGTACAGCGCGGAGCCCGTGTGGTTGATGACGTAGGTCGCGCGCGCATTAGCTTCGGTGTGCAGCACGATCTCGCCGTGGCTGGCGATGGATGCGTCGTGTCCAGAAACTTCCACGCGCGCCGGTTCGCTAGCCTCGGTGTTCGCAGGGGCCTTGAGGTACAGTGCGTTCGCGGTCAGCTCCGCGGCTGCCGCGGCGATGCGGTCCTCGGGGAGGATCGCCGTGTGGCGCGGGGCTTCCTTCTCCCCGAGCGAATCGACGACGAGCCCTTCGGGGGACTCGACCTCGTAGCTCACGACGCTTTCCTCGACGTGGGTCTCGCGTGCCTCAAAAAGCGGGGCGAGCTGCCGCAAGCTCGCAAAGCGCCACTCTTCTTCGCGGCCGGTCGGGATCTCGTGGTTGTCGATCCCGAACGCGGCGTGGCGGGTCGCGCGAGAGAGGAGGCCGCTGCGCTCACCCGGAAGGGCAATACCTTCCGATTCGAGCTGTGCCTTCGAATGATCCGTCGTGGTCATTAACCCACGGCTCCTTCCATCTGCAGTTCAATGAGGCGGTTGAGCTCGAGCGCGTACTCCATGGGGAGCTCACGCGCGATCGGCTCGATAAATCCGCGCACGATCATCGCCATTGCCTCGGTTTCTTCGAGGCCGCGACTCATGAGGTAGAACAGCTGTTCTTCGCTGACCTTGGACACCGTTGCCTCGTGTCCCATCTGTACGTCATCCACGCGAACGTCGACGTATGGATAGGTATCGGTTCGAGAGACCTGGTCGACAAGGAGCGCATCGCAAAGGACGTTAGAGGCGGAGTGGTGCGCACCCTCATTGACCTGGACGAGGCCGCGATACGAGGAGCGGCCGCCACCGCGAGAAACCGACTTCGACACGATCGAACTCGAGGTGTGGGGCGCCATGTGGACCATCTTCGAGCCGGTGTCTTGGTGCTGCCCCTCGCCTGCGAAGGCGATCGAGAGAGTCTCACCGCGCGCGTGCTCACCCTGGAGCCAAACCGCGGGGTACTTCATGGTGACCTTTGAACCGATGTTGCCATCGACCCATTCCATCGTTCCGCCCTCTTCGACGGTCGTGCGCTTCGTGACGAGGTTGTACACGTTGTTCGACCAGTTCTGAATGGTCGTGTAGCGAACGCGCGCATCCTTTTTCACGACGATCTCAACGACCGCGGAGTGGAGCGAGTCCGACTTGTAGATCGGCGCCGTGCAGCCTTCGACGTAGTGCACGTACGAGCCCTCGTCGGCAATGATGAGCGTGCGCTCGAACTGCCCCATGTTCTCGGTATTGATGCGGAAATAGGCCTGGAGCGGGATTTCCACGTGGACGCCCTTCGGAACGTACACGAATGAGCCGCCCGACCACACCGCGGTGTTGAGCGCCGCGAACTTGTTGTCGCCGGCAGGAATCACGGTGCCGAAGTACTCCTCGAAGATCTCGGGGTACTCGCGAAGGCCCGTGTCGGTGTCGACGAAGATGACGCCCTGTTTTTCGAGATCCTCGCGGATCTGGTGGTACACGACCTCGGACTCATACTGAGCGGCGACGCCGGCGACGAGGCGCTCCTTTTCTGCCTCGGGAATACCAAGGCGATCATAGGTCGCCTTGATGTCTTCAGGCAGGTCTTCCCAGCTCTTCGCCTGCCCCTCTGTCGAGCGCACAAAATACTTGATGTTGTCGAAATCGATCTCGCTAAGATCCGCGCCCCACGTGGGAAGCGGCTTCCTTTCAAAGAGCGAGAGTGCGCGCAGTCGGCGCTTGAGCATCCATTCGGGCTCGTTCTTCAGGTGCGAGATGTTGCGCACGACTTCTTCACTCAGCCCTCGCTGAGCAGTGGCGCCGGCGGTATCCGAATCGTGCCAGCCATATTCGTAGCTGCCGATCGACGCGATGATCTCGTCCTGACTGAGCTGCTCTGGTGCAGTCGTCATGGCTTCCTTCCTTCTGTGAGCAAATCTGTGGTGACGTCCGAGGCAAGTTCCCCTTCGGCCATGGACTCGGCAATTGCCGCGCTCATGGCCGGGGTTAAGTGGGTGGTGCACACGTGCGCACCCGCCGCTCGAGTCGCGAGGCGCTGAACGGGAACGCCGAGCATTCTCGAAAGCGCAGCCGTTTCAACCTCGCACAGCTCCGGGTGCTTCGCGGCGATGTCTTGGACCGGGCAGCGTCCCTGGCACATCTGCACCGTCGTGAGGGTCCGCGACGGGGCACCGTCTCGCCCGAGAGAGCCGACGCTCACCGTGACCGGCCTGAGCGATGCGGCATAGCCGAGTTCTTTGAGAAGGTCGATCACGAGGCGCACGCGGCGCGCCGGCGTCACCTCACCTTCATCGCTTTCACGCGCATAGCGCCGCTCGAACTCCGCTTCCCACTCGGCGGTGCGCGCCTTCGCGAGCGCGACGAGGGCCTCGTGCCCGCCAGCGCGTTCGAGTTCTTTCATCGCCAGTAGAGCGAGGCTTTCGCACTCTCTCGAGGCTGCATCAGCGTCCGGGGCGGTCGAGGCGAGCACGAATTCTTTGCGCGGGCGCCCGCGCCCTCGGGGCCTGTGGGACGATTCCTTTTCCTCAATGATGCCCTCGGCGTGCAATTGGGATAGGTGCCGACGGATGGCAGCGCCGGTGAGGTGAAAACGTTCGGCGAGGTCGCCTGCGGCGATGGGACCGTCGATACTAATAGCCTCGATGAGGCGTTCGCGCGTCGAATCATTGGCGGACGCTTCGGTGCGAGTATTCACGACATCCTCCTTTCGCCAAACCGGTGGACGTTGCGATTCTACAAACCGTGAGTTTCGAAAAGATAGAGAGGGTTACCTAAGTCCCGACGGAGCGCGGCGTATGTCACACGCATCGCGAAAGCCAGCCGACCGTCGGCCCCCTCCCGCCCCTCCACGAGGCTGCGCGCGCACTACCATGATGTGCCATGAGCACTCACACTGCGAACGCAGCCGGGCGAGCGGCCACACCACCGCCGGCACTCGAAATCACTCACCTGCGTAAACAATTCGGTTCCGTCACGGCGTGCGAAAACGTGAGTCTCTCGGCGAAATTCGGGGAGATCACCGCGCTGCTGGGCCCAAACGGCGCCGGCAAATCCACAACGATCGCGTGCGCGACCGGGCTCCTCTCCCCCGATGCAGGCGAGGTACAACTCCTCGCCGCCGACCCTCTCACTCACGACGCCGAAACGCGCGCGAGGGTCGGCGTCATGCTTCAGGACGGCGGCCTCACCTCAGGAGCCACCCCAGCGCAGCTTCTCGCCTACGCCTCATCTCTCTACGCGCGGCCCCGGGATTGGCGCGCCCTTTCCCGCGAACTCGGTATCGATTCCTTCTCATCGACCCTCGTGCGCCGACTCTCCGGTGGTCAACGGCAGCGTTTGAGCCTCGCTCTTTCACTGCT
Organism: Dermabacter sp. HMSC06F07; assembly: GCF_001807345.1. Taxonomy (NCBI): domain Bacteria; kingdom Bacillati; phylum Actinomycetota; class Actinomycetes; order Micrococcales; family Dermabacteraceae; genus Dermabacter; species Dermabacter sp. HMSC06F07. Next base: position 283,562 of record NZ_KV788588.1, read on the forward strand.
CGGCGTGCCCGACGTTCTTTTTCTCGACGAACCGACCGCCGGCATGGATGTCGCGGTCAAGCGACGCACGCGAGAGCTTATCCGAGCCGAAGCGGAGCGAGGCGCCGCCGTCATCCTCACCTCTCACGCGCTCGACGACATCGCCTCGCTCGCGGATCGCGTCATCGTCATCGCCGAAGGCTCCGTGAAGGCCGACGGCACCCTCGCTGACGTCGAACGCACGCTCGGGAGCCAATCCCCGCTCTCGATCGATATTGCTGCGAGTGCCCCTTCGGAGGAGCGCCTCGTGGCGTTTGAACAGGCAGTACGTAACGCCGCCGAAATCCAAGGGGTCACTCTCGCCATCGAACACGGCCCCGATTCCCTCGAGGACATTCTCGTGTCGCTGTCGAACACGCGAGCAAAGGAGACGAAGTGAGCACGGACCCGCACTCGGTAATGTCCGATTCGCGCCGCGCCGCCCGCACCCCTCGGCGCATCGCCGCGCACGCACAACTTGAAGCACGGGCGATTCTCACCAACGGAGAGCAGCTCATGGTTTCGCTCATGCTGCCTGCAATGGTTCTTCTTGGCTTGCGGTTCGTCCCCGTTTCGCCCGCTCTTTTTGGCGGCAAGTCGCCGTCAATGACCGACGCCGTTGCCGCGACAGCGGTGACCGCCATCATTGCCACTTCCCTCACCTCACAGGCAATCGCCACCGGCTTCGACCGTCGAAATGGGGTGCTGCGTTGGATCGCCACGACACCTCTCGGTCGCGGCGGTTACATGCTTGGCAAATTGGGTGCGATGGCAATCGTGCACATCCTGCAGATCGTTGCGCTCGGCGCCCTGTCGTTCGCACTTGGCTGGCGGCCCACCGCTGGTGAAATCCTGTTGTCGATTCCCGTGTGGATTCTTGCCACGTGTGCCTTCGGGGGGCTCGGTCTTTTGATCGCCGGCACGCTTCGCACTGAGGCCGTACTCGCGCTGTCAAACATCATTTTTATTCTCCTCATCGCCGTCGGTGGGGTGGCGATCCCCGCGAACGGATTTCCCGCGCCATTCGACACTCTCGTCTCAGTGCTGCCGTCGGCTGCTGCATCGAGCGCACTCACCGAGACGCTATCGGGGCACGCACCCTCCCTCGCCGCGCTCGGGCTCCTCGCCCTGTGGGCCGCGGTCTTTGGGAGTTTGACGGTGAGATTCTTCCGCTGGACGAGCGCCTGATTCACCGATCCTGCCCCGCCTTTCTTACACTGAGCGCATGACAGCACACACGAACGCCCCCAGCTCCCTTCCACGGGAACGCAAACGCTGGATCACGGCCATTTTTTGGATCAATCTCGCGTGCCAAATCGGCATTATCGCGACCGGGGGCATCGTGCGTCTCACGAAGTCCGGGCTCGGGTGTTCGTCGTGGCCGCACTGCGAGCCGGGTGAGTTCACTCCTCGTTATCACCCTGAATCCGGGCTGCGCCCCTTCATCGAATTTGGCAACCGTGCCCTCACGCTCGTTCTGCTCGTGTTCGCAATCCTCGTGCTCGTGGCGACTTACAAGCATCTGCGGACCAAAGGCAAGGGGTTTGTGCGCCTTTCCTGGGTCCCGCTCATCCTTACCGTGTTCCAGGCAGTGTGGGGCATGCTTGTCGTGTATTTGCACTTGCACCCGTTCTTCGTGTCGGTGCACTTCATCGTCTCGCCAATCCTCGTGGCGTCCTCCGCGGTACTGGTGTACCGGCTTTATGAAGGCAATGGTTCCGCGAGGCTTGCCGTGAACCGCGGAGCACAGTTCGTGTATTGGCCGCTCGCTGCCGTCGGATTTATCGTGCTGATTCTCGGCACCCTCACGACCGGTTCGGGCCCCCACTCCGGTGACGCCAATACTCCACAGCGTTTCCCTTTTAACCCCGCGAAAATTGCGTGGCTCCACGCCGACTTCGTGTGGCTGTTCTGCGGTCTCCTGCTTGGCGTGGCAATCGTCCTGATGGTGACAAAAGCTCACGCCCGATCAAAGAGGGCCCTTGTCGCGCTCACGATCGTCACGCTCCTCCAGGCCGTGATTGGTTATATCCAGTACTTCACCGGACTCCCCGAAGCTCTCGTGGGACTCCACATGCTCGGAGCCGCGCTCCTTTCGGCGAGTATCGCTTGGCTCGGCGCCAGCCTGTTCACGTGGTACCCCCTCGGTGAAGGCACAGCCCCGGACGACTACTCGAAGGATGCCCAGTCATGAGGGGCTTTCGCACTCACCGCTACCCCACCCCCGAACAGATTCGCCCCGCCGGCGAGTTCGTTGCGGGCGTGCTCTCCTCGCTTCGTCGAACCGTGTCCGTAGGCGACAACCTTCTCGAGATTGATGCCGAAGTCCACCGCATGATTCGCGAAGCTGGCGCCACATCGTGCTACCTCGACTATCACCCGAGTTTCGGCGCTTCGCCGTTCGGGAAAGTCATTTGTCTGAGCGTGAACAACGCGGTGCTTCACGGCCGCCCCTACGATCGCACCTTGGAGAGCGGGGACCTGCTTTCCATGGACTTCGCGATCGAGCTCGAGGGCTGGGTTGCTGACTCTTCACTCTCGATTGTCGTGGGCGAGCAGCGAGAGGATCACCTGAAACTTATTCGCGATACAGAAAGCGTCATGTGGGCAGGTATTGGTGCTGCCCGGGCGGGCAATACAGTCGGCGATATCGGCCACGCGGTTGAGACCCGGGCCGCGGAGCTGGGTTACACGATTAATCACGAGTTTGGCGGCCACGGCGTTGGCCGTACCATGCACGAAGCGCCGTTCGTGCCGAATTTCGGTGCCCCGGGCTCAGGCCAGAAACTCCGCGAGGGAATGGCAATCACGGTCGAACCGTTTTTGACGCCGACGACCGACGTCATGACCATCACCGAGCGTGATGGCTGGACCGTCGAATCGGGCGACGGCTCAACAGGGGCCCACGCCGAACACACCCTCATCGTGACAAAGGGTGAGCCGATCATCGTCACGGCGCGCTCCGACGACCCAGCCTAATCGAGTCCCCTAGAATCTGCGCCGAGTAGACCGTCCGCAGGGGCTCTGGCGCGACGCGGAAGAAGAGTTCACCGTATTGTTACGATTTTGTAACGCCCTCGTCGCTCTTCGCCTACGTAAAAATATACGCGGATAGTAGTATCCCTAGCGGCCCAAGCCGATGAGCGGACGCAGATCCACCGTCTCCACTCCCGCGTTCCCTGGCAACCGATGCACAGGTTGAGTGCAGTGGCGGTAACCGTGACGAACAGAAAAGAGAATCCCTATGACCTTCACCCGTAAGAAGCTTGGGCCGGTGATCGGCCTTGGTCTTTCTTTGTCGCTATTAGCCGCATGTTCGGGCGGAAGCGCGGCCAACCACGCCGCCTCGCGGCCTTCCCCGAGTATGTCGACGTCTGCCGACTCCTCTTCGAGCGCGTCGACGTCACCGAATGGCACAAGCGACAACCAAGCGGGCTCTGGCGCTGCGGCAACCGAATCGACGCAGTCAGGAGAAGACGACGAGGACCACTCAAACGAATCTCTCGCCCAGCGGTGGGCGAGGAAGAAAAACCGTTCTTTCGGTCAGGATGCCAGCCGCATCGGTGAATCGGGCAACAGCGGCGTAGACAACAACTCCGAACTGAACGCCGGCAAAGCCCCCACGGATGGCCGCGGCAACGACAACAAGTCCGGTTTTGAGATCACCCCGGAGACCGCACTCGCTCGCAGCGAATCGGATACGCCCATTCCGCCCGCGAAAACCCCCGACCAGAACTCCACTCCGGTCGAGGACAATCCCGCCTCGAAACCGGCGGCACCGAAGCCGGCTCAAGACAACACTGGCGGCGAGAAGAACGGGACGATCGTCGCGGCTCCCGAGCCGAATAAGCCAGGCGATCACCGCGGCGATTCGGGTAAGCCTGGTAGGAAGCCAGGTAAGTCTGACGGCACCTCTCAGCCGGAGCGCCCGAGTAACCCGAGCAAGCCGAATAAGCCAAAGAAGACCGTCACTATCGCAGCCTTTGACGAAGAAGGCTACAACGCCGCGCTCAAGGATTGGAACAACAATCTCCAGTCAGCTCGCAACGCGTCCGCTCGCGCTAACACCGAGCTCGATAGGGCGCGCCGTGAGGCAGAATCCTCGCGTGCAAAGGCCGAAGAATCGAGGGCTGCCTACGAACGCGAGAAGGCGAAACTCGATGAGCTGATCGCGGCAATGCCGGGTGACGGCGATCTTGCAGCAAAGCGCGATCTCGCCGCTAAGCTCAAGGTTGAGGCTGAGAAGGCTGCCGCCGACGTCGAGGCTGCTGACGCAAAGCTCGCCGCGGCTCAGAAGGCTAAGCAGGATGCTGATCGGAAGCTTGGCGACGCCACGAAGCAGCTTGCGGCGCTTTCGGGCGAGCGGGAGCAGCTCGAACAGGGCAGCTCAGTTCTGTACTCGGCGCTCGATGAGCAAAATCAGCTTCGCGCCCTCTCGGATGCTGTCGCCGAACGCATCAATGCGTACCGTGTGAAGAACGGTTTGAACGAGCTCGTTTACGCGCCCGTGTTCAACGATGAGGCTGCCAAGTGGTCCACAAGCATGGCGACGAGCAAGGAGCTCAAGCACTCCAACAAGGACAAAACTGGCTACAGCGGCGAAAACGTCATTCAGGCGACGTGTGACCTGGATGCGTCCAGCGTCGATGAGTGCGCCGACGATCTGTTCAAGAAGTGGCACGATTCCGATGCCCACAACGCGAACATGCTGGACGAACGATTCTCTCACGCTGGTCTCGGCCTTGCGAAGAGCGATGACGGCCAGGTGTACGGCACCAACATGTTCTACATCAAGGAAGACGCGCGCCTCGCGAACTCCGACACCCGTGAGCCGAAGTCGAAGGCGATGCCTGAAAATCTCGAAGGCGAGTACGTGCCCGACGGCGCAATCGCTGCCACCGGCGGCTCGAAGCTCACCTACGAGGTCGACGATCGCAATACCACCGAATATGAGAAGTGGGAAGGCGGCAAGGAAGGCCTCGACTACACCAAGGGTGTGCAGCGCGGGGTGGATGAGCGCATCTCTTCACTGAGTGACGCTCCAAAGATCGAGGAGCTCAAGGATCTCGACTCCAAGATCGCTGACGCTCGGACCGAGGTCGACGAGGCGCAGGCCGAAGCCGATAAGAGCGCGAAGGAAGTCGCGGACGCCGAAGCCGCTAAGCAGGACGCTGAGCAGCGCAATACCGAGAGCACCGAGGCTTCGACGACCGCCGATCATGAACTCGCTGATGCGGAAGCTGCCGCTCCCGAAGCTGAGAAGGCACGTGCTGCGCAGCAGGCTAAGGTCGATAGGCAGACCGAGTCTGTGGGTAAAGCAGAGTCGAAAGCCGGCGCTGACAGCCAAGCCGCGTTGAAGGCTGAGAACGAACTCAAGGACGCTCAGGCTAAGGCCGATGAGGCAGCGAAGGCAGAGGCCGGCGTTGAGGCCGACAAGCCTACCGAGAAGGATTTCACCTCCTACCACGAGATCCCTGCGGAATGATCTAACGATTGCGCTTCCCGCACGGGATCCTTCGAAGGGGCCGCTTCATCACGAAGCGGCCCCTTTCGATACCCGTTTTACCCCTCCGCCGTCCTCACGATTGTGGAGACATCAGTGTAATCCTCGAAATCAGGAGCCTTGAGCGCCGCATTCTCCGGAGGAAGATTCGCTGTGCGAGAGGACTCTTCCCCACCGCCGTCACTAGCACCGCCGCCGTTCGAGCCGGCAGCATCGCTACTGGTCGAAGAGGCCGATGGAGTCGCGGCAAGCGTCGGACCGCCAGCAGACTCACCCCCACCACAGCCGACCAACCCCGCCGCCACCAACGCGACAACACTAAAAACACCACAAGCCCGCGCTCGCCCGCTCAACATGCACTCCCCCGATCCGGTCCACTATCACCCCACTCCCCCGAGCGAGGCCCATGTCACATAGCCAACCAGAACGCTACAGTCCGCGCAACAAGTGTCGCGCGGACTGTGGACAAGCGGAGCGTGTGCTCTTATTGGGCGAGCGAGCGAAGCACGTACTGGAGGATACCTCCGGCACGGAAGTAGTCGGCCTCGCCCGGGGTATCGATGCGCACGATCGCCTCGAACTCGATGGGCTCTGCACCTTCGCGTGTTGCGCGTACGGAGACGGTTTTCGGGGTGATGCCTTCGTTGAGAGCGCTCGCGCCAGAAATGGAGAAGGTTTCTTCGCCCGTGAGGTCGAGGCTTTCAGCCGACTCGCCAGCGGGGTACTGCAGCGGCAGCACGCCCATGCCAATCAGGTTTGAGCGGTGAATGCGCTCGTAGCTCTCGGCGATGACCGCGCGCACGCCCAGCAGCTTCGTGCCTTTGGCTGCCCAGTCGCGAGACGAGCCGGTGCCGTACTCCTTGCCGGCGAGGACGACGAGCGGGATTCCCGCTTCGGCGTAGTCCTGCGCGGCATCGTAAATGAAGCTCTGCTCACCGGTGAGGAAGTTCCTCGTGTATCCACCTTCGACGCCGTCGAGAAGAAGGTTTTTGAGACGGATGTTCGCGAAGGTGCCACGGATCATGACCTCGTGGTTGCCGCGGCGCGAGCCGTAGGAGTTGAAATCCTTGCGGTCCACGCCGTGCTCACGCAGGTACCGCCCGGCGGGCGAGTCGGCCTTGATGGCGCCGGCAGGCGAGATATGGTCGGTCGTCGTCGAGTCGCCAACCTTCACGAGTACGCGCGCACCTTCGATGTCACGAATGGCATCAAGCTCCATACTCATCCCCTCGAAGTACGGAGGTTTGCGCACGTAGGTCGAGTCTTCGCTCCACTCGAACGTGTCACCGTCGGGAGTGTCGAGGCCGCGCCAGCGTTCATCGCCGGCGAAGACATCGGAGTAGTCGTTTTCGAACATCTCCTGCGTGATGTTCTCGGCGATCGTCCGCTCGACCTCGGTGGGGTTTGGCCAGATGTCTCGCAAAAAGACCTCGTTGCCGTCGGCATCGCGCCCGAGCGGGTCGGTGTCGAAGTCGAAGTCCATGGTGCCCGCGAGGGCGTAGGCGATGACAAGGGGCGGCGAGGCCAGGTAGTTCATCTTGACGTCCGGGTTGATACGCCCCTCGAAGTTGCGGTTGCCCGACAGCACAGCGGTCACGGCAAGATCACCCTCGGCAATGGCTTCGGAGATCTCAGGGGCGAGGGGGCCGGAGTTGCCGATGCAGGTTGTACAGCCGTACCCGACGAGGTGGAAACCGAGTTTCTCGAGGAACGGCCATAGGCCGGCCTTCTCGTAGTAGTCGGTGACGACCTTCGAGCCTGGCGCCATGGAGGTCTTCACCCAGGGCTTTACTTCGAGGCCGCGCTCAGTCGCGTTCTTCGCCAGCAACCCTGCGGCCATCATAACCGATGGGTTCGAGGTGTTAGTGCACGACGTGATCGAGGCGATCGAGACGATGCCGTGGTCGATCGTGTAATCAGCTCCCTTGACCGCTGTGGGATTCGAGGTGTTCTCGGCATAGGCCGGCAGGGATTTCGCGAAGCTTTCTTTGGCGTCGGTGAGCACGATGCGGTCCTGCGGGCGCTTTGGTCCGGCGATCGAGGGGACGACGGTTGCAAGGTCAAGCTCGAGGTACTCGGAGTACTCCGCTTCCCGCTTCGGGTCATGCCAAAGCCCCTGACGTTTTGCGTAGGCCTCCACAAGGGCGACGTGTTCGTCGTCGCGACCCGTGAGGCGAAGGTAGTCCAGGGTGATGTCGTCGATTGGGAAAATGGCGGCGGTCGAACCAAACTCGGGGCTCATATTCCCGATCGTGGCGCGGTTGGCGAGGGGAACCTGCGCGACACCTTCGCCGTAGAACTCCACGAACTTGCCGACGACACCGTGCGCACGCAGCATTTCGGTGATGGTAAGAACCACGTCGGTAGCGGTGGCCGCGGGCGGAATCTCTCCCGTGAGCTTGAAGCCGACGACTCGCGGGATAAGCATCGAGACGGGCTGGCCGAGCATCGCTGCTTCTGCTTCGATACCGCCAACACCCCAGCCGAGCACGCCGAGGCCGTTAACCATGGTCGTGTGGGAATCAGTGCCCACGCACGAATCGGGATAGGCGCGCAAGGCGCCGTCGACTTCGCGGGTCATAACGGTCCGGGCGAGGTACTCGATGTTGACCTGGTGGACGATGCCCGTGCCCGGCGGGACAACCTTGAAGTCATCGAAGGCGCCCTGGCCCCAACGAAGGAACTGGTAGCGTTCGCGGTTGCGTTCAAACTCGAGGTCCATATTGAGCTCGAGTGCATCGACGCGGCCGGCGACGTCGATCATGACGGAGTGGTCGATCACCATTTCCGCAGGGGCGAGCGGATTGATTTTCGAGGGGTCTCCGCCGAGCTCACTCATGGCTTCGCGCATTGTTGCCAGGTCGACGATGCACGGCACGCCGGTGAAGTCTTGCATGATGACGCGCGCCGGCGTGAATTGGATTTCTTCGCTCGGCTCAGCGTTCGGGTCCCATCCGGCGAGAGCCTGGACGTGCGCCGCAGTGATGTTTTCGCCGTCCTCGGTGCGCAGGAGGTTTTCGAGCAGCACTTTCAAACTGTAGGGAAGCCGACGGTAACCTTCGACGGCATCGAGGGCATAAATCTCGTATTCGCGCGCATTGACGGTCAGGGATGTCTTGGCACCGAATGAATTCACCGTGCTCATGGGGTCTCCAATCGATAGTGGGGTCGATCGTTATCAGAATTATCGCGCGGCTCGTTCGAGCTTCACGACGCATTCCATGTGGTGGGTGTGGGGGTAGAGGTCGAAGACCTGGAAGTCAGTGATGGCCCACCCTTCGTGCTCGGCAACGCGCAGGTCACGGGCGAGGGTCGAGGGTTCGCACGACACGTACACCATGCGCGTTCGCGTGAGCTCGGCGAGGCGTGCCATCGCGGCTTCGCCGACGCCTGCGCGCGGCGGATCCATGACGACGCGGTCGGCACCCTCGGTGGAGCGAGCGAGGAAGTCGCGAACGTCAGCACTCACGGTCCTGGCCTGGGGGTATGCGGCAAGGTTGGAAGCGGCGTCAGCGCTCGCTCGCTCCGCGCCTTCGACGCTCACGAGTTCGCCTTCAGCTCCAACCGCGCGGGCGGCAGGGACGGAGAAGAGGCCCGCCCCGGCGTATAGATCCCAGACGCACTCGCCTTCGCGGGCGTCGAGGGCCTGTCCGACGGCGGCTGTGAGGAGGCGAGGCGCATCGACATGCACCTGCCAGAAACCACCGGCGTAGAGCGTGAAAGTCTCGTCGCCGACTATTTCGCGAACGGTGTCGTCGCCTCGAAGCGTGGTCGTGGCCGCGCGGGTGGTGAGCAGAACACTCGCCTTGTCGCAGCCTGCGGGGAGGTTAAGCTCCTCGAGACTCAACTCTTTTTCGGCGCGCACAATGATCGCGGGGCTGCTTCCGCTCGGGGCTGCGACATCGACTGCTACGACCCCGCTCGGGGCCTTCCATACCCCGATGCCGAGGCCCTGGATGACGGGGTGGGCAAGCGGGTTGGAGCCGACTGCGTGAATGTCATGGGAGCGCCATCCGCGCATGCCCACCTTGCCGTTGTCGACGGCAAACCGAACGCGGGAGCGCCAGCCGAGGCCCGTGTGGTCGTCACGCGCGGGTTCGATCTGAATGTCTTCGATCGGGTAGCTGGTGATTCGCGCGCGAGTCATAAGTTCCTGAAGAACTTCGGTTTTGATGCGCCGCTGGGCTTCGATACGGATGTGGGCGTAGTCGGCCCCACCGATCCCTTCGTAACCGGATTCAGGCCATGCGCTCGGTACTCGGTCAGGGCCGGCCTCGATCACGTCGATTGTTTCGGCACGCCAAAAGCGCGCATTCGAGCTCGACTCGGGAAGGAGCTCAGCGACGACCGTTTCTCCGGGGCAAGCGCCGCGAACGAAAACAACGCGGCCGTCGTGCCGGGCGACGAACGTTCCTCCATGCGCGGGCTTGTCGACCGTCACCGTGATGAGCCGCCCCTCCCCTGCGAGCTCCTGGACTTCTTCGGGACGCTCAGACGCAGGATGGGTCATGGGGTGCACTCCTTGACGACAGTGGTCGGGATGGTCACGATCTATGCGCTGTGCTCGGGATCGTTGAGATCCCAGGGGACCGGGCAAATAGACACACGCTCGTACTTATCGAGCCGCGTCGTCACTCGCCTGAGCACGTGATTGTGCATGATCGACTCCCACCAGTGTCCCACGAGATATTCCGGAATGTAGACAACGACAGCGTCGCGCGGATAGGTGCGTGTAAAAGATCGCACGTAATCGTCGAGAGGCGCGAGCAGATCACGATATGGCGAGTTAATGACGCGAAGCGGGATGGGAATTTCGCGCCGGAGCCATTCAGAGCTGAGCTTGTCGATCGCCGAGTCGTTGGTTCTCACCGCGACAGCTTGGAGACTCAGGTGCGGCGAGCTCATCGCCTTCTTAATGGCATGAACCGCTGGCCTGTTGAGCTGCGTGAGGAGCACGATTCCGCGCGTGGGGTCCTTGCCATCGAGGGGTGCGGGTGCGGCGATAGGCCAGCGGCCGCAGTCGTCGTTTTTTTCGAGAGCGAGGCGCGAGGAGATCCGTGCGTAGTAACGACTCACGATCGTCATCACGCCCCACATAAGGGCGACGGCACTGAGCGTGACCCAGGCTCCGAGGAGGAAGTTTGCGGTCGCGACGGTAAGCAGCACCACAGTCAGGCACACGGCAGCAACGATGCTCACGACGCGTTTACGGCCGTAGCGCTGGCGTTCCTTGAGCCGTACCGCGAGGCGGTATTTCTTCGTGTAGTGACGGAACATGCCGAACTGGCCGATCGTGAAGGTGGTAAACACACCCACGACGTACATGTGAATCAGCAGCGTGATGTTGGCTCCGGTCGCGAGAACGACAACGCCCGCGAGTGCTGCGAGAAGCAAAATACCGTTGGAGTATACGAGCCTGTCGCCCCGTGCGGCAAAGACGCGAGGGACATACCCGGTGCGCGCGAGAGCAGCCGTCAGAACGGGGAGACCCGTGAACGCAGTGTTCGCAGCGATGCAGAGCACGAGAGTTGCCATCGCGAGCATTGCAATGGCCATGATCGACCCTGGCCCGAAGATCGCTTCGGCGATCTGCCCGAGGACCGGGATCGCTTCACTCACGCGAGCCCCGCCCGCTTGGCGAGGAGAAAGGGATACCCCGGTGGCACTGGCAAGGACCATCACCCCGACGAAAAGTGTCGCCGTGAGCGCACCGGAGATGACGAGAGTGATCCGCGCGTTGCGAGCCTTCGGTGGTTGAAAGACGGGCACGGTGTTGGTGATGGCTTTGATCCCTGACACGACGGGCAGACCGCTGGAGAAGGCTCGTGCGAGAACCAGGATTCCCCCGAGTACGGTGAGGGCAGCCGGCGCCCCCTCTCCCGGTTCTGGGATGCTACCGGCCTGCGGCGACATGCCGAGAGTTCCACGCATTGCTTCAATTCCGCCCCACATGAGTGTCACAGCTATGAGGCCGATGAAGCCGTACACGGGCAGACTTACGAAACGCGCTGACTCCCGCGCTCCTCGGAGGTTCACGAGAGCGAGGAGCGCAACGATCGCGATCGCAATGCCGGTTTGGAAAGGGGCGAGGGCGCTCATGGCACCGCCGATGTACGCGCCGGCCTGCGAGGTGGCGACAGCGACCGTGAGCACATAGTCGGTCACGAGTGCGGCGCCAGCGAGACGCCCCGCATGGGGTCCAAGGGTTGTGCGAGCAACAACAAAGTCGCTGCCACCGCCCGGAAACTCCTCGATCACATTGATGTGGGCCGTCACCACGATGGCCATAACGGCAACAACGGCGAGAGCTACCCACGGGCTTAGTGCGAGAAGGCCGACGCCTGACAAGCCGAGCGTGAGGATGATTTCGTCTGGTGCGTACGCGAGTGCGCTGACGGTATCGGCGGCAAAGGAGGGGATTGCAAAGCGTTTGGGAAGGCGCTGGCGCGCAAGGCGATCGGAACTGAACGGACGCCCGATGACGATGCGTTTGACAGAAGCAAAGGGGCCAAGCACACGATTAATCTACTCCGCGCCCACGTCAGACGCACATCCGCACCGCTTGCACACATCCCTTCGCCGATGTGCGCGCTAGGCTGGGCGATGCACGGGCACTACCCGTCACGCTCTAGACATCCGCATCTGCGCGAGGATCACTCAATGCATATCGTCATCATGGGCTGCGGCCGCGTCGGCGCCACGCTCGCCACGAAGCTCCAGGCAATTGGGCATTCGGTAGCGATCATTGACCGCAACGACAAGGCCTTCCGTATGCTCCCCGATGATTTCACGGGCCTCAAAGTCCACGGAATTGGTTTCGATCGCCGCTCCCTCGAACGCGCGCGATGCGACGAAGCGGTCGCGTTCGCCGCCGTTGCGGGCGGGGACAACTCGAACATTATCGCGGCACGTGCAGCGAGACAGCTGTACGGGATCCGCAACGTTGTCGCTCGCATCTACGACCCCAAACGCGCCGAGGTCTACGAACGCCTTGGCATCGCGACGGTGCCCACGGCCCGCTGGACGACGAACCAGATGCTCACGCGACTCATCCCCGGGCAGTCAGCTCGCGAATTTCAAGACATCTCCGGGAACGTGTCGATTCTTGCGTGCGATTTCCACTCAAGTTGGGTAGGCACGACCCTTGCAGACCTCGAGGAGCTGACCGCTTCGCGCGTCGCGTTCGTCACCCGATACGGCGAGGGAACCCTGCCCGCTCGCGACTACCGCATCCAGGAAGAGGACATCGTTCACCTCGCACTCGAAACGACCCGCGAGGGTGAAGTCACCGCGCTTCTCACCCACCGATTCGAGGAGGAAGCCGAATGAAAATCGTCATCGTAGGCGCAGGAAGCGTCGGTCGGAGTATCGCGCGCGAGCTCATCGATAAAGGCCGCACCGTTACCCTGGTCGACCTTGAAGAGGCACGGCCCGGCCTCGAGGACGTCTCGTGGGTACAGGGCGATGCCGCTGAGCTCGATGTCCTCGAGCGTGCGCAGCTCGCCGAGGCGGACGTCGTCGTTGCAGCGACGGGCGATGACAAGGTCAACCTCGTCGTCTCGCTTCTCGCCAAGACAGAGTTCGGGGTTCCCCGCACCGTCGGTCGCGTCAACCACCCTCGCAACGAGTGGATGTTCGACGACGCCTGGGGCGTTGACGTTGCGGTCTCGACCCCGCGCATCATGACGTCCCTCGTTGAGGAAGCCGTGAGCGTCGGCACCGTTGTCACCATGTTTTCGTTCGCAAAGTCCGAGACGGACATGGTCGAAATTACGGTTCCGGAAACCTCCCCGATCGTCGGCAAGGACATCGGCGACGTCACGTGGCCATCAAGCGCGACGCTCGTGGGCGTCGTACGCGAGGGGCATCCGCGCCCCCCGGCGCAGTCCGAAGCCCTTGAGCCGCGCGATGAACTCCTCTTTCTCGCACACCGCTCGTGCCTGACCACGCTCCAGCACACGGTCGTCCCCCGCGATCTTGAAGAAACCACCGCAGCGCTTCCAGTCGTTCGCGACGCGGATGAGGACGACGACTAGACGCCGCGCGGATGAGCCACGAGCCCGGCGCTCGCAGGCTTCACGCGCTCGGCGCAGAAGGGTGTGAGGCGCGGGAGGCGTCGGATTCCATACGCCCCACGAGCGCTCGGTGCTGCAGAAAAACCGCGTAGGTCACGAGCACAAACGCGGGTATTCCCATGAGCAGTTTGGCTACGCCGAGCGCGTCCGTCGCTCCCGCGAAATACAGCGGGGCCTGCACCGCGACCTTGAGCACGAAAAGTCCTGCAAAAAGGAGCGTGGAAGAGGTGTAGGTGTGCATGCCCGCTTTTGACGATCGCCACTGGGCCACGCGCGGGTCAACGATCGCTGCGACATAGCCCACGGCGGGATGTCTCACGAGCACAGAGAGCAGAAGTCCGATGGCGTACACGGCGTTCGTGACAAGGCCCGGCACATAAAAGCCGCTTCCGTTGCCGCTTTTAATGGCGATGAACGCCCCAAGAGCCACCCCAATTGCGCCGCTTATCGCCGGCGTGACCTGGCTTTTCGTGACAATCCGCCAGATGAGGGCAATAGCCACAACGGCAAGCGAGGCGGCGCTTGCGATGACGACGTTGCGAGTGAGCAAGAACAGGATGACGAAAAGGAGAGTCGGCACGACCGACTCGACTAGCCCGCGCACACCGCCGATCGCGTCCACGACGCTGTATTCCTTGGAGGAAAAACTCGCCTTGAGGCCGGTTGCGGGTGGCTCGGGAGCAGAAGAAGGAGAGGTCACTGGCCGTCGTCCTTTACACCGTGGATTGCGTAGCGCGGGTTGTACATGAGGCGTTTGCGGCCGCGAAGACCCACAAACCCCTCGACTTCGAGACGTGTCCCAGGCTCGATGCCTGCGATTGATTGCCGCCCGAGCCAGACGAGTGCGAGCCTTCCCGTGCCGTCGTGTAGCTCGACGTCGAGCTTCGGGTCGCGGCCGGCCGGCTGCACGACGATCGAGCTCACCGTGCCGAGGCAGCGGGCGCGGCGACGCGAGGTGATCGAACCAATCTCATCGCGATCCGCGAGGCCGTCATCCTCATCATCGGTGACCGCCGATGAGACGTTCAGGATTTCCTTCGCCTTCGCAAAGACGCTCACGCGCTACCTCACTTCGGCGATTGTGGGCCCCTGACCGAGCGGGTCGGTTTCATCCGGGAGCGCAGTCGCAGCACCTTCCCCAGGAATCGTCAACTCGAGTACCTCGCGGGGTGCCTTCGCCATCGAACCGCGAACGACGACGATTGAGCGAATGATGTCCTCGATCTCTTCGCGGATCGGTCCCGCCTGCAGTGCGGCACCGGAAATGACAGCGCGCAAGAACCAGCGGGGACCATCGATACCCACGAAACGCATGGGTCGGTGCGCGCGCGAGTTCGATCCCTTGACGGCGATCGGGATACGAGCGTAAAGCTCGGTGCCGAACGTCCCCTCGCGCGTTTCAGTTGTCCCGCCTTGCGACGCGATCGATTCGCGCAAGGACTTCCGGATCTCATCCCACAGCCCTTCGCTTTTGGGAGCCGCGAACGCATTGACCTGGACCTGGGAATCCCCGTAGGTCAGGGTGAGGCCCGTGACAGCCCTCGAGCGTTGCTCGACCTCAACGGCGATGCTCATACCCTCGCGTGCGGGGATCTGCAGCGATCCGAAATCGAGTCGCTCGTCGTCGGGCGCGTCCGCGATGTCGTAAGGTCCCTTCACCTCTTCTGGTTCAGGGGCGTGATCCTCAGAAGCCTGCACGTTTTCAGCGGGCGCAGCCTTCCTCTTTGAGCGTCCAAAAAGTCCCATGACTATGCCTCGTTTCCTGTGCTGACAGCGGTCGAAGAAAAGCCGCCGCTCGAGCCAAAACCTGCTTCGCCTCGCTCTGCTTCGTCGAGAGAATCCACGTCCACGATGCGCGGGCGCAGAATCGGGACGATCACGAGTTGCGCGATGCGATCACCGCGGGAAATGCGAAGAGTGTCGCTCCGGTCCGTGTTGAGAAGGGCAACCTTGAGTTCGCCACGGTAGCCCTCATCCACAATCCCGGGACCATTCACAATTGTGATGCCATGCTTTGCGGCGAGCCCCGAACGGGGGCACACAAGTCCGACGGTAGCCGACGGAAGCGCGATCCTCACTCCCGTGGGAATGAGAGCGCGTTCACCGGGGGCGAGCTCGTAGTCAATGGCACTCGCGAGATCAAGTCCCGCGTCGTCGGCGTGCGCTCGTGTGAGCGAGAGTTCTGGAGCGTCGCACACGGTCTGAAGTTCGACCGCCGACGCCGTGGATGCCGTGGCGTTTTCACTCATGTCTCAAGCCTATCCCCGCGCGGGTTCTTCTCGCTGATTCCTGGGTGCGTGGTGCGGCACGTATAGAGACGAGCCCAAGGCGCGACGCGTGTACGCCTCGAGGCATGTGAGACGATGGCAGCCATGACCTCCCTGTTTCATGAGCGCCTCCATCCCGGCCCATTTGTCGTGTGCATCGCGATTATCTTCGGTGTTTTGCTGGGGGCGATTCTTACTCCATTGAGCGAGATCGTCGGTATTGCCACCGCCATCACCCTCGGGGCTTTCTTTCCGGCGCTTCTCGTCGCCTCCTCGCCCGTGGTGGAGGTCCGCGCGGATGTGGTTGCCGCAGGCCCCGCGCGCATCGAGGTGGATGTTCTCGGTGAACCGCGCATCCTGAACAAAGCGGATTTCGAAAAAATTCTGGGGCCGGACATTCGCCCTCTTGATTTTCGAGTTGTACGCGGATGGATTTCGACCGGCGTTGAAGTACCGGTTATCGACCCCGACGACCCGACACCCGCACTCGTGTTATCGCTACGACGCCCCGAAGATTTTGCCTTGGCTCTCAAAACCGCGCAGAAAAAACGGGCGCACGAGGATTCTTCCTCGCACACCCGCTAAAGGTTCGCAGGGTTTCAGTCGCCCGAGCATTCTTTACAAATGATGAGCTTGCCCTCGACGTGATCGATCTGGCTGCGGTGCTTCACAAGGAAGCACGAGCCACACGTGAATTCGTCAACCTGACGAGGCAGCACGGTTACCGAGAGTTCCTCGTTGGAAAGGTCGGCACCGGGAAGTTCGAACCCCTCGGCAGCTTCGGCTTCGTCTTCGTCAACGGCAGGCGAGGCGTTATCGTTCCGGCGCCCCTTGAGTTCCTCAATCGAGTCCTCGCTCGAGTCGTCGTCCTTCTTGAATGGGGCGTCGTAATCGGTGGCCATGATTCTCTTTCACGGGGGTCTGGGGCGCTGGGGGTTTGGCGCCAAATGCGGAGTTGAGCAACGGCGGGAATTCTCCCAGGTTGGCTCTCACTTTGCAAGCTGTCCGAAGAAGATACCAGAGTTCCGCTCCTCGCGCCTCTATGGCCGCGATCGCTCTGACCTCGACGTGTCAGCAGTATTTTTCGAGGCCGGCCCTTTAGTATTGGCAGCACGCGAGACCTCGACAGAGAAAGAAGGCCGTTTAATGCGCGAGCTCACACTCGGCGGATTGCACGAGAACTCCGATCACCTCATTCTGCTCGATGCTGAGGGCGAGCGGTACACGGTGCGCATTGATGAGGCTTTGCGCGCGGCGGTGCGCCGCGATGCCTCGTCCGTTGGCCTCATTCAGCAGTCCCATTCGTCCGCGCTGCGACCGAAAGACATCCAAGCCATGCTCAGGGGTGGCTCGACAGTCGAGTCGATCGCCGAGCTTGCGGACATGGATGTTGAGCATGTGAAGCGCTACGAGGGGCCCGTGCGAGCAGAACGCGATCACACGGCCCGTCGTGCTCAAGAATTCCGCACGTCCAAAGGCGGAACAGAAAAACTCATCGATGTTGTTGAGCCTCGCCTCCGTGCGCGAGGGGTTGAAGACGACATCGACTGGGACGCGTGGCGCCGAAGCGACGGTACCTGGACTCTCCAGCTCACCTTCGTCGCGGGTGGTCGCTCGCGCATCGCAACGTGGCAGGCCGATCTTCCGAACCGCGTCGTGACAGCCGAGGACAACGAGGCCCGCTGGCTTTCGGATTCCGAAGTGGCACCCGAGGCTCCCTCCGCGCGCCCCCGCTTCAAGGCGCAGCGCGCACACGTGTTCAACGTCGAAGAGGGCGAATCACCTCGTTCGGCCCAGACTCCTGCGACGACCACCCCCATTTCAGAGCGTGAGCTCGATGAGCTCAATGCGCGCCGCGGCACGCCGTCTGTCGACCACGGCCAGCAGGCACCCGTGTCACAGCCCGAGCCGCAGCTCGAGCACTCGACCGACGCCACAGAAACCTCGCCCTGGCAGAGCCTCGAGGAATACACGCCAGAAGAACCATCCGATCCGGCTCCTTCGGCCAGCGAGGAACCCGAACCTGTGAGCGAGGAACGCCCCGCCCCCGTGCGTATCGTGCCGATTACCGCGCGGCACCATGACCGCAAGGTTCACGCTGATTCTTTCGACACCGAGGAAGTCTCCTATGTCGAGGCTCCCGAGGATCTGAGCGAAGCTCCTGACCCCGCGCACGACCCCTCGGCCTCCGAAGAGGACCCTCGCGAAGACGAGACTCCCGAGGGCGAAGAGCCGGCCGAGGACGCCGCAGAAACCGCACCGGCCGCCGATGGCACCGAAGAGTCAGCCGAAGAAGGCGGAGACGAGGACTCTCAGCTCACACCACTTCCGGGCTTTGACGATGAGCCAAAGAAGCCAGCGAAGAAGCCCAAGCGCCAGCGCGCTTCGATTCCGTCATGGGATGACATCGTCTTCGGGCACAGGGACTGACACCTCCACCTCAAGACGCCACTCACACCTCGATTTGAAGGAACGGCACGAAAAGTTCGGCCTCGCTCAGCGAGCCGTGCACGCCGCGCTGCTCGAGAGAGGCCGCTGACACGAAGCCGGTGTGAGTGAATTGGTGGTGTCCCCGCGCAAAGATGAGGGCATCTCCGAGGCGTTCGTGCACCACCCGCGAATCGGCGAAACCCGGGTCGCCGAGCAGACCGCTCGAAAGCATCTGTTCGGCGTCGAGAACGAGGCCCCGCTCCCCTACCCAGTCGCGAAGATCGGCGAGGGGTGGGCTACCGTCGGAACTGTTGAACCGAACCATGAGTGCGCGCCCCTCCCCCGCGACGCCCGTGCACCGCGAAAGCGGAGCGGGCGCCTGGGCGAGATCGGCAATGTGGTCAAAGTTGGCGGGGATCATGCCGTGATCAGCGGTGATACTCACCCGGGTCCGTGGAGGAAGCGCACGCATGAGCGTGCCGAGGAACCTATCCGTATCCTCGAGAGCGTCGAGCCACGCGGTTGAGCCTGGCCCATAGCGATGCCCAGCCTTGTCGATTTCAGGAGCGTGAAGATAGCACGCACCGTTATCGCCCACGTGAGCGAGTGCCTTTCGCAGGGCACCGATCCGGCCTCCGGGTGAGGAGTAGCCGAAGAAGTCCCAGTGTTCGGCGGGCTGGAGCATTCCCGTGAGGAAGCTCGTGCGGTAGCGTGCGGGCCCCACGTGCGCGACCCGCCGCTGCTGGCGCTGCTCGGAAATATCCACGCGAATCCACTCGCGCGGCCCAAGGTCCTTAGCACCCGTAAGATTGTTGACTCGGGAGCCGCTCGCCGTAAGCCCTTCATAGCCGAGGATGCCGTGGCTGAGCGGCGCGAGCCCCGTGAAGAGTGAGGCGAGCACGCTCGTCGTGGTCGCGGGCGCGATGGTCGTCTCTCGTTCGATCTCCCTCGCGTGGGCACGGAAAAACCGAGCGTGTGCCCTCGCACGCTCAAGCGCCTCAAAGCCTAGGCCGTCGACGAGGATCAAGAGGTCGCGCCCTGAACCGTCCTCGAGCGCGTCACGCCACTTTCGCACGAGGCGGGGCGTGCCCTCGCGCCAATCGACGGGGGCGGTCATTGCGTAGCGTCGTAGAGAGAATCGAAAAACGCGAGTGCGTCGGCGATGGCCTGCTCGCCGTCGGCGAGTGCGCTCACCCTCAGCACGAGGTCGGCCTCGCGACTCTCACCCGTGTAGCCGTGGTCGGCGCTGCATTGGGGGTCATCGCACCATGCGGGCTGCACATCGAGCCTGCGGTTCGCGCCCCAACTGAGGCCGAGCGTCACCTCTGCTTCGCGCGGTGCGATCGCGGTTCCGTCAGTGTCGTACGCCTGGGCAAGCGCGAGATTGCCCACGCGAGCAAGTTTCACGCGTTCGGTCGACACAATGACCTGGGTGGGATTGAGTGCATCCGCGCTCTCATCGTCGAGATGCACGATGAGCAAATGGTCGTCCGTGAGCGCGAGGATCGTGAGGTGACGTCGCACTTCCGGCCCGTCGAATGTGGTCTCGGGCCTCACGAGATAGCTGCGGATTCGGGCATCGCGCACCGCACGCTCAAGAGCGGCGCGGGCCGTGTCGGGAAAATATCCGGCAAGCTCAAGTTCCGTGAGAAGTGTCGGTGGAAGGCTCATGGTTCCAGTGTAGTGAGGTCAGGCGTGCTCAGGTGGCGTGGTCCGACGGTTGCCTCGCATCCGCTGATCTCTATCCCACGGGCATTCACTCGCACTGGGCTCAGAGTGAGCGACGTGAGGTCTTCAAGCTCGAGGAATGCAGAAGCGAGAGTATCGATGGCGCTCGTGAGAAGCGCGCGGCCATGCGAACCACGTGGAGCGGCGGCATCAAGCACGCTCACCGCGACAAGTTCCTCGAGCATGGCCTCCGCTGTGCCGCCGTGAAGCGGTAAGCGCGCATAGGACGCATCGCCAAAGACCTCGTAGGCGATTCCGGTGAGTGCGAGAGAGAGGATCGGTCCGAGGGCTTCATCCCGGTCGAGCCGAATACGAAGCTCGCACTCGTGCTCGCGAGCCCTGCGCACATCGTTATACGGGAGGTTGAGAGCGCTGAGGAGGGCTCGTGGAAATTGGGATGACGCAAGGGCCGTGCGCGCGTCATCGAGTTGAGCGGCGGTCAGGGTTCGAGGAGCGTGCGCAGAGGGGCGCCTGTGTGCACGCGTGTGCGCAGCCCGCAGCGACGTGGCCAGAGCCTCGCTTGCACGGGATGCAGTGGCGAATACCGGCGGCAGGTTCGGGTTTTCGCGAAGCGCGGACCTGAGCACGCGAACGCGGGGCTCATCGCTCACGACGACCATGAGCACCTGGACGGCGGAGCCGGAGGCGAGGGTCGCGAGAGCCTCGGCGAGATGGATGAGATCCACGCGCTGAGTGTCCAGAATCGCGGCGATAACGCAGTCCACTCCCCCGGGCGCGGCCATCGCCGTGAAGGCGCGCGAAACGAACCGGTCGTCGCCGACGATCGGCACGCGGAAGTTCTCACTTCGCACGTCGAGTCCAGCCTCGTGCGCGGCGGCGCGCAAGGTCGCACCAAGCGCACTCGAATTCGAGAGAAGGCCCACGCGAGTGCCGTGCGCGCGCCCCTCGCGGGATAGCAGAGCAAGGGTATCGAGGAGGTGGTCGACACTCTGGGTGCGCAAGGCTCCGGCACGGTCGAGGATCTGATTAATCGCGTCATCGGGAAGCGTCGAGGACTGACGCGCGGTGTCGGCGGGCCCTCGCTCAGGTTCGTTCGGCGGGCGCACGATGAGCACGGGCACGCGCGCCGAAAGGGCCTCTATGTGGGAGATGAGGCGCGCTGGGTCGCCGAGGGACTCGAGCGAGAGTGCGACGAGCTCGATGTCCTCATCCTCGCGCCAGCGTTCAAGAGCGTCCGTCAGGGATAGGTCTGCGCGATTTCCCGCGGAAAGAAATTCCTTCACCCGCAAGCCACGTGAATCAGCCCCCGCGAGGATCATCGCGCTGAGCGCCGTTGACTGCCCCGCCATCGCGATCGTTCCACGTTCCGAGGTTCGTGGAGACAAAGATACGTTGAGGGGGTTCTCCCCCGTTCTAAAGAAGCCGAGGGACGAGGGGCCCAGAATGCGGATTCCGTGCTTTCGAGCAGCGTGCACGAGCGCTTCTTGCGCGGCATAGCCTTCATCGCCCGCGTCGGCAAAACCTGCGCTCACCACGACCGCTGCCTTCACGCCGCGGTCCGCGAGATCATCTATGGCCGAGATACAACGGTCGGGCCGGAGGGCGAGGACAGCGAGGTCGACGGGGCCTGGCACATCGGCGATGCTTCCAAAACTCTTCAACCCGTTGATCTCGTAAGCCTCGGGATTCACGGGGAAAATAGTGCCGTTGAAACCGCTTGCGATAAGCCCGCGAATGATCTGCGCCCCTACTTGGTCGCGCCGTCGACTTGCCCCAACGACCATGATCGACGTCGCGTCAAACAACAGCGACATGGATGCGGCCTCGGCTCGACGTACGCGATCGCGGCGCGCCTCATCGGTGGCAGCCGTCGGAACCGCGCTCCATGAAAGGGCCACGGCCCCTTCTTCCGCCTCGCCACGCTCGAGAGCGAAACCCAAACGCTCGAGGACGCGGAACATCGCGTCGTTGTCAGCGAGGACATCTGCGGTGAAGGTCTCGACCCCAACCGAACGTGCGAGTTCGGTGAGGCGCTCGAGAAGTACTGTACCAAATCCCTGCCCCTGGAGATGGTCGGCCACGACGCACGCGAGGTCCGCAACCGTGGGAGCGGTCCGGGTGAAACGCGCGACGCCGACGATCTGTTCCCCCCGGAACGCACCGAGGGCGATGCGATCACGTCCATCGACGCGCGTGAGCCGCTTGAGCTCATCGCGGCTAAGCGACTGCTTCGACGTGAAAAACCGCTGATACCGCGTTCGCTGAGATAAAACGCCGTAAAAGGCCTCGAGTGCACGGGCATCCGCGGGCGTGAGAGGCCGAACGAGGATGCCCATGCCGTTTGCCGCGCATTCGTAGGAGGACCACCACTCGGGGTAGAGCCCACCGTGTGCGCGCCCTTTCGCACTTCGCCTTCCTCGTGCCATGTGACAATTCTACGTTCGCCGCCTGCGCCGTATGTGGGATTGACGCTGGCACAATGGTTTGCATGGCCTCACGTACCTCTACGCCCGCCCCGGAGCCGATCAAGGAAAACATCGTCGACATCGACGTCACGAGCGAGATGGAGACGTCCTTCCTTGAGTACGCGTATTCGGTGATCTACTCCCGCGCGCTCCCCGACGCCCGCGATGGCCTCAAGCCTGTT
The DNA here is from genome assembly GCF_001807345.1 of Dermabacter sp. HMSC06F07. Lineage (NCBI taxonomy): Bacteria > Bacillati > Actinomycetota > Actinomycetes > Micrococcales > Dermabacteraceae > Dermabacter > Dermabacter sp. HMSC06F07. Next base: position 306,191 of record NZ_KV788588.1, read on the forward strand.
CAGCGCAGGATTCTCTACACGATGGACAACATGGGCCTTCGCCCCGATAAGGGGCACGTGAAGAGCCAGCGTGTGGTCGGCGATGTGATGGGTAAGCTCCACCCGCACGGTGACTCCGCGATCTACGACGCACTCGTGAGGCTCGCGCAAGACTTCAACATGCGCCTGCCCCTCGTGGATGGCCACGGCAACTTTGGCTCGCTCGACAACGGCCCCGCGGCCGCCCGCTACACCGAGGCGCGCATGGCTAAGGCCGCGCTCCTGATGACGGCCTCGCTCGACGAGGACGTCGTCACCATGGTGCCGAACTACGACAATCAGCTTCTCCAGCCGGAAGTCCTGCCCGCCCAATACCCGAACCTCCTCGTCAACGGCGCCGCGGGTATCGCGGTGGGCATGGCCACCAACATGGCGCCCCACAACCTCGTCGAGGTCATCGCGGCTGCGCGTCACCTCCTCGACAATCCAGAGGCCTCGCTCGAGGACCTTATGCGCTTCGTTCCCGGCCCCGATCTTCCAAGCGGTGGCCGCATCGTAGGGCTCGACGGTATCCGTGACGCCTACGAGACCGGCCGCGGAACTTTCAAGATGCGCGCGACCACCAAAGTCGAGAATGTCACGAGCCGCAAGAAGGCGATCGTCGTGACCGAACTGCCCTACCAGATCGGCCCGGAGAAAATCGCCGAAAAGCTCCGCGATGCAGTGCAGGCCAAGAAGGTCCAGGGCATTAGCGACTACCAGGACCTCTCCGACCGCAAGAACGGAATGCGGCTCGTGCTCACCCTCAAGAGCGGCTTCAATCCCGAGGCAGTCCTCCAGCAGCTGTACAAGCACACCCCCATGGAGGATTCCTTCGGCATTAACAATGTCGCGCTCGTGAACGGGCAACCCCGCACGCTCGGCCTCAAACCGCTCTTGCGCGTCTTCCTCGATCACCGCATCGACGTCGTGCGTCGCCGCACTGAGTTCCGTCTCGGCAAGCGGCGCGATCGTCTCCACCTCGTTGAGGGCCTCCTCATCGCGATCGTCGACATCGACGAGGTCATTCAGATCATTCGCTCCTCGGACACGGTCGAGAGTGCGCGCGAGCGCCTCATGGCCGTCTTCGACCTTTCGAGTGCACAGGCCGAATACATTCTCGAACTGCGTCTTCGCCGACTCACAAAGTTCTCGCGGCTCGAGCTCGAGTCAGAGCGCGACGAACTCGAACGCGAGATCGCAGAGCTGCTGGAAATTCTCTCCGAGGAGGCTGCGCTCCACCGCGTTGTGAGCGCAGAGCTTCAGGCCGTCGCCGAAGAGCATGGAACGCCGCGCCGAACGATCCTCCTCGAGGCCGATGCCGCGAAGGCCAAAGCCACGCCCGCGAGCCTCGAGATCGAAGACGCGCCGTGCGATGTCCTCCTGTCCGGAACCGGACTCGTTGCCAGGGTCCCGCGCATCGACGCCGTAAATGCCGATGCGCACACGCGCTCGCAACACGATGTCATCCGTGCACGCGTGAGCACAACGACACGCTCCGTGATTGGCGCCGTCACCGACCTCGGTCGTCTCCTCCACGTCGATGTCGTCGACCTTCCTGCGCTCGCACCTTCGGCTGGATCCTCGTCGATCGCGGGCGGAACACGCTTGACCGACCTCCTCTCGCTCGAGAAAGGTGAAACGGTCGTGGGCCTCGTGCGGCTCGACCTTCCCGAAGGTGAAACCGACAAAGGCGGCATCGCGCTCGGTACCGCGAACGGCGTCGTCAAGCGCGTCAACAGAGACTTCCCGAAGTCGGACGGTTTCGACATCTTGACGCTCAAGGGTGACGACCGTGTCGTGGGCGTCGTCGACATGCGCGACGATGCCGACATGGATCTGGTCTTTATCACCGCCCACGCTCACCTCCTCCACTTCCCCGCCTCGGGCGTGCGTCCCCAGGGACGCAGCGGCTCGGGCGTCGCCGGTATCAAGCTCGGCGAGGGCGACGCGGTCATCGGATTCGGCGCCTTCGATGTCACGAAACCCGGCGAAGTCGTGACCGTCGCGGGCTCCTCGAGCGCACTCGACGGAGTCCAATCAGGCTCGCTCAAGGTTTCCGCCGCCTCGGAATACCCGGCGAAGGGACGAGCGACAGGTGGCGTTCGCTGCCATCGCTTCCTGCGCGGCGAAGACGTGCTGATCTCCGCATGGATCGTCAATTCGCCCGCACTCGCATGTTCGGATGCCGGCGCTCCCATCGACCTTCCTTCGCCGATCGCCAGGCGAGACGGATCCGGCTCGCCCCTCACGCTCCCGATCGCCTCGGTAGGCTCCCTGTCATGACGCCACTAACCATTCCCGACGGCGTGACGCTCAGCGAGCGCGAGGGCGCCACCGTACTGAGCGCCCGCACTCACGCATGCGCCCTCGATCTCTCGCTGTCCGGCGGCCACGTGACGAGCTGGATCCCGAACGGTCATGACGAGACCCTGTGTCTCTCGCCCCTTGCGACGTTCACTCCCGGGCATCACATCCGCGGCGGAGTCCCGCTCATAGGCCCGTGGTTTGGCCGCGGAAACTCGGGCACCGAAGAGCCACAACACGGATGGTTCCGGCGTGCCCAGTGGAAGCTTGCAAGCGTTGAGGTCACCCCCGACGGCACCATCAACGTCTCCCTCGACCTCGCTGAGATCCGCAACTATCTCGGGTTCGAAGTAGAAGCGGCCAGGCTGCACGTCCGTGCGGGCGCGACACTCGAGCTCAGCCTGGACGTCACCGCAGGCGGCACACCCCTCGACCTTGAGGCGGCGTTCCACACGTATTTCCTCGTGAGCGACGTGCGCGAGGCAACCGTCGGAGGCCTCGAGAACGTTCCCTACACCGATGCTGCCCGCTCTCGCACCGCGGGCCTAGGCCCCTCGGTCCTCCGCTTCTGCGCCCCCACCGACCTGGTCTTCGAAGCAGCACCGCCGCTCGTGTTGACCGACCCCGGTGCCGCGCGTCGGATGGTCATCGACCAGCACGGCGCAAGCCGCACGGTCGTGTGGACGCCTTGGCAGGCGGACGTCGCCGCCACCGCCGACATTCCCGACAGCGAATGGACGCGATTCGTGTGCGTCGAAACTGCGGTGAGCGAAGGCGGAACTGTGCATCTCGCCCCAGGAACGACGCACACTCTCACGGCGCGCTATACCCTCGAGCACAACTGAGCTCTAGGCGTCGATCCTCTCGACGTCGAGTTCTTCCGCGCCTTCGACGATGAACTGCTTGCGAGGGGCGACCTCGGAGCCCATGAGGAGCTCGAACACGCGATCGGCCGATTCGGCATCCTGAATCGTCACGCGACGAAGCAGGCGCTGCGACGGGTCCATGGTCGTGTCCGCGAGCTGGTCGGCGTCCATTTCACCAAGGCCCTTGTAGCGCTGAATAGGCTCCTTGTACCGCTTCTTCGAACGCTCGAGCTTCTTGAGAAGCTGTTGCAGTTCCTTCTCGGAGTACGTGTACACGTATTCGTTCTTTTTCGAACCGCCGTGAATGATCTCGACGCGGTGCAGAGGGGGCACTGCCGCGTAGATGCGGCCTTGCTCGATGAGCGGGCGCATGTAGCGGTGGAAAAGCGTGAGCAGGAGGGTGCGAATATGGGCGCCGTCGACGTCGGCGTCGGTCATCATGACGATTTTGCCGTAGCGCGCCTGCTCAATATCGAATGTGCGCCCAGAGCCGGCCCCAATCACCTGGATGATATTGGCGCATTCGGCGTTCTTGAGCATGTCCGTAATCGAGGCTTTTTGAACGTTGAGGATCTTGCCGCGGATCGGCAGGAGCGCCTGAAATTCCGAGTCGCGTGCGCTTTTCGCGGTGCCGAGTGCCGAGTCACCCTCGACGATGAACAGCTCGGAGCGGTCGATCCCGGTGTGGCGGCAGTCGGCGAGCTTCGTGGGCATGGTCGAGGATTCGAGCGCGTTCTTGCGGCGCGAAACTTCCTTGTGCATGCGTGCGGCCACGCGCGCCCGCATCTCGCTCACGACCTTGTCCACAACGAGCGCCGCCTGCTCTTTTTCGCCCTTCTTGGTCGATGCGAGGAATGCGCCGAGTTCACGCTCGACGACTTTCGCGACGATCTGACGCGCGGCGGGGGTCCCGAGGACTTCTTTCGTTTGGCCCTCGAACTGTGGTTCATCGATACGGACGGTGACCACCGCGGTGAGGCCCGCGAGGGTGTCGTCCTTTTCGATCTTTTCTTTCTTCGCGTTGAATTTCACGCGGCGCGATTGCGCATCGACGGCCTTACGGACGACCTTGACGAGCGCCTGCTCAAAGCCGGTGACGTGGGTTCCGCCCTTGGGCGTTGCGACAATGTTGACGAAACTCCGAACGGTCGTGTCGTAATCCGCACCCCACCGCAAAGCGATATCGACTTCGCACGTACGGCTCACGTCCTTGGAGACCATGTGGCCGCTCTTATCGAGAACCGGCACGGTTTCCGTGTAGTCGCCCGATCCCGTCAGCCGAATCACGTCGGTGATTTTCTGGTCCTTCGCGAGATAGTCGACAAATTCGGAGATACCGCCCGCGTAGTGGAAGACGGTGCGCTCGCTCTGTTCGGGGGTGCGCTCTTCGCGCCTATCGAGAAGAACGATTGTGAGCCCTGGGACGAGGAACGCCGTTTGGCGGGCGCGGCGCTGAATCTCGTCGAGGACGACGTGGGCTCCTTTGATAAAGATCTGCGAATCGACCCAGTAGCGCACGCGCGTGCCAGTGACGCCTCGCTTGACCTTGCCGATCTCGCGCAATTCACCTGCGCCTGTGAACTTCGTAAACGGCGAGGCAGGATCGGGCGCGCCCTGATCGTCAAAAGTGCCCGCGATGCCTCGCTGGAAACTCATGGCGTAGGTTTTGCCGCCTCGGTCAACCTCGACGTCCATGCGAGAACTCAGCGCGTTGACGACCGATGCACCGACGCCGTGGAGGCCGCCCGAATTCGAGTATGAACCGCCGCCGAACTTCCCACCCGCGTGCAGCTTGGTGTAAACGACTTCGACGCCCGTGAGCCCCGTGCGCGGCTCCTTGTCGATCGGGACGCCTCGCGCTTTGTCCTGAACTTCGATCGAGCCGTCGGGGTGGAGGATGATCGTGATCTCGTCGCCAAAACCGCCGAGGGCCTCGTCAACCGCGTTATCAAGAATCTCCCACAGGCAGTGCATAAGGCCGCGCGAATCCGTCGAGCCGATGTACATACCTGGGCGTTTACGTACGGCTTCGAGGCCTTCGAGGACTTGAAGGTTCGCTGCATCGTAGGCTGCCGTCTGGGAGTTTGTCTTTTGTGCCACGCCCCGATCTTAGGCGGGAACGCCCCTGTTTCGGTGGATTTTTGGGCCCGACGATTGCCCCGCGTTAGGCGTACCACAGGCGATTGCGCTGCGAGCGAACCGGGATCGTTACTGCTCGCTTCGAGGGCGCGTCAAGGCGAGAATGGGGGCATGGAAACGATGCTTGAAGAACGCACTTTGACCGCGCACGATCGCTGCGATCGCTGCGGCGCGCAGGCTTACGTGAAGTTCGAACTTGAGGTGGGCGGCGAGCTTCTGTTTTGCGCCCACCACGCGCGCGCAAACGCCGAGGCGCTCGAGGGAATCGCCCCTCGCGTTGTCGACGAAACCGAGCGCTTGAGCGCCGAATAGGGCGCAGTGACTGCGGGAAGCCCAAAAGCCCTTAGAAAAGAACAGTGGCCGCACCACACGGTGCGGCCACTGTTCTTCTCTTGACTCGACTTAATCGAGGTAATCGCGAAGGACCTGCGAGCGCGACGGGTGCCGGAGCTTGCTCATGGTCTTCGACTCGATCTGGCGGATACGCTCGCGCGTCACTCCGTAGACCTTGCCGATTTCATCGAGGGTCTTGGGCTGGCCGTCCTCGAGGCCGAAACGCATCGCGACCACACCGGATTCGCGCTCGCTGAGCGTATCGAGTACGGAGTGAAGCTGTTCCTGCAAAAGCGTGAAGCTCACGGCATCTGCGGGCACAACGGCTTCGGAGTCTTCGATGAGGTCACCGAACTCGCTGTCGCCATCCTCGCCAAGCGGGGTGTGCAGCGAGATGGGCTCGCGGCCGTATTTCTGGACCTCGACGACCTTTTCGGGGGTCATATCGAGTTCCTTCGCGAGTTCTTCTGGAAGCGGCTCGCGGCCGAGATCCTGGAGCATCTGGCGCTGAACGCGTGCGAGTTTATTGATGACCTCGACCATGTGAACCGGGATGCGGATCGTGCGGGCCTGGTCTGCCATCGCACGTGTGATCGCCTGACGAATCCACCAGGTCGCGTAGGTCGAGAACTTGTAGCCCTTCGCGTAGTCGAACTTCTCTACGGCGCGAATGAGACCGAGGTTGCCTTCCTGAATGAGGTCAAGGAAGAGCATGCCGCGGCCCGTATACCGCTTTGCCAGCGACACGACGAGTCGGAGGTTTGCCTCGAGCAGGTGGTCCTTAGCTGCCTTGCCGTCAGCAACGATAAGTTCGAGGTCGCGGCCCTCGATGCTCTTCTTGAGCGATGGATCTTGCTTAAGCTTGTGCTCGGCATAGAGCCCGGCCTCGATGCGTTCGGCGAGCTCAACCTCCTGGACGGCATTGAGCAGCGCGACCTTGCCGATTTGCTTGAGGTAGTCCTTCACCGGGTCGGCAGTGGCGCCGGCGGTCACAACCTGCTGAGCCGGCGAATCATCATCGTCGTTCGTGAGCGCGAAGCCCTTGCTCGGATCGTCGTCGTCGGCGGAGTCAGTGTCGTCTGCGCCGCTGGAGCCTTCCGCAGCGGAATCTTCTTTCTTGGTGCCGCGTTTGCCGGCCTTCTTCGCCGACGTGCGCTTGGCAGCCCTCTTGCGTGAGGCCTTCGATTCTGTTTCTTCGGAGCCGTCCTTTTCACGAGGAGCGTCTTGCTCGGCCGTCTCCGCTTCGGGCTCGCTATGCGCACTCGGGGCAGTCTTCTTCGAGGTGTCCTTTTTCGACGCAGCTTTCTTGCCGCTCTTCGGGGCCTCGGCGGAATCAGCGGCATCGCCCTTACTCGCGCCGCTGCTCTTCGAGGCTGCCTTCTTCTTGCGGGAGTCGCTCGGGCGGTCGAGGATCTCGATCCCGGCCTCCTCGAGCTTGTTGGAGAGCGATGCAACCTTGTACGGGGAGATACCGAGGGACTTGGCGGAGGCCTTGAGCGCCTCGTAGCTCACCGAAGTCGCTCCATCGAGAGCCGACGCGAGGGCCTCGATGTTCTTCGTGACTTCTTCTTTCTTAGACGTGCTCGTCGACACAGGCTTCCTTCAGTTGGGATCCGAGGGTGGTGTGCGGGCTCAGCTCTCGCACCGTGTGGCGGCGGGCGAATCGCGCACGAACCGTACAATTATAACGGCCCGATATTCGGATCTATTCCAGGCGCACCTAGTCTTTTGTCACGAGAACGGGGCACGGCGCCTCGAGTAGGAGACGTTTCACGGTTTGACCGAGCATGAGTCTGCCTACGGGGGCGCTGTGCCGAAGGCCAATGACGATGACGCTCGCGTTCTCCTCGCGCGCAACCCGCAGAAGAAAATCACCGATGTCTCTGCTGCTTTCAGCTCCCGCCTCACGCACGCGCACCTTGAGAGTTTCGAGGTAGGCGCGCTCGTCGTGGCTCATGCGTGCAGACACGCGGTTGATCGCTTCCTGGACTTCCTCGGCGTTCGCGCAGCACGCACCTTCGAAAGGATCCGCGTACGGGAACGAGGCCACGAGGAGCTCGCGGTCAGTGACGGCCACGTCGCGGATCGCAGCCTCGAGCGCGGCATCTCCCTGAGACGTCGGGGCATAGGCGGCGACGACAACCATGGCGATCCTTTCTACAGACAGCGCGCTCGAGTAGTGAGCACGCGGGGGAAGCTCAATGATCGTGCGGACCAAGTCTACTGAGTTTCGGCCCGATTCGTCACACGTACACGCGGTCCCGGACTCTCGCTCTGGCCACAGTCATCCATGAGTGGAGGCATACGTTTTTTCAAGCCAAAGCGGGCATATTCCCGCATGCGCAAGCCCCAGGACGAGTTCAGCCATATCGCAGTGGTCTCCGGCTGCGAGGATGTCATCCGCCAAGCGGAAGGCCTCCCCCATACGCCCGCTGAACCACAGGAGGAAGGCGGCGATCGCCCCAAGATTGGCGAGAGCCTCGCGGTAGCGAGGCGAACAATCCCACGCATTCGACGTTCGCCACAGGCCTTTAAACACTTCGATCACACGATCGCCCTGGCCGCCGGGCATGAGATGCGGCCCCGGAAGAAAATCTGGGTCCTCGAACACTGAAGCGATGGCTTCCGAGGGGCTCACAAAAGCATCCTGTTCAGATCCCACGACGTGCGCGATGATGTGGTCACGCCCGGGCCCCAATGCCGCTAGCGATGCGAGCACGTGAACGGCGTCCTGAAGGCGCTTGGAGTCACCATCCCCCATGCGCCCACCCTCTCGTTCTTGGCGCGTGTGCTGAGCACTCAATTCCTCGAGCGCGCTACGACTCGGCCCCTCGAGACACGTGAAGGTGCGAAAGTCGCTGTCGCTCTCACACAGCGAGCGAACGGCGGCAAGGAAAGCATCGTCCATCGCTTCCCTCTCGACTTTTTCGCGAAAGGGAATGCCGCTTGCGACCGCGCTCGCGGCGAACTGACTTTCTTCGAGCAGACCAAGGTGCGCGACCTTCCAGTAGTCGCCATCTGCCGTTGTGCTGAGCGCCCACGGCCCTTCATAGGCGTGTAAGGCACAGGGGATAGTGAGACCGCGCATGAGGCACGCCTCGGCGACAAGGTCGCACAGCGCAACGAGCAGATCGATGGTCTGCGTGTCGTGACGATCTCTATCGAAGCATTCGGCCCTCTCCCCCGGGCACTCTGTGCATTCGCCGGGAACCGGCGAACCCGTAGCGAGGACGGCGAGGTGAGTTGCGCCGAGCGCCTGGAGGTTGAGTGCGAGCCGCGACACCTCAAAGGCTGCCCATTCGGGCTCTGTGCCCTCGTCAATGCGCATCCTGCTGAGCATGACCCCCGCCTCGCCATTTGGACTCGCACCACATCCAAAGACGATGAGTGAGGAATCGATATCAAGACGGTCAAAGTGCATGGCGACTGCCGCAAAAACATCGCGTGCATCAAGCAGATTAACGGTGGGAGCAAGCGCTTGCGACTCGCATGAATAATGCTGTGTTTTGTGTGTCATGCCTCAAGAGTTGTCGCTATTGACCGAGCGTGCAGGCCTGAGATCCTCGCTTGTGGAGGGCTGCGTCTGTGGGGCCCAAACCGCAGTTCGTCGCTCTGTGGCACGATGGAAATTCACACAGCACGGCGAGAGCACACCACACCGAGCCGAGGAGGATCCGCGTGTATCACCCCCCTTTCGACGACGTTCGCGAGAGCGTCACCACAGCCCTCACGCGCTTCCTCGAAACCGAGGGCGACGCCCTGGGGGCAATCGCGCCGGAAGCTGCAGATCTTGCCGCGCTCCTCACGGGTTTTCTTGAGGGAGGCAAGTGCCTGCGACCAATGTTCGTGCACGCGGGCGCGTGTGCTGCCAACCCTTCGCACGGCGCCGCAGATGCGAAAGACGTGGCGACACTCGGCGCGGCCGTCGAACTCGTGCAAGCAGCGGCCCTCATCCACGACGATGTTCTCGATCACTCGCCGACCCGCAGGGGGCGCCCCGCTATTCATGCCGCCGCCACGCACGCACACGAGGCACGCAACCTCGCGGGAAGCGCGGAGGATTTCGGTATCGCGACCGCGGTCATCCTCGGCGACCTTGCCCTTGCGCTCGCCCATCAGCTTGCCTCTCACGCTTTCGCCGGAGCCGACGACCGCGCTCATTTCCAGGCGCTGTGTGCAGAGGTGATGGCCGGCCAGTACCTCGACATCTTGAACCAGTCCGGCGCCATCACCTCCACCGAATCGGCAGCGAATTCCGCCTCCCTCGTGACGCGCTGGAAGACCGTCTCCTACACGGTCCACAGGCCTCTCATGATCGGCGCGACTCGCTGCGGCGCTTCTCCCGCGCTCCTCGAATCCCTCGGCGCCTACGCACTTCCCGCTGGCGAAGCTTTCCAGCTCCGCGACGACCTCGACGGAGTCTTCGGGGACGAGGCCGCCCTTGGGAAATCCACAAGCTCAGACATCCGTGAAGGCAAGCGCACGATGCTCCTCGCCCTCGCGCAGGAGCGCGCAGGCGAAACCGAACGCAGCGTTCTCGCAGCAACCGTCGGAAACTCTGACGCAGATACGGAGAGCATCGAACGCGTGCGCGAGATCATGACGGCCACGGGCGCACGCGAGAGCGTCGAGAACCTCATTCGTCAACGCGAGGACGACGCGCGCGAAGTTATCGCGAACGAACTCTCATCGCTCACCTCGAGCGAATCGTGCGAACTCCTCGACTTGCTCGTGCGAAAACTCGCCCGAACCGACCGCTGAGCCCCTTTCCCACATGAGTGAAGACGCGCGGGCCGTGCCCGAAAAATACGGCTAAAACCCGAGCGACTGGGCGCGCCGGCGCACCTCGCCACGCTGCCCGCTTCGCAAATGGTCGATAGGTCGACCGGGCAAAGAGGCATCGTCGGTAAAGAGCCACTCGATGATCTCGTGGTCGGCAAAATGCTGGTCGTGGAGAAGCATGATCGTGCCTCGAAGGTGCGGAAGGACCGCCCCGTCACGAAGGAATTCGGCGGGCACAGAACGGACCTTATGGGTTCCGCGGCGCACCTCGACGAGGTGGAAGTCCTCAATCAAGCGCTGCACCTTGGTCACCGAGATACCGAGGATCTCCGCGACGTCGGGCAGTGGAAGCCACGCCTCTACGAGAGAGTCGAGCCGGTCGATGTCGTCAGCTGAGATATTCACACCTTCAGCATATTCCAGGGTGTCGTGCGCGAGCACCCGGCGGCTGCCCGCATAGACTTGCGGCGTGAGTACCGAGTCTTCTTCCCCAGACATCGGCCTCGTCCTTAGCAACCGCTACCGCGTCGAGCACCTGATCGCACGCGGTGGCATGGCCACGGTGTATCGCGGCTTCGACGAGCGCCTGCATCGCCCTGTCGCGCTCAAAATCATGCACCCGCATCTCGCGGATAACCCTGAATTCATCTCGCGCTTCTCCCGCGAAGCCCGAAGCGCGGCCCGGCTCACCCACCCCCACGTGGTCAATGTCTACGACCAGGGCGAAGACCAGGGGCGCGTGTACCTTGCCATGCAACTCGTCGAGGGCGAGACACTGCGCGACGAACTCCGCCGCGACAAAACCCTCAGCCTCAAACGCGCGCTGCGTGTGGGCCGCGACGTCCTCGCCGCGCTCGATGCCGCACACCGCTCCGGAATTATCCATCGTGACATCAAGCCTGAAAACGTTCTCGTGAACGCCGAGCGCGACATCCTCGTCGCCGACTTTGGCCTCGCACGCGCCGTTGGATCCGCGACGACCTCCGCCACCGGCACCTTGCTCGGTACGGTCGCGTATGTCAGCCCAGAGGTTGTCACACGCGGCGTGAGCGATGCCCGAAGCGACCTGTACTCGTGGGGCATCATGATGTTCGAAATGCTCGTGGGCCGCACTCCTTTCCAGGGCGACTCGGCCGTGCATATCGCCTACCAGCACGCGCATGAGGACATCCCCGCACCGTCACAATTTGCGTCGGGCATCCCCGCCTCTGTTGACTCCATCATCACGTGGGCGGCCTCGCGTTTGCCCGCCTCGAGGCCCACGCGCGCCCACGAAGTACTCCTCGCCCTTGACGAGGCTCTCGACACACTAAGCCCCACCGAACTCGCCTACCGTGCGCATCCCGCACCGAACGTCAAGGCCAATGCCGAGACGGCCGGCGTTCCTCGACTCACACGCCAGTTCTCGCCCTCAACGGCGCGCACCGATTCCGCTTCGTCACCAGCCTCCCCGGTATCACCGGTATCCCCGGCATCGCCGTCGAACGAAGCCCTCCTCGATGACAAAACCTCAGAAAAGTTCTGGGAAAACGACACCTCAGGTCGCGAACTTTCCACGACCGGAAGCGGTGCGGGAGCGGCGGTCAGGAAAAAGTTCGAGCTCCGCGAGCAGCCGTCGGACTCCCCCGATGCCGATGAAAGCATCCGAGAAGTAACCCTCACGGGCCCTCGCCGCTCGCGCGGTGCCCATGCGAGCGAGTCCCACCCCTCGCCAGCCCTGCGCCTCCTCGCACTCGCAAGCGTCCTTGCACTCGTCGCAGCGCTCGTCTTTGGCGGCGTACGCTGGTACGACACAGAAGGCCCTGGCGGCGCGCGCACCGTGCCGCTCGTTGCGGGCGCAACTCTCAGCGACGCTGAAGCCGCGCTAACGGCGCAACAACTTACGGTGACAACGGCACAGGCCTACAGCGACGACGTCCCGAAGGGCCACGTCATATCCTCGGATCCCGCCACGGGAGCGGAGGTCCGCAAAGGCAGTTCCGTGCGCCTCACTATTTCCCTCGGGCAGGAACTCTTTGACGTTCCGCAGGTGAAAGGGCAGGCGGTTTCCGACGCCACCTCAGCCCTCACTGACGCAGGTTTTCAGGTCAACGAGACCCGCGAATACTCGGCCGACGTGCCGAAAGACATCGTGATCAGCCAAGACCCCGCAGACGCGTCACTGCCCGCGGGCACGCACGTCACGCTCACGGTCAGTGACGGACCCGAGCCGGTCGAGGTTCCGAGCGTCGCGGGAAGTGAGCGCAAAGCGGCAATCAAAGCCATTGAAGGCGCGGGCCTCGTGCCAAAAGTGAACGAGCAGTACAACTCGAACGTGCCCGCCGGCCAGGTCATCTCGCAAGATCCCGCCGGGGCCACGTCGGTGCTTCCAGGCAGCGAAGTCAAGATCTCCATCTCGCTCGGCCCCAACCTCGTGGGGGTTCCCGACGTTTTCCGCAAGAGCGAAGCCGACGCCCGCGCGGCGCTCGAAAAAGCCGGGCTCAAGGTCCAGGTCGTCTACGAGCGAGGCACGCCCGTCTTTGGCCTCGTGTCCCAGCAGTCGCAGCCGGGCGGCACCAAAGTACCGCGCGGCTCGACCGTGACGATCACGGTGTACTAGCGGTGATCAGCTCGGCCGATCGCCAAGCATGTCGGCGACGAGAAACGCGAGTTCAAGCGACTGCGAGTGATTGAGGCGCGGGTCGACGAGCGTCTCATAGCGGCGGTGCAAGCCCTCTTCGTCAAGCTCGCTGGAACCGCCTAGAACCTCGGTGACGTCATCGCCCGTGAGCTCCATGTGAAGACCAGCAGGGTTTGTGCCGACCTCCCAGTGCGCCTCAAAAAAGCCGCGCACCTCATCCATGATGTCGTCGAAACGGCGAGTCTTATAGCCGTTCGAGCTCGTGATCGTGTTGCCGTGCATCGGGTCTGTCACCCACACGGCTTCAATTCCTTCACGCTTTGCTGCCGTGAGCAGCACGGGAAGCTTCTCGCGCACGTTCGTGGCGCCCATGCGGGTCACAAACGTGAGACGGCCCGGTTCGCGCTCCGGATCAAGGACCTCTGCGAGCCGAAGCATGTCATCCGCGCTCGCGTTCGGGCCGAGCTTCACGCCGATCGGGTTGCGCAGTTGCGACATAAAGTGCACGTGGGCGCCGTCGAGCTGGCGGGTTCGCTCACCGATCCACAGGAAGTGGCCAGAGCATCCGTAGATCTCACCCGTGCGCGAGTCGACGCGCGCGAGGGCCTCCTCGTAGTCGAGGAGAAGTGCCTCGTGAGACGAATAAAACTCGACCATGCGAATCGGGTCGAAGTCCACACCGATGGCCTCCATGAAACGCACGGCTCGCTCAATATCATCCGCGACTCGCACGTACTTCGAGTAGGCGTCGGACTCCACGAACCCCTTGTTCCAGGCCTGCACCTGCCGCAGATCCGCGAAGCCGCCGCCCGTGAACGCGCGCAGAAGATTGAGGGTCTGCGAAGCGGTCGTGTACATCTTCCACAGGCGCGAGGGATCGGGCGTGCGGGATTCGGAGGTGAACTCGTAGCCGTTGACCGCATCGCCGCGGTAACTCGGGAGGCTCACGCCGTCGATCGTCTCGGTGTCGCTCGAGCGAGGCTTCGCGAACTGACCGGCCATGCGCCCCATCTTGATCGTGGGAAGCGAGGCGCCGTAGGTCAGGATTGCTGCCATCTGGAGGATCGTCTGCACCTTGTTCTTGATGCGGTCGGCAGTCGAGTCCGCAAAGGTTTCTGCGCAGTCGCCTCCCTGAAGGAGGAATGCCTCGCCACGCGCTGCTTTAGCGAGGTGGGTGCGAAGAAGGTCAACTTCGCCCGCGAACACGAGTGGGGGCGCGGCCCTCAGTTCATCAAAGACCCGTGCCCGCTCCTGCTCGTTCGGCCACGTTGGTTGCTGGACCCTCGGATATTCGCGCCACGACGAAAGCGCCTCGAGATGGGCGGATGATTCGGAAAGCTCGAACGGGTGGAATGTCGCGGCAACGTTACGGTTCTGATAACTCACCCGGACATAGTAGGCGAAAGTCACGAGCGCGACATGTGGGTCCGCTCAGCAGCACTCTCGCGACCGGAACTTACGAGGCGTTCGCGTCCTTGAGTCTTTTCTTCACGTCCGCGGCGTACTCGTCCACATACTCCTGGCCGGATAGCTCGCGAATCGCCTCCATGAGCGAGCGCGTGAGCGTGCGAAGTTCTTCGCGCGTGGCGGGTGCGTCGCTCGGCTTGTCTGCCCTCAACGTCGCCAGCTGCGCGCGCATGTCGATCGTTGGACCGATCTGTGTATGGAGCTTTGAACGGAGCTTCGGCACGATGGAATTCTTCGAGCGTTGCGCCTCAAAGGCGCCAAGTTCGGCGACGGGGAGGATGGGCGCACCCGTCGCGAGCGCGAGACGTACAGCGCCTGTCTTACCGCGATACATTCGCCCGTCATGGCTCCTCGTGCCCTCGGGGAACACGCCGAGGGCGTGCTCACCTTCGAGCACCGCGATCCCCGCGTCGAGCGCCGAGCTCGCGCCACCGCTTCCCGAACGATCGACGGGAATCACATTGACCGAGCGCATGAGCCATGCAAAAAACTTCCCCGGTACCCCCTTGCCCTTGAAAAGAGCATCCTTTCCAAGCCAGTGAATCTCGCGCGGAATCATGCACGGCACAAAATAAGTTTCGAACGCGGAGGTGTGATTGCACGCCATGATCATGCGCCCCGAAGACGGAACGTGCTGGAGGCCCGCAACTGTGGGGCGCCAGAAGAGCGTGAGCAGAAATTTAACGATCGGCTGCAAGACGGGATAGAGATGCACGGGGATAACCCTATAGGGCCACACCCACCGTGAGGGAGGGAACGCGCCACACGAGGCCTCCTCCATGCCTCGATGCACGTAAGGCGCGTACACTCGAGTGCAACCCCGCCTCGAAGTCAAGGAGCATTCCCCCGTGTCACGCGAGTTCGAAACGCCGCAAATCGCAGAGTCGAAGCCAGACGAAAACATCACCGACTTCCTCCTTCTACGCCGCACCAAGTACGCCGACATTCCCCTGTGGGAGCGTCAGCTCACGCCCGGCACATGGTCACCCATGTACGCACCGGAATTCATCACGCTCGTGAAGCGTCTCGCACAGGGGCTTATCAACGAAGGCGTCAAGCCCGGCGACCGAGTCGCGATCATGTCTCGCACGCGCTTCGAATGGGTACTCATCGACTGGGCGTTGTGGTTCACCGGGGCGATCAGCGTGCCGATCTACGAAACGTCCTCCCCCGGCCAGATCGAATGGATCGCTTCCGATTCCGGTGCGCGCTTCATTTTTTGCGAAAACGCCGGCCATGCGCAGGACATCGACGAAGTCCGCTCTTCGCTCTCGGATCTCGAGCAGGTGTGGGTCATCGAAGAGGGCATCATCGAGCAGCTCTCCGTCGCAGAAGCCGATATCAACGACGACGCGATTGAAAAGTCACGCAAGAGCCGGCACAAGTCAGACACCGCGACAATCGTCTATACCTCCGGCACGACCGGCCGACCCAAGGGCGTAGAGCTCACGCACGCGAACTTCATGGATCAATCCCTCAACGCAGTGGGTCTTCTGGGCGAGGCGGTTATGCCCCCTGGATCGCGCCTGCTGATGTTCCTTCCGCTCGCGCACGTGTTCGCCCGCGACATCACGTTCATCACGATCGTGACGGCATGCACGACCGGGTTCTCTCCCGACGCAAAGCACCTTCTTGACGACCTCGCCTCGTTCAAGCCCACCGTTCTCCTCGCTGTGCCGCGCGTTTTCGAGAAGGTGTATAACGGCGCTGAGCAGAAGGCTGTTGGCGACGGTAAGGGCAAGATTTTCCACCGTGCCGTCGAGGTTGCCATCCAGTATTCAAAGGGCCTCAACACGGGCAAGATTCCCCTGCACGTGAAAGCCCAATACAAGCTGTTCGACGCGCTCGTGTACTCGAAGCTGCGCAATCTCATGGGTGGCAAACTCACCTACGCAATCTCGGGTGGTGCACCGCTTGGCGATCGCCTCCCCCATTTCTTCCGCGGGATCGGCGTGACCATTCTCGAAGGCTACGGGCTTACGGAAACAACCGCTCCCGTGGGGGTCAACAACCCGTGGAACGTGAAAATTGGCACCGTTGGTCCACCTTTCCCCGGCTCCAAGGTCAAGCTCAACGACAAGGGCGAGCTGCTCGTCAAAGGCGTCATGGTATTCAAGGGCTACTGGAACAACCCCGAAGCCACCGCGCAGGCCCTCCAGGACGGCTGGTTTAACACGGGCGACACCGCGAGCATCGATGAGGACGGCTACATCACGATCACGGGCCGTTCAAAAGAAATCATCGTCACCGCAGGAGGCAAGAACGTGTCGCCGGCCCAGCTCGAGGACACCGTTCGCCAGAGCCCCGTCGTTGGCCAGTGCATCGTTCTTGGCGACCAAAAGCCGTTCGTGTCCGCAATCGTGACTCTCGACCGCGAAATGCTCCCCCGGTGGCTCAAAAACCAGGGGCTCGGGTCGATGTCGCTTGCCGAAGCCATTACGAACGAGCAGGTCATCGCCGAGGTCCAGAGGGTCGTTGACGAAGCGAACACCTCGGTCTCCCGCGCAGAGTCGATCCGCAAGTTCGAGATCATCGATGCGGATTTCACGGAGGAAAACGGTTACCTCACCCCGTCGTTCAAGCTCAAGCGTGCCGCTGTTGTGAAGGACTTCTCCGAGGTCATCGACCGCATTTACACGAAGAAGTAAGGCGGCAACGCCATCACTCGAGCCGTGCAGCGGGCATTCGAGGATCTCGGCCCGGAGCTCATCGACGTCGAGTTCGTCGTCGTCGACCTCGAGACCACCGGAACGAATACCGAGCTGGATGCCATCACGGAAATTGGCGCCGTACGGGTTGTGGGTGGCGAGGTTGTCGAGGAGTTTCAAACCTTCATCAACCCAGAGCGCCCGATCCCCGCATACATTGCCGCGCTCACGGGGATCTCTGACCACATGGTTCGCGATGCGCCGTCCGCAGAAGCGGCCATCCCCGCTTTCCTCGAGTTCGCACGCACCTCGGTGCTCGTCGCACACAACGCACGCTTCGACATCGGTTTTTTGAAGGCGGCCGCTCTTCAACTCGACTACCGGTGGCCCCCTTTCGAGGTCGTCGATACGCTCACACTCGCGCGCCGCGTTTTCGGACGTGACGAAGTGAAGAACCACAAGCTTTCGACTCTCGCGGGAGCGGTTGGGGCAACGACGGTGCCCAACCACCGCGCGCTGTCGGATGCGCGCGCAACGGTCGATGTTCTCCACGAGATCATCGCGCGACTTTCTGCCGGTGGCGCAAGCCACCTCTCGGATCTCACCTCAAACGGGAAGAAAGCAAGCCCCGCCCAAATCCGTAAACGCCACCTCGCGGCGGACATCCCGCCCGTGCCCGGCGTGTACTCCTTCGTCGACGCCAACGGTTCAACGCTGTACATCGGCAAGTCGGGCAATCTCCGCTCGCGAGTGCGCACCTACTTTTCACCGAACGAGACCAGGCGAGCCGTCCTCGATATCATTCCCGTCACCGAGCGTATAGACATTGTGCAGTGTTCAAGCGACGCCGAAGCTGCAATCCGCGAGCTGCGCGCAATCGCGAGTGAGCGCCCCATCGCCAATCGCCAGGGAATCCGCCCTTCCAAGGGCAATTGGCTTCGAGTCACCCACGATGGGCTGCGCCTTGCGCGCACTGTGAAAAGCGAAACGTCGCTCCACGCCTATATCGGCCCGCTCCGCTCGCGCCACGACGTCGAGCCGATTCGCTCCCTCGTGTACGCGGCACTGACTGCGGCCATCGGGGCTGAAGAGGAGAACGCTGGTGCTGCGGAAGGTCGCACCGGGACCGAAAGTCCGACGGTTCCCCGGGAACCGTCGGCAGCCGCGGGTGGGTTGCCGGTGCCGCCGGTTCATGGACCGACGTTTGTCGCAGAACCGTCGGAGCCCGTGCGCAGCAGCGCAGGCTTCCACGCACGAATGCACCGGGCCCTCACCGAGGATCCGAGCGATGTTTTTGAGTACGCGGCGAAGAAGATGCGGGCGCTCGTGGGGAGGGGCCTCTACGAGAACGCCGAGGCGTTGCGCACGAGGGTCGAGTTGTTTGCTGATGCCGCGCGACGTGCCGCACGATTGCGATCCATCGCGGAGGTTCCATTCCTCGTCGCGGCGCGCAAAATCTCGTGCCACGATGCTTCGACTCAATCGCCCTGGCAGTGGGAGGTTCTTGCCGTACGGCACGGGCGGCTCGGGGCAGCGCGCACGATGCCGGCGTGGAGCGACCCGCTTTCGGCTATCGAGGCACTTGCTCGCGAAAGCGAAGCGGAGGCCGCCCTGCGCGCCCCGCTGTGCTTCGGCTACCACCACGAGGCTGAGCTCATCCTCGAATGGCTCGCGAAACCTGGCATCCGGATCGTTCACGTGGAGGGCGAGTGGTCGATGCCGTCTACCGCCCGCTTTACGATCGAAGAGTTTCAGCGGGTGTTTCGACGCTCTGCGAGACGTTGATCCACCGCTCAAGCGCAGCCTTGGCGGCTCCGGAATCGAGTGAGTCTTCGGCCCGTTTCACCGCGCGGAGCATTCGCTCGGCGAAGGCAGGGCTGGCGTCGGAACTTTCCTTGAGCCCCTCGGCTGCGACAATGCCCGAAGCGGCATTGAGCACGACGGCATCTCGCACGGGCCCAGTCTTGCCGGCAAGCAGGTCTCGCGCCACCTGGGCATTGTAGGAGGGGTCGCCACCGCGCAACGCATCGATACGTGCGCGTGAGAGTCCGTAGTCTTCGGGGGCGACAACGTGCGACGTAACGGACCCGTCCCTTACCTCCCACACATCGGTTTCGGCGGCGATACTCAGCTCGTCGAGGCCGTCGCGCCCGCGCACGACGATGGCGGACGCGCCGCGGTCTGCAAAGACACCTGCGATGACAGGCGCCATCTCCTCGAATGCCACGCCGACGGAATGGGCACGAACCCCGGCGGGATTGGTGATGGGACCGAGCACATTGAAAACCGTGGGCAGTTTGAGACCGGCTCGGGCAACCGCACCATGTTTCATCGACGGGTGAAAAACCTGGGCGAAACAAAACGAGATTCCCGCTTCGTCAAGCACGCGCTGCACGCCCTCCACGGGAAGATTCAGGCGCACCCCGAGCGCTTCGAGTACGTCCGCCGAACCCGATTTCGAACTCACGGCACGGTTGCCGTGCTTTGCCACAGGAATCCCCGCGCCGCGGATCACGAGCGAGGCCATGGTCGAGATATTGACGGTATGGGCGCCGTCTCCGCCCGTCCCCACGATGTCGACGGCACCAAAGGGTGCACTAATGCTTCTCGAGTGCTCGAGCATGGAGGAGGAGAGTGCGTTGACCTCATGGGTCACCGCTCCCTTCGCCTGAAGCGCCACGAGGAAACCGGCGAGAGGGACCGGATCGACGTCGCCGCGCATGATCTGCTGCATTGCCCACCACGCCTCTTCGGACGTGAGATCGCGCCCTTTGATGAGGGCGTGGGTCAGCGCGGGCCACGTATAGATTTCTTGATCCGTCATGGCGCCCATATTAAGGCGTGAACGCTCGTGACGTAGAGCAAGCCCACCAGACGGAACACGGCTTAGATCACGGAAAAAACCGGGACAAAAGCCCCGTTCGATTCAACAATCGCGCTTCCAACAGGTATGCTGAAAAAACCTGCGCACGGACTTTTGTCCCAGCAGGGCCGCACGGGCCTTGCCCGCAGCGGCCGAGACCATGTGCCGTGCATGGCCTCGCAACCCGACCAACGACGAATGAGAACCGTGACAACTGCGACTCTTTCCTCCGCCCCTCGCACCTCCCCCGTGAGCAGGCCGAACACCACTCAGGTCGGCACCATCGTGTGGCTCGCGAGCGAAATCATGTTCTTCGGTGCGCTCTTTGCTATGTACTTCACGCTGTACGGCGTCGTACCCGAGGTTTTCTACGAGGGCCAGAAGAACTTCACGCTCAACTTCGCCATCACCAACACGCTCATCCTGGTCACGAGCTCAATCACGTGCCAGATGGGTGTATTCGCCGCAGAAAAGCGCCGCAAGCGCCGCACCGGCTCGATCGTCAACATCGCCGGCTGGGGCCTCATCGAGTGGTACACCCTCACCTTCATTCTCGGCGCGATCTTCGTGTCGGGCCAGGCCTTCGAATATGCCGAGCTCGTGCATAAGGGCCTCACCATCTCGAGCACGCCTCATGGCTCAATCTTCTACCTCGCCACGGGCTTCCACGGCCTCCACGTCCTTGGCGGGCTTATCGCCTTCCTCTTCGTTCTCGCGCGCGCCTACTCCGCGAAGAATTTCACGCACCACGAAGAGGTCAGCGCGATTTGCGTGTCGTACTACTGGCACTTCGTCGACGTCATCTGGGTAGCCCTCTTCTTCGTGGTCTACCTGCTTGACCCGCTCGTTCTCCACACCGTTGAAGGCAACTGGGCCTTCTTCTAAAGCTCCCCTACTCGGATTCGCACCCTTTACCGAAACGAGGTCCTCACAGTGAAGGCTCTGGCCACACACCGCCATCACCCGATGGCGCTCCTTGCCATCATCTTGATGGCGTTGATCGCCACGGGCGGTTTGTTTGCCGTCCTCTCCCCCAAAGACGCATCCGCTGAGGCCTTCTCGGCCTCCGACGTCGCCGAAGGGAAGAAGCTCTTCGTCTCGAACTGCGCGACGTGCCACGGCATGAACGGCGAAGGTCGCAAAGACAGTGACGGCAACACGGTTGGCTCGTCGCTCATCGGCGTTGGCGCCGCTGCCGTTGATTTCCAGGTGGGCACGGGCCGCATGCCCATGCAGGAGTCCGGCCCGCAGGCGCAGCGCAAGCCCGTGCAGTTCACCGATAAGCAGATCTCGCAGCTTGCCGCATACGTGGCCTCGCTGGGCCCCGGCCCGTCGATCCCCACTGAGGAGCAGCTGAGCAAGGAAGGCGCCGACGTCACCAAAGGTGGCGAGATCTTCCGCATCAACTGCGCCATGTGCCACAGCGCGTCTGCTGCCGGCGGCGCACTTACGGAAGGCAAGTGGGCCCCGACTCTTCGCGGTGTCGAGGACAAGCACATCTACGAAGCCATGGAATCCGGCCCGCAGAACATGCCGGTGTTTAACGACAACAACCTGAGCCCCGAAGACAAACGCGACGTCATCGCCTACCTCAACCAGCTTGAAGAGAACGGCTCGCCCGGCGGCTACTCGCTCGGCGCACTCGGCCCGGTCACCGAGGGCCTCTTCGCCTGGACGGCGATTCTCGCGATTCTGCTCGGCTGCGCTATCTGGTTGGGAGCTAAGGCAAAGTGAACGAACTGACACACAACATCGACGGCACCTCGCCGCGCAAGGGCGTAAGCACCGTCGCGCGCGCCGAAGAGGGCGGTTTCCGCAACCCCGGCCTGCCGCCGCACGAATACCGGCAGGCGGACCTAGATCCGAAGGCCGAAAAGCGCGCCGAGCGCATCGTCTCGCTGCTGTTCGTCCTCTCGATTCTCGGCACGGCGTTCTTTATCGCCTCCTACTTCCTGTTCAGCCCCACGGGCACGAACCTCCTTGCAGAAGAAGGCACCCTCGCAGCGGTGCACTGGTCAACTCTCACCATGGGCATTGGCCTCGCTGTTGGCATCTTCTTCATCGGTGCAGGTGCGATCCACTGGGCAAAGACCCTCATGCCCGATCACGAAGTCACCGAGGAGCGTCACGCACAGCGCGGCGATGAAGAAACGCGCGAGGCCGCGTCGAAGATTCTTGTCGACGGCATCGATGAGTCCGGTATCGCCCGCCGTCCGCTGGTCGTCGCCTCTCTCGTAGGTGCGCTGGCAGCCCTTCCTATCGCCGTTCTCTTTCCGATCTCGACCCTCGGCCCCCTTCCCGGCAATAAGCTCCACCACACGTTCTGGGGCCGTGCCACGGAAAACAAGAAGCGCGTTCGCATCGCCCGCGACCATGACCAGACGCCCATCAAGGCTTCGGACGTCACCGTCGGCTCGATTTTCCACGTGATGCCCGAGGGCCTCACCGAGGAGACTCCCGACTGGATCGAGGAGCGCGCGAAAGCAGCAGCTATTCTCGTGCGCATCGATCCTGCAGACGGCAAGAATGAGGCCTCGCTCGAGGCTGGCCACGAGGGAATCCTCGCATTCTCGAAGATCTGCACGCACGTCGGTTGCCCCGTCGCGCTCTACGAACAGCAGACCCACCACATGCTGTGCCCGTGCCACCAGTCGACCTTCGATGTCACCGACGGCGCCAAGGTTGTCTTCGGCCCGGCGCACCGTCCGCTCCCGCAGCTTCCCATCGAGGTTGACGACGAGGGCTACCTTGTCGCAACCGGCGATTTCCCCGAGCCCATCGGTCCCAGCTTCTGGGACATTCACAAGGAGAAGTAATTCCTCATGAGTGACACCCAGACCACCGGCCTCGACCGCAACTCGAAGGCCTTCAAGCTCGGCTCGGTAGGCGCTAGCTGGCTCGATGAGCGTACGAGCGGCGCCAACATCGTCAAAGGTTTCGCACGGAAGATTTTCCCCGACCACTGGTCGTTCATGTTCGGCGAAGTCGCGCTCTATAGCTTCGTTGTTCTCGTAATCTCGGGCATCTTCCTCACGATGTTCTTCGTTCCCTCGATGAATGAAGTCGTCTACGAAGGCTCTTACTCGGCGCTCCAGGGAGCGCACATGTCAGCAGCGTTCAACTCGACGCTGCACCTGTCATTCGACGTGTGGGGTGGCCTCCTCTTCAGGCAGATCCACCACTGGGCAGCGCTCACGTTCATGGTGGCGATCTTCGTGCACATGTTCCGCGTCTTCTTCACGGGTGCTTTCCGCAAGCCGCGTGAGCTCAACTGGCTCATCGGCTTCGGCCTCATGGTGCTCGCGATGCTCGCTGGCTTCTCCGGGTACTCGCTTCCCGACGACGTCCTCTCGGGCAACGGTTTGCGTATTGCCGACGGTGTCATGAAGGCCATTCCGATCCTCGGCACCTACGGCTCGATGCTCATGTTTGGCGGTGAATTCCCGGGCCACGACATCATCCCGCGGCTTTTCACCGTCCACATCCTCCTCATCCCCGGTGCGATCCTCGCGCTCATCGCGCTGCACATGTTCTTCCTCGTGATGCACAAGCACACGCAGTACCCCGGCCCGGGCCGCACCGATCGCAACGTGGTCGGCTACCCGCTCTTCCCCGTTTACACGGCAAAAGCCGGCGGCTTCTTCTTCATCGTGTTCGGTGTACTCACCCTCGTGGGCGCCACCGTCGCCATGAACCCGGTCTGGAACTACGGTCCTTACGACCCCTCCCCCGTGTCGGCTGGTTCACAGCCCGACTGGTACATGCTGTTCCTCGAAGGCTCGCTGCGCCTCATGCCGGGCTGGGAGCCCACCATCTTCGGCTACCCAATCTCGCTCAACATCATCATTCCCGGCATGTTTTTCCCGGGCATCATGTTCGGCAGCCTCGCGCTGTATCCGTTCATTGAACAGTGGGTCACCGGCGACGACCGCGAACACCACGTTCTCGACCTTCCGTACAACACGCCCGTGCGCACGGGCTTCGGTGTCGCCTGGATTTCTGCCTACGTCGTCTCGATGCTTGCCGGCGCGAACGACCTCATGGCCGTCGCCTTCCACATGTCGCTGAACAACCTCACGTGGTTCTTCCGCATCGGCATCTTCGCGATCCCGGTCATCTCGTTCATCGTGACGAAGCGCGTGTGCCTCTCAATCCAGAAGCACAAGAAGCAGATCGCCCTCCACGGCGTTGAAACCGGCAAGGTTGTGCGCATGGAGAACGGTGAAACGCTCGAGATCCACGAGCCTCTCAGCGAGTATGATCGCTGGGTTCTCGTGAGCTACGACAACCACCGCCCGCTCAAGAAGGGCGAGGGCGTCTCGTCGCTTCGGGCAAAGGCCTCGAGCTTCTTCTTCAAGGACCGTGTGGAGCCTGCGACGCCTGCGGAGCTTCGCGAGGCGCTCGAGCACTCGGGCCACGAGGAGCATAAGATCAAGGCTCTCGTCGGCAGCTGATCGAGCACCCTTCCCGAATTCCATAGAGGTTGTGGGGGTTTGCCACTGAGCTTCGGCTCGGGCAGGCCCCCACTTCTGTGCGCGCTCCCCGCAGGAGGGCATGTTTCCTCACCCCCTCGAAAACAAGGACATTGCAACTATCTCCCTCGGCACGGACCCAATTTTTACTTCGCATCGACCGAAACCGATCGCGCACGACGTGAATCCGTACGGCCCCCGGGAGGCGGAACCCTGCCTGCACTCCCGACGCAACGCCGAGTCCTATAGCCACGGCACAACCAACCGCCAGTGCTGGCGGGCTTCGTCAGCGCCGCTCCCCGGAGTTTGGCTCCATCGACTGCGTGGCGAAGAATCGACCGCTGCTTGGAACATGCGAACCGACCTAGATACGGCGCCGGTGCGAGTACACCTCATCGGCCTCATGGCGTGAATAGCTAGCGGTGTCACGCTGCGCAATCGTCGGCTATCCAGGACTGCCCTCCTTGGAGACGGCCGTTTTCCGGGAGTTCGTTCATTAGCACTTCAAAACTCGGTTTCTCCGGGAATCCGGTCGTGCTTCACAAGCGGGGCTTTCCAAAATTTCAGTACTGCCGAGAGCCTTGCCGCTGCACGCCCGCAGCACGGCTCTCAGCGCACGGAGCGGGAGCCGACGGCTACCTGGAGCCGTCAGCCGCATTCTCATAGCTGTCCTGCGCCCGCGCGTTTAGCGCGTACGGGTAGTCCCGTTCCCTTTCATTGAATGTGCGAATGCCCGGCGGACTCTCTTAGAGCCTGCCGGGCATTCGACAGCGTGGGTTCTATGTCTTCAGGCTGCCCCGCGGAACGCGGTCATGTACCTGAATTTTCAGTGGCTGTTGTGCCCCACCGAGTAGGCCATAACCCACATGATGACGCCGATCATGCCGATCACGATTCCGAGCGCGGTGATCCAGTAAGCGATTGGGAAACCGCCAAACGCGAGGGAAGCACCGACCGCACACACGAGGGGCGCCCAGCTGTAGGGAGCGAAGACGCCCTTGTGGCCAGCTTCTTCGTGGACTTCGGCGTTGTCGTCGTCTTGGGCACCGCCACCGAAGCGGCGCTCGCTCATCCATACGTAGATGGCGATCATCCAGCACATTGCTGCGAGAGCAAAGAGTGCGGGAACACCGACCCACTCGATGCCGCCGGGATCGACGTTGAGGGTGAGGAGGGTATAAACAACGCCGACGACGGTCACGAAGCAGCCGATGAGGGCGAAGATGATGACGTTGGTGCGCATTCTTACTTACCTCCGTGGGCGCTAACGAGGGCTGTCTCGTCGCGGTTGACGTGGACCTGGTCGATCGCGGCGACTTCCGGGAACTTCTGGTCGAAGGCCGGACGTTCGGAGCGGATGCGCGGCAGCTCGACGAAGTTATGGCGCGGCGGCGGGCACGAGGTTGCCCACTCGAGGGAAGCGCCGTAGCCCCAGGGGTCGTTCACGGTGACCTTCTCGCCCTTCATGTGGGTGAGGATCACGTTGAGGAAGAACGGAAGAGTCGAGGCACCGAGAATGAAGGCACCGATCGTGGAGAACTGGTTCATCCACTGGAAACCGTCCTCGGAGAGGTAGTTCATGTAACGGCGCGGAGCACCCTCGACACCCATGAAGTGCTGGATGAGGAAGGTCATGTGGAAGCCGACGAGTAGGAGCCAGAAGTGCACCTTTGCGAGGTCTTCGCGGAGCTTGTAGCCGAACATCTTGGGCCACCAGAAGTAGAAGCCCGCAAACATTTCGAAGGCCACCGTGCCGAAGATGACGTAGTGGAAGTGTGCGACGACGAAGTAGGTGTCGCTCAGGTGGAAATCGAGAACAGGGGTGGAGAGGATGACGCCGGTGAGGCCACCAAAGAGGAAGGTGGTCATGAAGCCGAGCGTGAACAACATTGGCGATTCAAAGGTGAGGGAACCGCGCCACATGGTGCCGACCCAGTTGAAGAACTTCACGCCTGTGGGAACCGCGATCATCATGGTCATGAAGGCGAAGAAGTCGAGCATCACTGCGCCGGTTGTGAACATGTGGTGCGCCCACACGGTCACGGAGAGGGCAGCGATCGAGATCGTCGCATAGACGAGGGTCTTGTAGCCGAAGATGGGCTTGCGGCTGAAGACGGGGATGATTTCAGAGGCGATACCGAAGAACGGCAGTGCGAGAACGTAAACCTCGGGGTGGCCAAAGAACCAGAAGAGGTGCTGCCAGAGGATTGGCCCGCCGTTGGCAGGGTCAAAGACATTGGCGTCGAGCACGCGGTCAGCGCCGAGGGCGAAAAGCGCGGCTGCGAGCGGCGGGAAGACCATGAGGATGAGGATCGACGTGATGAGGACGTTCCACGTGAAGATCGGCATGCGGAACATGGTCATGCCGGGCATGCGCATTGTGATGATGGTCGTGATGAAGTTGACCGCACCGAGGATGGTGCCGAAGCCCTGCATGCACAACCCGAAGGCCCACAGGTCGCCGCCGAGCCCCGGAGTAAAGGTTGTGTCGGAAAGCGGCGCGTAGGCGAACCAGCCGAAGGAGGCCGCACCCTGCGGTGTAAGGAATCCGGCGCAGGCAATGAGTGAGCCGAATCCGGTGAGCCAGTACGAGAACATGTTCAGGCGCGGGAACGCCATGTCGACTGCACCGATTTGAAGCGGCAAAAGGTAGTTTGCGAAGCCGGCAAAGAGCGGTGTGCCGAACATGAGGAGCATGATCGTGCCGTGCATCGTGAAGAGCTGGTTGTACTGCCCCTTGGACACGACCACCTGCAGGCCTGGCTCCCACAGTTCGGCACGAATGAGCAGTGCGAGCACGCCACCGAAGCAGAAGAAGAAAAAGGCGGTAGCCATGTACATGATGCCGATCGTCTTGTGATCGGTCGTGGTGAGCAGCTTGAAGAGCTGGTTGCCCTTCTTCGTCTCAGGCGTGGCCGGGGTGAAGCGGCTCGTGGTCTCTGCGGTTGTAGTGCTCACTTTTTGGCATCCTCACGACGGTTTTCGATGCGGCGGTCGGAATCGTCCTTCATGTTCCAGGACTTTTGGAGGCGGTTGAGGTCGTTCGACAGCTGACCCGTGTTCCCCTTCGCGCGCAGCTCTTCCATGTGCGCTTCGAACTCTTGCTTGGAGACAACCTTGACGTTAAAGAGCATGTCGGAGTGGAACTCACCGCACAGCTCGGCGCATTTGCCGGCGTAGGTGCCTTCGATCTGCGGGGTCACCTGGAAGGCGGTGGTGTGACCGGGGAACATGTCTTTCTTGTAGAGGAAGTCCACGACCCAGAACGAGTGGATGACGTCGCGCGAGTCGAGCTGGAACTCAACGGTTTCGCCAACGGGAAGGTAAAGAGTGGGGAGGTCTTCAGCGGCGCCTTCTTCACCTGTGCGGAACGACTGGACGCCTGGATCTTCGTGGACATCTGCGTCAACGTAGTTGAAGTCCCAGCTCCACTGCTTCGCAACGACGTTGACGGTGACATCCGGGTTCGGTTCGAGACGTTCGATCTCGGAGATATCACGCTGCGTGAAGTAGAAGAGGGTCATGATCATGATGACCGGAATGAGCGTGAACGTCAGCTCGATCGGAACGTGATAGCGCAGCTGGACGGGGAAGCCCTTGTCGCCCTTCTTGCGGCGGTAGGCGATGGCGCACCAGAAGATCAAGCCCCACACGAGAAGGCCGACGGCGAGGAGGGTAATCCACGAACCGGTCCACATTGTGATGATGCGGTCTGTCTGGTTCGTGATCTGGTGAGTGGTGTCACCGGGGAGGAATCCTCGCTGCTGCTCTTCCGTGCAGCCCACGAGAGCAAGCGCCGTCAGGGCAAAGGCGGCGATGGCCTTCGGCATTCGGCGGCTGCGTGCCGGGGTTTGGGGGATCACAGGCTGACCTTCCATGTATCGCGTGGCGAATCGGTTGTGGGGAGATTCGC
Source organism: Dermabacter sp. HMSC06F07 (assembly GCF_001807345.1). NCBI lineage: Bacteria > Bacillati > Actinomycetota > Actinomycetes > Micrococcales > Dermabacteraceae > Dermabacter > Dermabacter sp. HMSC06F07. The sequence goes on from NZ_KV788588.1 coordinate 334,619, forward strand.
TCTCGATTGTGCGGTTGTTTCTGGCTACCTCGCTCCCGGTGTGGCACGGGGTGTGCACACTAATCGGGACGAGAGTCCTTAGTCATCATACGCGACTTGCCACCAAATGTTGCCTTCACCGTCGCTTTTTGCAGATTCCGTGGGGTTTGCTCAGTCACGTTTGGGCCGCTCGGGACGGGCAAGCAGGTCCAGCGCGAGGTTTTGGGTCCGACGGATGCCCGATTAACGCGCGAGTGGGCCACCGCGTGCGCGGCAGCCCACTCGCGAACTGAACGAACGAGCGCGTTTAGGCGAAGGAGTCTCCGCATGCGCACGAGCTCGACGCATTGGGGTTGTCGATCGTGAAGCCCTGCTTCTCGATGGTGTCGGAGAAGTCGATCGTTGCTCCCGACAGGAACGGGATCGAATTCTTGTCGACAACGACCTCGACGCCGTTGAAGTCAACGGTCGCATCGCCCTCAAGGAGACGTTCATCGAAGTAGAGCTGATAGATGAGCCCCGAGCAGCCGCCAGGCTGAACGGCGATACGAAGGCGCAGGTCATCGCGACCTTCTTGCGCGAGAAGCTGTTTCACCTTGTCGGATGCAACCTCGGTGAGGGTCACACCGTGTGCGGGAACAGCTTTAGTTGCGGTGTCGGTCATTGGTCCTCCGTGGTGGTCCGGTATGTCACGTGTGCGTCAAAGCCTACGCGGTTTCTTTCGGTTCGAGCTCGGCGGCGCCGAGCAGGATGAGTGCTTCAGCGACGCAGACGCGTTCGAAGTCGCCGAGGTGGAGCGACTCGTCGACGCCGTGGGCGCGCGAATCCGGGTCTTCAACACCGGTCACGAGCACATCCGCTTTCGGGAACAGCTCGAGAAGATCGGAGATGAAGGGGATCGAGCCACCGAGGCCCGTATCGACGGGTTCGACGCCCCACGAGTCATGAAACGCGCGGCGAGCCAGATCCATTCCCGCGCTGCTCGCGGGCGCAAGGAATGGTTTGCCTGCATCGACGGGCGTGAACGTGACCTTCGCGGCGGCCGGCGTGTGGGCTTCAACGTGCTTTTTAAGAACCTCGGTGGCGTGTGCGGGGTCTTCGCCAGGCGCGATGCGCACGCTGACCTTCGCGCGAGCCTTCGATACGAGCGTGTTCGAGGCTTGCTGCACGGCCGGTGCGTCGATGCCGATGACCGAGATCGCGGGCTTCGTCCACAGACGCGAGGTGATCGATCCGTCGCCGGCGAGCGGCAGTCCTTCGGGGACACCGGCGTCGCGGCGGAAGTCCGCTTCGTCCATGTCAACTTCGGGGGCATCGGCCACGTGAAGACCGTCGACGGCGATCGTGCCGTCGTCGTTGTGGAAGGTCGTGAGGACGCGCGAGAGCTGGGTAAGAGCATCGATCACGGGCCCACCGAACATGCCCGAGTGCACGGAGTAGTCGAGAACTTGAACGTCAAGCTCGAAGGCAACAACGCCGCGAAGGCTCGTCGTGAGGGCAGGGCGGCCAACGGCCCAGTTCGAGGAGTCGGCGACGACGATGATGTCGCTGCGCATGATGTCCTGGTGCTTTTCGAGGAATGGGCGGAAGGTCTCACTTCCGTATTCCTCTTCACCTTCCACAAACACGACGATGCCGACGCCGGATTCTTCGAGCTCGTCCTTGAGCGCACGCAGGGCGGTCACGTGGGCCATAACGCCGGCCTTGTCGTCGGCAGCGCCGCGGCCGTACAGGCGGCCGTTGCGCTCGGTCGCTTCAAACGGCGGAGTCGTCCATTCGGCTTCATCGCCGACGGGCTGCACGTCGTGGTGGGCGTACAGCATGACCGTCGGCTTACCTGGCTTCGCGGGACGTCGCGCGAGAACGGCCGGCGCGCCGCCCTCGACGGACTCGATGTTCACCTCGGGCATACCGGCGTCCTTGAGGAGCGCGGCTACCTTTTCGGCACTAGCCCTCACGTGCGACTGGTCGTAACCGTCAAAAGCGATTGAGGGAATCGCGACGAGTGCCGTGAGGTCCTCGAGTGCTTGCGGTTGAAGGGCTTTGACCTTCTCATTGATGGCGTCGACGCTGAGCGACATTCCTCTTCTCCTTCCGCGCCGCTGGCGCGTTAATGGTCTTTGCTCCACCGTATCCCTGCAACCGTCGGAATTCCTCACGAAACCCCGTGCCTACTGTGCGTGTCCGGGCGCCGGGAGTCTAGAATTGGATGGGTGAATACCGACACGACTTCCGCTAACTCCGCCAGCCCTGCCCCAGCCGAGCATTCTGCGACGACCCCGAAGAAGGGGCGCCCGACCCGCTCGCGTAAGGACGCCCAGGCTGCGCGCCGCACGCCGCTCGTTCCGAAGGATCGCAAGGAGGCGAAGCGCCGTTCTAAGCAGAAGGACCGCGCGGCGGCCAATCGCGAGCACCAGGCTCTCCTCACCGGCGATGAGGCGCACTACCCCGTACAGCACCGTGGTGCCGATCGCCGACTCGTGCGTGACGTCGTCGACTCGCGCCATAACGTCGCCGAGTATTTCTTGCCACTCGCCCTGATCGCGATGCTGTTCCCCTTCGTGATGCAGCTCATCGACCCGGTAAAGTTCCAGGTCGTTTCGATTGTGTTCCTCGCCGTGCTGTGGGCAGGCATCATCGTCGTGGTGATCGATACGTTCCTCGTGCGGCGCAAAATCCGCAAGGCACTCATGGAACGGTTCGGCGTGGTCCCGGCGGGAATGGTGTCGTACGGGCTCCTTCGTTCAACGAACATCCGCCCGTGGCGCATGCCCAAACCGCAGATCAAACACGGCGAGGACCCCCGTCCATAAATTTTCTTCGCCCACGCGAAAGCCCCCGGCCCGAACATGTCGTTCGGTAACCGGGGGCTTTGTGCAGGGCCGGGTTACTTGGCGTTGTCCGACGGCTGCTCGGCCTTTGCCGAGTCCTTAGCTTTTGCCTTCTTCTCCGGCTTGAAGTCAACGCCTGCCTCTTTACGCTGCTGCGGCGTGATGGGCGCCGGGGCTGCCGTCAGCGGGTCGTAACCGTTACCGGTCTTCGGGAAGGCGATGACATCGCGGATCGAGTCGGTCTTCGCGAGGATCGACACGATGCGATCCCAGCCGAACGCGATGCCGCCGTGGGGCGGCGCACCGAACTTGAACGCCTCGAGGAGGAAGCCGAACTTCTCCTGCGCTTCTTCTTCGCTGATGCCCATCAGTGCGAAGACGCGCTGCTGCACGTCGGCCTGGTGGATACGAATCGAGCCGCCGCCAATCTCGTTGCCGTTGCATACGATGTCGTAGCCGTAGCTGAGCGCCGAGCCAGGGTCGGTGTCAAACGTGTCAAGGAACTCAGGCTTCGGGGACGTGAAGGCGTGGTGAACGGCGGTCCATTCGCCGTGACCAACCGCGACGTCGCCGGCCGCTTCGGCGTCGCCGGCGGGCTCGAACATGGGCGCATCCACGACCCACACGAAAGCGAACTCGTCGGGGTTGATCAGCCCGAGGCGGTCGCCAATCTCGTTGCGCACGGCGCCAAGAAGGGCGCGCGAGCTCTTGGCCTCGCCGGCTGCGAAGAACACGCAGTCGCCAGCGCTCGCGCCGACCTTGTCGGCGAGGCCGGCCTTCTCCTCGTCGGAGAGGTTCTTGGCAACGGGGCCGCCGAGCGAACCATCCTCCTGGAAGAGGACGTAAGCGAGGCCCTTTGCGCCGCGCTGCTTCGCGAACTCCTGCCACGCATCGAGGGTACGGCGAGGCTGCGAGGCGCCGCCTTTCATGACGATCGCGCCAACGTACGGCGCCTGGAACACGCGGAACGGCGTGTCCTTGAAGAACTCGGTCATCTCGGTGATCTCGAGATCGAAACGGAGGTCTGGCTTATCGGAGCCGTAGCGGGCCATCGATTCGCGGTAGGTGATGCGCTTGATCGGCGTTTCAATGTCGTAGCCGATTTGCTTCCACACGTTCACGAGAATCTTCTCGGCAAGCGCGATCACGTCTTCCTGATCGGCGAAGCTCATTTCGACGTCAAGCTGCGTGAACTCGGGCTGACGGTCGGCGCGGAAGTCTTCGTCGCGGTAGCAGCGAGCGAGCTGGAAGTAGCGCTCCATGCCGCCCACCATGAGCAGCTGCTTGAAAAGCTGCGGAGACTGCGGAAGTGCGTACCACGATCCGGGAGCGAGACGTGCCGGCACGAGGAAGTCGCGCGCCCCCTCGGGGGTCGAGCGGGTAAGGGTTGGCGTTTCGATCTCGACGAAGTCTTCGTTGAGGAGCACCTCGCGCGCGGCCTGATTGACTTTCGAGCGCAGGCGCAACGCATATGCCGTTTCCGCACGGCGCATGTCGAGGTAGCGGTAGCGCAAGCGAGCTTCCTCGCCCACCTCACTGTGCTCATCGAGCTGGAACGGAAGCGCAGCGGCGGGGTTGAGCACCTCAACCTCGGAGGCGATGACCTCGATGTCGCCCGTGGGAAGGGCCGGGTTTTCGTTGCCTTCGGGTCGGCGCTCGACCTTTCCCGTGACCTTGAGCACGAACTCGTTTCGCAGGTGGTGCGCGTCTTCCTCGCGAACAACGACCTGCGACACCCCCGAGGCGTCACGCAGATCGAGGAAGGCCACACCGCCGTGGTCACGGCGCCTTCCAATCCAGCCGGCGAGAGTGACGTCCTGGCCGATGTGATCTGCCCTCAGATCACCGGCGCGGTGGGTGCGAAGCATGAAGATTCCTTTGACTTCGGGGTGGTCGGTCGTGTGCGGCGCATGCATGCGCGGGCACCGTACGGGTGCGGTGCGCTCGGCGATCAGCCGCAATCCGCACCAGTTTAGCGCGCACGGCTAGCGAGTGCAGTCCGACGGTTGCCGCGCAACCGTCGGACCTGCCCCAAATCTCTTTGTCGTCTACCCCTGCCCGACACTTTGCCCCTTCCTCCGGTGTCTCCTCCCCTCCAGCGAACTCCAACTCCCCCAGCCCATCTCTCCCATTCTTCCTCCCCTCCAGCCGCACCCCCTTGCCCCCTTCTTCCGTCTCTCCTCCCCTCTAACTGCACTCTCAACTCCCCTGCCCGTCTCTCCTGCCCTCCGGCGGCACTCCCCCTGCCCGTCTCTCCTCGCTCCTTGGGTCGCCCCTGTCTCCGTTCCACGCCGCTCCCGCAACGAAAGTGGTGATTTTTGGCGTAAAGGACCTGATAAGCATCGTGAGGCGGCGATTTTTCACCACTTTCACCGAATCTTCTGGGGCGATAGGAACGAGGCGGCCCCAGGGACGAGAGGGGTTGGAGCCCAAGTGGGGGGCGAGGGCGAGCGGGGGAAAGCAATGGGCGAGCAGCAAGAGCAAGAGGTGATGCAAGAGAAATGGGGCCAAAAGCCACACGAACGATGCGCGAGGCCAGTAGAGAAATCTTGCGGAGGTGACCATTGTCGCGCCCTTCCCCCTCCCCTTGCGCCCCTGTTTTCCGTAAGCTGGTTCCAGCACGTGTGAGCGCCATGTGGGCGCGATGAGGACTTAGCGCCGATCCGGACGGCGCATTTTTTTGTGCGGGATTCCCGCGGGGACGTGCTCGACAGAATGAGGGGCCGATGAGCGGCCCGAAAGTGTTCACGTGCGTATTCCGGGGCGGGCGTGTGTGATGGCCCGGAAGGACCCGAATGATGACGACCGACAACCACAACGACACGGAAATTGCCCTGGAAAACCGCGAAGAAATCGCGGAAGCGCTCGAGATGGATGGCATGGCGCAGGCCGGTACAGACGCCGCAGACGGCGGCACGGATACAGACACCCCCGAAGAACCAGCCAACGACGAGCGCATGCGCTTCGATGAACTCGGCCTTCCGCCGGAGCTTCTCGCGGCCGTCCACGACCTTGGGTTCACGCATCCCTCCCCCATCCAAGAGCGCGCCATTCCCGCACTGCTCGAAGGGCGAAGCGTCCTCGGCGTCGCCCAGACCGGTACGGGTAAAACCGCCGCGTTTGGTCTGCCGCTGCTCGCTGAAATCCGAGCTTCGAACCGCTCTACCCAGGGACTCGTTCTTGCCCCAACGCGAGAACTCGCCATGCAGGTGGCCGATGCAATCCAGTCGTTCGCCGCGAAGCTCGATGGGGTGAACGTCGTGAGCGTGTATGGCGGCGCCCCGTACGGCCCACAGGAAAGAGCGCTCGAGCGCGGCGCCCATGTCATTGTCGGCACGCCCGGGCGCGTCATCGACCATCTCAAGCGCGGCAATATCGTGCTTGACGACCTCTCGACACTCGTGCTGGACGAGGCCGATGAAATGCTCCGCATGGGCTTTGCCGAGGACGTCGACGAAATCCTCGGTTTCGCCCCGAAGCAGAAGCGCATGGCACTTTTCAGCGCAACCATGCCTCCCGCGATTAAGCGCGTTGCGGAGGAGCACATGCCCGATGCGGTCAGCGTCGCCGTCGCCCGACAGTCGACAACCGTCACGAGCGTCGACCAGAAGTACGCGGTCGTGCCGTTCCGCCACAAGACGGGCGCCCTCACCCGCATCGTTGAGACGACGGATGCCGATGCCACGATCGTGTTTGTGCGCACGCGTAGCGCGGCTGAAGAAGTAGGAACGGCGCTCATTGCTCGCGGCATCGTGGCTGCGACCATCTCGGGCGACGTCCCACAAAAGGAGCGCGAGCGTATCGTCGAGCGCCTGCGCGACGGTTCACTCACGGTCCTCGTCGCGACCGACGTTGCAGCCCGAGGTCTAGACGTCGAACGCATCGGCCTCGTGGTCAATTTTGACATTCCCTCGGAACCCGAGGCATACGTCCACCGCATTGGCCGCACCGGCCGCGCTGGCCGCACCGGGCAGGCGATTACTTTCGTCGCACCTCACGAAAAGCGAAAGCTACGCAACATCGAGCGCACGACTCGTCAGGAACTTGAGGAAGTGCAGATCCCCTCACCGCTCGACGTCTCGCGCCACAAGATGAAAAAGGTGCTGAGTGAGGTACCCGCGCGTCTCGAGAAGGGACGCCTCAACCTCTACTACGACCTCCTCAACGAGTTCTTGAGCGAAAACAATGTCTCGATTGAACAGGTAGCAGCGGCGCTCGGTGCGATGACGGTCGGCGACGACGGCCCACGCGCGAGCGATGATGAGTTCACGGGTGCAAGCTTCCGCGATAAGGGAGCCAAGGGCGATCGCGGCGATCGCAAAGATCGTGGCGATCGGGGAGATCGCAACCGCGGCGAGAAGCGCTCACGCCGCTCGAGTGCTGGCTTCACGACCTACCGCATCGCAGTCGGTAAGAATAATGGCGTGCGCCCGCAGGCAATCGTTGGAGCAATCGCCGGCGAGGGCGGACTCAATGGTCAGGATGTTGGCAAGATCGATCTCTTCCCCTCGTTCTCGCTCGTCGAGCTTCGCGATGGCGTCGACGAGGCAGCGCTCGCGCGCATTGGCCGCGCGCGCGTGGGTGGCAAGCCGATGCGTATTCAGGTCGATCAGGGTCCAAAGAAGGGCGGAAAATTCAAGACCCGCAAGGGCAAGCGATTCGAGGACCGCGGCGCAAAGAAGTCCAATCGCTGGTAAAGAGGCGAGACTCTTCACGCCCCTACCGTTCGAATGCAGTCGCGCAGTTAATCCTGTGCAGGTCCTCGGGGTCGGGTGACGCCCTTTTTGCGTGGGGCGTCAGCTGCTCAGCTGAGAGACGCGTTGCCTCGAGATCCCGAGGATCGCGCCGATGTCGTCCTGACTAAGGCCGTCGGCTCGCATTTTTCTGATGATCGAACGGCGGATTTCCGAGGCCATTTTTGCCGCTGCCTCCGCTTCTGCGCTTGCGTGGTCGGCTCCGCGTTTGGCGTCGTCGTACTCGGTTACCACGCGCACCTCTCGCCCGGTGTGACCGGCGTCCGCGAGAGCGCGCTGCACGAGGGGCCTGATCTGCGCGAACGTACGAGCACCGACTCGGATGCTCTCGCCGCCTATAGAGAGGGTCGCATCCCACTCTCGTCCGCTTCGCGTGGCCTTGACCTCGATCGCCATCGATTCGTCTCCTTTTGCTTACCCGCTCACCACAATCATGCCACACCCTCTTGCGCACCTATCGCAACCGCACCTAGCACATTGGGGGCATAAAGGAGGGTATGACGCGACCGGTAGAGTGGAGGCATCACCCCAACCGAGAAGGAGGCGCCCATGACCCCGCCGAAGTACGCCCAGGCGTTCCCGAGCGCGACCGCCGAGCAGAACATCACCGCCGCCAACGCTCGAGTCGAGGCGCGAATCGCAGGTAAGGGTGCGATCACTCCCCCTCAGTTCGCAACGCTCCTTCAGGCGTGGCGGCTCGAGAAGCTCGCGTGAGAGGCAAAGGCACCATGAGCACATATCTCTCCCCGGAAGGGCTGCGCGGCAAAGTCGCCTTCGTGACGGGCGCGTCCGGCGCACTTGGTTCCGACGCCGCCCGGGCCCTCAGCGCCCGCGGAGTTCGGCTCGCTCTCCTGGGCCGCAACACCGACAAGCTCGAGACTCTCGCCCGCGAGCTCGGTGGCCCTGAGAAGGCTCTCGCGATCGAGATGAACGTGCGCAACCTCGCCTCGGTCGAGGCTGCGGCGAAGAGCGCCGCCGACCATTTTGGCGGCATCGATATCCTCGTCGCCGGCGCAGGCATGGTGACGACTGAACTGGTCGAGGACTACTCGGCGACAGGCTTCGTGGATGACGTTGACACCAACCTCAACGGGGTATGGCGCACCATTAAGGCCACGCTCCCCTATATTCGCGAAGCGAAGGGGCACGTGTGTATCATTGCGTCCCTCGCCTCGTTCATTCACATGCCGGAGATGTCCGCATATTCAGCCTCGAAGGCCGGAGTGCTCGCGCTCGCTAATTCACTCAGGCTTGAGCTCGATGGAAGCGGAGTGAGCGTCGGAACCATTCACCCCTCGTTCTTCGAATCTGCTCTCGGGGACGCGCTCACCACCTCTCCGCTCCTGAATCGCGCAAGCGGTAACTTCGGCGGGCTCTTCACCCCAATCAAACGCGAGGACGTCGTTGCCGCGATCGTCAAAAACATCGAGCGTCGCTCACGGGTCGTGGTGCTACCGAAGGCGTTTTCGGCCCTCGCCCTCGTACCTGGTCTCGGCCAGCGCGTAATCGAACCGTATCTCACGCACAATCTTCGAAAGACGGCCCAGAAACTCTCGCGTTAGCGGGCGATCCCCCAGCTCTCAAGGGTCCGATCAATCATTCCGTGACGCCAACGAGCGCCCTAAGCCTCCAGCTCCGGCTCCTCCGCTCGGGCCTGCTCGAACACCTCTTTTGCCGCACCGAGATTGACGAGCCCAATGACGATGCCCACGGCGACGTCGGGGAGAACCGAAGGCCACACGAGGGTGAGAACGCCTGCCGCAATGATGAGGACGTTCGCGAGCACATCGTTGCGGGCGGCGAGCCATGCGCCGCGCACGAGCGCGTTGTGACCCGCGCGCAGGCGCACGAGGAGCACGGCACAGCAAGCGTTAATCACGAGCGCTGCAAGGGCTGTTCCGGAAAGCGCAAACGGTTCCGGCGGCAGTCCCGTGAGGAGCTTGTGAATCGCCATCGCGAACGCAGCGCCCGCCGGAATAAGGATGAGTCCTGCGAGCGCGTAGGAGGCTTTCCGTCTGCTCTCCAGCGGCCATGCGAGGGCGAGGAGAACGAGGGAGTTGATGAGGAAATCCTCGAGAAAGTCTGCCGCATCGGCAAGCAGAGAGGCGGAGCCGATCGTGAAGGCGAGTATCGCCTCGCCGAGGCAGCCGGCAAGGTTCAGGATTGCGACGATGAGTATTATTCGACGCGCACGAGCGTCAAGCTCCGGTGTATTCACGGCCTCTCCCACGATTCAAGGTGTCCTTCCCTCACGCGAAAAAGGGGATGGGGCTCAAGCACAGCCCCCTCGGGCGGGACCCCTTGCCAGCCTGGTTCGCGTTCTCGCACCTTCCTTCGTAAGTGTTCGGCTTCAAACGTTAGCTGCCCGGTAGTAACCGACAGAGAGCCGTCGAGTTGCCCGGGCGCGTGAATTTTCGAATGATCAAACGAGTATCCACGGGAATCTGCCTCACGTGCGATCCCTAAAAGGAATGCCCCGATGCTCCCTTGGGGATCGGCGCTCTCTCGAAAACGTTCGAGTTGGGGATGCTTCGTGTACCCCTTAGTGAGGCCCGCGAGCACCTTTTGCGCCAAGAGTGCCTCACGCCAGCAGGCGACGAGTGCCATCCGATCAAGGTAGGCGGGATGCAAAGACCACAGCCGCAAGTGACACCCCCTTTCGTGGCGAAGAGAAATGCAAGCCTCTAGCTATTCGAACCGTGCTGTGGCCTAATAACCAGTTACCCGGGTAGTCTGTGACGTAACCGACGTTTTCCGGCTTCGTTCAAGCGGCGCCACGCGGGTTGAAAGGGAAGGCGATGTCAACACAGCAACCACCCCAGCAAACGCAGGGCTACCCGCAACCGCCACTTGGGCCCGAAAAGTCGTCGGGAAGGCGAGCAGTCGTCATCTGGTCGTGTATCGCGGCAGCGGCCCTCTTCCTCATTCTTGCGGTGGTGGCAGTCGTTGCATTTCTATTGTGGAACGGCTCGAAAGAAGAGCCTCCAGCTGCACCCACGACGACTCAAACGTCGCCGTCACCGGCACCCTCTGACCCCACCTCCGAGGGCCCCACTTCCCCGCCCGACGAAACTGAATCGCCGACGCCTGTCGCACCACCAACGACCAACACGCCCTCCGCACCGACCCCGAAGTCTGCTGAAGAGGCGAAGGCGGCACTGCACTCGGCACTGCCGGAGAAGATCGAAAACTGGGTCCTCAAGGATGTTGGTGGGGACAAGATCTATAAGGACGGGGATCGTCGGATCAGCTTCTTGGTGGTCAGCCTTTCCGAGGATCCATCGAACCCCTCGCAGGGCCGTGAGGGTGAACAGGTGTTTGAGCGCGGCAGCTGCGGCCTAAATGCCCACAACCCCGAGGCGATCACCTGCCTTATTTTTCCGCGCGCAACGGGAAACACCGCGTATTACATGACGTCGAAGTACTCCGATATGGAGGAAATGGTTCGCGTTTCGAAAGCTGTGATCGAGGGCAAGTAGCCCCACGAAGCGCGCGTAAAGATAAGGGGGAAACCATGGCTGGCCCGCACAACCTGCAGAATCGGACACGATCGCCGCTGGCGATTACTTTTGCGGCCTGCGGCTGCCTCATCGCCGCAGGTGTAACAGGGATCATGGTCGCGGTCGCCGCGATCATCATCGGTATGCCCAAAGCCGCAAACCCGCCGGCACCAACGTCTAGTACGTCGACGTCATCGTTTAGCCCGTCGGCGTCGGCCGATGAAACCTCACACCCACCTGCCTCCCCAACGCCTGGCGTCCCTCAGCCGACGCAGGGCCGTCCGTCAACGAACACGGGAGATAACACCGACGACACCATAAACGCCCGCCTTCCCGACACCGTCGGTGAGTGGGATCTCGCCCACATCGGCACAAGGCCCATCTACGCGCGAGGCGAAAACACCATTTCGATCCTCCTCACCGACATCGCCGACGGCAAAGCCACTGCGGAAAATCCCTCGTGGGGAATCGAAGGTGAGAAGATTTTCGACCGCGGTGTGTGCGCGCCGCATCCCGATGGCCGCGGAGGCTTCATGTGTTGGGTATGGCCCAAGGACCTCCCCGACACCGTGTTTTCAGTGCAGTCTCGCGAGGCGTCGATGGAGGAAATCATTAAGGTCGCGGAGGCCGTCCGAGGCTGACCCCGACTCGTACGAAAGAACCGGCGATGACAGCAAAGTCAATCCAAGATGCCCTCGCCGAGCGTTTCCTGCGGTACTCGGCGATTTCGAGCCAGTCCGATGCCTCTTCGACAGCCGTTCCCACAAGTGAGGGGCAGTGGGAGCTTGCGCGTTTGCTCGAGAGCGAACTCGAGGAGGCAGGGGCCGAGGCGATTCACCTCAGCGACACATGTGTGCTCACCGCGAAGGTTCCCTCGAACCTTCCCGGTGATGCCGCGGCCCCCGCGATTGGTTTTTGCACCCACCTCGACACGGTCGATGTGAATCTTTCCCCTGAGGTAAAAGCCCGCGTGATCGAGTACGACGGCGGGGACGTGTGCCTCAATGAGGCAAACGACGTCTGGATGCGCGAGAGTGAGCACCCCGAGATCGCCCGTTACAAGGGAGAAAAAATCCTCGTGACGGACGGTACGAGCGTTCTCGGCGCGGACGATAAGGCGGGGGTCACGTCAGTCATGGAGGCAGCGGTGCGTCTGCTGCAGGATCCGACGGTCCCTCACGGCGACGTGTACCTGAGCTTCGTGCCGGACGAGGAGATTGGCTTGCGGGGCGTGCGGACGATGGACCTCGCGCGCTTCCCAGTCGAGTACGCGTTCACGCTCGATTCGTGCGAGCTTGGGGAGGTTGTGGAGTCGACCTTCAACGCGGCGAGCGTAAGAATCGACATCGTTGGTGTTTCCGCTCACCCCATGAACTCGAAGGGGAACATGGTCAACCCCATTTTGATCGCGCACGACATCATTGCGCAGTTCGATCGGCGGGAGACCCCGGAGTGCACGGAGGGCCGCGAGTCCTACATTTGGGTGAACGCGATTGAGGGGAATCAGACCACGGCGCACATCGGTATCGCTGTGCGGGACCACGACCGTGCGGGCTACGAAGAAAAGAAGCAGCGTATCCGCGATATTGCGGCGCGCGTGGCGCAAGCGCATCCTCGCGCGAAGGTCACCGTCGACATTGAGGACGTGTACGGAAACATCGAGGATGCGAAAACAGAAGAGAACGCGGTCGCAACCGACAATATTGTGAAGGCATTGGCACAGCTCGGCATTGAGCCGATCCACCTGTCGATGCGCGGCGGCACGGACGGTTCGTGGCTTTCGCGTCAGGGAATATTCACACCGAACTTCTTTACGGGCGCGCATAATTTCCACTCGGTGTTCGAGTTTTTGCCGCTTAACGCCTTTGAGAAGAGTTTCGAGATGGTCAATACGCTCATTCGACAGGCGGCGCAGCAGTAACGCCCGCGTTCTGAGCCGTGAAAGGGCCGGCGGCCTCCCCGGGGAGATCGCCGGCCCTCGTGTTCGCGGGAAAGACCGCTTAGCGCTTGCGTACGGAGCGAGCGACGAGCGTTCCGCCAACGCCGAGCAGCACGAGAGCTCCGAGCGCGGTCACGAGGTAGGCGCTGCCTTCAACGCCTGTACGCGGAAGCGGCACGTGGCTCTTCTTCTTTCCTTGACTTGTCAGGCGAGTGGGTTCATCAGCCTTCGCCGGTGTCTTCGCTGGCGCTTCGACCGAGTTCGACGGCCCATCGGCAGGCGCGGGGGCAGGCTTCTCAGGTGCTTCACCCGCGCCCTCATCCTCACCTGTTTCGTCATCGGCGGGATCGGCAGGGCGGTCTTCCGACGGCTGCGTGCCTTCATCGGAGGCGACATCGAAGGCGTCACCGACCTTGCCGAGGCGGAGGAAGAGCGTCTCGCCAGTTGCGTCATCGAGGCCGTCGTTATCGGTGACGGCGTACATCGAGCCGTCCTTTGCGACGGTGAAGCCTTCGAGCTTTTCCTGGGTCCAGCCGTTGGTTGCACGCAGCTTCGGCAGAACATCGAGGACCTTGCCCTTATCGAGCGCGATCGGCACGCCGTTCGCGGCTGCGACTTCGTCTTCGCTGGGAAGCGATACCTGAACGAGCTGCTTCACCTCGGCGTCGGGGCCGTTGAGCTTATCGCGTTCGATGAGCACGAGTGTGTCGCCGACGATGGTGAGCTCAGAAAGGCCCATCCAGTCGCCCTTCGTGTCGGTCGCGGCGAGCTCGACCGTGTACCAGTTCCATGCTTTGGTCGTGGTGTTGTAGCGACCGATGCGTGCGACGTTTCCCTCCTGGGCCTCGAGAGGCTTCGCACTCGCGTCTTTCCACAGCGGACGTTGGATCGCGACGAAGACCTCTTCTTCGCCCTTCTCGTTGATGCGTGCGTCGATGCCTTCGAGCCCCCACTTGCCAATGTGCGCGGAAACGTCCTCGGGAAGTGCGATTTCTTCCTGGATGTTGAGGTCGGCATCGGTGCGCACGAGGCGGTTCTCAGCACCGCTCTTGCCTTCGGACGCGAGCCAAAAGCCGCCGTCGTCGCGCGGGCTGAGTCCCTCGATGTCGAGGCCTTCGGCAACTGCGCCATCGCGCTTGACGGCGCGCCGCTCGGTGATGAGAGCAGGTTCTTTCGAGGCATCGATCGTGTAGACGTAGGCGACATCAAGTGCCGCGTCGGACGCTGCGTAAAGCGTGGAGGCGTCGGACTTGCTCGCGGCAAGGGAACCGAGCGCCGTCCACGGAACCGCGTGGCCGTCTTCGGATTTCGCAGAGACAATGCTCGGCTGAGCGGTTTCGGGGGCATCGGCACCGAGCTTGTACAGGTTCACGGCGCTGCGCACGCGAGCGGAAGCGTCGTCGGTTTCGCTCGAGACGGCGAGAAGATTGCGGCCGGGGATCGGCAGAATTCCTTCGGGGCCGTTCGTTGTGAACAGCAACTGCTCGAAGGTGGGTGCGGCCGGGTTCTCCACGTTGTAGACGGCAACGAAGTTGGAACGCTCGGAAGCAACGAAGGCGTAGCGCACGCCTTCGATTTCAGCCACGGCGAGCCCTTCAATTTCGGGCCCCTTTTTGCCGGCGCGGTTTTCGTTGTGCAGACCGTACTTGTTTGCGATTTCCTCGATCGAATTGCCGGCATCCCACACGACGGTGCCCTTGGTGTCGAAGACGGTCCAGCCTCGCGAGCCGCCCTTCCAGTCGCCTTCGTTCGCGGTGGCAACGTGCTCGTCATCGATCCACGCAATGGCGTCGGGCTCGCGTGGAATGTCGCGGAGCTGCCCGGTCGGCTGGATATCGCCGTCCTTCTTCGTGTCGATGCCGTCGAGGTTCACCGTGCCGGCGGTGAACACGCTCGTGATCTCGTTCGTGTTGAGATCGATAATCGCGACGCCGTTGTTTTCCTGGAGCGTGACGGCGAGCTCGTTCTTCGAGTTGATCGACACGTACTCGGGCTCGAGGTCCTCGGGCGTGTTGAGGCCGGCCTTCTTCACGATGTCGAGAACCTCACCGTTGCTGTCTGTGAAGCGCACAGGGACGGTCGTCCAGGTCGAGGGGTCGCCATCAAGCTTGAGTGTTTGCACGAAACCGGTGGGCATTTGCGGCAAACCGCCCTCGACGTCCTTGCGTTCTTCATCGCGCTGGTTCTCGATCGCAATTGCGGCAATCGAGCCATCCTTGTTGATAGCGATCGAGTCGGGCTGGCCTTCGAGGTCGATCGAGGCGACCTTTTCTCGCGTGCTGACCTTGAGTACGTCGACGCGTCCCTTCGGCTGCGTGAAGTTCCCTCCCGTCTCGTCGATCACCACGAGCACGTATTCCCTGGCGACAGCAACCGAGGTCGGCTGGTCGTCGGCGTGGCCGAGTTCGGCCAGGGATACGCTGCCGGCTCCCTTGGGGTTATGGGGGTCGCTGATGTCGAGGAAACCGATGCGCTTGCCCGCCGCATCGGTGTAGATGAGGGTGTTGCCGTCTTCACTCACGGTCGAAATTTCGGCGACGGTTTCATCCGCGGCATCAACCCCCTCGGGGGCATTCATATACACCGGGTAAGTCGCGGTGCGTGCGAAGGGGCTTTCGACGTTCTCGTCACCCTCGGCGAGAGCGGGGATAGCAAGGCCGAGGCCGAGCGAGCACACGAGGGCACTTGCCGCGAAGATTGAGGAGGTACGCTTCACGTCTTTGACTTTCTAAGAGATGCGGGATCGTTCACGCGCGCCGGGGAAAATTTCACGCACCCCCATCTTTGTCCCGTCCGGTAAACGCACGGTTACGCAGCGGCGAGTGTTGGTTGAATCGCTCCGCTTGCAGCAGGAAAAACGCGGCCCGACGGCACCCTAGGAACCGTCGAGCCGCGCAGCGGGTCTCGCTCTAACCGAGCAGGTCTGGGTAGTCGGTCTCTACCCCTTTGACGTGGCGGTCCACGAACGCGAGGACAGTCGAGTACCACGTGAATGCATTGTTCGGCGTCAGCACCCAGTGGTTCTCATTCGGGAAGTAGAGGAACCTGTGAGGGTTCTCCTCCGGGCTCTTGCCCGAGGCCTCAAGCAGCTCGTACCAGAGACGCAGACCCTCTCCGATCGGAACACGGTAATCCTTATCGCCGTGGATCACGAGCATGGGCGCGACAATCTCCCCCACTGAATCAGCGGGGTTGTAATCGGCCACATGAGCATCATCGAGGTGGGCTCCCCAGTGCTGGCCAGCGTCGGTCGTGTGGCGGAACTGGTCGATGTTCCACAGGGACGCATGCGTGACGATGCAGTCGAAGAAGTCTCCCGTATGGCCCGCCACCCAATTCGCCATGTAGCCGCCGTAGGATCCGCCAAGCGCAGCCTTCTTCGTCTCATCGATTTCGGGGCGTTCAAGCGCGGCTTTGGTGGCTCGCATGATGTCGTCGAACGGGCTCCCACCAAGCTGATCCCAACCGCGGTCGATCATCTGCTGGCCGTACCCGGTTGAGATGGCGGGATCGGGAAGAAGCACTGCGTAGCCACGGGCGACGGCCGTCCACGGGTTCCAGCGCCAACTCCAGCTGTTCCACGAGCCGAAGGGGCCACCGTGAATCCACAAAAGAAGCGGCGCAGGGTTTGTTTCACTCGCGTTTTTCGGCACGCACAGCCACGAGCGCACGCTCGTGCCGTCTTCTGCCTCGATGCTGAACTCGGTGAGGTCGCCCGGAACCGCCGGGGCCTCAAGCGCAGCATCGATGCGGCTCACCTCGCGTGTGTCGGGATCGAGCCGCACGGGAAGCGGAGGCTGATCGATTGCATCTTGAAGGGCGACGAGGCTCCCGTCGCGCTCGGCGAGCGCGACGGCGTCGTAGTGGAAATTTCCCTCGGTGAGAAGCTCAACCGTTCCCTTATCGACATCGAGACGGAAGATTCCGCCGCGACCCTCATGGTCGGCCGTAAAGTAGATGCTCTTGCCGCAAGGCGTGATCGCGACGCAGCCAATCCAGTCGGAGAAATTCGTCGCCGTAGCTGTGCGCTCGCCGGTTTCAAGGTTGTAGATCGAATACTCGAGCTTCAGCGGCACCGTTCGGCTCACGGCCTGCTCACGGGCGAGGAGGAGGTAATCCCCCGCGGGGCTCACCGCTTCGAGCATGTGATGGGCGCCGTCTTCTTCGGCAAGTGTCGTGACGGATCCCGACTCAACGTCGATCTTCACCACGGTACTGAAAGAGTTGATCCCGCGCACCGTGCGATTCAGCGTCGCGTAAATGAAGCGACCGTCGGAACTAATCTGGGCACCCGAGACCCGTTCATGAGGGGCAAAGTGGGTGAGCTGGCGAAGCTCGAGCTCGGCGTCGCCGTCCTCGGTATCGAGCGGCTCGGCAACGAAGATCTGGCTCACGGTAGGGCCAAGGTCGTGATCCCATGCCCGCACGGGATAGCCGGTGTGGAGGATGCCCGTAAACTTCTTGTCTTCGCGCTCTTTCGCGATGCGAGCGTCGTCTTCGGCGTCCTTCGCGTGAGGATGCACCCCGCTCACGAGCGCGATGCGACCGCTTTCGCGCGCAACGCTAAGACCACCAAAGCCCGAGTGCCGCTTCGCGACGACGCGGGCCTCTCCCCCGCCGCTCGGAAGAAGAAAGAGGCGCTGTTCGCTGTCGTCATCGCCCGTGTCGCGCTTTGCCGTGAAGAGAATGTCGCCCTCATTGGTGATGCCCGCGAGGGCCTCCCCTTCGAGGCCGCGCGTGAGACGGCGTGGCTTTCGGGTGTCACCTCCGCCGCACGGAAGCTCCCACAGAGCACTCACGTACGCGTTTTTCTTCTGATTGAGTTCGGTGCGTACCGCAATGAGGCGGTCCCCTGCGGGAGAAAGCGCCAGGCCCGAAAAGCGCGGCTCGGCAACGAACTGTTTCAGGTCATGAAAAATTGATGCTGTCTCAGTCATGGAGCAAGCCTAGCGAGGAAAGCGCACAATGTGCTGCGCGTCTCACCTAGAGGAAGTCGGCCCGTCCAACGGAAAACCCCAGGCGCCTGGACCGGCAACCTGGGGTTTTTACGTCGAAATGGACCTAGCGGCGGGCGCCTACGCTACTGCCGGGGCCCTGAAAGCTGTGCCCCGGCAGGTTCGCGCCGGACACGTGTGGCCCGCGCGAAGATGAACGGTTTCGAACTCTGACGTGGAACCATCCGGCCGCAGCAAGTCACGTTGTCGGCATGCCAGCGCGTCGACTGATGCGGACCACAGTGTTGGCTCGCCCGGCTCGTCGGGATCGATACTCAGTGTCAAACAGAAGGTGCGACGCCGATCTGGTCGAGCCACCTCCGGATGCGACACCGCTTCGACAGTCGCCCTTCCGTAGTCGAGCGGATCGATCCGCTGCTCGCCTGGTCCCGGCTGCATCCGTACTAACTCCAGCCGGTGGCGAAGCGCAACGTGAGCCCGTCCTGTGAGGAGCGGTTCGATATTCCCGAACAACGCGAGACTGGCCATCAAGGTGCCGTGCCCATGTGGGTGAACGTCGGCTCCTGGTCCGCCGAAGATCGAGTGACGGTCGCTGGGCGCCAAGGACCCTTCAAGGAGAGTGCGGGCACGAAGCACTCCCGTGTCCAGATGGCACACGGCTGGCGCATCTGCCGAAGCATGGGTGACGCGTTGGACGAGGTCCTCAACATACTCGGTCTGTTCGCCTGCGCCCATGTCTTCCACTGTGTCGATGAATTGGGGATGTCGGATCTCGGTCAGAGGCACTGAGGTGAACGGGAGGATCTGCAGCTGGACCCATGAAGCTTCAACCCAGACGACAAGGCGGTCTCCAAAACGGAATTCGCTGCGACCAGCCTGGAGCTGGTGGGCAGTTACGAAGCGCTCCCAGTCGGCGAGGCGCGCGCTACTTCCATGAAGCCATAGTTCCCACCAATACCTTCCAGACTTGGGGGGTGTATCTTCGAAGTCCAGAGGTCATCAAGAACTGCCTCGCGAATACGCGAGATTTTCGCGACGAGGTCCTCGTTCTTCGGCCGCCCCTTCTTGGTGTTCTTCTCATCGTTAAGGTAGTCCTCGAAGATCTCGACGCCCACGTTGCCGCCCTCGAACAAGCCGCGATCCAAGCCAACTCCAAAACCTGGTTCCTCGCCGGACAACATGCCAAAGCCTTCACCGCAGCGGCCCTACCCCTATGCCACCAAGTCTGACCCATCTGATTGCGACGACAGCCGGATAGCTCCAGTTGGCTGCTGCGAACGGGCGAGTTCTTGCGCGAACCGTCGCTTGGTATCTGAGTACGCATCAGACTCTGTTGTGAAGAGCCAGGATGCGGCGCCTATGACTGGCCCGATGACGATGAACGCCAAGGCGAAACCCGTCATGATCACGACTGCGCCTGCGCTCGCCACCATGTGAGCGAATCTGGCTCCTGCCGCATCGAGAAGGCTGTGCATCTGGAGTCTGCGGGCAGCAACATAGGCCAGCCCTAGAAGCAAAGCGGCCACGACGGCAACAATCACAGCAACATACGCTTGTGAACGCACCCACTCAGCCACCCACGCTATGGACGCGAATTGAGCAGCAAACATGAGGAACACCCATGTCGTGACGGCTGCGCGCGAGCCCATGAGACCTCGGGCCTGAAGATCAATAGGCCAGTCGTCACGTTTGGCGTTGAAGAATGGTTTGATCAGCATCGTCAGGACTGCCAATGCTGAGAGGAACGCGAGGGTGCGGCTTGCGTCAACATTCGGCTCGGCAAGTAAGGGTGGGAGACCGGACTCGAACCATCCTCCGACGCCCGAAGCTCCAATGGCGTTCATAGCGGCTGCGAGAACGTCACTGGGACGTTGCTCACGAACGTGCGCGGAAATTGTCAGCACTCCAGCGAAGCATCCGAGGAGTTGGTAGATCAGATCACTGTTGGTCTTCCAGTCCTTAATGAGCCTGGGCAGAGCCTTGACGGTCTCGATCACGTCTTCTCCTCTCTGCGCTGTCCTCAGTCTGACGGCCACCACTGACGTATTCCGCGTGCAGCTTAGCGCACCCCCTCGTAGACAATCCGCTTATGCGAAGAGAGAACTTTTGGGATGGCGACGGTTGTTGATCCGGTTGCTGATGCTGCTGGGGCCCATGAGGGGGTGCCGGGTTGACGCACGCGACTCACACGTTTGAGGATCCGGCTGACACGTACCGGGTGTTGGGTGAAGTGTCGGATTCAGTACGGCTGTTGCGACAGGTCCGGAACCAGCTGTCTCGTGCTCATGCTGATCGCCGATCGACCGCGTTCACCGACGACCGCGTGCCGGCGGAGGCAGTGGCGTTGGCCACGGCTGATGAGTTACATCACGCCGCCGACGGGCCTGATAAGGCCGGGGACCGGGCGATGCGCGCGCACGAAGCGTCGGGCAAGATAGCCGAACTCTACAACCAGTGCGAACCAACCGAACGACGCATCCTCAACCGCGTCGTGATCACTCACATCACCATCGACGACGATGAGAACGCCACCTACACACCCGACAAGACCACCGCCAGCACCCTCGCCCACACCAACATCAACGCCCCGGCGCACCTCACCGCCGAAACAAAACTGCCCCGCCATCAGGCGGGGCAAGTTTCGATTTTCTCATCTTACGTGGAGCTAACGGGATTCGAACCCGTGACCTTCTGCATGCCATGCAGACGCGCTACCAACTGCGCCATAGCCCCAAATTTTTTGGGCGTCGCCGTAGCGACTCCAGCAATATTACACGCTCATTGGGCGGCAGCGAAATCCGGCGGGAGGTTCAGTGATGTGAGCCTCACCCACCCAGCGCCCTCGCGCGATCGCCTGACCTCCACAACAGCGCGGTGGCAGTTGCCCATACTCGCAAGGCCATAAAAATCGCCTAGACCCGCGCCAATCATCGCGGACAGGCCAAGAGAAATCGCAGCGCCGTGCGCAACTACGACGACGGTGCCGGTCTCGTGTCGATCACTGAATTCGCGACAGGCGGCATCGAACCGGCGCGCGACATCCGCCCTGTGCTCGACTCGAGCTTTCTCGAGCCCGCTCGAGACACCGGCGCGCCACAGCGCAAACTCGAGAGGCCACCCCTTTTCGATCTCCTCGCGGGTCAGCCCCTCCCAGTCGCCAAAACCGCGTTCGCGCAGGCGAGCGTCGGATGAAACCTCTAACCCGTGAGACGCCGCGATTGACTCCGCCGTCGCCATCGCACGCCCAAGCGGTGAGGAGTACACGGCCGTGATGCTCTTATCCCTCGCAAGGGACTCTCCCACCGCACGCGCTTGAGCGAGGCCCGCCTCGTTGAGGGGGATATCGGAGGCACCTTGAATGCGGCCGGCATAGTTGTAGTCAGTTTGCCCGTGACGAACGAGGATGAGGCGAGAAGCCATTACTTCTCCTGCGCCTCCGCATCGGGACCGAGGTCAAGATCCAAGTCGATCGCCGGGGCATCACGCCACAGGCGTTCAAGGGCGTAAAACGCGCGGTCCTCCGCGTGCTGGACGTGCACGACGATGTCGGTAAAGTCGAGAAGGATCCAGCGAGCATCCTTCTCGCCCTCGCGCCGCTTCGGCTTGTAGCCCGCTTTGAACATTTCCTCTTCCACGCCATTGACGATCGCGTTCACCTGGCGTTCCGAGTCACCCGAGCACACGACGAACACGTCGGTGATGACGAGCTGCTCAGACACGTCGAGTGCGATCACGTTGCCCGCAAGCTTGTCGGCCGCGGCCTGCCCGGCGATGCGGGCCATGTCAATGGATTCCTGAGTTGCGGTCACGAAGCGAGTCCTCCGGAAAGGTCATAGGGAACGGTCTCGGGAATGGGGGCGATTGCTTTCGCGATGCCGGGGCCAATCACGCCCGTCATGAGAAGCACAACGAGGGTAATCGCGATCGCTGCGACGAGCAACCACGTGATCCACATGCCGATTCCACCGGAGGTGCGACTCGGCTTGTCGAGCACCGTCCCGTCGAAGCGGGCCGCGGGCTTGGGCTCAGGTGCCTGATCGGCGGGAAGGTCACCAACCTCGAGCCACTCGGAGGCGTCGGAGAGCGGTGTCCCGTCGCTCGTCTCGTATACGAGGGCGGGTTCAGTTTCAGGATCGGCAGGCTTGGGTGCGAGAGCCTCGGAAGCGCTCGGCACCGACGTTTCAGGATCGGCGGGTACGGAGGTCCAGGCCGACGCCTGCCGAGCCTCGGCTGGTTCTTGCGCCGTGGGTTCGAGGACGGGTTCTGCGGGTGCGGTCTCGGCGCATTCGGCCCCGTCGATGGCGTCGCTCGCGTCGGGAGTGTCCGCACCCTCGGCGTCGTCGAGCTCTTGAGGATCGAAAATCGCGGTCTCGTACGCGTCAGTCGCGGGTTCGTCAGGGGTTACGGCTTCTCGGCCGAAGCGGGCACCGGGCCATGAACCCTTCTTCGTTCCGACGCTAGCCGCGGGAAGATCGTCACTCAGGGGGCCCGGGGTAGCTACCGAAACCTCCTGAGGCGCGGCCTGCTCCGTAGCCTTGTCATCTTCGGTCTCCACGGCCGCGACTGGCTCGGAGGGTACGTGCGCTTCAGCCTTGGCCTCAACCGCGGGCTCCACGGGGACGTCGGCGCGGCGCTTTGCGCGCTTGCCGGTGTAGTGCTTCAGCTCGGGAAGCTGATCGTCTGCGACCGGAGGGATCACCGCCGTGCGGCGCGCATAAAGCGTGAGATCGCCCGTCACGCCGCGAGTTGCCGACGTGTTGTTCTCGTCTCCGCTCACTGCACGAGCGCGGCGCCCGTGCCGACGACCGGAAAGCTGCGTCTCAGTTCCCGTCATGCTCACTTCCTAGATAGAGCTTGTATTTGTTGATGTATTGCACGACGCCGTCGGGGACGAGGTACCACACCGGTACCCCCCGCTTGACGCGTGTGCGGCAGTCAGTTGACGAAATCGCCATCGCGGGAACCTCGATGAGAGTCACCCCGCTTGGCGGGAGGCCATCGGTGTTGATGTCGTGGCCGGGGCGCGTGACCCCCACGAAGTGCGCGAGGTCAAAAATCTCGCTGTAATCCTTCCACGTAAGGATGTTCGTGAGGGCGTCCGCTCCCGTAATGAAGAACAGGTCATCGTGTGGCAATTGCGCGCGAAGGTCACGAAGCGTATCGATCGTGTAGGTCTGCCCCGGTCGATCGATATCGACGCGCGAAACCGTAAAGCGCGGGTTCGCAGCCGTTGCCACGACCGTCATGAGGTAACGGTGTTCGGGGTCGGAAATCTCCTTATCCGACTTCTGCCACGGGCGCCCAGTGGGGACGAAGATCACCTGGTCAAGGCCGAAAACCGACTGGACTTCGCTCGCGGCAACGAGGTGGCCGTGATGGATCGGATCAAAAGTCCCACCCATCACGCCAATCCGGCGCTTTGCGCTCATGTGGAAGGTCTCAGCGGGAGGTGCCGCGGCGGTGCTCGTGCTCAACCTCGGCGACAGTCTTCGCGCTCGAGGACGGTTCCTGGTGGAGACCGCTGAAGAGCGACGTGATCACAAGCAAAAGCATGAGGATCACAAACGCCGCGACGCCGAACACGGCGGGGTGCGGCCCGTGAGAATGTGCGGCGGCCTCTTCGGCGAGGATCAGAAAATCAGCGTGCATGCCAGACCTTTCGCAATCGTTCATCCCATCGAGGGGCTATGCCATTGTTCCACACATTGCCCCGCGCGCGAGGGTTACGCCGCGAAGCTCACCCCCTCACGTGGCCTTCGCCTCGCACAATCCACGTGGTGCTCGTGAGCTCACGCAGGGCCATGGGCCCGCGCGCGTGCAACTTTTGCGTGGAGATTCCGATCTCCGCGCCGAAACCAAACTCGCCACCGTCGCTAAAGCGCGTCGACGCATTGACCATGATGACAGCGGAGTCGAGTCCCGCGATAAAGGCCCGTTCACTCTCAATCGAGGCAGTGAGGATTGATTCGGTATGCCCGCTCGTGTGAAGACGGATGTGCTCCACCGCTTCGTGCACATCGGCAACGACCTTGATAGCGAGGTCCAGCGAAAGGTACTCGGTGAAGAAGTCCTCCTCTCGAGCTTCCACGACGCGCGCGGGCCCGCCGTGGAGCATCGCATAGGAGCGAGCATCCGCGTGCAGCACCACGTTTTTCGGGGCGAGCGCCTCGGCTAGACGCGGCAGGAAATCCTGGGCGATGCGTTCGTGGACGAGGAGGTTTTCGAGCGCATTGCACACCCCCACGCGCTGAGTTTTCGCATTGACCACGATGGCGATCGCGCGGTCCAGATCCGCGCTTTCATCGACAAAAATGTGCGTGTTTCCCGTTCCGGTCTCGATCGTCGGCACAAGGCTCTCCTCGACGACACGGGAGATGAGGCCCGCCCCGCCGCGAGGAATGAGGACATCGACGAGACCTCGAGCGCGCATGAGGGCACTGACGCCCTCACGCCCGAGGGCATCGAGGGAGGCCACGAGTTCCGCGGGAAACCCTTCGTTCGTGAGCGCGGTCCTGATCGACTCCACCAGGGCGCGATTCGTGGACGATGCGGCGCTTCCTCCCCGAAGGATGACGGCATTGCCCGACTTGAGTGCGAGGGCTGCCGCGTCAACGGTGACGTTGGGCCTGGCCTCATAGATCATGCCGATCACCCCGAGCGGAACGCGAACTTCGGTGAGCGAAAGCCCGTTCTCGAGCACCCCGCCACGCACAACCTCGCCGACCGGATCGGCAAGGGCGGTGGTCGCGCGCACCTGGGCGGCAATCGCCTTCACGCGAGACGGGTTCAACGCGAGGCGATCTCTCAGGCCCCGATCGATTCCGCTCTCATCCGCGCGGGCAAGATCCTCGGCATTCGCCTCGAGGATTCGCGCGCAATCCGCGTCAAGCTTCGCGGCTATCGCACGCAGAAGGGAATCCTTTCGCGCGCGATTCTCGCGTGCAATCGTGCGTTGGGCGCGCTTGGCGCGCGCAGCAATGTCATGGACCCTCTCGGTCACCGTGGACTGCTCATTCATGAGCACCACTTATAGCGCATTTCTCCCACCAAAGCGTCTATTTCAGCAGCACGAGATCGTCCCTGTGCACAACCGTGTGCACCCCGATCTCGCTTTCGCGCGCGGCAATCTCTTCCGATGTGAGCCCCATGATGCGCGAGATAGCGTCGGAAGAAAAATACGTGAGCCCGCGTGCCCGTACCCGCCCCGAGCCGTCAGCGATGTCCACGGGAGATCCGGCCGCGAAGGTGCCCTCCACGCGCGTGATCCCCACGGGAAGAAGCGAACGCCTCTGCTCGACAACCGCGTGCACTGCCCCTTCGTCGAGCACAAGGGTGCCCTCCCCGCGACTCGCATACGTGAGCCACATGAGTCGAGAACGCCTGCGGCCCGTGGTGCGCGCCGGAAAGAACGTGCCGAAATCTTCACCTGCGAGAACGGCATCGAATCTCGCGGGGAGAGTGAGAACGCACGCGGTTCCCGTAATGGTGGCGTCATGCGCGGCGGAAAGCTTCGTCACCATCCCACCGGTTCCGACGGTTGACCCGCGTGAGCCGATTTCGACCCCTTCGAGTTTCGCCGCATCCTTCACGCAGGCGATTCTCTCGGCCCCTGGTTCCTTAGGCGGGCGTGTGAAAAGGCCATCGACATCGGTGAGAAGAACGAGGAGGTCGGCTCCCGTCACTTGCGCGACGAGGCTCGCGAGGCGGTCGTTGTCGCCGAAGTGGATCTCGCGAGTGGCGACCGTGTCGTTCTCATTGACGATGGGGACCGCCCCTGCGGCGAGCAGTGCGTTGAGCGATGCCCGCACGTTCCTATATTTCTCGGGGTGAACCATGTCGTCCTCGGTGAGCAACACCTGCCCCACGAGCACGTTGCTCATGCCGAAGGCCTGCGACCATTCACGAATGAGCATGCCTTGCCCGACCGAAGCGAGCGCCTGGCTATCGGTGATCGACTCGGGTCGCGCGTTAAACCCCATCGGGCGAAGCGCCGCGGCGATCGCGCCCGAGCTGACAATGACGACCTCGCGCCCCTCGTGAACGAGGCGCGACACGCTCGAGGCCAGTGCCCAAATCGCGTTGCGGTTGAGGTCACCGCTTGGAAGCGTGAGCGAACTCGAACCGATTTTCACCACGATGCGCTGTGCGCGCGTGAGAGAGGCTCGCGTATCGAGCCGTGCGGGGTCGTGAACACCGTGCCCGATACGTACCTTGTCGATTCGCGTCATTAGTCGTCTTTCGAAGGATCGGACCAGTGCCCTGCTTGACGTTCCGCCTCCATTGCACTGATGCGGTCCATGCGTTCCTTTACACGCACGCGGCGCACCTCGCGCTTTTCCTGACGCGTCGGGCGGGTACGCTCCTCGAGCCGCATGTCTGTACCGCGCTGGCCGAGGAATTCCGCACCTGTGACCATGGTCGGCTCCCAATCAAACACCACCGCGTCATCTCCTGGGCCGATCACGACCGTGTCTCCGGCTTTCGCGCCCTTCTTGAAGAGTTCGTCCTCGATACCGAGGCGATTGAGACGGTCGGCGAGGTACCCCACAGCCTCGTCATTTGCGAAGGCCGTCTGACGCACCCATCGCTCGGGTTTGTCACCGCGGATGCGGTACACGCGCTGCCCCTCGAACTCCTCCGGGGTGATCGTAAACCCACCCGAATCCTGGTCCTCGGGGGTAATCGCGATCGTGGGGCGCTCGTCGCGCTCGGGGTCGGGATTTTCGAGGCGCTGGCGCTCCACGAGGGCTCCGAGGGTCAGCGCAAGCTCGCGAAGACCCGCGCGGGTCAGGGCGGACACTTCGAGAACGGGAACACCACCCTCCTTGAGCTCTTCGCGCACCATATCGGCCATGTCTGAGCCGTCCGGCATATCAACTTTGTTGAGCACGATGACCGTCGGGCGCTCCATGAGGGGCGGGAGGCCAAGCCGACTCGACTCAGAATCGAGCCGTTCAGCGTACGTACGCAGCTCGTTTTCGATGAGCTCGAGATCGTGGACCGGATTGCGCTCCGCTTCCATCGTCGCGGCGTCGAGCACGTGGACGATCACGTGACAACGCTCGATATGCCGAAGAAAGTCGAGGCCGAGCCCCTTGCCTTCGGACGCGCCGGGGATGAGCCCGGGAACGTCAGCCATCGTGAAGCGGAACTGCTCTTGCTCAACCACCCCGAGATTCGGGGTGAGAGTCGTGAACGGGTAATCCGCAATCTTCGGGCGCGCCGCACTCATCGCGGCAATGAGCGAACTTTTACCCGCGCTCGGGAAGCCCACGAGGGCGACGTCGGCGATGGACTTCATCTCGAGAACGAGGGAACGTTCCTCACCTGGTTCGCCTAGGAGAGCAAAGCCGGGCGCCTTGCGCTTCGAACTCGCGAGGGCTGCGTTTCCGAGGCCGCCTTTACCGCCACGCGCCGCAACGAACCGCGTACCTTCGCCGACGAGGTCCGCGAGGAAGTTTCCTTCCTTGTCGCGCACGACGGTACCTTCGGGGACCTGGAGCACGAGATCCGCGCCTTTCGTCCCCTCGCGGAAGTCTCCCTTCCCAAATCCGCCCGACTCGGCGCGACGGTGAGGGAGGTGGTGAAAGTCCATGAGCGTCGTGACATTGCGCGAGACCTCGAGGATGACGTTGCCGCCGTCGCCTCCGTTGGCGCCGTCGGGCCCCGCGAGAGGCTTGAACTTTTCACGCTTGATCGAGGCGCAGCCATTGCCACCATCACCGCCGGTGATGTGGAGAACAGCGCGGTCAATGAAGGTTGCCATGGTGGCCTTTCGACGCGAGCGGATGCGCGAAGAGCGCTCTTGGCACCAGCCTAAGCTGATCCGCTCTGGAGTGCAGGGAGGTTAAACGTGAGGCGGGGAAGGGCCCCGCTGGGCACTTCCCCGCCTCACCTGTGAAAGTGGGCCAGCCTCAGGCCGAGGCCACCACGTTCACCACGTTACGGTCGCGCTTACGCGCGAACTCGACGACGCCCTCGGTGAGAGCGAAAAGCGTGTCGTCGCCGCCACGGCCAACGCCCTGGCCCGGGTGGAAGCGGGTGCCGCGCTGGCGAACGATGATCTCGCCCGCGCCAACTTCCTGGCCCGCGAAGCGCTTCACGCCGAGGCGCTGAGCGTTCGAGTCGCGGCCGTTCTTCGAGGAGCTAACGCCCTTCTTTGATGCCATGAGTCAGTACCTTCTCTCGATATTTGAGATCGCTCAGGCGATCTTCGTGACCTTGAGCCGAGTCAGTTCCTGACGGTGGCCCTGGCGCTTCGTGTAGCCGGTCTTGTTCTTAAACTTGAGGATGCGAACCTTGGAACCGCGGAAGTCTTCGATCTTCTCAGCGGTCACGGTGACCTTCTCGAGGTCTTCCTTCGCGGAGGTCACCTTGTCACCGTCAACCAGGAGGACGGGAGCGAACTCTACGGTGTCGCCCGCCTCGCCGGCCACGCGGTTGATCACGATGGTGTCACCAACCGACACCTTCTCCTGACGACCGCCTGCGCGGACGATTGCGTACACCACGTCACTGCTCTTTTCTCGTTGCTGACAATTATGCTGGGTGTTTTCCCTCAAACCGCGCGGGCCACCAGTTGAGGCTTTACGGTCACTGCCGAAAGCGCGACCGCGAGAACCGCTGCGGGAGGGAAAAGTCTACGGCACGAAATGCACCGACGTATAGCTTACGAAATGCATTCCCCAGAATCAACCGTTGCAGGCATCGCGACCTGCGAAAACGCTCGACAATCCTGTGGAACTCATCACGTCACTCGCCCTGCGAGTCCCCGCTGTGACCCACGGCAGTGTCCTCGGTCTCAGTGGAGGCGCCCACGGGGGCCTCGGCAGTCGTGGGCCGCTCCGCTGATTCAACGGGTTCGCCAACCTCAGCCGGCGCGATGACCTGACCGTCGACAGTCACCTCGGGGGCCGAATGGCCGGTGCTCGCCGCGGCAATCGAGGCAATCGTTGCGCGCGCGAGGGCACGCGAAGCCTCGTTGTCTTCAAGCCTGTGAACGTCCGAAGCATTCTTTGAATCGACGAGATCCTGCACGGCGTCTTTCGCCGAGGCGGCTTTCTCCTCGGCGGACTGCCCCTTTGACTCTCGCTTCGCCGACTTATTCGAATCGCCGTCTGAGTTGCGCGACTTCTTGGAGCGCCTGCGCGACTTCTTGGGCTCATCGTCGAAGGCGGGCGGCTCGTGATGATGCTGGCCGTCGAGATCGATTTGAATGCCACGCCCATTGCAGGCTTCACACATGGTCGAGAACGTTTCAACGAGGCCCGCGCCCACGCGCTTGCGGGTCATCTGCACGAGCCCAAGGCTCGTGACTTCCGCGACCTGATGCTTGGTGCGGTCACGCGAGAGGCACTCGATCATGCGGCGCAGCACAAGATCGCGATTGGCTTCGAGGACCATATCGATGAAGTCCACCACGATAATGCCGCCGATGTCGCGAAGGCGAAGTTGGCGAACGATCTCCTCGGCCGCCTCGAGGTTGTTACGGGTCACGGTTTCTTCGAGCGAACCGCCAGTTCCCGTGAACTTGCCCGTGTTGACGTCAACGACGGTCATGGCCTCGGTGCGATCGATGACGAGCGAACCACCGGAGGGCAGGTAGACCTTGCGATCCATCGCCTTCATGAGCTGCTCGTCCACGCGATATTTGGCGAAGGAATCCTTCTCCCCCACGTGTTTCGTGACTCGCTCGAGAAGATCGGGGGCGACCTCGCTGATGTATTCGTGCAGCTCCCTGTAGACGCTTTCGCCTTCGACGATGAGCGACGTGAAATCTTCATTGAAGATGTCACGCACGACCTTGATCGCGAGATCCGGTTCGGTTGAGAGCGCGGTCGGGGCATTCTTGCCCTTGGCGCTCGCTTTTTCGATCTTCTCCCACTGCTTCTGGAGTCGCTCGACGTCACGCTTGAGTTCGTCTTCGCTCGCGCCTTCAGCCGCGGTGCGCACGATAACGCCCGCTTCCGCCGGAACGATCGACTTGAGGATCTTCTTGAGGCGCGCACGCTCCTTGTCGGGAAGCTTGCGGCTAATGCCGGTCATCGATCCACCCGGAACGTAAACGAGGTATCGTCCAGGCAGAGAGATCTGGCTCGTCAGGCGCGCGCCCTTGTGGCCGATTGGATCCTTTGTCACCTGGACGAGCACGGGATCGCCCGCCTTGAGAGCGGATTCGATGCGGCGCGGCTGCCCCTCGAGGCCAGCGGCATCCCAATTGACCTCGCCGGCGTAGAGCACGGCGTTGCGGCCGCGACCGATATCAACGAAGGCGGCTTCCATCGACGGGAGAACGTTTTGGACCTTACCGAGGTAGACGTTGCCCACCATCGACGTGTGCGATTTCTGCGCCACGTAGTGCTCGACGAGGATGTTGTCTTCGAGCACCACGATCTGGGTACGGCCCGGTCGTTCGCGCACGATCATCGTGCGCTTGACGGACTCGCGGCGAGCGAGGAACTCCGACTCGGTAATCGAGTGGCGCCTACGGCCGGATTCGCGGCCCTCGCGACGGCGCTGCTTCTTCGCTTCCAGGCGAGTCGAGCCTTTGACAGCCTTGACTTCGTCCCGCGCCTCGCGAACCCTGACGACGGTGTTCGGCGGATCGTCGGGGTGGGGCTCATCAGAGCCGCCTGAGCTGCCCGTGCGGCGGCGGCGACGGCGGCGACGGCTCGACGTGCCGCCCTCGTCATCGCTGTCATCCGCATCGGTCGACGAGTCGCGATCGGTGGCGTCCTTGGGCTCCTCTTCGCCATTCTCGTCCTGGGGCGAGTCGTCCTCACTCTTGCTTCCGCGACCGCGACGGCCGCGTCCGCCACGGCGGCGACGTCGGCGCGAGCTTCGCTGCGTGCCTTCACCGTCGGATTCTTCGGACTTTTCGGTGTCGCTTGCGCCCGTCTCCGCATCATCTTCGCTCGCGGATTCCGAATCGGAGCCCTTTTTCTTCGCGCTGCGTTCAGTGCGGGCAGCCTCGCGCGACTCGCGCTCGGCACGCTCGATAGCTGCACGACGTGCGGCTTCGAGATCGGGAGCGCCAAAAGTAATGTCAACGGAGGCTTCGGCGAACGGATCGCTGGCCTCTTCGCTATCGTCGATATCGCTCGCGGTCACGCGCTGTTCCGAGGTCGGGGTGGGGGCCTGGAAGAGAAGCGAGGCAAAGCCGTGCATGTCGGGGGTCGACGGCTCTTCGGCTACCTCGACGCTCTGACGAGAGTCGGCGAGGGCCTTGAGATCACTCGAAATGTCGTGAGCCCCGGAGGAGCCTTCTTCGCGGTCGTCAGTTTCTCGCGAGTCAGTGCCAGGTGCGGATTCGGATGCCTCGCTCGACGCACTCTCTTCATGGTCCGTACGCCCCTCATCGAAGGCTGCGGGCTCACTCTCGTTTTCCGCGACTGAGCTTTGGGCGGCCGGCTCAGGCGAATCAGAACGTGCGGCATCGCTCGCGGGAATACTTGTTGCCGACCTCCCTGCCTTCTCTGCCTCTTTCTTGGCAGCCCGCTCGGCGAGCCGACGCTCACGAAGATTGAGGGGCTTGGCGTCGCTCACGACGGCACTGCCTTGAGCGGCAACGCTCGTGTGCGCACTCGAGGAAGGAGCCGTGTGCTCCGGAGCGACAGAAGGCGCCCCTGCGGGCGCTCCTGCGGCGCGTCGGACACGACGGCGCGGGCGCGAGGCGCCCTGACTACTCGACGATTCGTTATAGGAATCCACTTCAGCCATGTGGCTGCTCCGTTCTAGGGCGGCCCAGCGCATCCTGGAGCCGCCATATGTCATCGCCCGTGGGCGGAAGCCGAATTAACCCTCCCCCTTCGCGCTGCTCTTCACGAGCGCTGCGACACCCGAAGCCTTGCGTCACGGCCAAAGCGTGGCCGGAGCGACAACCGGATAGCGGGGGATCCTTTACGCCGGATGCGTCGGCGCAAACATCACTCCAAGTATCGCACACGATGACACGAATCGCTCGCAGGTAGGCAGCCGTCGGACGCCTCTCGAACGGCGGCGCGGCGCAGCAATAGCCCCGCAACCAGCGGCGCACCAGCCGCGGCAGCGTACTTTTCGCGAGGCGCCCATTGCATAAAACAATGGGGGCGACACGCAAAAACCGCAGGCCAGAAACGCCTTAGGGGCGTAGAATGGCAATCAGCAAAGCCGGGCCCAAGGTCCCGACCATGCACCCTCGAGGTTTCTAACCTGAGGGTGAACCACCCTGTCCCTCTCTAGAAAAGGACGCCCATGGACGCGCTCGATCTCGCGCGGTGGCAGTTCGGTATCACGACCGTCTACCACTTCATTTTCGTGCCGCTCACGATCGGTCTTTCGCTGCTCGTCGCGATCATGCAAACGATCGCTGTACGCGCAAAAGACCCCGTGAAGGCCGATTCGTGGACGCGCATCACGAAATTCTTTGGCTCAATGCTCATCGTGAACTTCGGCATCGGTATCGCGACCGGTATCGTCCAGGAGTTCCAGTTTGGCCTGAACTGGTCTGAGTACTCCCGCTTCATGGGCGACATCTTCGGAGCGCCGCTCGCGCTCGAAGGCCTCGCCGCCTTCTTCATGGAGTCAACCTTCCTCGGCCTGTGGATCTTCGGCTGGAACCGCCTCCCGAAGGGCCTGCACCTCCTCACGATCTGGATGGTGGCAATTGGCACAACTCTTTCGGCGTACTTCATCATTGCCGCGAACTCGTTCATGCAGCACCCCGTCGCTGCAGTGTTCAACCCTGAAACCGGCCGTGCGGAGCTCGACCCCTCGCAGGGCGGCATTTTCGCGCTCCTGACGAACGTCACGACTCTCGCGGCCTTCCCTCACGTGATTGCTGGCGCATGGCTCGTGGCCGGCTGCTTTGTCACCGGCATTGCCGCATGGCACATGGTGAAAAACCACAAGCGCGCCGAGGACCAGACCCTCTCGGGCGAGGAACAGGCCGCTGCCGGCCATCTCGCGAAGAACGTCTGGCGTCCGGCAACCCGCTTCGGAGTCCTCGTCATGGTGCTGTCCGCCGTCGGTCTCCTGGCATCGGGCGACTTCCAGGGCAAGCTCATGTTCGAGCAGCAGCCCATGAAGATGGCCTCGGCGGAGGCCCTGTGCCACACCGAAACGGGCGCGAGCTTCTCGATCCTCTCGGTCGCGGGTCCCCGCGCGTTCTCTCAGGACTGCACCGACATCTCGCACATCATCGAAATCCCGTACGTGACCTCGATCCTCGCGACGAATGACCCAAACGCAACGCTCAAGGGCGTGACTGAGCTCAACGCTGAATACAAAGAAAAGTTCGGTGCCACGGCCGTCGATGCGAGCGGCAAGACCGTCGACGTCGACTACCGCCCGAACCTCTTCGTCACCTACTGGTCCTTCCGTCTCATGATCGGCTTCGCGATCTTCTCGGGCATCCTTGCCGTCTGGGCTTTCTGGGTCACGCGTGGCAAGGGCGAGAAGGCACGCACCTCGGGCTCGACCTGGTTTGCGCGCTTTGCCCTGTTTGCGATCCCCATGCCGTTCATCGCCAACGCCTTCGGCTGGATCTTCACCGAGATGGGCCGCCAGCCGTGGATCGTCGCACCGTCCCCCACCGGCGACCCGCTCGTACGGCTGCTCACGATGCAGGGCGTCTCCGGCCACGAAGGCTGGCAGGTAATCGTTTCGCTCGTGGTCTTCACGCTTCTGTACGGCGTGCTTGCGGTCGTGTGGTACTACCTCATGCGCAACCAGGCCCGCAAGGACATCAAGGCTCCGCGCTCGCTCTCCGCGAAGGCGAGTGCAGCTCCCGCTGAGATCGATACCCCGACCATCAGCTTCGGCTACTGAGAGAAAGGAGTAGACAATCATGGAAGCAACGTTCCTACAGACCCTGTGGTTCATTCTCGTCGCAGTGCTGTTCCTCGGCTACTTCATTCTCGAGGGCTTCGACTTCGGCGTGGGCATGAACGTCTTCGCGCTCGGCAAGGGCGAGGAGAAGCGGAAGAATCAGATCATCACGACTATTGGTCCCGTGTGGGACGCCAACGAGGTGTGGATCCTCGTGGGTGGTGGCGCGCTGTTTGCCGCGTTCCCGGAGTGGTACGCGACGATGTTCTCGGGCTTCTACCTCGCGCTCATCATCATTCTCGTGGCCCTCATCGTTCGCGTCTGCGCGTTCAAGTACCGCAATAAGGTTGAGAGCGCGTCGTGGAAGTTCGCGTGGGACATCTGCCACTTCATCGGTGGCCTCGTGCCCGCGCTCATTTGGGGCGTGGCCGTGGGCAACATCGTGCGTGGCGTCAACATGGAGGCGAATGCCGGCGGCAAGAGCGTCGTCACTGATTCGCTCTTTGATCTCCTGAACCCGTTCGCGCTTCTCGCAGGTGTGGTGTTCGTGCTCCTCTTCTGGCTGCACGGCACGCTGTTCCTCGCGCTTCGCACCACGGGCGAGGTTCGACACGACGCGAACAAGCTCGCGGGCGTCATCGCCATCCCGACCATCGTCGCAGCGGCAGCGTGGGTCCTGTGGGCCCAGCTCGCCTACTCGAACAACGCCTGGACGTGGATCCCGCTCGTCATCGCAGCGCTCGCCCTTATCGGTGCGTTTGTGCTGAACCGCGCAGGGCGCGAGGGCCTCGCGTTCGCTTCGACGTCGGTCGCTATCGGCTTCGCCACTATCATGGCCTTCGGCGCGATCTTCCCGAACGTGCTCCCCGCCGCCAATGATCCGGCTCTCTCGCTGACCGTCATGAACGCCTCGAGCACCGAGTACACTCTTCGGGTCATGACGATCGCGACCGTCATTTTGCTCCCGATCGTTCTCGCCTACCAGGCTTGGGCCTACTGGGTCTTCCGCGCTCGCGTTACGGGCGAGGGCTTCCCGTCCGCCCACGCGGCGAACCTCGCGCGAAAGGCGAAAGAGGGCTACCGCGAAGCCTTCGACACGGAAAGCTAAAGCACCTTTGGCAAAGCGACAGCCTCCACTTGATCCGAGACTCCTCCGTCACGTTCACAGCGCTCGCGCGCACGTGATCCGCACGGTTGTCTTGGGCCTCGTGGAGGCTGTTTGCGCAATCACGACCGCATGGTGCGTCGCCTCGCTCGGCGCGGATCTCCTCGCCAACCGAACATGGCCGCACGAAAACCCCCTCCCACTTGTCGTGCTCGCGATCGCGCTTGTGATTCGTGCAAGCGCCGTGTGGTACACGCAAGCCACGGGCCACCGTGCAGCGACCGAAACGATCGGGGAACTGAGGCGGGCCGTCGTCGAGACGAACGCGCGTCTCGGCCCGCGCGGACGCGCCGGCGAAGCCGCCTCGACAGCCGCACTCGCCACCGCGGGGCTCGAAAACCTCCGCCCCTACCTCACGGGGTACGTCCCGCAGCTTGCACTTTCAGCGACGGTCACCCCACTCGCACTGACCGCGATCGCAGTATGGGATCTCACCAGTGCGATCGTCGCGTGTATCGCCCTTCCGCTCATCCCCATCTTCATGATCCTCATCGGGAAAATGACTGAAGGCTCCTCGGCCCGCTCTCTCGCGACCATGCGCACGCTGTGGGCCGAGACTCTCGATCTGGTCGAGGGGCTCCCGACGCTACGTGCGCTCGGCCGCGCACAGGGGTCCGAGCGCATCGTCGCGGACCTCGGCGCGCGACACAAGAAGTCCGCAATGACGACGCTTGCGTGGGCGTTCCTTTCGAGCTTTGCTCTCGAACTCATCGCTACCCTAGGCGTCGCGCTCATCGCCGTCTCCATCGGTTTGCGCCTCGTGGGCGGCGCAATGGAGCTTTTCCCGGCAATCGCCGTGCTCGTCCTCGCCGCCGAGGTGTATCTCCCCTTGCGCCTCGTGGGCCAGCAGTTTCACGCCTCAACAGATGGCCTTGCGGCCGTCGACGCCGCCTTCGAGATCCTCAATGCCCCCGCAGCTGCAGGCAAAGTGGAAACCGGTGACGAGGCCACCCGCCCCGCTGCCCCCTCGCTATCACGCACGAGCATTGTCCTGCGTGATCTGAGCGTTGCGGGGCGCGACCGTCTCGCGCCTGCCCACCTCACTGACGTCATCCCACCCGGCCAGATCACTGCCCTTCGCGGCGCGAGTGGCGAGGGAAAATCGACGACGATCGCCGCCATCCTCGGGCTCCTCACGCCGACCACGGGCAGCGTCCTGCTTCGCACTGAGGAAGGCAACGGTATTGCCATCAGCGAGATCGATCGAGAAAGCCTCTGGGCGCAGATCGCGTGGCTGCCTCAGCGACCCGTCGTGGGCCCTGGCACCCTGCGCGAGATCCTCCACGAGTCCCTTCCCGCGGGGATTGCCCCGGGAACCGAAGAGGCACACGCCCTCATTACGAGGGCGTCACGTGCGACCGGTCTCGACACACACGTCGCGGATGTTCACGGCTGGGACGTCGAACTTGGCCGCGGTGGAACCGGGCTTTCCGTCGGTCAGCGCCAGCGCGTCGCCCTCACAACCGCCCTCCTCGAGGCGAAACCACTCGTTATTCTCGACGAACCCACTTCGCACCTCGACGGGGCGAGCGAGGCGATGATCGTTCGCCTGCTCGAGACGCTGCGCGAACAGGGTTCGAGCGTTCTCGTGACCGCTCATAGGCAGGCTCTCCTCGATGTCGCCGACCAGGTGATCGATGTGCATGCCGCGGAGGTGTCCGTCCCGTGAAAATATCGTCGCGCGCTCTTTCGCGCATGCATGAGCTCATGGAGATCGCCCCGCGTCAGCTCACATCAGCGGTCGCCGCAGGTGCAGCGACACTCGCGAGCGCCTTTGCCCTCGCGGTTGTGTCGGGCTACCTCATTGCGAAGTCGTGGACGATGCCGCCAGTTCTCGACCTTTCCGTTGCCGTCGTGTCCGTGCGTGCTCTTGGCATCTCCCGCGGCGTCTTTCGGTATTTCGAGCGCCTGCTCACGCACGATGCCGCCCTCACCGGCGTCGCGCGCCTGCGTACCAACATGTACGCGGGGCTTGCGAGCGCCCCCTCACCCCTCGCGGGGCGACTCAAACGCGGCGATCTACTCGCGCGTATCGGCGATGACGCCGAAGACATGGCGAACGATGTCATTCGTGCCGTGGTGCCTGCCCTCGTCGCGCTCGTCATGGCGGTCGCGATCCTTGCGACCATCGCCCCGTTCTCGCCGATTGCGGCACTCGCCATGCTTGTGGGCCTCGCCTTCGCGACGATCATCGCCCCGTTCTTCGCCTTCAAGGCGGCGCTCGTGGCGGAGCGCGAACTCGTCGAGGCCCGCTCGCGTCTCAATACACTCTCACTTTTTGCCCTCGACAACGCTGATGTCCTTCGAGTAAAGGGGCAGTGGAGCAGCACCCTCGCTGACCTGGACGCCGCTCAGGAACAGTTTGATGCGGCCCTCGACAAAGCGGCCGTGCCCTCGGCGTTCGCACGTAGCAGCACCCAGATCGCTATGATCCCCGCGCTTCTCGGCTCGATTCTCGCCGCGGGCGCCGTCTACAACCTCGAAACCACGGGGTTGCTTGGCGGCCTCATGGGCCACACGGCGGGCATCATCGGCGTCATCATTCTCGCCCCGTTGTCGAGCTTTGAAGCGGCATCTGTTCTCCCGCAAGCAGCCAGTCAGCGCGCACGCTCGATCGTCGCCGCTGAACGCCTCCACGAACTCGATCCAGGCAACGCCCCGATCGCTTCAGCGTTCGACACTCGGGCAGGCTCGAGCGTGCGCGACGCTCTGCGCGCTGCGACAGAAGACGCGCAGTCGGCGATCGAAGGCCGCCGAGCCGTCGGGCTCGCCTCTCACGAAGTCGCCCCCGCACCCGCACGCGCTGAACGCCCCTCCCCCGCAGTAATGAGTGCATCTGGACTGACGACGGGCTGGAGTGCCGAGCATCCACTCGCACACGGGCTTGACCTGAGCTTTGCCCCGGGAAGTCGCACGCTCGTGTACGGCGCTTCGGGCCGCGGAAAGTCGACTCTTGGCCTGACCCTTGCGGGGCTCCTCACCCCGCTGAGCGGGCGAGTTCTGTATGGCGATGCTCCCCTCACGTCATTCACTCCGGCCGCGCTCGCCTCACGTGTGTCGTTTTACGCCGAAGACGCGCACGTGTTTGCGACGAGCCTTCGCGAGAATATTCGTGTTGTGCGCGGCGATCTCACC
This sequence comes from Dermabacter sp. HMSC06F07, assembly GCF_001807345.1. Lineage (NCBI taxonomy): Bacteria > Bacillati > Actinomycetota > Actinomycetes > Micrococcales > Dermabacteraceae > Dermabacter > Dermabacter sp. HMSC06F07. Next base: position 372,684 of record NZ_KV788588.1, read on the forward strand.
GACGCAGAAATCCATCGCGCCCTCGACCTCGCGGGCCTCGGTCCATGGGCTTCGGGGTTCGCTTCGGGGCTCGATACAATCCTTGGCAGTGGCGGCGAGGACGTCTCCGGTGGCGAGCGGCGAAGGCTTCTTCTCGCCCGCGCGATCGCGCACGGCGCTCCCGTGACGATCCTCGATGAACCTACCGAACACCTCAACCTTGACCTGGCGGCCGAGCTCATGGACGGTATTCTGACCCCTGGCGCGTTCTTCGCGGCCGATGCGACCGTCATCGTGATTACGCACGATCAGCGCTTCAAGGAATCGGGAGCGGCGGTGCTCGACCTCGACGCCCACACGACTCACGAAGGGAGCGCCCATGTCGAACGCCACGAAAATCAGTGAGCTGACAGCGGCGGTCCTCAATGCCGAGGACCCCGACGATATCCTCGACCTCTTGGCCGATTCCACGTTCGAGATTCTTTCGCCCGACTCGCTCCTCGTGCTTCTCCCCCTGAACGATTCGACGTGGGTGTGCGAGCTTGTTCGGGGGCGGTATCAAGCGGAACTCCTCGGAGCGTCCGTCTCCCACTCATCGGAAGCAGCCGATTCGGCGCCCCTGCCTTTCGTACTCGATCACGACTCACAGGAGGCACTCGCGACTCTCACGTGGGGTGACCTCACGCGCGCTCTTGCCGACGAGGACCTCCCGGCTCCCGAGGGATCGACGAGCGCACTCGTGGCGTTTCCGATCGATGCGGGCGCCGCAAGGCGCGGATTACTCATCGCCGTCCGGTTCGCGGGCGAGGACTCCGACGCCACCGCAGCTTTTACCGACGCCGAGAACGTGAGCGCCGCTTCGCTCGCCTCTCTCTTTTCGTTCGCGCTCAATGGGTCAACGGGGCGCAGCGCCATCGAGGATGACCTCAATAACGAGCGAAACCGCATCGCCCGCGACCTTCACGATCTCGCCATCCAAGAGCTTTTCGGTGTGGGCATGCAGCTCGAGACCGTGATGTCGCAAGCCTCGCGTTTTCCTGAATACTCAGACGACGGGCCGGTCGCAACGAGCCTTAAGGATTCCGTCGCGGGCATCGAGCGTTCGATCGCGGAAATCCGCGGGATCGTCCAGTCGCTGCGGAATGAGACAGTCGAGGTGACGCTCTCTCAGCGCCTTCGCCACGAGTGCGGGCTCGCGATCGCAGGCCTCGGCTTTGTGCCGTCGCTGCACCTTCAGGCACCGGTCGCCGAGCTCGACGCGATCGAGGGCGAACTTAAAGAAGATGTCGTCGCGGTCGTGAAGGAGTGCCTGGCAAACGTTGCGCGCCACGCGCACGCGAGCGCGGTCTCCGTGAGCATCACGCTCTTCAAAGAGGGCGTGGATACGGTCATCCAGGTGAACGTGAGCGACAACGGGCGCGGCATCGATCCCAGTATCACGCGCCGCTCGGGGCTCGCGAACATGGGTGCACGCGCGCGGCGCCACCTCGGCTGGGTTGATTTTTACAGCCTCGACCCGGGGACGATGGTGAGCTGGCGCGCGACCATCATCGCCGAGTAGTGCGGCGCCGGGCCGTTACTTCCAGCCGGCTCGACGGCGCGAGACGACCCAGGCCGCGACCTGGGTGCGACGCTGCAGCCCCATTTTGTGGAGGATACCCGTGATGCGGTTCTTGACGGTCTTTTCGGCGACGCCGAGTTGATCGGCGATTTCGCGGTTCGCGAGCCCGTCACCGATGTACTCGACGATGCGGCGTTCGACGGCGGAGAAGTCGAATTCGTCTTCGCTCGTGCCGCCCGCGGGCCACGCGGTTTCGCCGTTCGCCACCTTGAGGATCGTCGAGATGATCTCGGCCGAGCGCACAGATTTGAGGAGGAGCCCCGAGGCGCCCGCGGCGCGGGATTCGCGGATCGCCGCATCGTCGTTGAACGAGGTGAGCACGAGCATGGTCTGGTTCTCGTTCTCCTGGCGAGCCGCGTTCATGACGTCGATTCCGGTACCGTCGGGAAGCTGGAGGTCCGTGACGAGGATGTCTGGCTGGACGGCGGGAAGCCGACGCTTGGCTTCGCCAACGGTGCTTGCCTCGGCGACAACGCTGAGGCGGGCATCCGCGTCAATGACGGCAACGATGCCGCGACGCACAACTTCGTGGTCGTCGACAATCATGACGCGGTACTGATCGCCGCTTACTTCGCTCACGCGGTATTCTCCAGTTCGTTTGATCGGGATCCTCACATGTCCTACCCAGACATCCTAGCCGAACGGGGACCAAATGCCCCACTACAACACCTGCCTACGGGCGTATAGGGGCGTCGGCCACCCGCTCGCACGCTCCGTGCTCCTGCAGGCTCTCTAGCGCAGGCGCTGGCAATAGGGGCAGAAATGGCTCGAGCGGTTCTGGAATTGCGCCCGCACGAGGGCACGATTGCACCGTGGGCACGGGGTGCCGTGCGTGCCGTAGGCCTTCAGCGACCGAGCGAAATAGCCCAACTTCCCACGATAGATACATTGAAAAACTGGGAGCCTCTGAAGGTGGCGTTTCCGCTGGTCAGAGGATACTTCACGGTGAGACGACGCGTGAAGGACGCGCACTGCCTACACACCAGAGTACGGCCTCAGGACTTCAACATGTCAACGGCCCGGTCGAAGGAAGAATCGGGCATCCGTGACCGTGGGCACAGGATGCCTCCGCCAACGAAGATGGGCACTGCGTCGGCTACGACGCAGTCCCGGCCTCCCCTTCTCTTCTTCTCTTGGCGTCCTGTTCGAGCAGGTGGTCCGTGAAGACCTTGGCGATGAACGTCGTCTGCTCCCGCGTCAGCGGCGGCGCGGCCTGGCGGATCTTCCGGACGTGCTCGGCGTGCGCGGTCAGGCCGAACGCCCGGGTCCAGGTCGGAGACCCGGATCAGCGTCTTGATGACCATGCGTCCGTCGCGTCCGTCCACCTTCTCGGTCCGGGCGGGGAGCCTGCCCTGCCAGACGCGCCGCCAGCTGCTCTTGCTGCAGCCGTGGCGGTCTGCCGAGGCGGCGACGTCGAGCCATTCGTCCACGGCCATCGGCCAGGGTTGTGGTCACTCGGTTTCTGCGCTCTGCCGGTCGTCGGCAGAGCGCGCTAGCTCCGGGGCGCAGCAGTCTGCCTCAGTCTTCCGGAGGCTGGCGCGGCGGCGACGGCTGAGGGTCCCGATCAGCAGCACGACGATCACGGCGGCGACGGACACTCCGGTGACGACACTGACGTGTCCTTGGACCCAGCCCGACACCGCAGTGGCGACTCCGGCGACGGCGTTGGTGCGACTGGAGGCGGCAGCGTCGCCGGTGGCGGCCGGGTACCAGTACCAGGCCAGATAGGCACCGGTGAGTACGAGGACGAAGGCAGTAATCCTGGGCCCATAGCGCGCCAGCGATGCGATGCGTCGCGACAGCGCCGAACCTGCTGCGGCGGCGGCAACGGCGACGATCAGCAAGACGGTGGCAGAGCCCGCGGCGTACACGCCGAACACGAGGAGCAGCCCTGCGAAGCTGGCTGTGGCCTGGGCCTGCGCGATGACGGCCAGGAGTACGCCGAAGGTGCACGACAGCGACGCCGCGGCGTAGCCGACCCCGAAGACGACCATGCGTGCGGTGCTCGGCGGACGCGCCGTGACCCGGCTGGGGATGCCGGGCAGCCGGAGCGAGAACGAGCGACCGGCCAGCATCGCCGCGCCGAACAGGACGAGCACGACGCCGACGGCGAGCCCCAGTGCTGGAGCGGCCTGGATCAGGCTCCGAGCTCCGGCGCTCACAGCGATACCCGCCAGCGCCAGCGTGCCTGCGAACCCGATCGTCACGGCGAGGCCTGCCCGCAGCGATCGCAGGAGGCGCACCGGGGCCGAGGAGGATGCGGCGTCGCCCAGCGCGTGGGTGATCCACGCCGGGAGCAGGGCAAAGCCGCAGGGATTGACCGGGGCGATCATCCCGGCGGCGAAAGCGAGCGCGAGAAGTCCACCCATGGCTCAGACCCCGGCCTTCTCGAGCTCGGCGACGATCGTGTCGGCGGCGGGGTCGGTGGCGCGGAATGTCACCTTGCCGTCGGCGTCGACGATGATCAGGGTGGACAGCGCGGCGACGTCGAAGCGTTGCGACAGGACCGCGCCCTCGTCGATGGCGGCGGGGACGTGTTCGGCCTCGACGTACTCCATGAAGCCCTCAATGGTCTCCTTGGGCTCGCGCGGATCCATGTCGACGGCGAGGAACTGTGCATCAGTGCCGTTGTCCTCGGCGCTGGCGGCGGCTTCACCGAGGGACCGGACGCCGCCGACGCATTCGCCGCAGCCGACGGAGAAGAAGAACACGGCGGTGGGCTTCCCAGCGGCTGGCAGGCTGATTTGCTGGCCGTCGATACTGGTCACGGGTGCGGGCGAGCCGGCGTCTGCGGAGGACCTGTCCTCGTCGGCGCTACCACAGGCACTCAAGGCCAGAGAACCCACGATCAGGAGGCCTGCGAGCGAAAGGGTTGTGCGGCGGGTGAGAGATATCGTCATCGGTTCTGGTCGTCCTTCGGGTCGGCGGGGTGGGTGGGGTCGGTCGGCAGGCAGCAGTCGGGTCCGGTGCGGCCGTGGCGGGCTCGGCGGCGGGCGACGACCAGCAGGACGAGCGCGACGAGCGCGATGCCCGCACCGATCACCCAGGGGCTGCCGAGGAGGCCTCCGACGCCGGCGAGCACTCCCCCGGCTATGAGCAATGGCAGTGCGCAGCAGACGGCCATGAGCAGCACTACACCTGCCCCGAAGAGCAGGCCTCCGCCACCTGGCCGGTCATAGTGTTCTGATGTCATCTGTATCTCGAATCTCTCGAAGCCTTGGGTCAGCAGCAGCGGCGGCAGTCGTCGGCCGCCGAGACATCACCCTGGGACCGGTCGAGCAGGCGCGCGGCGAGTTCGGCTCCGATCCGATGCGCCTCGGCCACCGGCACCGCCTCGGCCCCGGGATGCTCGGCGAGCCACTCGGCAGCGTCGCCAACAGAGGTGAAGTAGTGCACCTGGTTGCAGAACGACGATCGGATCGAGGTGATCTGGTCCGGATTCATCAGCGAGACCACGGCAGTGGCGGGCTCGATGCTTATGGCTCCGGCGACCGGATCGACGGCGACGCGGATCATCTCGCCGCTGGCCGGGGAGACCGACTCCACGCGCGTTGGGCGGCCGAGAAGCGCCGGGAAGACCAGGGTGTCCAGCGCGCACCAGGTGTAGAGCCCTTCTCCTGACGCGGTGAACCGGTGCGGGGTGGGCCGCAGGGTGAGGCCCTGGCCGACGATCCGACCCAGGTCGTCGTACTCGGTGTCGGGCACCGCTGCCAGCCCGCTCCTGACCTGCTCGGGTGTGCGGCCCGCGGCCGTGGCGAGCTGCTCGACCGTGACGGGATCGCCGTCGGCGAGAAGCCGAAGCAGCGGGATCAGCAGGCCGGGATCGAGGCCGGTCTCCTCGGTCCGGCTGAGCCGCTCGGGCAGTCGTGTGCTGAGATCGGTCATTGCGGATTCCTCCAGTTCTGGGTTCGGCTATTCGCTGTCTTCAGGACGGGTCATGCGCAGCAGGACAGCTTGGCGACGTCGGCGGTGAAGGCCTTGGCGACGATCCGGATGCCCTCGGCCATGGTCAGGTAGGGTGCCCAGGCGTCGGCGACCTCGGCGATGGTCTTGCCGAGCACGTGGACCCCGGCGGCGGCCAGCTCCCCCGCGTCCTTGGCGACCGCGGTCAGCCCCAGGATCTCCCCGGTGTCCGCGTCGGCGACCATCTTGATGAAGCCGCGGGTGTCGCGATTGACCAGCGCGCGGGGCACGTAGTGCAGGGGCAGGACGCGGCAGTCGCAGCGGATCCCCGCCTCGAGGACCTGCTTCTCGGTCATACCGACCGCGCCGATGGCAGGAGAGGTGAACGTCACCCGGGGCAGCCTCGCGTAGTCCACCGGCTTTTGGGCATCTGTGAACGCGTTCTCAGCCACGAGGGTGCCGTGGTGGGCGGCGACATAGACGAACTCGGGGTGCCCGGTGACGTCCCCCGCGGCCCAGACCCGGGGGTTGGACGACTGCAGCTGGTCAGAGACGACGATCTGCCCGGCGTCGCCAGTCTTCACCTCCACCGCCTCGAGGTTGAGTCCCTCGGTGACCGGCCGTCGGCCGAGCGCGACCAGAACCTGGTCGGCGCGGAAGTCCTGCGATCCGCCGGACACGTCGGCGGTGACGACGACCTGTCCGTCCGCGTCGCGGGCGACGCGGGTCGGGACCACTCGGCGGACCACTCGGATGCCCTCGTCGGAGAAGACCTCGGCCAGGGCATTGGACACCTCCAGCTCCTCCTTCGACGCCAGCCGGGAACGGACCAGCAGGGTCACCTTCGCCCCGAGACGCGCATACAGCTGGGCCTGCTCCAGCGCCACGTAGCCGCCGCCGAGCACCAGCAGCGACTTCGGCACCGCCGTCAGCTCCATCGCCGTGGTCGAGGTCAGGTACCCGGCCTCTTCCAGGCCCTCGATCGGCGGGGCCCATGGCTGGGATCCGGTCGCGACCAGGTACTGGTCAGCCTCGATGGTCCCGACGGCCCCGTCGGGTCCGACGACCTCCAGGACCGGCGCGTCGGGGGTGCCGGCGAACGAGGCGTCGCCCTTGCGGACGTGCCATCCGTACGCCTCGGCGACATCGACGTACTTCTCGCCTCGCAGGCCCTCGACCAGGTCCTGCTTGCTCCCGATCAGCGCCGGCATGTCCACCGGATCCGCCGACGTTTCGATCCCCGGGAAACGGTCGGCGGCGTCGGCCGCGGAGTGCCGCGCGTCGGCGGCGGCGATGAGCGCCTTCGACGGCACGCAGCCGGTGTTCACGCAGGTTCCGCCGAGCGTCCCGCGCTCGATCATCACCACCGACTTGCCGAGCGTGTTCGCACGGATCGCGGCGGCGAACGCTCCGCCGCCCGATCCGATGATGGCGAGGTCGTACTTCGTAGGCATCCCTGCTCCTGTCAGTCCCTGGTCTTCTGTTCCGTCATCAACTATGCTGGACCTTCCAGTACAGGGGAAGGTCAAGTACGGCCGCGACACGATCGGAGGACGGCGTGAAGATCGGGGAGCTCGCACAGGCGGCCGGCACCACGGCCAAGACCCTGAGGTTCTACGAGGAGCAGGGGCTGCTACCGCCGCCCGGCAGGACGTCGTCGGGGTACCGTGACTACCCGCCGGACGCGATCGCACGTGTCGACTTCGTCCACCGCGGCCAGGCCGCCGGCCTCACCCTCGCCCAGATCCGCCAGATCATGGACATCCGCGACGCCGGACGTGCCCCGTGCGACCACGTGCGCGACCTGCTCGACGCGCGCCTGCACGACATCGAGCAGCAGATCTCCCAGCTGTCCGCACTGCGCGACACCATCACGGACCTCCGGGACGATGCAGCGCACCCCGAGCCGGAGACCTGCAGCGCCGATCAGGTGTGTCGCTACCTGTAGGTCCTCGTCAGACGTCGAAAGTTGTGAAAGGAAGACCGTCAGTCAGCCTCGACGGCTTCGTCGATTGAACGGGTCTCATGGACCGCCGCTGCAAGTCAGTGCCCACCCCGAACTGGGCAAATCGCCCTGTCCTCATCACTGCCGGTTCGTGCCGTGGAACTGCAGTGTCCGCATCGACGCCCACGCGCGGTGCGAGAGAATACCGTGACCGGAGCGCTTCTGGAGCGACGGTGATCGTCCTACATTGACGTATCGGGAAACGAGGCGACGCCATGGCGATGTAGCCCGATCCCCTGTTTGTGATCGCGTCGCAGGCGACCGATCGAACTAGCGTTTCCGCTGGCAGACAGGGCAGAAGAAACTCGATCGGTTCATGAACTTCTCCCGCACGATCGACGTCCCGCAGCGCATGCAAGGCTGGCCAGCAAGACCGTAGGCATTCAGGCTGCGGGCAAAATAGCCGCTGCTGCCGGCCACGTCGACATAGAGGGAGTCGAACGATGTACCGCCCTGGGCAAGAGCAGCGGCCATGACCTCCCGCGCCGCATCGACCAGCGCTGAGATCCTTGGCTTGCTCAACGACGAGGCTGCCGTCTCCCCTGCTCCTTGGCAGCCCACAGTGCCTCGTCGGCGTAGATGTTCCCGATGCCGGACACCACCGTCTGGTCCAGCAACACGCGCTTGATCCCGGTGCTCCTGGCCTTGATCCGCGCGACCGCCGCCGGCTGGTCGAACTGCGGGTCGAAGGGATCCCTCGCGATGTGGGCGATCAGCGAGGGCAGCACCGCTCCGCCCTCGTCGTACAGCAGATGGCCGAACGTGCGCTGGTCGTCGAACCGCAGATCGTGGCCTCCGTCGGTGAAGGTGAAGCGCGCCCGCTCGTGCGCGGCGACTGCGGCATCAGGAGACGAAATGAGCATCTGCCCGCTCATCCCCAGATGCATCAGCAACGCATCTGCACCGTCCAGGATCAGCCACAGGTACTTGCCGCGGCGCGCAGTCCCCGTGATCGTCGCACCGACCATCCGTGCTGCGAGATCCGCCGGACCGCCCACATGACGTCGCGCCGCACGCGGATGCAGAACAGTCGCCGAGGCGATCGTCCGGCCACGGACATGATCGTCGATCCCCCGACGCACGACCTCGACCTCAGGCAATTCAGGCACAGGCCACACCTCGCAGACTCCGCGACCCGACTTTGTGTCGGTGCGCTACTAAATGGGCTGGACCGTTGAGCTGCTTGTCCAGAGCCCTTCGTGCCAGGTCAGACCGCAATATCGCTTGTCGACGCATGGCCGATGCCCGGCACAGACAATCGCGACCTTCGTGTGCACGGCTTCCTTCGACTCGCTCTACGTCAATGTCGAGGTAGCCGCTTCGGCCGTCGACGTTCACGTATAGCGCATCGAAGCTCGTGCCGCCCACCTCGAGAGCGCGCTGCATCACATCGCGGCAGACCCTCAGAAGCTCTTTGACCTTTCGACTCGAGATCCCGATCGCGGGGCGCGCGAAATGCAGCCGTGCCTCCCACAGGCCCTCATCAGCGTAGATATTCCCGATCCCGCTGAGGGTGCTTTGATCCAGGATGACGGATTTGATGGGGGCCGTGCGCATACGGATCCGACGCACGAGGTTGCCCTCGTCGAGAAACGGATCGAGTAGGTCACGGGCAATATGGGCCGCGCTTTGCGGGATAAGCGGAAGATCGGTGCCCTCGCCCCCTGCACGAGCATCGGCCGTACCGATCAGCGGGCTCACGTGCATCCCGCCAAAAATCCGCTGATCCACAAAATCGATGCGCGCACCGCCCTCCATGTGAAGGCGAATGCGAAGGTGGGTCACGGGATCCGGCGCGGGCCCCTCGCTCACGTGCGGTTCCGACGCTTGAGGCGCCCCACTCACTGCCCCGTCGCGAACACGAAGCTGGCCACTCATGCCCAGATGCATGACGAGCGCTTCGCCGTACGGTGAAGGATTCGAGGGAGCGCTGCCGGCGTCGGACAGCGGCGCCCACAGGAACTTCCCTCGCCTCGCAACCGAGCGAACGCGGCGTCCCTCGAGCTGACGCACGAAATTCTCTTCACCGCCAGCGTGGCGCTTGAGCGAGCGCGCATCGAACACTTCGACGCGTTCGATCACGCGCGAGGCCATGAATGGCTCGAGGCCACGACGAACGACCTCAACCTCGGGAAGCTCGGGCACCGCGGGCCTGCCCTACTCTTCGAACATCGTGAATGTCTCGCCGCGTGCGCTGTAGTACGCGAGGACGGCCCTGCGGGCGGCTTCCATCTCGGCCCCCTTCTTGCTCGTGCCTTCGCCTGTCCCCGCGAGGGTTTCGCCAACGCTCACGTGCGCGCGGAAGTGTTCGGTATCGCCCGCTGTCCATTCCTCGTACGTGTAGGCGGGGACAGCGCCGAGAAGTGCGCCGATCTCCTGCAGCCGCGACTTGTAGTCGAATGCGCCGAGCATGAACGTGTCGTCGTCGAGGATCGGAGAAAGGAGGTCGAGCACGAATACGCGGGCCGCTTCAGCGCCGAGGCTCAGGTGCACGGCTCCGATAATCGCTTCGACGGCATCCTCGAGCACGGAATCTCGGTCCCGCCCGCCCGTAAGGGACTCGCCCTTGCCGAGTTTGAGGTAGGCGCCGAGGTTATGCAGGCGTGCGATGTGTGAAAGGGCGCGCGTGCTCACAACGGTCGAGCGGCGGCGGGAAAGAGAACCCTGGGATGCGTCCGGGTAGGTGCGGTACAGGTGGTCGGCGACGGCGAGGCTCAGCACCGCGTCGCCGAGGTACTCGAGGCGTTCATTTTGCGGGCACTCGTCGTTTTCAAAACTGTAAGAGCGGTGGGTGAGCGCGAGGTCGAGCAGGTCGGGATCGAGCTCGCCCTTCAGCGGGAGCGAAGCCAACAGACCGCTGCGATCCTCGAGGTGCGGGATAGGTTGCCGTTTGCGCTTACGGCTCACTTCTCCTCACCCTCGCGATCGTCGTCCTGCTCGAGCAGTCCGGCGAGCGCCGCAAAACGCGGGTCGTAGATGACGTGCTCGTGGTCGGGATCGTCTTCCATACGCATACCGCACTGAGAGCACAGGCCCGGGCAGTCTTCGCGGCACAAAGGTTGGTAGGGCGCGGCCATCGCAAAAGCGTCGTGAACCAGAGGGCCGAGGTCGACCACATCGCCCTCGAGTACGGGGACGTCCTCGTCTTCAAGCTCGGCCGGAACCTTCTCGGGGTAGCTAAACAGTTCGTCGAAGCGCACGTCGAGATGGTCGTCAACGGGGTCGAGGCAGCGCGAGCACTCGGCGTGGACGTCCGCGTGTGCCGTCCCGGTCACGTAGATGCCTTCATCGACCGATTCGAGGCTCGCCTCGACCGTGATGTCGTCGCCGGGCCTCACGGCAAATTCGGGGTCGCCCACGGGCTGCGTGGAGGTTGCCGTGCGCGAAATGGTGCGCTGCGAGCCGATTTTATGGATGAGATCGATCGCGTCGATCTCAAGATCGAGCCCCGCGTTGAAGGGTTTTTCGGCCTGGGCGTCCTTCTTTCGGGGGCGCGGGGTGCTCTTGCCCTTCGCGTCGGTCATGATTGCTCCTTTGAGTCTACGGCTGGTGTGGTGCATGCAGCGGCGAGGGCGCGCATTGACGCATCCGGAAGATAGCGGCTCGCATCACCGCCGAGCGAGTAAATCTCTCGAACGAGCGAGCTCGAGATGTGCGCGAGTGCGGGATCGGTCAAGAGGAAGAGCGTGTCCAACCCGCCGAGGTCCATATTGGCCCGCGCCATGGGTTCCTCGTACGCGAGGTCCTGGGCGTTTCGTATTCCTTTGACGAGGTGGGTTGCGCCGAGTTTCTTCGCGCCTTCGACAAGGAGGCCGCCCGGCAGCGTGTCAACACTCGCTCTATCGGCAAGGCCCTCGCGGGCAAGCGTCTCACGAATAGCTTCGCAGCGCGCGTCGAAGGGGATGCGCGCGCTCTTATGGGGGTTGTGGGCGACTGCCACGATCACGCGGTCGCTGAGCGCATACGCGCGCCTCACGAGATCGAGGTGCCCGAGAGTGAACGGATCGAATGACCCCGGGATAAGGGCGGTGAGCATGCGTTAAGCCTACCGGCTTGCCTCCGTGATCGCTGGATCGAGGTAGGTGAAGTATTCGACTCTCGTGTCCCCGAAATCTCGCGCTCCCTCGTCAACGAAATAGGAGGGTAGCGGAGTTTTTTCGCTTCGCGCGGAGCGTTCGAGCACGATTGTCGCCTCATCGGCAAGCTGGCCGGCTGTACCGAGGCCGGTCACGAGGCGCGCAAGCTCTTCGGTCGCAACGGCGTAGGGCGGGTCGGCGCACACGAGCGTAAAGGGGGCCTCTCGGCGGGGTCCGACGCTTGCCTGGCCACACTCGACCCTCAGGCTTTCATCGAGGCCGAGAGTTCGGGCGGCCTCGCCGATGGCTTTTGCCGTGGGGCGATGCGCCTCGACGAGGACGGCGAAGTCCGCGCCTCGCGATAGTGCCTCGAAGGCGAGCGCCCCGGTTCCGGCGTAGAGGTCGAGAACCGTCGAGCCGCGCACGGCGCCCCACGAGTCGAGCCTTGAGAAGACTGCTTCGCGCACGCGATCACTCGTGGGCCGGGTGCGGTTCGTGGGAGGTGACGGCACGGTGCGTCCGCCGAGTCGTCCGGCGATAATGCGGGGCACGGTCAGCTCCTTTCGAGATTGTCGACGCCGCGAGCACTGTGGCGCGCAATCGCGGCATCGAGGGCATCGTGTTCGCTCGCGGATGGCGCCTCGAGGCTACTTGTCGTAAGCGCCCCGCGAGATAGGGCTTCGGTTACGAGAGCGTCTTCGCGGGCCTCGAGGATCATACGCGCGTCGCGGCCCACGTCGAGGAATCGCACGGCTACGGACGTTCCCGATTGAATATCGCCGACGAGGTCGCCGCCGCCGCGACGCTCGAGATCCAGCTCGGCGAGGGCAAACCCGTCGGTTGTGGAGGCGAGTTCTACGAGCCCGTCGTGCTGCGCGCTCTGGCGGGGGAACCGCGTGGCGAAGAACGCGATTCCCGGATGCGCGCCTCGACCAATACGGCCGCGGAGCTGGTGAAGTTGGGCGAGGCCGAAGCGCTCGGCATCGAGCACGAGCATGACGCTCGCATTCGGCACGTCGACTCCGACTTCGATCACGGTCGTCGCCACGAGCACGTCGATGTCACCGGCGGCAAACGCCTCCATGCGCTCGCGTTTAATGTCGCTTGGAAGCCGGCCGTGCAATTCCTCGATGCGAAGCGCGTCAAAGCCTGGTTTCGCCCGCAGCATCTCGAGCGTGGGAGTGACCGCGTGGAGTGGGTGTTCGCTCCCGAACGGATCTGCGGGAGTAGCGGCCTGTGCTGGATCCTCCGGATCGATGCGCGGACACACGACGAATGCCTGGCGGCCGGCGTGGACTTCCTCGAGGACGCGCTCCCACATGCGCTCGCGCCACGCGGTATCGCCCAGGGGCACGACAAATGAGGACACCTCGGCACCCTCGCGGGGACGCCCCTCGAGCGTGAGCAAATCGAGGTCACCGACGAGGGCGAGCGCAGCCGATCGAGGGATCGGGGTCGCGGTCATCACCATCATGTGCGGGCGCAGGTCGCCGGGTCCCTTGGACCGCAGTTGGCGGCGGTGATCCACGCCGAAGCGATGCTGTTCATCGATAATCACGAGGCCGAGCTTCAAAAAGTCGACGCCCTCGGTCAGCAGTGCGTGTGTTCCCACGGCGATCCCAGCCTCGCCACTCATGAGATCGAGAAGGCTCTCGCGTCGCTCGGAGGCCTTCTGGGCGCCAACGAGCAAGCGAACGCGAGTCGCCGACTCGTGCGCATCAAGGTGACCGCGGCGCGCAAGGTCGCCAAGCATCGCCGTGATGGTCGAGTAATGCTGCCGTGCGAGTACTTCCGTCGGGGCGAGGAGCACGGCTTGGAATCCGGAATCGACGGCACGCACCATCGCGCGCAGCGCCACCACGGTTTTTCCCGAGCCCACGTCTCCCTGGAGCAGGAGCGACGTGGGGTGGGGTGCAGCAATCCTCTCGGCGATCTGCTCCCCCACGTCCTTTTGCGACGAGGTCAAGGTGAACGGCAACCGCCCATCGAGTGCCCGGCTGAGGTCCCCGTAAGTCCCGAGCTGTGGGGCGGCGTCCTGAACGTCTTGTGCTCGGCGCCTGGCGAAAATCGACTGGATGACAAAAGCCTCTTCGAAGCGGAAATACCGCAGGGCGCGTTCGACCTCCGTTTGGTCGTGAGGCGCGTGGAGCATCCTCGCCGCCTCAGCGATCGTGGGCAGGTCGCGCTCACGCCTAATCGCGGCGGGAATGACGTCGCGCAGCTCGTCGACGTGCCGCAGCGCTTTTGTCAATAGTGAGCGCATGAGCTTCTGCGTCGCTGCACCGCGAAGTGGATACACGGGGGCGGGCTCGAGCGCAGCGGCGACCGCCCGGGCCTCCTCCGGCGAGGGGTCGCTTGCAAGCAGAAGGTAGTCGGGGTGCGCGATCTGGTTTTCCCCCCGAAAACGCGAAACTGTTCCGCTCACAAGCACGCGCGTACCCTCGCGCAGCCTGCTCATATGCCAGTTGACGAGGTGCGCCTTGAAAAGAAAGAACGTGAGTTGGATGGTTTCGCCCTCGTCGTCGCACACGCGCACATCAAGGAGGGTGCCCTTGCGATTCTTCATCGCGCGCTCACGCACGCGTTCGACGGTCGCGATGACGGAAATGTCGTCGCCCTCGCTCAAATGGCGCAGGTCGCGCAAGGGGCCGGGCGAGGCATAGCGGCGTGGCGGAATGCGCACGAGGTCCTCGACATCCCCCGCACCCAGTGCGCGCGCGGCGGCGATTTCCTTGGGAGTCAAGAGGCCCGCGGGGAAACCGTCGGCCTTCGCCTTCACCACGATCGCTCCTTTCGCCCCGCCAACACTGACGGCATTCTTTCACGACCGACGTCGCGATGTGGCTGACTACACAGGGGTTATGGAGGCATCCCTATCGCTCTTCGCGCGCGAGTGGGCTATGCTTTTGGGGTTGCCCAGCGCCACGCGGCTCGATCCGCTGCATGAGCCTCGGCGCACAAATCAAGTACGTTAGCGATTATTCAGGAGAACACCGTGGCTTCCAAGTGTGACATTTGCGCCAAGGGCCCGAGCTTCGGCAAGAGCGTTTCCCACTCGCACCGTCGCACCTCGCGCCGCTGGAGCCCCAACATCCAGTCCGTGCGCACCGTGATCGGCGGCACCTCGAAGCGCCTCAACGTGTGCACCTCGTGCCTCAAGGCCGGCAAGGTTCAGCGCGCCGCCTGAGCATCCGGGCACTGCCCGAGCGAAAGCTTAGTAAAAGGACCTTCCCTCGGGGAGGTCCTTTTCGCATGCCCAAGAGACATCCGCCGTGGCACCACACACGAGGTGCCCGGGGAAGTCCCACCGAGGTTGCTCTACTTGCCCTCGCCCTTCACCGAGATGACAACGGCGAATCCAGGGTCATCGCTCGCCGGGCGTAAATCCCACGTCGAAAACACCTGGGGCACCTCGAAGCCCGCGGCGGCAGCATCCGCCACATAGCTCTCGAGCGAATACCCGCGGCCCGTTCCAAAACCGGCGACGATGCGACCTCCCGGACGCAAGAGCCTCGCGAAGTTCTCGAGAACGCGGCGCCTATCGCTTTCGGCAACAAACGTGACAACGTTGCCCGCCGTGACAACCACGTCGAATGTTCCGAGTGAGTCCTCACCGAGAATCGCGCACGCCTCGGCTAGGTCGCCTGTAATCCAGCGGGGACCTGGCGAGGTGCGCTCCGCATAGGCGACGAGGGTTGGGTCAAGGTCGATCCCCACAACGTCGTGGCCGCGACGAGCAAGCTCTGCACCGACGCGCCCGGTTCCGCTCCCGGCATCGAGCACGAGGGCGCCGCGAGGCGCGAGTGCATCGATGAGTCGCGCTTCCCCATCGATGTCCTTGCCTTCGGCGCGCATCCGCTCCCAGCGCTCGATGTACCACTGGGAGTGGCCAGGATTGCGTTCGAGGTTGCGCGTCCACTGTGATTTCCCGGGAGAGCCGGGCGTGGGATTCATGGGCATGATCGGCATAGAAGGCATCCATCCACCCTAAACGGAAAAATGGTCCCAACCGTACATGGCGAGTGGCACGCCGTCGAGACGCACGTCGCCATCGCCCTCGGCAGCGCGCACGCACCCAATCTCGCGGAATGCGGCACGCACCTGAGCGTTTTCGTCCCACACCGACCGAGGGAACGTCGCGAGCATGAGGTGCTCCTCCCCCGAACCCAGGACCCACTCCATGGGATCGACGCCAAACACATTGGCAAGCGGCGCGAGAAGCGCACGATCACTCTCAAGCGCCGCCCGCGACAGATCGAGGTTTACTCCACTTGCGCGAGCGATTCGGCTCGCATCCCTCACGAGTCCATCGGAGATATCGATCATCGCGCTCGCCAATCGCCCCGCGCCCCACCCCGCTGAGAGGTCAGGCTCGGGTGCGAGGTGCCACGACAGTGCACGGCCCGCAATGCTCGCCACGCCTTTGCCCCGAGACTCGAGGTCGGGCAGTGTGGCGTCGGACTTCCCGAGCACCTGGGCGAGCCCGGCGCTGCTGAGCCCGAGTACCTCCCCGCCGACCGCAAGAACATCCCCTTCTGTCGCGCCCGAGCGCATGACTGCCGTACCCGGCCGCGCAAGTTCGCCGATCGCCGTGATCGAAACCGTGAGTTCGCGAGCGGTGCCAAGGTCCCCGCCGATCACCGACGCGCCGAGCGGGTGTGCCTCGCGCGCTATGCCCTCGGCGATGCCCTCGAGGACCGCGATCGGTGTGCCTTTGCCCGCGAGAACGGTCGTCAGCAGCCAGCGCGGCTGCGCCCCCATCGAGGCGACATCCGCGAGGTTCTGCACGGCAGCCTTGCGGCCGATGCTCACGGGATCGGAAATACCGAGTATGAAGTCGTATCCCTCGACGATCGCATCGGTCGTGAACACGAGCTCCCCGGCGGCGCGGACAACGGCGCAGTCATCACCAGGGCCCACGATGACCGCATCATCGCGATGCTGAAAAAACGGGACGATTCGCTCGAGGATCCCCGCCTCACCAAGCTCGCCGAGGCTTGTCTCGTGCTGCCGCACTCAGATCCCTCGAAGCTTTCCTTCGAAGGTGATCTCTTTCGCGACCGTGCGATAGCCAAGGCGTTCGTTGATGGCATTCATGTGGGTGTTGGTGTGGTTCGTGTACGTGCGCAGCACATCGACTTTTGACTCAGTTTCGGTCAGGAGGCGATGCGTCATGAGCTTAAGCGCGAGGCCAAGGTTATGCCCGCGGTGCTCGGGCATGACCAGGGTGATGGCCTGCTCGCCAAGTCGCGAACCATCCTCGCGAAACATCACGTATGACGTCCCAGCAAACGTGCCGTTCGACGCGAGGGCGACCGCCGTGAGGCGGCGATAGCCACGCTCAGCGATCCTCGCTTCGATCGCTCGGACCCGCTCCTCGTCGTACTCGGGCTTCTCAAGCGAAGAATCCTCAGTCGGGGCATCCGCGACCATCTGATTCAGCAGCACACACCACTGCTCCATGTGCTCCTCAGGGACGTCCCCTTCCCAGGTAATGATGCGGTACTTGCCAAGGGAAGCTTCGACCTCGACGTGGAGGTCCTCGACGAGGTCGCGATCGAGCGGGAGCGAAACCGTGCTCACGAACTCCGTGGCGACCTTCGCGAGGCCAAGCCGGGTCGCGATCCTTGAAGCCGGAAGCTCGTTTTCCGCCTGAGTTGAATCCACGTGGGTGAGCGCATAGCCGAAAGCCTTCGGACGCTCCTCGTGCGTCATAATGTCCCGGAGCGCATCCGTGAGCATCGTGCCAATACCTTTGCCTCGCCACGCGGGATACACAACGAGCTCGATCTCTTGCGTATCAGTGTTCTCAGTGAGAGGGAGCTGAAGCTCGGCGAGACCGGCGATCATGCGTGCGCCTTCAAGGCTCTCGACCTCGGCCACGAGCTGATATGAACGTTTGTGGTCGGTGTCTGCGTGTTCGGCACGAAGCTGGCCGGGCGTGCGGCGCTCGTGAGCGTCGCAAAATTCCTCGTCAAGAACGCGGTAGAGATCCCAATACTGCTTAAGCTCCGCGTCGCTCGAATGATCGAGGAATCGCACCGTGACATGCGGCCCTTCGGGGAAAAGCTGCTCGGTGCGGGGTGTCAGTGCGTACTTCTCGCTCATGGTCACCAAGATTATCAGCTTCCGTCCAGGCACTCACGATCCAGACAGAGAGTTAGGGTGGTGTTCATGATGCATACGCCCCCGGCCCAGCCCCTGGCATGCGCGCTCCGGCGCGCGCTCGTCGCCTCGCTCGCGATCGGGAGCACCCTGGCACTCGCCGCGTGTGGAGCCGTCGCCGTACCCCCGCCCGAAGCCGACGCCACCAATCCCCGTTGCGCCGAGATCATCGTGTCGCTTCCCGATACCCTTCTGGGCCTCGATCGCAGCGAAACCACGGCCCAATCAACAGCCGCATGGGGTCACGGCGACAGTACGATCGTGCTTCGCTGCGGTGTGACCCCTCCCCCGCCCACGACCGATCTGTGCACCACGATCGCCGCGCGCAACGGCAAGGAGATCGACTGGATCGTGAAAGAAGACGACAAGCGCGGGATCGTGCACATGACGACCTACGGGCGAGAACCGGCAATTGACATCACCGTGCCTCGCTCGGTCGCCCCCGACCAGCCGAGCGCCGCGGCCATCGAACTCGCGAGCCTCATTGCGCAGGTCCCTCAATCGGGTGGTCGCTGCCTCGCATTCGACGACGCGCAATAGCCCCTAGCGCAGCCCTACGCCACGCTCGAGGGCATTGTCGATCAGGCGAGAGATCAGGTCGGCGTAGGAAATCCCCATGTTCTCCCACAGCACGGGGAACATCGAGATCTGGGTGAAGCCCGGCATCGTGTTGACCTCGTTGACGATCACCTCGCCCGTCCCGGTCACGAACACATCCACGCGCGCGAGTCCCTCGAGTTCGAGGGCTTCGAACGCACGCGCGGCCACCTCTCGCACTGCCGCCACGTACTGCTCGGGAATCGCCGCGGGGATATCGATCGTGACGGTGCCCTTACCGAAATATTTCGACTCGTAGTCATAGAAAGCGAGGTCCTCGCCGATGACGACCTCGCCCGGAAGACTCGTGCGCGGTGCCTGTCCATTCTCTCCCTGGAGAACGCCGCATTCCACCTCGCGCCCCTCGATCCCCTGCTCGATGAGTACCTTCGGGTCGAAGCGGAAGGCTTCGTCAAGCGCCGCATCGAGCTGCTCGGGGGCGTCCACCTTCGTCACTCCGAAACTCGAACCCGCACGCGCCGGTTTGACGAACAGCGGATAAGTAAGG
Organism: Dermabacter sp. HMSC06F07; assembly: GCF_001807345.1. Classification (NCBI taxonomy): domain Bacteria; kingdom Bacillati; phylum Actinomycetota; class Actinomycetes; order Micrococcales; family Dermabacteraceae; genus Dermabacter; species Dermabacter sp. HMSC06F07. Next base: position 391,538 of record NZ_KV788588.1, read on the forward strand.
CTCGATGCGCGCTCGCGCACCGCCGCTCGAGGTTCACTCGCGCGCACGACGACGCCGCGGGCAACGTTGAGACCCGCGCCTTCGAGAATGCGCTTCGTGAAGTCCTTATCCATCGAAGCTGCGGAAGCAAGCACGCCCGACCCGACGTAGGGCACATCCCAGAGCTCGAATAGTCCTTGGATCGTGCCGTCCTCGCCGTAGGGCCCGTGCAAAAGAGGAAACACCGCGTCAATATGTGCGAGGTGCTCAATACGACCGCCGTCGCGCACGACGCGAAGCTCGACCTTTCCCTGCCCGAGTCGCGACTGCTGGAGGATGATTTCGTCACCCGAATCGGGCACGTGAGGGGCGAGCCCGTTCGTGATTTGCCAGTGCTCGGGATCCCCCGTGACCTCGACAAAGCGGCCATCGCTCGTAACGCCGATGGGCACTACGTCAAAACGCGAGCGGTCAATCTGGCGCAAAATACCGCCGGCGGTCACGCATGAAATGCCGTGTTCGCTCGAACGGCCGCCGAAAATCAGCGCGATGGTGTGCACGTGGGCTCCTCTATTCGAATCGGACAGAACGCGAAAGAAGTGCGCTCGTCACTTCGGCAATATTACGCCCGCGATCAACGACATCGACGAGGGCACGGGTGATGGGCAGGTCCAGCTGCGAGCGCTCGGCAAGCTCTGCGACGGCGCGGGCGGTAGGGACGCCTTCGGCGGTTTGTCCGACGCTTGCTCTGGCCTCCTCCAGGCTTTGACCTTCGCCAAGGGCCTTCCCAAGCCTGAAATTCCTCGAAAGCGGAGAGGCGCACGTCGCGACGAGGTCGCCCATCCCGGCGAGCCCAGCAAACGTGGACGTTTCCGCACCGAGGGCAACGCCGAGCCGCGTAATTTCCGCGAGGCCGCGCGTAATGAGCGATGCGCGCGTGTTGTCGCCGTAACCGAGCCCGGCGGCGGCACCCACGGCGATCGCAATAACATTCTTCATCGCGCCCGCAACCTCGACGCCCGTCACATCGCGGCTCACGTAGGCGCGGAAATAGGGCGCCGCACACCACGAGGCCACTTCTCGCGCCGTCTCCTCGCTTGCTGAGGCGATAACCGAGGCGCACGGTTGCTCGCGGGCGATCTCCCGCGCGAGGTTCGGGCCTGACAGCACCGCGATGCGGCTCTCACTAATGCCGCCGGTTGTCGCAAGAATCTGTGACATGCGCTCGTCGCTGCCGCGCTCGATGCCTTTGATGAGCGAGACGACGGGCAGGTGGGCAATGGATGGCCAGGCCTCGAGATTCGCGCGCAAGGACTGGGCGGGGACGGCGAGGACGATGCCACGTGCCCCTTGGATAACGTCCTCGGTATCGCTCGAGGCCCAGACGGAGGCGGGAAGCTTAAGACCGGGAACGTAGCTCGCGTTCTCGTGGTTGTCGTTGATCTGCGAAGCGAGTTCCGCTCGGCGCGCCCACAGGCGCACGCGATTGCCGCCTCGCGCGAGCATGTGCGAGAAAACCGTGCCCCACGATCCTGCGCCGAGAACCGCGATGTGGCCTTCGCTCTCGCCCGCCCTACTTCGAGCGTTCACCGTCGCCCGAGGGGAGCTGCCGGTTGCGACGGATACCGCGCGTCAATCCCGCGCGACGCGCCCGAGGCGAGGTGAGACGCGCTGTTTCGCGGCGCCTGAGCGTCGCAGGGGCGCGCTTAGCGAGAGTATGAATCGCCGATGCGTGCATCATGCGCCGCGGGCCAAAGGTGAGGCGACCGCGGATCGTACGGTACTTGACCGCCGTCGTGATCCGCACGAGCTCACCACCGGGCTCGACGGCAACGCCGATGCGGATCATGAGCGAGGGCGTATCGTCGATAATGAGAGCCTCCGAGCCCATGACCTCGCTCACATAGCGTTCGCGTTCGGGCGGCGGCACGAGGTCGAAAAGGCGAATGGCCTCATCCCTTACGGCCCGGGCACCACGCGAGGTCAGCGTCGCGTTCTCGTGAGAGAAAATCGCCTCGGCCCACACGCGCGGATCCGGTTCATCAACGCCCTTGGTTGGCACGATCACGACATCGCAATAGTCCGGAAGCGGAATATCGCGAAGTGCGAGAGACGTGTACCGCTCGTGCGACGCACCGGTCGCGTGCGTCGAGGGATTCTCTGTCACCGTTGGCTCCTTACCTCGAGCGTTGATTCGTTCTCACTCTTCCCAGAAATCGGCACCGAGCTTCGTGAGCTTGTCCCTGAAGGATTCGTAGCCACGATCGATGAGGTCGATGCCGTGGATCTGCGAGACGCCGTCAGCCCCGAGAGCTGCGATCAGGTAGCTGAACCCGCCGCGCAGGTCCGGGACCGTGATCTCGGCACCCTCAAGCGGGCGCGGTCCGTTCACAACCGCCGAGTGATTGTAGTTGCGCTGACCGAAGCGGCAGCGGGAGCCGCCGAGGCACTCGCGATACACCTGGATCTGCGCGCCCATGTCATTGAGCGCGCTCGTGAAGCCAAGGCGGTTCTCGTACACGGTCTCGTGGACAATCGAAATACCGTTGGCCTGAGTCAACAACACGACGAGAGGCTGTTGCCAGTCCGTCATGAAGCCAGGGTGGACGTCGGTCTCGATCGCTGCCGAGGAGAGGCCTTTACCCGTGTCGTAGAACCGAATCCCGTCGTCGTGAATATCGACGCCGGCACCGATCTTGCGCAGCACGTTGAGGAAGGTGCCCATCGCCTTCTGCTCGGCCCCGCGGACGAACACGTCGCCGTGAGTCACGAGGGCAGCGCAGGCCCAGCTCGCCGCCTCGATGCGGTCGGGAATGCAGCGGTGACGGTAGCCATTGAGCTTCTCGACGCCCTCGATCACGATTGTGCGATCGGTGCGCAGCGAAATGATCGCGCCCATCTTTTGCAAAACGGCGATGAGATCCTCGATCTCGGGCTCGACGGCCGCGTTCTCGAGTTCAGTGATGCCCTTCGCCCGTACTGCCGTGAGGAGCACCTGCTCGGTCGCACCAACACTCGGGTACTCGAGGCGGATTTTTGCACCACGAAGACCATCCGGTGCCGTGATGTAGATGCCGTGCTCGCGCTTATCGACACGAGCACCGAAGTTGCGCAGCACGTCGAGGTGATAGTTGATCGGGCGCGTGCCGATGCGGCAACCGCCCAGATCGGGGATCACGGCCTCACCGAGGCGGTGCAGAAGCGGGCCGCAGAAGAGGATCGGGATGCGCGAGCTTCCCGCGTGAGCGTCGATGTCCGCCACGTGCGCACGCTCGACGTTCGACGGGTCCATGCGGAGGGTTCCCGCTTCCGTATCGCGCTCGATTTTTACGCCGTGCACGCGAAGAAGCTCGCTCACGATCCTCACGTCGCTGATGTCGGGGACACTCGTGAGGAAGCTTTCGGTCTCACCGAGAAGCGCGGCAACCATGGCCTTCGAGACCAGGTTCTTTGCACCACGAACGGTGATCTCACCCTCGAGCGGCTTTCCGCCGCGCACATAGAAGCTTGAGGTCATAGTGGAGTTGATTCCTTTTCCGGGACGAGCCCACAGGTAACCGTCTCACCATACCGAACAGCGCTTTGAAAAGAACTGCACACGCGCCGGTGTACGCCGAGGGCGCAAAAGCTCCGCTACTGGTCGTCGGCAGTGCGCGCGGGAAGCGTCTTCGGGAGCCAGGAGGGCCGACGCTTTTCAAACTCCGCGATGTCTGCTTCGTGCCGCATCGTGAGCCCGATGTCATCGAAGCCCTCCATGAGGCGCCAACGGGTGTAGTCGTCGATTTCGAACGAGAAGGTCGAATCGGCTACCTCAACCACTCGATTTTCGAGATCGACGGTGATGTCGGTTCCCGGCGCGTTCTCGAGGATCTTCCAGATCTGTTCGATATCCGACTGCGAGAGGACTGCGGCAACGAGGCCCTGCTTACCGGCGTTGCCTCGGAAAATATCCGCGAATCGGCTCGAGAGCACCGCTTTGAAACCGTAGTCGCGAAGCGCCCACACGGCATGCTCGCGCGAGGAACCGGTACCAAACTCCTCTCCCGCAACAAGAACGGAGCCTCGCGAGTAGGGATCGCGGTTGAGCACAAAATCTGGATCCTGACGCCACGCGCTAAAGAGACCGTCATCGAAACCCGTCTTCGTCACGCGCTTGAGGTACACGGCGGGGATGATTTGGTCGGTATCGACGTTGGAGCGTCGCAGCGGAACACCGATACCCGTGTGCGAGGTGAACTTTTCCATGGTGTGAGTCCTTTCCCAGCGTCCTCGCGGCCCTCAGGCACGCACCGAGGCGTCGGCTTGTTCGAGATTGTCGAGGTCAGCGGGTGATGAAAGGGTTCCCCGCACGGCCGTCGCGGCCGCGACGACGGGCGACACGAGGTGGGTGCGCCCGCCCTTGCCCTGGCGCCCCTCGAAGTTGCGGTTCGAGGTCGAGGCGGAGCGCTCCCCCGGGGCGAGCTGGTCGGGGTTCATGCCAAGGCACATCGAGCATCCCGCATTTCGCCACTCGGCGCCAAAGGCCAGGATCTCCTTGTCGAGTCCTTCGGCTTCGGCCTGGAGTCGCACGCGCGCCGAGCCGGGAACGACGAGAACACGAACATTCGGATCCTTCGTGCGGCCTCGGATCACATCGGTGAAAGCGCGCAGGTCTTCGATTCGACCGTTCGTGCACGAGCCCATAAAGACCGTGTCGACGCGAATGTCCTTGAGCGCGGTCCCGGGCTCGAGGTCCATGTATTCGAGCGCGCGCTCGCACGCGGCTTTCGCGTTGTCGTCGGCGAAGTCCTCTGGGGCGGGAACGGCGCCCGAGAGCGGCAGGCCTTGACCGGGGTTCGTGCCCCACGTGACGAATGGCTCGAGTTCGTCGGCGTTGATCACAACTTCAGCATCGAAGGTCGCGTCGTCGTCGCTCCTGAGGCTCTTCCAGTACTCGACCGCTTCGTCCCACGCCTCCCCCGTCGGCGCATGGGGGCGTCCCTTGACATACTCAAAGGTCGTCTCGTCGGGAGCGATCATGCCGGCCCGGGCACCCGCTTCGATAGACATGTTGCAGATCGTCATGCGCCCCTCCATGGAGAGGTTTCGGATGGCTTCTCCGCGGTATTCGAGCACGTATCCCTGCCCGCCACCGGTACCGATCTTCGCGATGACCGCAAGGATGATGTCTTTAGCGCTCACGCCCGGTTTAAGCGATCCTTCGACCGTAATCGCCATGGTCTTGAAGGGCTTGAGGGGCAGGGTCTGCGTTGCGAGGACGTGCTCAACTTCGGAGGTACCGATGCCGAAGGCAAGCGCGCCGAATGCACCGTGGGTCGAGGTGTGCGAGTCGCCACACACGACCGTAATTCCCGGCATCGTGAGGCCGAGCTGCGGCCCCACGACGTGGACGATGCCCTGGTCAACGTCGCCGAGCGAGTGGATACGCACACCGAATTCCTCGGCATTGGCACGCAGGGTGTTGATCTGGGTGCGGCTTGTGAGGTCGGCAATTGGTTTGTCGATATCGACGGTCGGCGTGTTGTGATCCTCCGTCGCGAGGGTTTGGTCAACGCGGCGCGGCAAGCGCCCCTCGAGCCGCAGCCCCTCGAATGCCTGCGGGGAGGTCACCTCGTGAAGCAGGTGAAGGTCAATGTACAGGAGGTCCGGCTCTCCGCCTTCGCCCTTGCGGACTACGTGGTCCTGCCAAACCTTTTCCGCGAGAGTTCCCGCCATGTGAGTGACTCCTCGATCGTCGTCTCCCCGCGTCGCTCCTTTGCGTGAAGCGCACGGCTCGTTGGCACCAAGTTTCGCGAAGGGGCAGTGGCGAAGCACTCGCATTTCACATCGCGAGACGATAGTCTTATTCCATGAACATTCAGATCGAAGAGGGAAGCGGCGTCGGTGTGATCGACAAAGCCGCCACGGTACTCGGCGCGCTTGAAGCGGGGCCCGCAACGCTCGCAACTCTCGTGAGCACAACCGGGCTCGCCCGGCCGACGGCTCACCGGCTCGCGGTCGCGCTCGAACACCACAGGCTCGTCGCGCGCGATATCCAAGGTCGCTTCATCCTCGGGCCTCGCCTGACGGAACTCGCCGCCGCCGCTGGCGAGGACCGCCTCCTCGCCTCCGCCGGGCCCGTTCTTGCCGAGCTCAGGGACCGCTCCGGAGAATCGGCGCAGCTCTATCGTCGCCAAGCCGAACACCGCGTGTGCGTCGCGACGGCCGAGCGCCCAAGCGGCCTGCGCGATACCGTCCCACTAGGCTCAACGCTCACGATGCGAGCCGGTTCCGCCGCACAGATTCTTCTCGCCTGGGAAGAGCCAGACCGCCTCCACCGCGGCCTTCACGGGGCACGCTTCACAGCCTCAATGCTGTCGGCCGTGCGCAGACGCGGGTGGGCGCAAAGCGTCGGCGAACGCGAATCGGGCGTTGCGTCCGTGAGTGCGCCGGTTCGGGGCCCGAGCGACCGCGTCATTGCCGCCCTCTCAATCTCGGGCCCGATCGACCGCATGACGCGACAGCCCGGAAAAATCCACGCCACTCTCGTCATGAGCTACGCGGAGAAACTTAGCGAACTCGTGCGCCAGGGCGGCCATTAGAAGTCCACTGGACGGGCTCAAGTGGCTTACTGCCTCTCGAGCCACACGGGGGTGTTCGCGTACTGCAAGAAAGCGGTATTCGACACGACGGGCTGACGCTCAAGTTCCCCGTGCTTGCCGCGCGCGTTCGCAACGATAAGCCTCGTGCCCTCGCTGCGGCGGATCAACTCTTTCGCCGTGTGCTGGCGACCGTACTCGGTGATCTCCACGTCCACCTCGGGCGCAACCTCGCGCAAGTGACGTTGAGCGCTCTCGAGAATGCCCGCCCATTTCTCCTCGGGAATCACGATCGAGGGAATAACGCGGACGCCGGTGCCGTACACCTTCGCAAACTCGGCGGCGCGCTCGAGCGCGCACTCAAAGGCCGTCCCACCGTCGTAAAACACTGCCACGGGGCCATCTGCGGCAATATCGCCGCGAACGACAACGATCGAACATTTCGAGCGTGTGAGGAGCGCCGAACTGGTCGATCCCACAATGATCGAGAGGAAGCGACCGAGCCCGCGCGAGCCGACCACGAGCGCATCTGCGGTCGCTGACTGCTGAATGAGCACGTCCACCGCGCGGCCGTCGACAATCTGGGTCGTCACTTCGCAGCCGGGGGCAACTTCGTGGGCGATCTGAGCCGCTTCATCGAGCAAGCGTTGCGCGGCGACCTTGAGGCCCGACCCACTCACGCCGGGAACGGGATCGACATCGACCCCCATGAGCGGCCACACGAATGCGTGCACAAGATGCAGGGGCTTATTCAGGGCGAGGGCATTGTGCGCCGCCCAGCGGATTGCGTGATCGGATTCCTCGGTGTCTTCGACGCCGACAACGATCCGGCCTTCATTTGCACTCATGGTTTTCTTCCTTCCACGGCCGGGCTCACGCTTTTGTGAGCCAAACTCCCTGCTCGCTTTAAGGATACGCCGGAAAGGTCCCAGGCACGAAAAAGCCCGACCACCGAAGTGGTCGGGCTTTCGCTCTGTACCCCGTACCGGATTTGAACCGGTGTTACCGCCGTGAGAGGGCGACGTCCTAGGCCGCTAGACGAACGGGGCCTTGCCTTAATGAGGCCTTAGAAACTTTAGCAAAGCTGCTGACTGTTTCCAAATCCAGGCCATGTGACCTGCATCGCTGGGGTACCAGGACTCGAACCTAGAACAACTGAACCAGAATCAGCCGTGTTGCCAATTACACCATACCCCAAGGGTTTTGCCCGGCGAGCCGAACGAAATACAACAGTAGTCCAGCGCGAAAGCCCCGGCAACTTTTCCTTCGTCCTTTGTGGAAGCTTTCACACGAATGCGATTCCGACGCTGGCCCTGCAACCGTCGGACCCCTTTTTCACGCTTTTTCGTACACCCGAATCGACTCGCGCACACCCGCTAAACGGAATGGGCCCTCACTCTCCGCACGCGTTTCATAATCGTCCGTGCGATCCGCGCGGATGTGCCGTTCGCGATATTCCTCATAGCCGATTTCTCGGCGCGCATCGAGCTGGGCCGTGAGCGCACCTGGGCGCACATGTTCGCGATACCCTTCGACGAGCGTACCGGCGAAAAACTCGGCGACCGCGCCCGAGCCGTAGCTGAAGATTCCAATCCGCTCGCCTGCACGAAGCTCGGCGTTCTCGAGAAGTGACAAGAGCCCCATGTACACCGATGCCGTGTACGTATTGCCGAGGCGGCGGTTGTGAATCATGGTCTCCTCAAGTGAGGACACGGCGCTCGCGACCGACTGGGCGCCCGCGTGCTTCGCGAGGGTCTGCATGGCCTTCGCCGCCATCTTGGTGAACGGCTGGTGGAAGCACATGCGCGCGATGGAGGAGAACTCCGCTCCCCCGCGGCGCACGTAGTCGTCGTATGCCTCTGTCACGGCGCGCAAGTAGACGGTCACGGAGAAACGGCCGTCGACGAGGGCGGTCGTGCGGTCATTGGGACGCCAGAAGTCATGGACGTTTTCGGTGAAAAGACCCGAAGCGGGCTCGATTGCCATGATCGCGGGGTCAGCGCTCACGAGCATCGCTAGCGCACCCGCCCCCTGGGTTGCCTCACCACTCGAATCAAGCTCGTACCGGGCAATATCGCTCGCGATCACGAGAATTTTTTCATCGGGGTTGCGCGCCACGATTCCGAGCGCAAACTGGAGCGCTGCGGTTGCCGAATAGCATGCCTCTTTGAGCTCGACGACTCGGGCATTGTGCTCGAGGCCGAGGAGTTCGTGCACGTAGATGCCCGCCGCTTTCGACTGGTCGATGCCTGTCTCTGTCGCGAGCACGAGCGTGCGGATCTCCTTGGTGCCGTGGCGCTCGATAATGGGCGCAGCTGCCCGGGCTGCGAGAGTGACAATGTCTTCGTCGTCGCCCGGCACGCTCATCTCATGCTGGCCAATTCCGCGCAAATACTTACCGGGACTCGTGCCCTGTGCTTCGGCGAGCGAAGTGAGGGAGAAGAAGAGCGAGGTCGTCGCCGCTGAGATATCGGTGATGCCGATCGCGTGCGTCATCGCGAACTCCTTTCAAACTGGACGTGGGCGGCCATGAGCTCGCCGGGATTGGTCTGCGCGGCCATGAGCGAGAGCTCGCCGCACAGGACGGTTGCGGCAGCGAGTCCCGCGAGACGTCGGGCGTTCTCCCCCGGCTCGCGTTCCTCACGGCATCCCAGGCGCGCGAGATTGTCACTCACGAAATCAAGCCCTTTGCCGTTGCCCACGGACCCGACAATGAGATGCGGGATCGTGCACGAGAAGTAGAGATCCTCGCCGTCTCGGCCCCGGCGTTCGGTGTGCGTGATGCCCTGGCTGCCTTCAACGATGTTTGCGGCGTCCTGGCCCGTCGCGAGATAGAACCCGAGCAGCATGTTGGCGTAGTGCGCATTGGCACTCCTGAGGGAGCCTGCGGCGATGCCACCCACAAGGTTCTTGCGCACGTTGAGGTCCGCCATACGTTCGGCGCTCGTGCGCAGTCGCCGGCGCAAAACCTCTTCGGGAAGGACGATCTCCGCGATCACATTCTTGCCGCGCCCTCGAATTCCGTTCACGGCCGAGGTTTTCTTGTCGGTGCAGTAGTTGCCGGAGATGCTCGCGTATCGCAAAGCGCTCTCGCGGTTCGCGATGTGCGCCATGAGGGCGTCCGCGGCGAGGGTCACCATGTTGTGGCCAGCAGCATCGCCCGTGAGGAACTCGAGGCGCAAATACAGGAGATTACCGACGATCTCGGGGACGATATCGATCAGACGCGCAAAGCGGCTCGTACCGGCAACAACCTCCTGAAGCGAGGACAGATCCGCGCACACGCGCCTCGCCGAGTCGTAGGCATCGGCCGCCGAATCTGCTTCGAAAAGGATCGAGCGGGTCATGCGTTCGTCAACGAGGGTCGTGCGGATTCCGCCCTCGACGAGCCGGGATACCGTCGCCCCACGCTTGACCGAGGGAAACAGGGTCGTCTCGTAGGTGGCGAGGGGGACCTCGACCTCGCCTTCGGCCACGTTTCCGCTGATCCTCAGGGGACCGAGCCATTTCATGGGAATCTGCGCGAAAGCGCCCTGCTCGCGTGTGTCACTCATGAGTGCCTCCATTCGCCGTTCCGCTGCGCCGCGCGTAGGGGGAAAGATCGATGCCTCTCGCTTCCGCGTACTCGCGCACGCGCCCCGTGAGCACGAGGTCTGTGCGCGTGAGCGCGTCGACGTTTCGTGCGCCCACGAGCGCCATCATCGACCGCAGTTGCTCTTTCCACGTTCGGATTTCACCAATGAGCGCATCGGGTCCGTGGTCGCGCACGATCGCGAGAAAACCGCCCGCGACTCCCACGGCCTTCGCCCCTAGCGCGAGGCATTTGAGGACATCGAGGCTCGTGCGAACACCTCCGCTCGCGAGAAGCGGGAGCCCCGTGTCGCGCGACGCCCCGCGCGCATCGATCAGGCTCTCGACGGCGCTTTGACCCCAGCCATTGAGGTGGGAGAACTGATCGGTGCGGCGCGCGCTCTCGATGCGTGCGAAGTCAGTGCCACCATTGCCAGCCACGTCCACAAAGGCAACACCGAGTGAGGACAGCGTGCGTGCGCTAGCCCCCGTCATCCCGAAGCCCACCTCCTTCACGATCACGGGAACATCGACGGCCCGTGCGATCGCCTCGATGTGCTGGGCCCAGTGCTCGAATTCGCGATCTCCCTCGGGCATCACGATTTCTTGGACGGCATTCACATGGATTTGAAGTGCATCGGCATCGATGAGCTCGACCGCCTCGCAGGCCTGCTCGGGGCTTGCGTTCGCTGAAAGGTTCGCCATGAGGAAGCCGTGTGGGTTTTCGTCACGAAGAACGGTGAAACTCGGCGCGCACGATGGATCTTTGAAGTAGGCGCTCATGGACCCTGAGGCCATCGCGATACCCGTGTCCGCAGCGGCGATCGCGAGTGCCTGATTAATCTTGCCGGTGAACTCGCTACCGCCGGTCATGCCGTTGATGTAGAACGGCAGAGGCCACGTGCGCTCTCCTATTTCAACCTCGAGACTCACGGTCTCGACATTGACGGCGCTCAGGGCGTGATGAAGCACGCGCACGTCATCGAAGTCCCGTGAGCGGCGGTGGGCGGTCTCTTGCTCCATCGCAAGCCGAACGTGATCGTCTTTGCGGGAACTACTCATGGGCGCTTCCTTGCTTTTCGGTCGTCACATGTGTGCGGGCGTGGAGGTCCGACGGCTCTACGCCCACGTTGAGCGCGGTCATTCCCGCTCGCCGCCAGGCTTGTCTCACTGCCGTCGCGACGTCGGCATTCGGGGCGAGGGCAAGAACGCAGTCCCCGCCGCCAGCTCCCGAGAGTTTTGCGGCGGCACCGTGTGCGACGGCGATCTCGGTCATAGCGCGCAGCTCTGGCGTTTCGATGCCGAGCGGCCCCTCGCTTCCTCCTGCCGCAGCGTCGAGGTCACGCAATTGAGCGAGGACGCATTCGAGCACGCGCATGGCGTCAATCGTCGAGCCCGTGCGCACCGCCTCGACGAAACGCTCCACATGCGCGGCGTTCTCGCGCGCGAATGCTTCGAAGTCGATGCGTCCAGCGCGGGCAGCATCGTCGACTTGCGCTACGAGCGAGCGGGTCGACGCAGGCGCACCGCTCCAGCCGATGACGGTCTTGAGCGCGTGTGGCACGTCGAGCGGCTCAAGAGCAAGGCCCGGCCACTGCGCGGCGAGCGCGCTCTTGACGCCTTCGCGTGCGCGCAGATCGCGCACGGCCTCCCGATCGAATGATCGGTACAGGACCCAGCCACCGAGCACACTCGTGGCGACGTCTGCACACGAGGCGCGCACATTACCGTCGAGCACGGCGAGAGCCGAAAGTTTGAAGAGTTCTCGCGGGCTGAGAGCGATGTTGAGGGCGCGAGCCGCGGCGCCAATGGTCGCGACGACAACGGCGCCGGAAGAGCCGAAGCCATACTTTCGACCGTCACTGTCATCAAGGGTTGACGACACGTGGATATCAAGGGCGGGCAGAGGCCCGTAATACTCCACGAAAACGTCGAGAGCGCGGAAAATAGGTTCTCGCTGCTGCTCGGATGCTGGCGCCTCGGCGCTCACGGGAGCATAGTCGCGCTCCTCGCCCCACTGCTCGCTCGCGACGCGCACGCCGTAGGCGCGGCGCACGGGACTCACGCGGGCCGTGACCGCGCGATCCACGGCGATCAACACCGCGGGATTACCAGCGCGCACAACCCCGTACTCGCCAGCGACGAAAAGCTTTCCCGGGGCGCGGAATTCGAAAGCGCTCATGCTTCGCTCGGGCGCTCACCCTCATCGAGGAGGTAGGCACCGGGGCCGGCGTTCGCAACATGCATCTTCACGTCCTCGATCCTCTCACGCAGGCGCTCGGTAACGAGAGCGGCCTCGCGCGAGCGACACAGAATCTTCACGTTGGGCCCGGCATCGGCGCTCGCGTATGCCTCGATCCCCTGCTCTCGCAGCTCCTGGACCGCATCGATCATCGCGAAGCTCGTGCCCGTCAGGTATCGCACAGGCGGCTCCGCGCCGAGCATCGAGGCGTGCATGCGAAGGGCGCTCATCTCCGCGATCTCGCCGAGGCTCGTGAAATCCGCATCGTGCACGGCGCGCGACGCGCGCTCCAAAAGCACGGCGTTCGACGATACCCATCCCTCGAAATAGGGAGAGGTCTCCACGGTGTGGTTCATGCCGGCGCGGCTGCCGATCTTCTTGCGCGCGCTTGAGATGACCGCGACGACCATCGAAAGGGGCTCGCCGCTCCACTCGAGGGGCTCGGCAATACTCGTGTCGTCACTCGTGCCCTTATTCCAGCGTGCGAGCCCGCCGAAAATTGAGCGGCACGCCGATCCGGAGCCACGGCGCGCGAGGCGCGAAAGCTCCGCATCGCTCAGCGAAAGCCCGTACGCGACACTCGAAGCCTTCGCGAGCGCCGCGAAAGCGGCCGCGCTCGAGGCGAGCCCGGCAGCCGTCGGAACCGTGTTCGTGGAGGTGACATGTGCGTGCGCCTCCGAACCCGCGAGCTCACGCACAAGACTGAGGACCGTGCGCACGCGCGCAGATTCCTCACCGGACAGCTCAACCCCGTCGAGGACGACCCGGTCGAAGGGATCGTCCGTCACCTCGACCGTCGTGGTCGTCGGGAATATGTCGAGAGTCAGCGACAGTGATCCGGTCGCGGGCAGATTGAGCTCGCGATCCGTTTTCCCCCAGTACTTCACGAGTGCAATGTTGGGGTGTGCGACGGCGGTAGCGCGGGTCATGAGCTCTCCTCACTCGCGGGGTTGATTGACCACACATTCTTCGCACCGGCAGCCGAAAGCGCACGCGAAAGCGCGGGGACAGCGCCGTGAGAAGGAGCGAGGGCGATGATGCAGCCGCCCAGGCCTCCACCCGTGAGCTTCGCACCGAGTGCACCTGCATCGCGTGCCGCCCCCACGAGGTGTTCGAGCCGCGAATGCGATACCCCGAGCTCCGTCAAAATCTCCTGGCAGTCGTTCATTGCGCGACCCACGCTGCTCATATCGCCGATACGCAGCGCTTCGCGTGTGGTGTGCGCGAGCGAAGCGATCGTCTCGAGCGCAAGATCCACGAGTCGGGGATCGCGTTCACGCCGCTCGCGGATGCCGCGAACCGCATCGAGGGTGTGCCCGGGAAGCCCCGTGTCAGCCACGACGAGCGCCGGCGCGTGAGCAAGTTCGAGCGGTTCCGCCTTGCCTGCCTGGAACCACAGTGGGCCATCCGCCATGGTCTGGTACGCGTCAAGACCACTCGGGGTTCCATGCGCGATGCGTTCGACGAACTGCACGAGCTCGAACCGTTCCTCGCTCGTGAGTTCGTGACCGTATAGGCGCGCAACGGCAACGGCGATCGCGCTCGCCATCGCGGCACTCGACCCGAGGCCGCGTGCCGTGGGGATGCTTCCCTCGACCGTGACTTCGGCGCGTCCAGGCTTCTCGCCCACGTGACTGAGAATTGTCCGCAGTGCCGACTGGGCCAGTTCGTCCTCGGCCTCTTCCGTATCGACGTCGAGGTAGATCGCGCCCGTGGAAGGGTCGCCGACGGTTGCAATGCGCCGCTTTCCACGCCGCTTCCCCGTGCGCGACGAGGGCACATCGAGCGTGAGGCCGCTCTCGAAACGCACCTCGTCGCCGGGAACGGTCTGATCATCGAACGAGAAACCTTCGGTCAGCGAGTACGAGCCGCTGATCGTCCCGAGCCCCTCGGCGGAGACGGATCCCTCGATGCGTCCGGCGTGAGTACTGACCGAATCCGGATAGGGCAAAAGCCTGGCCGTTGCCGTGAGGCTCAAGTGGGAAATGGGAAAGGCGATCGCGGGATGCCCGTACACGACAGCGTGCTCGCCAATCAGAATCGTCTTGGCGTGCGCGCTGCCGTGCCCGGTCGCGTACTCGAACGTCTCTTCGCTCACCGGGATGCGAGCAGATCGGCGAACGACGAAAGGCGGGCGATGGTGGATTCGTAGCCGAGAAGCTCCATCGATTCAAACAGCGGCGGGCTCACGCGACGGCCAGAGATGCCCGAACGAAGCGGCCCGAACGCAAGCCGGGGCTTGACGCCCATGCCGTCGATAATCGCTTCGCGCAGCGACGACTCAAGCGTCTCGGTCGTGAAGTTCTCCTTGCCGCCTTCCTCGATGACCTCGATGGCGCGGCGCACAACGGAAACGGGATCGTCTCCAAGCTTCTTGAGGGCGTCCTCTTCAATCACGAGATCGGCATCGTCGATGAAGAGGAAGCGCAGCATCCCCGGGGCCTCACCGAGGAGATTCATGCGCGGCTGCACGAGTGGCGTGGCCTTCGCGAGGAGGGCGCGCTGGTCCTCGGTGATGGGGGTTTCGACGACCCCGGCCTTCTCGAGGTACGGGATCATGCGCTCGGTGAACTCGGCCTCGTCGAGCATTCGCATGTGGTCGGTGTTAATCGCGAGCGCCTTCTTGTAGTCAACGCGAGCGGGGTTCGGGTTCACGTCGGCAACATCAAACTTCGCGACGAACTGCTCGCGCGTGAAGATATCCTGATCGCCGCTGTAGCCCCAGCCAAGCAGCGAGAGGTAGTTGATCATTCCCTCGGGCACGAAGCCCTCGTCACGGTAGAGGAAAAGGCTCGACTCGGGGTCGCGCTTGGACAGCTTCTTATTGCCCTCCCCCATCACGTAGGGAAGGTGGGCGTATTCGGGCGTGAACTTCGCGATGCCGATCTTCTTGAGCGCTTCGAACAGTACGATCTGCCGGGGCGTCGAGCTGAGGATGTCTTCGCCGCGCAGAATGTGGGTGATTCCCATGAGGGCGTCGTCGACGGGGTTCGTGAGGGGGTAGAGCGGCTGGCCGTTCGCGCGCACGACGACGTAGTCGGGGGTCGAACCGGCTTTGAACGTGATTTCGCCGCGTACGAGGTCGTTGAACGTGATGTCTTCATCGGGCATTCGCACACGCCACACGGGCTCACGTCCTTCGGCGCGGAACGCTGCCTTCTGCTCTTCGGTCAGGTCACGATCGAAACCGTCGTACCCCGATTCCTTCGGGCGGCCAGCGGCAATGTGGCGCTGCTGGATTTCCTCGGGAGTCGAAAACGACTCGTAGATGTAGCCGCCGTCCTTGAGCTTTTGGATGACGTCCTGGTAAATCTCGCCGCGCTGCGACTGGCGGTAGGGACCGTCTTCGCCGCCCGCGTCCACGCCTTCATCCCATGTGATGCCAAGCCAGCGCATCGCCTCGAGAAGCTGGTTGTAGCTTTCTTCGCTATCGCGCGCTTGGTCGGTGTCCTCGATGCGGAACACGAGCGTGCCACCCGTGCGTTTCGCGTAGGCCCAGTTGAACAGGGCCGTGCGCACCATGCCGATGTGCGGCGTGCCGGTGGGCGACGGGCAAAAGCGGACGCGGACCTCACTGTGGCCGCGCGTGCTGTCGAGGGTGGGAAGGCTCGCGAGATCGATGTTCTCAGCGCTCACGTGGGTGTTCTCCTTCGAGAGGTTGGCGGGGTGAGATCCCCGGATGTGGTCTTAGGCCTCGAGATCTTCGGGCGAAACAATGCGGTTCGTGAGGGTGCCAATTCCGTCGATGTCGATGTCGACGGTGTCACCGACGTCCACGAGCCCGACGCCCGCGGGCGTGCCGGTGAGGATGACGTCGCCGGGAAGGAGGGTCGTCGAGCGCGTGATCTCCTCGATGAGCTCGGGGATGCGGCGCAGCATGTCGGCGCTCGTGCCGTCCTGTTTGACCTCGCCGTTTACGCGCGAGCGGATGCGCGCGTTCGCGGTATCAAGGTCCGTTTCGATCCACGGCCCGAGCGGGCACGAGGTGTCGAAGGCTTTCGCGCGGAACCACTGGGACTCTTCGCGCTGGGCATCGCGCACCGTGAGATCATTCGCGCACGTGTAGCCCAGGATGACGTCCGAGGCGCGCTCGGCCGGGATGTTTTTCGCGAGGGTTTTGATAACGACCGCGAGCTCGGCCTCAAAGCTGAGCTCCGCGGCATCAGCGGGGTAAACGATCGGATCGTTAGGGCCGATCACCGACGTGTTCGGCTTGAGGAACAGCAGCGGTCGTTCGGGAGCTTCGCCGCCCATCTCACGCGCGTGCTCCGCGTAGTTCTTGCCAACGCCAACGACCTTCGACCTCGGGATCACAGGGGCGAGGAGGCGGACGTCCTCGAGCGGGAGAATCGTGCCGTTAGGTTGAATCTGGGTGTACAGCGGGTCTCCCGAGATTCCGTACACCATGTCCACGCCGTCCTTTTCCTGGACGATGCCGAACATCGGGTTCGAGCCAGTGGTGAATCGTGCAATGCGCATGCCCTCAGTCTAGTAGCGCGCTTTGGCTTGCACGGGCTATGCCTCTATGCCCTTGGCCACCCCTCACTCTTTCTTCACATCCGCAGCCCGTGCGCAGCCCGCCCCACACGTATCGGCACGTAAACTCAATGAGTGTTTTCTTCATCGCGTTCGTCTTCGTCATCGATCTCGCCTGCTGCCCCCGGTCGCTTCGTCGCCGTGATGTCGGCGGAAGAAGCGATGCATGCACGCGAGGAGCACGAGGCACGCGCGGATCGTTTGAGCGCCCCGCACCGAGAGCGAAAGGCACGCGGCGAGAAGCACCCGATCGAGGGTTTTCTGCACACGTACTACCCCTTCAGCCCGGGGCAGCTTCGGCGCTGGCATCCGGGCTGGCAGGTGGGTTACGAAGCCTCGGCGGATCAGGCACACAGCGGGGTTGGGGATGTCGATTCCGACGGCTGCCGGCGCTGGTATAGCGACATGCAGCTCCAATCGGGCGGCGCTTCGGGTGCGGTGCGCGCGGCGGACCTCGAGCGATTTGCACGCGAGCGAGGCGATGCCGCCTACTGGATTCACCGATTGCTGTCCAACTCGAGTTTTGCCGAAAAGCCCGGGAATTTTTCGTGTTTTGGTCTTCACGAATGGGCGATGGTGTACCGCCTCGGGCCGGGCGAGAAGCGGCATGAATCGCTTCCCTTGCGACTGAGCGCCGAGGAAACAAACCGCGTGGTTGAAGAGAACCGTCTCGTGTGCTCGCATATCGACGCGTTTCGTTTCTTTACGCCGCAGGCGGCTCCGCTCAATGCCTCGCGCCCCACTCGCGAGAGTCAGCCCATGAGGGATGACCCGGCGTGCCTTCACGTGGGTATGGACCTGTACAAGTGGTCGATGAAGCTCGCGCCGCTGCTGCCGAGCGATATCGCACTTGACTGCTTCGAGCACGCCCTGGATTTGAGGATTCTCGATATGGAGGCCTCCCCGTACGACTGCCGAGGATACGGATACGGGATCGTGCCCATCGAGACTGAGGAGGGTAAGCGCGAGTACGTGCGGCGCCAGCGGCTTCTCGCCGATCGTTCGGATGCGCTGCGCACGCGGATCCTCGCCGCCGTGGAACCTCTCGTGCCTCTATTTGCTAAGTCTTCTCGCCCCTGCGCGAGCTAAGTCTCCCAAACACCATTATTCTTCGACGTTTCGCGGCACAATAGATGTATGCCTGCTTCCCCGTCCACGTCCCCACGCACTGCGCGCGTCCGCGTCGCCACGTTCAACATTCATCACGGCGCTAATTCCCGCAACGTTCTCGATCTCGACGCGACCGCTTACGCCCTCGAGTCGCTCGAGGCCGATGTGATCGGCCTGCAGGAGGTCGACCGATTCTTCGGGACGCGCTCAGACTTCGTGGATCAGGCAGCGTGGCTCGCAGACCGCCTCCACATGCACGCCCAGTTCGCCCCCACGATCGATCTTGAGCCGTCGCGCCGTTCCGCGGAGCGGGTGGGGCTTAGCACGCGCAGGCAGTACGGGATCGCGGTGCTGTCCTCGTACCCGATTGTCGACTCGCACCTCGCACGTCTTCCCGAAAACCGACTGATCGAACGCCGTGCGGTGCTACGCACACGCATCGATGCCGATGGAACCCCCTTCTCGTTCGCCGTCACGCATCTCGCACTCGGCCCGGGGCGGACCAGACGCGCGCAGTTCCGAGCCGCGCGCGAGGTCGCATTCGCGGGCGAGGAGCCCGCAGTCCTCGTGGGAGATCTCAATTCCGCGCCCTCGCATGCGCGCGATTATTCCGTCTTCACGAAGGGGCTCACAGACGTGTGGGCCGCGAAGCATCGCTTCCCGCTCGCCAAGCGCTTCCTCGGCCGCACAAACCCCGTGATTCCCATTCCGTTACGACGTATCGACTACATTCTCGCGAGTCGTGACATTCGGCCGATCTCGGCGAAGACCCTCCGCACGCACGCGTCGGATCACCTCCCGGTCGTCGCGGAACTCGAGATCCCTCACGTCGATCTCGCCGCCGAATAGGCAGCGGCCCGGGCGGGGCTGCCACAATGGGGGCATGCCACTTCTTCACGACTTTCTCCCCACGTCCTCGAGCGAGGATGCGATCGTCGAGGGTTTCATCGCAGCGCAAGCCGAGGTTGGCCGCACCCTCTACTCCCATCAAGAGGAGGCGCTCCTCGCGATCGCCGCTGGCGACCACGTGATTGCCGCGACGCCCACCGGCTCGGGAAAGACAACGATTGCTTACGCGGCGCTCTACGCCGCGATGGCGCGCGGAGAAACCGCGTACTACACCGCCCCGATTAAGGCGCTCGTGAGCGAGAAGTTCTTCGAGATCGTCTCGATGTTTGGGGCTGAGAACGTCGGCATGATGACGGGCGATTCGTCCGTGAACCACGAGGCCCCGATCATCGTGTGCACAGCTGAGATTCTCGCGAATCATGCGCTTCGCGACGGTGAGACGAGCAGTATCGGCCTCGTCGTCATGGATGAGTTCCACTTCTACGACGATTCGCAGCGCGGCTGGGCCTGGCAGGTGCCTCTGATCGAGCTCCCGCGCACGCAATTCGTGCTCATGAGTGCGACCCTCGGTGACGTGACCTTCTTCGAAAAGGACCTCGCGACGCGCACAGGCAGGAGCGTGAGTACGATCGCGGGGGCCGAACGCCCCGTTCCCCTCGATTTCCGCTGGGCGACGACCGACCTTCCCGAGACGATCACAGAGATCCTCGAGAATCGCGACGCGCCCGTCTACATCGTCCACTTCACGCAAAAGGACGCCCTCGAGCAAGCGCAGCACCTTCTCGGCACAAAGATCCTTACACGCGAAGAGAAAGACAAGATTCGCGAGCTCATAGGCGACTTTCGGTTCTCGCGCGGTTTCGGCTCGATCCTCTCGAAACTCGTGCGCGAGGGCATCGGCGTGCACCACGCGGGCATGCTCCCCAAGTACCGCCGCCTCGTTGAACGGCTCGCGCAATCGGGTCTTCTCAAGGTCATTGCTGGAACCGACACGCTCGGCGTTGGCATCAACGTTCCGATCCGCACCGTGCTCATGACGGGACTCGCAAAGTTCGACGGACGCCGCCAACGTCTGCTCAACACACGGGAGTTTCTCCAGATCGCCGGTCGCGCCGGACGCGCGGGTTACGACACCGTGGGGCACGTCGTCGTCCAAGCTCCCGAATGGGCCGTCGAGTTTGAGAAAGAAAAGGAGCGCTTCGCGAAGCGAGCCGAAATGGGCTCGAAACCCAACAACGCGAAGAAGAAGCAGCGCGAACCGAAAATGCGTGTTCCAGAAGGCCGGGTGAACTGGACCGAGGAGAACCTCAGGAAGCTTAGTGAAGAGCAACCGTCGGAACTGAAACCCCACATGGCGATGACGAGCGCAATCCTGCTCGCGCTCATTTCCCGCCCGGGAAGCGCCCTCGAGGCTGCTCGGCACCTCATCGACGAAAGCCACCAAACGCGCGCCCAGAAATTTGCTCTCAAGCGCCGCGCTCTCGAGCTATTCCGCGGCCTCAAGGAAGCGGAGATCATCACGGTGCGCGAGGAGCCGGACCACCTCGGTCGCACCGTCACACTCGTGGACGACCTGCAGTGGGACTTCCAGATGAATCAGCCGCTCGCAGCGTTCGCGATCGCAGCCCTCGACATTCTTGACGAGGATTCGCCGAGCCTCACGATGGACTCGGTTTCGATCATCGAAGCGATCCTCGAGGACCCGTTCCAGATTCTGCTCGCGCAGCAGAATGCGGCGAAGAGTGCGCTGCTCGCCGAGCTCAAGGCTGACGGCGTCGACTACACCGAACGCATGGCGCGCCTCGACGAGGTCACATGGCCGAAGCCTCTCGAGGAAGAACTCTCGGCAGCCCTCGAGATCTATGCGAAGAATCGCCCCTGGATCAACGTGCACGACCTCTCCCCCAAGAAGATCGTGCGCGAGTTCTACGAGACGGGCGCGACGTTCAGTGAGTTCGTCTCACGGTACCAGCTCATGCGCTCGGAAGGCATCGTGCTGCGCTATCTTTCCGACGCTTACCAGGCCCTCCGGCGTACCCTCCCGGTCGAGCTGCGAACCGAGGAGCTCGAGGATGTCATCGAATGGCTCGGTGTCCTCGTCCGGGGTGTTGACTCCTCGCTTCTTGACGAGTGGGAGGCACTCACCAACCCCGACAGCGATACGGATGCCGCGAGCGAAGTACGCCCCGATTCGCCACGCAGTCTGAGCGCGCAGACCAAGGTGCTCACGCAAATGGTGCGCGCCGCGATGTGGCGACGAGTGGAAGACTTCGCGTTCGAGCGCGAGGAGCAACTCGGTGAACTCGATGGCGCGAGTGGGTGGGACGCGGATCGCTGGGGCGAAGCCATGGACGACTTCTACGACGCGCACGATCACGTCGTGATCGAGGGTCGCGCCCGCGCACACCAATACCTTCGACTCGAGCAAGAGTCGAAGCGTTGGCTCGTCACGCAGACCATCGTCGATCCCGAAGGCGATCACGACTTCGTGATGCAGGCGATCGTGGACCTCGAACAGACCGACGAGGAGGGCGAGCTCGCGCTCACCCTCGAGTACGTCGGGGACATCGTGAAGGCACCCTGGCGGTGACGCGGCCACGCCTATACGTGCTCGACGTCCCGAAAGGCGAGGGCACGAGCTTCGCCTCGCTCACCCGGTTCGTAGCGAGTCATCTCGAGGCCGACGGATGCGTGACGTCATCGTGGGTCGGGGCCGTACTCGCGCGCGAGCAGCTCTACCCCACCGGCCTCCCGCTCGAACCGCCCGTCGCGATACCCCACGCTGACACGACCCACACACTCAAGGACGCACTCGTGGTGGCAAGGCTCGCTGAGCCACTCGCGTTCGGTGCAATGGGAGATTCCGACGCCGGAGCGCTCCAGGTGCGCCTCGCCGTCTTTATCGTTGCCGGCAACGGGATGGCCCAGGTCGAGGCACTCGAAAGGCTCCTCAGCATCCTTGGCGACGGCGCGCGCCGCGAAAGGCTCGAAGCCGGCTCGGCCGAGAACGCACGGCGGTCCTTCGAAGCGATACTCGAACAACTCGGCGCACTCACCACAGCCCCCGACAAACCCCCACACCCGCAAAAACCGGTACAGACCTGATCCTTCAAGCCAAAGCCAACCGTGAACGCGCTCAGCGTATGCGCGCCCTCTCCGACGAGCTGGACGGCCTCAGCGTCGAAGAACTTGAACGCCACGACCCGTCCTACATCCAAGGTGTCCGCGTCCTCTACGACTCGGCAGGAGTCCCACAACGCGACGAAACAGCCTTCCGCCACGCACTCAAAACCGCACACCGCGCACACAAACGCGGCCAACGCCTCAAAGACAACCTCATCATCGACATATACGAACACGCCTACCGCATCGCCCACGCCCAAGACACCCTAGGCCGCCCCGACGAAATGCCCCCCATGCGCGACCGCCTCACCATGGCCCGCCGCGTCCGCGCCTACGCCACCACCAACAAGACCGTCAAAGAGGCCGGAACAGGCCTCAGCTCCACCCAACACGTCACCCCCACCGAACGCAGCGCACTACGCACCTTCGGCTCACGCGGCGGCAAAAAATCCGCACAACGCTGGACCGACCCCACCCAAACCGAGTACCACACCAACGCCCGCAAACCCCTCGAAGCCGCCAACAAACGCCGAGCGCAGCAGGCGAGGGCTTCGAAGGCCGAGGTGTTGGCGTTTCTCAGCAGGCAGATTGTCGAGTCGGGCACCCAGCCCACGCGACGGGAAGTCATGCAGGAATTTGGACTGTCTGAGTCCACCGCGAAGCGCTATCTCCGCGAGGTGCGGCATCTTCTCTAGGGGGGTCAGGCCGTAAGCATAGAAGGGTTCCCCCTCCCCCCTGGGAGGGCACACGGCTTTCCCTCTTTTCCTCACCCTTCTCCCGCGGCCCGGCGCCCTACCCAAGGGGGGGGTCAGGCCAAAGGCCTTTCGCGGATATCCTCGCGCGGCTCCGGTATTCCACGATGCCCTGCCGGCTCCCCGCTCCTGCGCCTCCATCCGAATCTCGCCAGGAGGGCCCAAGAAAAGGTCATTTGCCAGACCTCCCACCTAACGTCACCAGCGCAGGTCGCCACCCATGAGGGACAACACGACGAAGCCACCGTCTTTGGGGGCCTGGACTGACGCGGCGCTCGGTGAGCAGAGGTTGGACTCGAGGGGATGTTCAGCGGAAGTCGTAGTCGGGGTCCATCCCGCTGGAGAGATAGATGTCCTCAGCGTCGACTTCGCTGAGCATCTCGCTCATCGGAGAGTCGGCGCCAACATAGTGGTCTTCACCGATCATGCATCGGCATTCTTCGGCCCAGGTGTCGTCGGTCCCGTCTCCGACCTCTGTGTGCTTCCAGTGTTTTGGTCCTGTTGGCATGACCCAACTATAGAGGTCGAGGGGTGTTGGTTCGCGCTCAACGAGATGCTGTTGCAATGGGGTACCCCAGTAGGACAACCCTGCTGTGCCACGGAGCTGTAGCTTCTTGGGAGCAAGAGACCGAGAACACCAGGCCACCGGTCACGAACTGTTCAGTGCGCACTGTATAGTTCAGTGCATGCTGACTATTGCTTCGCGTCTGGACGTAATGAACCGCCTGGGTCGTACACTGGCCGACCCTACTCGATCCCGGATCATCTTGACCTTGCTCGACCATCCCGCTTACCCGGCGGAACTATCCCGAGATCTGGACCTAACACGCTCGAACGTGTCCAACCACCTGGCATGCTTGCGCGATTGTGGGATCGTCGTCTCCGAGCCCGAGGGTCGTCGGACACGATACGAGATCGCCGATTCGCACCTGGCGCAGGCGCTGACTACATTGGTCGATGCCACCCTGGCAGTGGACGAAGACGCCCCGTGCATCGATCCTGCCTGCTCGCTTCCCGAATGCAACGTAGCTGGGGTGGGCGCATGAATCTCACCACGGTCTTGCAGGCGATAGGCCTGTTCGCAGCTACCAACATCGACGACATCATCGTGCTCTCCCTCTTCTTCGCGCGAGGGGCACGCCAGAGCGGCACCACCGCCCGTATTTTGGCCGGCCAGTACCTCGGATTTGCCGGCATCCTCGGTGCCGCGATCCTTGTGACCATCGGTGCCGGAGCATTTCTGCCTCCGGCAGTCATTCCATATTTTGGTCTCATCCCGCTGGGCCTCGGCCTCTGGGCCGCATGGCAGGCTTGGCGCGGAGACGATGACGACGATGACGACGAGGCCAAGGTTGCCGGCAAGAAGGTCGGCGTTTGGACAGTCGCAGGCGTCACTTTTGCCAATGGCGGCGACAACATCGGTGTCTACACCCCTGTATTCCTTAGCGTGGAACCTCTCGCAGTAGTCGCCTACTGCATCGTCTTCCTCGCGCTCGTTGCGGTCCTGGTGGCCTTGGCAAAGTTCGTCGCCACCCGCCCCCCGATCGCGGAAGTGCTCGAACGCTGGGAGGACATCCTCTTTCCCATCGTTCTCATCGGCCTCGGCATCGTGATCCTCGTCAGCGGCGGAGCCTTCGGGCTCTGACGTAGCGACAGCGAGCCAACCAGCCCTGAGGGCGTGTCGGGGGTGTGCAACGGGTTGGCCCGGTTCGGACTCGACGAGGTTGCTGAGATCTTCGGAGGGTTGGTTCCTGGCTAGCCTGACCGGAGGTAGGTACGGCAGCGTCGGACAGGAGACAGCACAAGGTGTCGTGCGCGGAGGCCACCGGCAGCAGCCCCGGTGCGGCAAGCGGAAGAAGCACCGCACGTCTACTCGTCGTTGTGTCCACTGTCGCAACTCCCCTTCCCTAGTGCCCTCGCACGACCACGATGATCGTGCCCGCGGGGCGCATCGAGTCTAGTTCCGAGTCGCCCCGAGCTGGCCCTTGGCTCCGCACCGGGGCGCGCCCCAGCTCGCGCTGCCGCCAAGGACCACACCCCTTGCAATATCGCTTTATGACGATACTATCGGCACATGACGATAATTCCGGTGGTGGACAACGCTCCGTTCGAGGTCGCGGACGGCCATGCTGCGCTGTTCCATGCCCTGTCCGAGCCCACTCGATTGGCCCTCCTTCAGCACCTCTCGACCGATGAGCACCGGGTCCGTGGCCTCGTAGAGCACATGCACCTGGCGCAGTCCACCGTGAGTAAGCACCTGGCGTGCCTGCGTGACTGTGGTCTGGTCACCGTGCGCACTGAGGGACGGGCCTCGTGGTTCGCCCTGGCTGATCCGGCCCGGCTCACGGACCTGCTGGAGACCGCGGAGACGCTGCTGGCCGCTTCCGGGGCGTCGCTCTCCCTCAAAGCCCACTGTGACCACGCTGAGCTTGAGGAAGGGGAGCTGTGATGGCGAGCGAGGGAGAGCACTCCCACCACCATGCTTCACCGGACACGGCCCGGGTTCGCCTGGCGATCGCGTTTGGCATTACGTCTGTCATCATGCTCGCGCAAGCCCTCGGCAGTGTCGTCACCGGAAGCCTTGCTCTGCTCACCGACACGGCACACGTGCTGGTCGATGCCTCGGGGCTGCTGGTGGCCCTGATCGCGGCGACCATGATGCTGCGCCCGGCCAGCAGCAAACGCACCTGGGGATTCGCCCGCATCGAAGTGTTGGCCGCCCTGGCCCAGGCCACCCTCTTGATCGTGGTGGGAGCCTATACAGCAATCGAGGGCATCTCGCGGCTGACCGAGCCCCCCGAGGTCCCTTCCGGGGAGCTGCTCGCCTTCGGGGTGATCGGGCTGATCGCGAACATCGCTGCGATCCTCGTCCTGGCCGGGGGGAAGAACTCCAGCCTGAACATGCGCGCCGCGTTCCTCGAGGTCCTCAACGATGCCCTCGGATCGCTCGGCGTCATCACGGCCGCGCTGGTCATCCAGTTCACCGGGTTCCAGCAGGCCGACGCTCTGGCAGGGCTGTTCATCGCTGCGCTGATCGTGCCCCGAGCGTTCCGCATCCTGCGCGCGACGGTGCACATCCTCATGGAGTACACCCCCCAGGGGGTCGATCTCGATCAAGTTCGCGAGCACATCCTCGCCCTGGATCACGTCCAGGACGTTCACGACCTGCATGCCTCCGCGATCGGCAGTAACCTGCCCGTCATCTCGGCCCACGTCGTGGTCAGCGAGGAGTGCTTCGAATCCGCCCACGCGCTGCGGATCCTCGAAGACGTCCACCTCTGCGTCAGAACACACTTCCCGGTGGCGATCGAGCACGCCACCATCCAGTTGGAGAGCCCGTCCGTGCATGAACGCGAGGCCGCAGGCAGCCTCCACACCTAACCCCACCGAGCTGCCCACCCCTTCCCCCCGGAGCGGCAACCCGACACAGAGGGGGCGCGGACCACCGGGAGGCGGTCCGCGCCCCGTCGGTGTCGCTGGTGCTCAGCGGAAGCTGATGAAGGTGGGGGATCCCCAGATCGTGCGCTCGGTGACGGCGCCCGCGGAGCGGCCCGCGTCGACGACCTTGTCACCGCCGGCGTAGACGCCGATGTGACCGGGCCAGACCACCAGATCGCCGGACTGGGCCGCGGACTTCGAGATCGAGGTGCCGGCGTTGACCTGCTGACCGGAGGTGCGCGGCAGATCGATGCCGGCCTGCTTGTAGGCGTACTGGGTCAGCCCCGAGCAGTCGAAGCCCACCCCCGGGCTGCTCGAGCTCCAGGAGTAGGAGGTGCCGATCTGGGTGCGAGCGGCGTCGACAATGCTCTGCCCGACGCTGCCCGAGGAGGAGGTGGAGGGCGTGGGGACCGACGTGCCCGTGCCCCCGATGGAGAGGCCTCCACCGTTGAGGGCGCCGCGCGCCCCCGCGCGAGCTGCGTACTGAACTGGGGCACCCCAGCATGACAGTTACTCGCGGGACTTTTACGGTTCCCAATGGGCCCAAAAGTGCACTTTTGCGACACATCTGTCGCACTGGGTACAGGGCAACGAGACGCGCGGTCGCATCCACCTCGACGTCTCCAGTAGCTATAGCGATACCGGACGTATACCACCCCGCCGCGAGATCTCGGAAGAAGTGGGCTGCACTCCCCGCACCGTTACGACGCACGTAGCGATGCTCCGAGAAGCTGGCTTGCTGCCCGCGAGTAGGGGTGGAAATGCCATAAGCACAGAACGGTTCCCCCTCCCCCTAGAGAGAGCACATGGCTTCCACCCTTCTTCACGCCCCACCACCACGGGCCTCCCGGCTCCCCTTCCGCCCTTCTCACTGCGGGCTTGAGATGTGGTCCCGCCTACCGCTGGCACTGCTATCCATTCAGGATCCACAAGCTGAAAGACCTCGAAGCGATGCTCTAGAGCGATCTTCCGCTTTCGCGCGCTGGGGCCACGCGGAGCTTGTGGAGGCCATACCAATAGGCGTCGAAAAGTGCCTCCCACGAGGCCTCGATAATGTTCGGGCCCACGCCAACCGTCGTGAAGCGGCCAAAGGGAGCCTGGCTCGTCACGAGCACGCGAGTCGTCGCGTCGGTGCCCTGCTGGGAGTCGAGGATACGCACCTTGAAGTCGACGAGTGCGAACGAGGCAATCTCGGGATAGGTGTCCACGAGCGCCTCACGAAGGGCCTTGTCGAGGGCATTCACGGGGCCGTTGCCTTCGGCGATCGTCACGCTTCGGTGACCGGGAGCCGTGCTGAGGCGCACGGTTGCTTCCGATTCGAGCGATCCGTCGCGGAGCTGGTGGGAGGAGGTGCGCCACGACTCCACCTCAACGTAGGTGGGAAGGTCCCCGAGAACGTGGAGCACGAGCATCTCGAAGGAGGCGTCGGCCGCCTCGTAGCTGTATCCCTCGGCTTCGCGCCCCTTGACTGTCTGGGCGAGCAGGGCGAGTGTGGCGTCCTCACCGGAGAGGTCGTAGCCGAGCTCGCGCCCCTTGAGTTCGATCGACGCCTTGCCCGCCATGTCCGAGATGATCATGCGCATGTCATTGCCCACGACCGTTGGATCCATGTGCTGGTACAGATCTGGATCCACGCGGATCGCGCTCGCGTGCAGGCCAGCCTTATGCGCGAATGCGCTCGCTCCCACGTACGGCGCGCGTGCGTACGCGGGAATATTCGCGATCTCCGCGATTGCGTGGGCGATCCGTGTCGCATCGCCAAGCTGTTCGGGGCTCACGAGCTTTCGCCCGAGCTTGAGCTGAAGATTGGCGAGAACCGGAATGAGATCGGCGTTGCCCGTCCGCTCGCCATAGCCGTTCACGCAGCCCTGAACATGCACCGCGCCCGCTTCTACGGCGGCGATCGTGTTCGCGATCGCGCAGCCGGAATCGTTATGCATGTGGGCACCGAGACGGTCGCTCTCGAGCCCTGCTTTTTCGAGCCGTGCACGCACATCCGTGATGATCGCACTCACCTGATGCGGGAGCATTCCTCCATTCGTATCGCATAGAACAACAATCGCCGCCCCGGCGCGCAAGGCTTCGGCAACGACGCGCACCGCGTAGTCGGCATCGTGAGCATAGCCGTCGAAAAAGTGCTCGGCGTCGATGAACACCTCGCGGCCGTAACCACGGAGAAACTCAATGCTCTCGCGCACCATCGCGAGGTTCTCCTCGGCGCTCGTGCGCAGCGCCGATTCGACGTGCCGAAGATCAGACTTTGCCACGAGAGTGACCGTCGGAGCCCCTGAATCCACGAGCTCCCGCAACTGCGGGTCCTCGCTCGCCGCACACCCCTTTTTGCGGGTCGCCCCGAAGGCCGCGAGTCGGGCGTTCTTCAACGAGAGCTCCTTTTTCGCACGCGCGAAAAACTCTGTATCCTTCGGAACCGCGCCCGGCCAGCCGCCCTCGATATAGGTCACGCCGAGCTCATCGAGGAGCCTTGCGACCTGGAGTTTGTCCTCGACGCTAAGCGTGAGTCCCTCTTGCTGAGAGCCGTCGCGCAGGGTCGTGTCGTACAGGTGAAACACTGGCCGTGACCTCCGAGGTGCTGAAGAAAGAAACGGATCGGGTAGTGCAGCGCTACACGAGGCGCGCGAGCCAGCCGTGGCGGTCCTCAACGCGGCCGTACTGAATGCCCGTCAGCTCTTCGCGAAGGGCCATCGTGACCTCGCCGCTGCCACCGTTGCCGATTGTCCACGTGGCCTTTTCATCACGCAGCTCGCCAATTGGGTTGATCACGGCGGCTGTGCCGCACGCAAACATTTCCGTCACGCGGCCCGCAGCGATATCGGCGGTGAGCGCCTCGTAGTTGACGGACTCTTCGCTGGGGCTAAGGCCACGATCGGCGGCGAGCGTAAGGATCGATTCGCGCGTCACGCCCGGAAGGATCGAGCCGGTGAGCGTGGGCGTCACGATGCGACCATCGGCGTAGACGACGAAAGTATTCATGCCCGAGAGCTCATCGATGTTCGAGTGTGTCTCCGAATCGAGGAACATGACCTCATCGGCCCCCGCCTTGGCAGCCTCGTACTTGCCCTGGAGCGAGCTCGCGTAGTTGCCACCGCACTTGGCAAAGCCCGTGCCGCCGCGGCCCGCGCGGGCGGCGAGCGGCGAGACCCAGACGACGAGCGGCTGCACGCCGCGCGGGAAGTAGTTACCGGCAGGCGAAGCGATCACGTAGTAGTCGACCGTGTGCGCCGCACGCACACCGAGGAAGCTTTCCGAGGCAAACATGAACGGGCGAAGGTAGAGACTCGACTCGCCACCCGTGGGAACCCACGGCTCATCGGCGCTCACGACGCCTCGCAGCGAGGCGAGGAAGTCCTCGGTCGAGATCTCGGGTAGCGCGAGGCGCCTCGCCGAGTTCTGGATACGCGCGGCGTTCTTCTCGGGGCGGAAGGTCCACACGCTTTCGTCGGCGTGCCGGAAGGCCTTGAGTCCCTCGAAAATTTCCTGAGCGTAGTGGAAAACCGCAGCGGCAGGTTGGAGTGAGAGGGGGCCGTACGGAAGAATCTCACCCTCGCTCCAGCCTTCGGCTTCGGTCCACCGCTGATGGGCCATGTAATCGGTGAAGTTGTCGCCGAAGCCGGGATCCTTGAGGATGCGCTCACGCTCCTCGTTCGAGATTCGACGCGGAGCCGAGCTTGCGCGGTATTCACCCATGGGCTTTATTCCTCTCACCTTTAATCGTTGATTTCCCCAGTTTACGAGGCTGCATGCGCCTTTTCCCGAACAGCCTGCGCGATTGCGTCCCCGATCTGCGCGCACGTACGCGCGGAGCCCGGGTTCTCCGCGAGATCCTCGGTCACGGCCTCGCGCACGCGCTGCGCGGCCGCGTCCTCACCGATTGACTCGAGAAGGAGCGCAACGGAGAGGATCGTCGCGGTGGGATTCGCAATGCCCTTGCCCGCGATGTCGGGGGCGCTTCCGTGCACGGGCTCAAACATCGACGGAAACTCACCCGTGGGGTTCAGGTTGCCGGAAGCCGAAAGCCCGATGCCGCCAGAGATCGCACCCGCAAGATCGGTAATGATGTCGCCAAAGAGGTTGTCCGTCACGATCACGTCGAAACGCGAAGGATCCTGAACGAGGTAGATCATCATCGCATCGATGTGCGAGTAATCAACCTCGACATCGGGATACTCGCCGGCCACGTTCTCGACGATGCGTTTCCAAAGACGCCCGGCGTGCACGAGCACGTTGTGCTTGTGCACGAGGGTGAGCTTCCCGCGGCGCTTTGCGGCAAGCTCGAAGGCATAGCGCACGACGCGCTCAACGCCGTGGGCAGTATTGATTGACACCTCGGTCGCAACCTCGTCAGCGCTCCCCTCGCGAAGCACCCCGCCGGCGCCAACGTACGCCCCCTCGGTTCCCTCGCGCACGACGACGAAGTCGACCGTGCCAGGGTTCGCAAGTGGGGAATCCACGTGCGGGAAGAGAGCCGTAGGGCGGAGGTTCACGTAGTGCTCGAACGCAAACCGGAGCTTGAGCAAGAGTCCGCGCTCGAGAACGCCCGAGGGCACGCTCGGGTGTCCGACGGCACCCAGTAGCAGGGCGTCGTGGCGCTTAAGCGCGTCCAGGTCCTCATCCGTCAGCGTTTCGCCGGTGTCGTGCCAGCGGCTCGCGCCGAGGTTGTAGTCGGTCGTGACGAGGTTACGCCCCGTGCTTTCCAGGGCCGCCCGAAGAACCTTGAGGCCCTCGGGTACAACTTCCTGCCCAATCCCATCTCCGGGGATGACAGCGAGGTCAAGTGTGCTCATGGTTTCTCCTTCGGTGGCGCGAGGGTGGTGCACGGGGCGGCGAATCAGCGTTGTGCGGTGCCCTCTGTGTAGTCGGCATCGAGCTGCTCGGCGCTCCAGGCAAACATCGTGCGAAGCTCCTTGCCGACCTTCTCGATCGGGTGCTCCTGCTCGCTCGCGCGCAGCTTCGTGAACTCGGGCGCACCTGCCTTTTGATCATCGACGAAGCGCTTCGCGAAGCTGCCGTTTTGAATGTCGTCCAAAACGGCCTTCATGGAGGCCTTGACGTGTTCGTCCACGACTCGCGGACCCGAGACGTAGTCGCCGAATTCGGCGGTATCTGAGATCGACCAGCGCTGCTTCGCGATGCCACCTTCGATCATGAGGTCCACGATGAGCTTGAGCTCGTGAAGCACCTCGAAGTAGGCGATCTCGGGCTGGTAGCCCGCCTCGGTCAGTGTCTCGAAGCCCGCCTGCACGAGGTGGCTCATGCCTCCGCACAGCACAGCCTGCTCACCAAAGAGGTCGGTTTCGGTTTCTTCCGTGAAGGTGGTTTTGATCGCGCCCGCGCGCAGGCCACCAATCGCCTTCGCGTATGACAGGGCGAGCGGCCAGGCCTCGCCCGACTCGTCGTTTTCCACTGCGATGATGCAGGGAACACCGCGCCCGGCGACGAACTCGCGGCGCACCGTATGGCCCGGGCCCTTCGGCGCGACGAGCGCGACGTCGACGCCCTTAGGCGCTTCGATGTAGTCGAAGCGGATGTTGAAGCCGTGCGCGAAGAAGAGCGCGTTACCCGCCTCGAGGTTGTCCTTGATCTCGTTCTCGTAGATCTCGGCCTGGTACTGGTCAGGAGCGAGGATCATGATGACGTCGGCCCACTTCGCGACCTCGGCGACGGTGTCCACGCCAAAGCCCTGCTCTTCGGCTTTTGCTCGCGATTTCGACCCTTCCTTGAGGCCGATGCGTACCTCGACGCCCGAGTCGCGAAGGTTGAGGGCGTGAGCGTGGCCCTGCGAGCCGAATCCTACGATGCCGACCTTCTTGGACTGGATGAGTGCAAGATCAGCGTTGTCGTCATAAAACATTTCCGCCACGGTGAACTCCTTCGGTTCTCATGTGTGATTCGGTTGTGGGCAGTCTAACCGCCCCTCGTCTTACTTACTGGATACGTGTCTCATATTGAGAAACGCCGGTGGGTGTGCACCCGTCGGACCCCACGCTGCCTACCCGAGCAGCGCGCGATCCGTAATCGAACGCGAGCCGCGCCCGATCGCGACCGCCCCCGACTTCACGATCTCCTTGACACCAAACTGCTCGAGCATGGACAGCAGCGCGGCAAGCTTATCGGCCGATCCCGTCGCCTCGATCGTGACGGAATCGGAGGCCGCATCGACGACCTTCGCTCGAAACATCTGCACTATTTCGAGAACCGACGTGCGGGTCTGGTTGTTGGCCTTAACTTTGACGAGCACAAGCTCACGCTCGACCGACTGCCGCGGCTCGAGCTGGACGATTTTCAGGACGTTCACGAGCTTATTGAGCTGCTTCGTGATCTGCTCAAGCGGCATCTGATCAACCTCGACCACGACGGTGATGCGAGAGATGCCCTCGTGCTCGGTAGGTCCTACCGCGAGCGATGCGATGTTGTAACCGCGCCTCGCAAAAAGCGCCGTAACGCGCGTGAGCACGCCGGGCTTGTTTTCGACGAGGACAGACAGCGTATGGTTCTTCTCCGGGTCGCGCGAAAAGTCCATGCTCAGATCTCCCTCTCCCATTCGGGCGTCATACCCTGCGCGATTTGAATCTCGTCATTGCTCACGCCAGCGGGCACCATGGGCCACACCATCGCGTCAGCACTCACCTGAAAATCGACCACGACGGGGCGATCGTTGATCGCCATCGCTTCGCCGATCACCCGGTCGATGTCCTCGTCGCGCTCGCACCGTAGCCCCACGGCACCGTAGGCCTCGGCGAGCTTCACGAAGTCGGGAACGCGGCGCGTGCCGTGCCCGGTATTGAGATCGGTATTGGAAAAACGCTGATCGTAGAAAAGGTTCTGCCACTGACGCACCATTCCGAGCGACGAATTATTGATGATCGCGACCTTGATCGGAATATCGTTGAGCACGCAGGTCGCGAGCTCCTGATTCGTCATTTGGAAGCAACCGTCGCCGTCGATCGACCACACGACCTTGCCGGGCTGTCCCACTTTCGCGCCCATCGCCGCGGGCAGTGAGTAGCCCATCGTGCCGAGGCCGCCGGAGTTGATCCACGAATACGGCTCCTCGAAGTCGATGAATTGGCTCGACCACATCTGGTGCTGGCCCACACCGGCAACGAAGATCGATTCGGGGCCACTGATGGCGCTGATGCGCGAAATCACGTGCTGCGGCGCCGTGTAGCCGTCGGCAGTCGCGGTCCACCCGAGCGGGTAGTTCTCGCGCAGCCCGTTCATGAGCTGCCACCAGGCTTCGTAGTCGCGTTCGTCGCCGTCTGCAAGGCGATCGGCGAGGGCCGCTAGAAGGGCGCGAGCGACATCCGCCGCATCGCCCACGATCGGCACGTCGGCGACTCGGTTTTTTGAAATCTCGGCGGGGTCGATATCGGCGTGCACAACCTTTGCTGCGGGCGCGAACGAGTCGAGCCTTCCCGTCACGCGGTCATCGAAGCGTGCCCCGATCGCGATAATCAGGTCACTGCGTTGGAGGGATGCGACCGCGGCGACGTCTCCGTGCATCCCGGGCATTCCCAGGTGCTGCGGGTGCGAGTCGGGAAGGGCGCCGCGCGCCATGAGAGTCGTCACGAACGGGGCGTTCGCCACTTCGACGAGCGCACGCACCTCCTCGTTCGCGCGCGAACGAAGCACACCACCGCCCAGGAGGAACACGGGGCGCTTCGCGTTCACGAGCAACTCGACCGCTTCGCGAATCTGCTTGCCGTTGGGGCGCCCCGGGACGCGATAGCCGGGAAGATTGAGCTCTTCGGGCCATTCGAAAACGGTTTCTGCCTGCTGCGCATCCTTCGTCACGTCTACGAGAACGACTCCAGGCCTGCCCGTCGAGGCGATGTGGAAAGCCTGCTTGATCGCGAGCGGAATGTCGTCCGCGTTCTTGACGAGGATGTTGTGCTTCGTCACGGGCATCGTCATGCCCACGATGTCGGCCTCTTGGAACGCGTCCGTACCAATAAAACTCGAACCCACCTGACCGGTGATGACCACCATGGGGATCGAGTCCATCTGGGCATCCGCAATCGCGGTGATGAGGTTTGTCGCGCCGGGCCCCGAGGTCGCGATACACACGCCTACCTTGCCGGTTGCATGCGCGTACCCGCTCGCCGCGTGGCCCGCCCCCTGCTCGTGACGCACGAGAATGTGCCGAAGCCCCTTCGCATCGAGAAGCGGATCGTAGGTCGGGAGGATCGCTCCCCCGGGCAGGCCAAACACGACGTCCGCCCCCGCCGCTTCAAGCGACATGATGAGCGATTGCGCTCCCGTGACTGCTCCAGCCATAACGCCTCCAATTATTCACTGACGAAAAAGCCCCTCGTCCCTTGCGGGAAATCGAGGGGCGCGGCTTATCGTGCGGGGGCGTTAGCCGCGCCCGGTCACAATAAGGAGAATGCTCTGCATGCGTCTCAAACTACCCGGATACAAATCTTGAAACGAAACGGTTCACATCTTGAGATCCGACGGCTCCTCCGAACCGTCGGCCCCACGGGGCCCGCCGCTTACGGGAGAGGCCTGCGCGTCGCGCCAAATGTTGCCGAGCGCACGTGATGGGCATACACCTTCAGTGCCTGACTCACCTCGCGGCGTCGATTCTGCGGCCGCCACGGAAGAGGCCCGCGCGATTCGCGGCGACGGTCAAGTTCTGCCTGCGGAACATCGAGCGTCAGCTCTCGCTTCGGGACGTCGATGACGATTCGGTCACCCGTCTCCACGAGACCGATCGCACCACCCTCGGCGGCTTCGGGCGAAATATGCCCGATTGAAAGGCCCGAGGTGCCGCCCGAGAACCGACCGTCGGTGATGAGCGCGCACGCCTTACCGAGCCCGCGTCCCTTGAGGTAGGAGGTGGGGTAGAGCATCTCTTGCATGCCCGGGCCACCCTGTGGTCCCTCGAACTGGATCACGACAACGTCGCCTTCCGCAACGGACTTATCGAGGATGCGTTGCACCGCTTCCTCTTGGGACTCGACAACAAAGGCGCGCCCCTCGAAATGGAAGAGTTCCTCGTCGATGCCCGCGCTCTTGATGACGGCGCCATCACTTGCGAGATTGCCACGAAGCACGCACAGACCGCCGTCTTTCGTGTGGGCGAACGGCACGGCGCGAATTACGCCCGATTCCTGGTCGAGATCGAGCTCCTCCCAGCGCATGTCCTGGCTGAACGGCACCGTCGTGCGTTTTCCGCCCGGTGCCGCGCTAAAGAGAGTGAAGGCCTCTTGCCCGGCTTCTCCCCCGCGGATATCCCACGTGGCGAGCCATTCGGCGAGGGAACGAGCGTGAATCGCGTGCACCGAGTGATCGAGCAGGCCCGCGCGATCAAGCTCGCCGAGGATCGCGGGAATCCCGCCGGCACGGTGCACGTCTTCGACGTGAGCAATTCCGTTCGGGGCGACCTTGGAGAGGCAGGGCACGTTCCGCGAAATCCGGTCGATGTCCTCGAGGCTAAAATCAACCTCACCCTCGATCGCTGCCGCAAGGATGTGCAGCACGGTGTTGGTCGAGCCGCCCATCGCGACATCGAGACTCATGGCGTTTTCAAACGCCGCTTTCGTAGCGATCGAGCGGGGCAGCACGCTCTCGTCGTCATCGTCGTAGTAGCGGCGGCACAGCTCGACGATTCGCTTTCCCGCCTCCACGAAGAGGTCGCGGCGGAACGCGTGCGTCGCGAGCGTCGTGCCATTTCCCGGAAGCGAAAGCCCCAGGGCCTCGGTGAGGCAGTTCATCGAGTTTGCCGTGAACATTCCCGAGCACGAGCCACACGTGGGACATGCATTGTTTTCGATCTGGGCGAGCTGGTCATCGCTTATGGACTCATCGACGGCGTAGCTGATTGCATCGACGAGATCGATGCTGTGGTCGATTACGCCCTCGACGGGTTTACCGGCTTCCATTGGTCCACCCGACACAAAGACGACGGGAATGTTGAGCCGCATGGCCGCCATGAGCATGCCGGGCGTGATCTTGTCACAGTTCGAGATGCACACGAGCGCATCGGCGCAGTGGGCGTTGACCATGTACTCGATGCTGTCGGCGATAACGTCTCGGCTCGGGAGAGAGTAGAGCATCCCCTGGTGCCCCATCGCAATGCCGTCGTCGACCGCGATGGTATTGAACTCCTTCGCCACTCCCCCGGCCTCGCGAATCGATTCGGCGACCATGTCGCCAACGTTTTTGAGGTGCACATGGCCAGGAACGAACTGTGTGTAGGAGTTCGCGGTCGCGATGATCGGCTTGCCGAAATCATTCGAGCCCATGCCGGTCGCGCGCCACAGGGCGCGTGCGCCGGCCATATTGCGGCCGTGGGTTGACGTGCGTGAACGAAGGTGAGGCATGGCCACAGCATAGGCAGAAACCCAAGACCCTCGCCCAAATATTGGACGAGGGTCTCAGAGTATGAACTGCCTGTTGTTAGAACGACCAATCAGCCTTCGCGATGCGGCCAACCGGGATCGTCCGCGAGGCGCTGCTTGAGCGCCTCATACTTGGCGTTTTCCTCCTCCTCGAGCGCGCGAGCTTCAGCGACCTGCTGCTCCGTGGGCTCGTGGTCACCCATGCCGACAGCGAGTGCCGGATCAACGACTGCGATCGCGCCCGTTTCAAGCTTCACCTTGTGGCGGAGAATCTCGTAACGCACAATCTTTGCGAGGAAGTAGATGCCGAGAAGGTTCGGAATCGTCATGAGGAAGAATACGGCATCCGAGAAGTTGATGACAGCGTCCATCGACACGGCCGAGCCGAGAATAACCGCGAGAATCCATACGATCTGGAAGCCGCGCTTCACGAAGGCCGACCGCCCGAAGAGGAACTCGGCGGCAAGGTTGCCGTAGTAGTAGTAGCTCAGGATCGTCGAGAACGCGAAGAGCGCCACCGACACGGTCAAAATATACGGGAACCAGCTTGCGACCGTCCCAAATGCATTCGCCGTCATGACGATGCCGTCGCCGCTACCGTCCTCATACACACCCGTCACGGTAATGGCGATCGCCGTGAGCGTGCAGACGATAACAGAGTCCACGAGCGGCTCCCACATCGCGGTGAAGCCTTCCGTCGCGGGCTCCTTGGTCTTCGAGGCCGAGTGCGCCATGCCGGCCGAGCCCACACCCGCAGCGTTCGAGAAGAGCGCGCGCTGGATACCAACGATGGCCACGCCGATCGCGCCACCGGTCACGCCCTCGCCGGTTACAGCCGTCGAGAAGATCTTGGCGACCGCCTCGGGCACCGCCTGAATATTCATGATGATGATCGCGAGCACGCACAGGAAGTACACGATTGCCATGAGAGGCGTGATGCGCGCCGTCCACGTACCGATCGACTGAATACCGCCGACGATCACGAGCGCCGCAAGCGCCGCCATAATCGCACCGATGGCCCAGCGGTTGTCCTGAAGGAAGGCAATGCCGAGCTGATCGCTAAGGATCGCCGCGCCCTGATTCGACTGGAAGAGGTTACCCGCACCAAACACGCCGATGAGCGTGAATGCCGCGTAGAGGAACGAGAGGACGATGCCGAACTTCTTGAAGCCGACGTCAGCAAGACCGTGCCTGAGGTAATACATGGGGCCGCCATGCGTGTGGCCGTCATCGTCAATCTCGCGGTACTTCGAACCTAGAGTCGCCTCGGCCATCTTTACGCTCATCGCGAGGAAGCCGAAGAGTACGATCCACAGCGCGGCACCGGGACCACCGATCGAAATGGCGACGGCGACACCGGCGATATTGCCGAGGCCAACGGTCCCCGAAAGCTCCGTTGCGAGAGCCTGGAAAGAGCTCACCTCACCCGGGTCGGTCTTACGGGTGTATTTGCCGCGAATGACACCAATCGAGTGCGCGAGACCCGTGATGGGCTGGAATCGAAGCCACACCGTGAGGAAGAGGGCGGCCGCGATCAGCCACAACACGATGATGGGAACCTCAACCCCGGCAATGGTGGGGGCGAAAAACACGATCGCCGACAGGAAATCGGCAAACGGTGCAAAGTAAGTATTTAAGAACTGGTCGATAGCACCAGAACTATGCATCAGTTACTCCTTGAAGGGGGAAAGCCAAACACGCTCCACCATTCGGAAAAGAACCGGCGGTTTCAAGCACATTCGGGAAAACGAATTCTTAGCGACAATTTTTTCTCGCACACTCAAGCGGACCTATTTGCACACTGACGCGGCGACAAAACCCCTGGTCACCAGCGGTACATAACAATCACCAGGAGTCTCGTCAAGTAATGACGGCCAACACGGCGCCTGTGACTAGCATCACTCGATGGCCTGCATCACTCGCCTTCGCGCTGCTGACCCCATTCGCCGTCTTCATAGAGGCGCTC
Source organism: Dermabacter sp. HMSC06F07 (assembly GCF_001807345.1). Classification (NCBI taxonomy): domain Bacteria; kingdom Bacillati; phylum Actinomycetota; class Actinomycetes; order Micrococcales; family Dermabacteraceae; genus Dermabacter; species Dermabacter sp. HMSC06F07. The sequence goes on from NZ_KV788588.1 coordinate 430,045, forward strand.
TCGAATCTCATGCCATTCGCGCGCTTCCTCTTCATCACGATCACGCGCCTCAGCAATTTGATCTTCGGTGGGCTCGTGATCCCCCATCCCCACGGCGAGCTCAGGATCAATCTGCGGGATCGCTCCGGTTGTCACCTTCACCTTGTGGCGCAGGATCTCGTAGCGAACGATCTTGGCAAGCGCGTACACGCCGATGAGGTTCGGGATGGTCATGATGAAGATGAGCGCATCGGCAAGAGTGACAACGGAATCGATCGTGATGGCGGACCCGATGATGGTGAAGGCAATCCACACGACCTGGAAGCCGTGGGTCACCCATTTCGAGTTGCCGAGGATGTACTGGATCGCGCTCAGGCCGTAGTAGTAGTACGCGAGCACGGTTGAGAACGCGAACGGGACGACGATCACCATGAGGACATACGAGAACCACGGCGCAACGGTCGAGAAAGCCTTCGCGGTCATCACGATGCCGTCGGACTCACCGCTCTTATAGACGCCGGTCACGACCACGACAAGCGCGGTGATCATACACACGACGCACGAGTCGAGGAACGGGCTCCACATGCCCGTAAAGCCCTCGGTCGCGGGGTGGCGGGTTTTCGCCGCCGCGTGCGTCATGCCCGCGGTTCCGACGCCAGCGGCGTTCGAGAAGAGCGCACGCTGGATACCGATCACGGCGGCTCCAGCCGCGCCCCCGGCAACGCCCTTGGGCTGGAACGCTTCGGTCACGATCGTCATGAATGCCGAGGGGATCTGCGGGAGGTTGAAAAGAAGAATAAGGATTGCGCAGACGAGGTAGGTACCCGCCATGATCGGAACGGCTTTCGAGGTGATCTTGCCGATCGACTTCACGCCGCCGACCACGACGAGCGCGAGGAAGATGCCAAAGACCACACCCACGATCCAGCGGTGGTTGAGAAGGAAGTCCCAACCGAGCTGCTCACCGAGGATCATCGCGGTCTGGTTCGACTGAAACATGTTTCCGCCGCCGAACACGCCGAAGAAAGCCGAGATCGCGTAGAACATCGCGAGAACGCTGCCGGCCTTCGCCCAGCCGATCTCTTTGAACCCATATTTGAGGAAGTACATAGGGCCTGCGTGGACCGTTCCGTCTTCGTCGATCACGCGGTATTTCGTGCCCAGGGTCGCCTCGGCCATCTTGAGGCTCATCGCAAAGAAGCCGAAGATCGCGATCCACAGTGCAGCGCCCGGACCGCCGAGCCCAATCGCGACCGCGACGCCCGCGATGTTGCCGAGCCCGATCGCGCCCGAAATCTCGGTGGCAAGCGCCTGGAAGCTGCTCACCTCACCGGGGTCAGTTTTGCTCGCGTAACGCCCTCTCACGACGTCAATCGCATGCTTAAATCCCGTGATCGGCTGGAATCGCAACCACACCGTCATGAAGACGGCCGCCACTGCGAGCCAGACGACGATCAGTGGGATTTCAATGCCGCCGATATTCGGCGCGTAGAACACGACCGCGCTCATAAATTGAGCAATCGGTGCGATCAGCTGGTCAACGTACTGGTCGAAACTCATGAGTCCCTCTCGGTTGGCCCAGATCTGCTTCAGGCCGCAAAATGGGGCCCCGGTCACTAAAGCCCGAGGCCCCATTTCATACTAGGTAGTTCTTAATGACCCATTATGACCGGTGAGTTAGCCCACCTCAAGTTTGGCCATAATGATCTCACGAACGCGCCCGGCATCAGCCTGGCCGCGCGTCGCCTTCATGACCGGGCCGATAAGCGCGCCGATCGCCTGGACCTTGCCGCCCTTGATCTTCTCGACCACGTCGGGGTTATCAGCGATGGCCTGATCCACGGCGCCCTCGAGAACCGAGTCATCAGAGACAACCGCGAGGTTCTCCTTCTCCACGATGGCGGCGGGATCACCGTCACCATCGAGGACCTTCGCAAGCACCTGGCGGCCGATCTTGTCGTTGATCTTCTTGCCCTCGACGAGCGAGACGAGTTCGGCAACCTGAGCCGGAGTGACGCTGAGCTCCTCGAGCTCTTTCTCGGATTCCTTGGCGATGCGTGCGAGTTCACCCATCCACCACTTGCGTGCCGCCTGGGGCTTCGCACCCGCAGCGACCGTCCCCTCGATCAGGTCGAGCGCACCGGCGTTAATGACGTCGCGCATCTCGAGATCCGTGAAACCCCACTCACCGAGCAACCGTCGGCGACGAGCCGCGGGAAGCTCCGGAAGCGAGGAGCGCAGCTCCTCAACCCACTCGCGACTCGGGGCGACCGGCACGAGATCGGGCTCGGGGAAGTAGCGGTAGTCCTCGGCATCGCTCTTCACACGGCCCGGGCTCGTGTGGCCCGTGTCGTCGTGGAAGTGACGGGTCTCCTGGATGACCTCGGCACCGCTATCGAGCACTCCCGCCTGGCGGCTGATCTCAAAACGCACGGCGCGCTCGATTGCACGGAACGAGTTGACGTTCTTCGTTTCGGTACGTGTGCCAAGTGGCGCCTCTTTCGAGGGGCGAAGCGAGACGTTGATGTCGGCGCGCACGTTGCCGCGCTCCATGCGCGCTTCCGAAACTTCGAGGGTGCGGAAGATATCGCGGAGCGTGCGAACGTACGCCGCGGCGACCTCCGGTGCGCGGCCGCCCGTGTTCGGGATCGGGCGTGTCACGATCTCCACGAGGGGAACACCCGCGCGGTTGTAGTCGACCTGCGAGTGAGTCGCGCCCTGGATACGGCCGGTACCGCCGATGTGGGTGTTCTTGCCGGCGTCTTCTTCCATGTGCGCGCGCTCGATGTCGACGCGCACGATCTCGCCGTCGTCAAGTTCGACGTCGACGTACCCGTCGTAGGCGATCGGTTCGTCGTACTGCGAGGTCTGGAAGTTCTTCGTGAGATCCGGGTAGAAGTACTGCTTACGCGCGAAACGGCAGTGCTCGGCGATCGAGCAGTTCAGTGCGAGACCGATCTTGATCGCGTACTCCACTGCTTTCTCATTGACGACCGGCAACGTCCCCGGAAGACCGAGCGAGACGGGCGTGATCGCCGTATTGGGTTCGGCGGCAAAGACATTGGGGGCGCCATCGAACATCTTGGTCTTCGTGCCAAGTTCCACGTGGACCTCGATGCCGAGGACCGGGTCATACTTCTCGATCGCCTCGTCGTAGTCGAGGGGTTCGATATCCGTGTAGGCGTTCACTTGGCGCCTCCTTCCAGGGCCGGAGCGTTGTTCAGAATCGGCCCTCCCCAGGAGTCCTCGAGCAGCGCCTCGAGTGCGCCACCGGCGCGGTAGAGGCGGTCATCGGCCATCGCGGGAGCGAGGAACTGGAAGCCCGCGGGCATCGATTCCTCGGCGAGGCCACTCGGGAGCGAGAGGCCGGGGACACCCGCGAGGTTCGCGGGAATCGTCGCGATGTCGTTGAGGTACATCTTGAGGGGGTTGTCGGTGTTCTCACCGAGGCGGAAAGCGACGGTGGGAGCGGTCGGCGACGCGAGCACGTCGCACTTCTCGAAGGCCGCGGCGAAGTCGCGCTGCACGAGTGTGCGCACCTTCTGGGCGCTTCCGTAGTAGGCGTCGTAGTAGCCCGAGCTGAGCGCGTATGTACCGAGCAGGATGCGGCGCTTGACCTCGGCGCCGAAGCCCTGACCTCTGGTCGCGGCCATGACCTTTTCGGCGGTCGGGTGATCCTCGGGGACCACGCGAAGGCCAAAGCGCATGCCGTCAAACTTCGCGAGGTTGCTGCTCGCCTCCGAAGGCATGATGAGGTAGTAGGCGCCGAGCGCGTACTTGAAGTTCGGGCAGCTCACGCGAACAATTTCCGCGCCAGCCTTCTCGAGAAGCGCGAGCGATTCCTCGAAGCGCTGCTTGACGAGCGAGTCGAACCCTTCGCCCTCGAGCTCTTCAATGACGCCGATGCGCATGCCCTTGACGTCCTTTTCGCGCGCGGCCTCGACGAAGTTGCCGAAGCCGTCCTTGATCGAGGTCGAATCCTTCGGGTCGTAGCCGCCGATGACCTCGTGCAAAAGCGCGGCATCTTCGACCGTTCGCGTGCACGGGCCCGCTTGGTCGAGCGAGCTTGCCATCGCGATAAGCCCGTAGCGCGAGACCGAGCCGTACGTGGGCTTGACGCCGACCGTGCCGGTCACGGCCGCGGGCTGGCGGATCGAGCCACCCGTGTCGGTACCGATCGCGAGCGGAGCTTCGAACCCGGCGATAGCCGCCGAAGACCCGCCACCCGAACCGCCCGGGATGCGGTCCAGATCCCACGGGTTGTGGGTGTTGCCGTAGGCGCTCGTCTCGGTCGAGGAGCCCATCGCGAACTCGTCCATGTTGGTCTTGCCGAGAATCGGGAGCTTTGCCTCTTTGAGGTTCTCCACGAGGGTCGCGTCGTACGGAGGGATCCAACCTTCGAGGATCTTCGAGCCGGCGGTCGTCTGCGTGCCCTTCGTCACGACGACATCCTTAACCGCAACGGGAACACCCGCGAGCGGCGCGAGGTTCTCGCCCTTGGCGCGCGCCTCGTCAACGGCATCGGCCGTCGCCCGTGCGTCATCGCTTGTCACGGTCACGAAGGCGTTGAGCTGGCCCTCGACGGCCTCGATGCGTGCGAGATGCGCGTCGGTCAGCTCGCGCGCGCTGAACTCACCGCTTTCGAGCCCCTTCGCCATCTGCGCGGCGGAAAGCTTCACAAGGTCAGTCATCGGTTACTCCTCCCCCAAAATCTGCGGAACAACGAAGCGACCATCGGCGGCTTCGGGCGCGCCGGAAAGGGCTTCTTCTTGCGTGAGGGTTTCCGTGACCTCGTCCTTGCGGAACACGTTGGTCATGGGAATCGGGTGACTGGTGGCCGGGACGTCGTCGCTCGCGACTTCACTCACGGACGCAACTGCGTCCAAGATGGCGTCGAATTCGCCCGCAAAGCGAGCGATCTCGTCGTCGGTGAGCTCAATGCGAGCGAGGGACGCCAGGCGTGCGACTTCTTCAGAACTCATTGCTGGCATGGCATCCATTCTAGGCGCTACGCCAGTGCGCTTTCTCCACCCTCGAGGAGCGCTGTGAAACCTCCCTCATCGAGGATCGTGATCCCAAGTTCCTCTGCTTTGGTCGCCTTCGAGCCCGCGTTCTCGCCCACGACGACGTAGTTCGTCTTCTTCGAGACGCTGCCGGAGGCCTTGCCGCCTCGCTGCAGGATCGCCTCTTTCGCGCCATCGCGCGTGTAGCCCTCGAGAGAACCGGTGACAACGATCGTGAGCCCTTCGAGCGTCTTTTCGATTCCGCTCGTCGATTCGTCGACAACGACAACACCCGAGCGCTTCCACGCCTCAACGAGCTCGGCGTGCCATTCCTCCTGGAAAAACGCCGCGATGCTCGTCGCGATCGTCTCGCCGACGCCATCAGTTTTGGCCAGTTCCTCGACGCTTGCACTCGCGATCGCGTCGATAGAGCCCCAGGCCGTCGCGAGTGCGCGGGCGGCCGTCGGACCCACGTGGCGGATCGAGAGGGCCACGAGCACCCGCCAAAGCCCTGCCGATTTCGCCTTGTCGAGTTCGCTCATCAGCACCTCGGTGGTTTTTCCGACGGTCGCCGGCTTCACGAGGCTCCAGGATTTTCTGGACTTGTAGTAGCGCCACTGCGGGCGGTTCCAAAAGGCGCTCACGGTGCGCCAATCACCCGTTTCCTCACCGTCGCGGCGCACGCTCTGGTAGACCGTGACCTCGCGCAGGTCCTCGGGCGTGAGATCAAACAGATTCGCGCCCGTACGCACGACGCCTGAGCGTGGTGCGGGAATGCGGGGATCGTCGGGGTCGGTGATGCGGAGCATTGGAACTCCGTCCGCATCATCGGTTGCAACGCCGTTCTTGAGCGTCACAAACGCTGCGCTGTGGAAATCCTCTTCCGTAAGCACCGGCAGGTAGAGCGCGTGGCCGGCCTTGAGAGAGGCGAGGGCTTCGGCGCGGCGCTTATCGGGATCGGTGAGCGCAATTGCCGATTCATCGCCGAGGGCCTCGATGTCGAAGGCCCCGCGGCTCGCAGCGTGCGCGATACGACCGGTGACCTGGGAGGGGCAATCCTTCTGGTTGGGGCAACGCCAGTCTTTATCGCCCTCTTTTTCCGGCCGAATCTCTGCTCCACAGCTCGGGCAGTTCTTCGGCATGACGAACGGTTTTTCGGTTCCGTCGCGGAGCTTTTCGACGGGGCCGAGGATTTCGGGGATCACGTCGCCGGCCTTGCGAAGGAGGATCGTGTCGCCGATCAGCACGCCCTTTCGTTCGACATCGAATTGGTTGTGAAGGGTCGCCCGCGCGACGGTCGAGCCCGCAACCTTGACCGGTTCCATGACGCCGAAGGGGGTGACGCGGCCCGTGCGCCCCACGTCTACCTGAATGTCGAGCAGCTTTGTCGTGACCTCTTCGGGCGGGTACTTGTAGGCGATAGCCCACCGCGGTGCCCTGGACGTTGCTCCGAGAGCACGCTGATGAGCGAAGTCGTTGATCTTGATGACGATGCCGTCGATATCGTGCTCGAAGTCGTGGCGCTTGCGCCCCGCCCGTTCGATGTACTGCGTGACCTGCTCGAGCGAGTCGAGCACCTCGAAGTGAGGAGAAGTGGGAAGGCCCCACGAGGCGAGCATCTCGTAGACCTCACTTTGACTCTCGGGGTATCCGACGGCGCCTTCGTGCGCACCGATGCCGTGGACGTACACCTCGAGGGCGCGTGAGGCGGTGATGGAGGAGTCTTTCTGGCGAAGCGATCCCGCGGCGGTGTTGCGAGGGTTCGCGAACTCGCGAAGCCCCGCCTCGCGGCGCTCCTCATTGAGTTTTTCGAACTCGTCGACCGGGAAGAACACCTCGCCGCGCACTTCGAGAAGTGCGGGAGGCTTTTCAGTGCTCAGAGTGTGCGGCACGTTGCGGATCGTCTTGACATTCGCGGTGACGTCCTCGCCCACGCGACCGTCGCCGCGCGTCACGCCGCGCACGAGTGTGCCGTTTTCGTACACGAGCGAAATGGCGAGGCCGTCAATCTTGAGTTCCGTCAGGAACTGGGGCGTTCCGGGCGCATCCTCCTGGCAGCGCTTTGCCCACTCGCGAATCTCGTCGAGGCTGAAGGCGTTGTCGAGGCTCATCATGCGCTCGATGTGAGGAACCGAGGCGAATCCCTGGGCAACCGCGCCGCCCACGGTCTGGGTGGGTGACTCCTCGCTCGCAAACTCGGGAAACTCCGCCTCGAGACTCTTGAGCTCGCGTTCGAGGGCGTCGTATTCGCCGTCGGCCATGATCGGTGAGTCGTTCTCGTAGTATTCGACGCGTGCCTCTGCGAGGCGTTCGCGCAGGTCGAGAATGCGCCCTTCGGCCTCGAGCGCGGTCATCTCGGCGGGGTCGGCGGCTGCGGAGCTGTCTGAGGCGTTCGTGCTCGGTGTCTGCTCGGTACTCACGCGTTCAGTCTACGGGCCGCTCCGCTTCGCCTTCCTGCTCGCGCTTCGCTTTTCGCCACAGGAAGAACGAGGAGACTGCACCCACCGCAAAGATGGCGAGCCACAGCACGAGCGCTCCGATGCCAAAGGAACTCTGTCGCTCTCCGCTTATGTCCAAGGCCAGGAGGATGCCAGCGAGCACCATGAGTGCAAGCTGGAAGAAAAGCTTGCGTTTTGCGACCGTCGCGCGATCCTTCGGGAGGTTACGCGCGTATCGCACGGGATCGCCGCACTCCTCCCCCACGCTTCGGTGTGCAGATTCGGCACGGGCGTATGCGTCGTCTGCGAGCTTCTCGATGCGTTTTTCGGTGAGGTCCCCGCGCACGCGAGCGGCACGAATGAATTCTTCGCGCCAGTCGCCCCGATCCTCACCCGGGCCGAAGAGTCGCGACTCTTGCTTCTTTGGCGCGGGCCAGAGAGCGAGCACGGCCCACGCGAGAGCGCCATACACGGGCACGCCAATGAGATAGACGAACGGCGAAAGCTCATACCGCTGGTCGGTCAAGAGCTCGAAAACAGTCGCGCCCGCGAGGGCAAGCGCAAGAATGCTCGCGGCGACAACAACGCACATCCATGCAAACGGCAAGCGCCGACGCGTCGCGTCATACACTGCACCGGCGACCGCGATGAACATTCCGAGCATGAGCGGGGCGATGAGCCCGCCGAGCGAGATGTCGGCGCTCAAGCCATCTTTGAGAAGCCACACGATCGTGAAGAGTATGGAGAGGCCCGCGGCCGCGGTGAAGGCGAAGGCAGCCGTGAGGCGCGCCGTCAGGGGCGCGTCATCGTCAAAGGCCCAGCCGTTGTGGTTCATCGCCTCTCCTCGCGTGTCTCTCTCGCGTGCGTTTCCCCCTCAAGCTTTTCACACGATCGCCGGTGCGAGAATCCCCTTCAGGGCTCCGGTATAGGATTTCGGGACAAAGAACGCCGCGCCGCGCACGAATCACGAGGCCCGGAGTGAAGGGAGATTCGCGATGAAAGTTGAGCGGGTTTTTCCTGCGCTCATCGCGATCGTGTGCGCTCTCCTCTTCGGGTGTGCAACGGCCGCGCACATGCCTCCCCTCGTGGACATCGGCGCCGGCCCCTCGGCCCTCGATGTCCTCCCGCAGGAGAGCGCGACTGACCAGAAGGCACACGTCAATACGGAAATCTCCGCGGGGTTCGAGCAGTATCAACCCGAGGGCCCCAATCCCCTCGGCCCGACCCTCGAGATCATCGTGTGGGCGCTACTCGCGCTTGCAGGGCTGTGCTTACTCATCATTTGTGTGCGGGTAGGGCTACGCGCGCTTAGGACGCGGCGAACACTCACTCCTCAAAGCGAAAGTGGGGACGCGCCGAGCGAAGTCGAAGCCTCCGCTGTCGCGGCCTCTCTCCAGGCCGCGGCGCAAGCCCTTGAGAGGAGTGCGGTCGACGGCAACGCCATTGTCGCGGCATGGCTTGCGATCGAAGCCCGCCTCACGGAAGAGGGTTATGGTCGCTGTTCCTACGAAACCTCAAGCGAGTTTGTCGAGCGCGTCGTCGGCTCCGCTGGACTCGATAACTCTCGCCTCGCGCGCCTTGGGGAGCTCTACCGAACCGAACGCTACTCGAGCGCAGAAACTCGCCCCGCCAGCCTCGAAGAGGCACGAGACTTGCTCCGTGCCTTGAGAGGCGAATTGGACACGGCCCCGGCGGGAGGCGCACGTTCATGAAACGTCTCGTGCTCACCTTCGCCGTGACGGCGGCAGCGACGACGGCAATCGTTCTCGCGCTGCACCTCGTCGATATCCGCCTCAACCTCGCCTACGCGCTTATCTTTACACTCGGCGCACTGCTTGCGAGGGAGCTCAATGCCACGGGACTCACCGGAAGCGAGGCTCCCGAGTTTCCGCGAGTCCTCTATCGCGCAGCACCCGAGCTCGAAGCAGCAAAGGATCGCCGCGTGCGCCGTATCGAGGATGACCTCTACCGCACAATCGAGACAAAGCGGCAAGGCCCGCGCCTTCCCGCGACGTACCTCGCGGGCATCGCTCACGAACTAGAGACGCTCGCTGACACGCGCGGGGATAGCCTCGTGCTGTCGCAGCAAACGTCGGACATTATCGCCTGTGCGGAAGAGACCGACGCTGCCCACTCCCCTGCCAATGCCCCTCGACCGCGCACGAGGCAGGTCCGCCTCACACGTCGCGGCCTGGTCGCAGCGCTGCGCGACCTCGAGAGTGCATACGCACGACTGACCGCCCCCGCACCCCACGTCAAGGAGAGGCCATGACCGACACCTTCACCCCGAGCGAGGCCGCCGCACTCAGCACGCGCATCCTCGACGAGACAGAGCGCGCGATCGTCGGTAAGCGCGAAGCGCTCACGAAGCTCCTCGCGGGCATCTACGCGGGCGGGCACGTCCTCCTCGAGGACTACCCGGGCCTCGGCAAAACGCTCACGGCCCACTCGTTCGCTCTCGCTCTTGGACTCGAGTTTCGCCGCGCCCAATTCACGCCCGACCTCCTGCCTGCCGATCTCACGGGCTCCGAGGTGTTCAATCAAAAAACGAACGAGTTTGAGTTTCGGCCAGGTCCGGTATTCACGGGGCTCCTCCTTGCCGATGAAATCAACCGCACGCCTCCCAAAACTCAGGCTGCGCTCCTCGAGGCGATGCAGGAACGCCAGGTGAGTATCGAGGGCACGACGCACGCACTCCCGCGCCCATTTCACGTGCTCGCAACCGCCAATCCCGTCGAAACCGAAGGGACCTATCCCCTGCCCGAGGCCCAACTCGACCGTTTCCTCATGCGACTGACCTTCGGCTACCCGAGCGCCGACGACGAATGGGATGTCATCGCACGCCGAATCGAGCGCCGCGAGGAGAGCATCGACGTCGAGCGCGTGCTCCAGGCGGGCGAACTCGAAAAGCTGCAGCGCTCAGTCGAAACAATTCACGTGAGCGAGGCCGTTGGCCGCTACGCCGTCGCGCTCGTGCGCGAAACGCGAGAGCACAGCGAGACCGCGATGGGGTCTTCGCCTCGCGGCTCGCTCGCGCTCATTCAGTGCGCACGCGCGCTCGCGCTCATCCAGGGCCGCGAATTCGTGATTCCTGAAGACATCAAGACTTTGGCCCACGCGTGCCTCGAGCACCGCGTTGTGATCCGGCCCGAACTGTGGCTCCAGAACATTTCACCCGCGAGCGTGATCGACTCGATTCTCACGCGCGTTCCCGCCCCCGAAGCTGCCGCTTGAGAATGCGTACAACCCAGGCCTACACGCGCGCGGTACTCGCAGCCGCGGCGTTCATCCTGTACGGCGTGCTCGGCTCACGCCTCGACGCCCTCCTTGCTGGGTGTGCGCTCGTTGCCTGGATTGCGGTCGCCCACATCATGCGGCCGAGCGAGGCGAAGCCGGCAACGCTCGAGGCCGCGGAAGCCAAAGTCAACGAGGGTGAGAGCGTCACGGCGATCGCTCGCGGTGCTCGCGGAACACTCGTGACCGTGGGCGTCCACATGAACAGCGGGCTCGAGTATTCGCCTCGATGGGCGGTCATCACGGGTCTCGAAAGTACGTGGGTTCGGGCGACGCCCCGGGTGTGGGGCACGCACGAGTTCGGCCCGTTCACCGTGCAAGAAACCGATGCGCTCGGGGCGTTCCGACGCCACCGGCACCACGCAGCGCGCAACGTTTCTGCCGTCGCGAGTGCAACGGCGAAGCCTCGCCCCCTTCCCCTTGAGCGCGTCCTCGGTGTGAGCGGTCCCCATACTTCCCGCACGAAAGGTGAGGGGACGGCGCTCGCCGACATCCGCCCCTACCGCGCGGGCGATCGACTCAAAACAATCAACTGGCGCGTGACCTCACGCCGGGGAGTACTGCACACGAACGAGACCTTTTCCGAACGAGACACGGACGTCCTCATCGTCGTCGATACGATGGCCGATATCCGGCCGATCGGTGCCGAGCCCGGGGATGGCCGCGCCTCGAGTCTCGATATGAGTGTTGAAGCCGCGACGGTGCTCGCGCGTCACTACCTCTCGCTCGGCGACCGCGTGGGCCTGCACGATGCGGGAGCGTTAATCGGGTCGATCCCCTTCGGCACGGGCGAGCAACACATGCGACGCATCCTCGAGGCACTCTCGACCGTATCGCGCGACAAGTCCGTGTCTCCTCGTCTACGTCGGGCCCCGCGCATCCGCTCAGGCACACTCACCATCGCGTGCACCCCCCTCCTGAGCGAAGAGTTCATCGGGCAGATTGGCCTTCTGCGCGCGATCGGCGCGAACCTCACAATCATCGACACGCTTCCCGCAGAACTCACGAACACCGCACGCCTCACGGGTGCTCCCATGCGCCGCATCGACGGGATCGAGGACACGCACCTGTGGGACGAGGCATGGGTTATTCGCGGATTTGAGAGGCGCTTCGTCATCGCCGATCTTGAACGACGCGGGATTCCCGTGCGCCGCCTCGAGGAGGCTCTGTGATCCGTTCCCTCGCCGATCATCTTCTCGATGCTTTCGACCTCGTTCGGGCCGTCTCTCCCACTCAGTGGTGCGCGAGGCTCGGCGCGCTCGCCGCGCAAATCGCCGCTGCGCTCGTCGTCGCGGCGGGTGCAACGAATGGTTTTACGGCACCTCTCACGATGGGGCTCATACTGCCGTTCATCGCGCTCGCCGTACTCAACCTTCTTCAACTAGCCCAGCCGGGATCAGAGGCGGGACTGGTCACATTCGCGGCGTGGATCTTCGCTCTGTGGGCCTCACCTCCGCTTTCGCTCGCACCGGCAATCGCCTTCGCGATCCTTGTGCTCGCGTCGCATTCCCTGTGGGCACTCGCCGCGCGTTCGCCCGCCCACGGGCGAACGAGCACGAAGGCCCTGATTCGCGTCGTCGGCGCGCTGAGCCTCGTACTCGGTCTCGCCGCGGCGCTCATTGCAATCGCCCTCGTTCCAGTCGGCTTCATGCGCCCGGAAGCGATCCCGAGTGTCATGATCCTCGTCGCGATCCTCGCTGTTTTCGGAGCGCTCGCGTGGCTGCTTCTACCGCGGACGAGCTCGAAGTAGCGGGCGTCTCTCGCTTAATCGCGCTAGTCGCTCACGCGTTCGGCGAGGCTCGGCGCGGCGTGCATGATTTCGTCCATGTCGCACGGGCGCACGAAGGCCGACGCGCCATTTTCACGCGCGGGGTCGGCCGCCCGTCGCCGCGTCACCGCGAATGCGAAGCCGCGAGCCTCGCGAGCGGCGTAGCCAAGCTCGTTCCACGCGGCAAGGACGTGCCTCATCGATCTCTCGACCGCGCCCGCCGTCGCCAGGAAGCGAATCTCGACGCCTCTTTCTCGGGCGTCGGCAAGCGCCTCCCACGCGCCACCAACGGCCGCGAGGTCTCTCGAGAGTGGATCGAGGGCGATGCTACGCACCCCCGCGTCGAGGGCCGCACGCACGATCCCCACTCGCGCGTCAACGGCGAGCGTGAGTTCCTCCGTTCCAATCCCCCGCTCGGCGACCCCGGTTATGCAGGCGGAAAAGAGATCGGTGAGCCCCGTACGGCCTATGGCACGGTGGAAACGATAGCCGGAGGCGGTACGCACACGCCCCTCAACGGCCCGAAGTGCTCCTCGCTCATCGAGCATGACGCGCGGCCGTGCGCCGGGTACGCGTTCGCGAAGCACGGAAACCTCGGAGCCGATGCCCTCGGCAATGAGGGTGGGAAGCTCCCGCACGAGCCCCGCATCGGCGAGCGCGAGCTCGCCGGAGGCCATATACACCGAAGAGGCGCACGAAACGGGCCCGAGGCGCACGAGGCTCAACGGTCCCTCATACTCGAAAAACGCGAGGCGAGCCGCGTCGAGGCGCGCAAAGGCCGCATCGCGGTTGGCGCGCCATCGTGTGCCTTCGCCCGGGCCGATCCGCCAACCGTACGGGGCGAGGTCTCCCGACACCGGCAGCATCGCGAGGCTCGCCGGCAGAACGTGATCGAAGGAGTCCTCGCCTCCGAGCGCGAGCGACGGCTCCGCCTCTATACCGGTCTCAGGACTCGAACCGAGAAGGGAGCGCATCCGCGTCAATCGAGCCAGGAGCCGGCCACCATCAACGTCCGCGGCGGACTCAGTGAGAGCGAGGGTGCCGTCGGAAAAAATCGTCACGAGCGGATCGGGCGCTCCCCCGTGTGCTGTCATGCGCGCGCGTCGAGAGTTGCCGAGGCGAGCACGCGGTCGCCCGCGTACAGCACGAGGGTTTGACCGGGCGCGACCCCGCGGATCGGTCGAGCAAGCTCGACACTGACAGAGGCGATTTCTGCCTCGCCCTCCCGGTCGGCCTCGACGCCCGTGATGACGCCCGCAATTGCCTCGCCGTGTGCGCGAATCTGCGCCTCGACTTCGCGGCCCTTGTCAAGATCCTCGAACGGCACCACATCGCTAGCGATGAGCGTGCGCGTCGAGAGCAGTTCGGCGGCCCCCACGACGACCTGGCGCGCCTCGGGCTTGACGTCGAGTACATAGCGCGGCTTGCCATCGGCGGCTGGTCGGCCCAGGTTGAGCCCTTTACGCTGCCCCACGGTAAAGCCGTACGTGCCCGAGTGCTCGCCGAGCACCCGGCCGTCCGTATCAACGATCTCCCCGGGCTGCTCACCGAGCTCACGCTCGAGGAAACCGCGCGTGTCCCCGTCGGGAATAAAGCAAATGTCGTAGCTATCAGGCTTGTGGCCGACTCCGAGCCCACGCCGATCCGCCTCGGCACGCACCTCTGCCTTATCGGCGAAATCTCCGAGCGGGAACACCGAGCGCGCAAGCCCTTCGGGCCCCATCACCGCAAGCACGTAGCTTTGGTCCTTGAGCATGTTCGCGCTCCTGTGGAGCGAGCGCGCACCTTTCGGGCCTTCGTTCCGAATCGAGGCATAGTGGCCCGTGCACACCGCATCGAATCCAAGCAGACGAGCGCGGTCCATGAGCGCCGCAAACTTGATCCGCTCGTTACAGCGCACGCAGGGATTCGGGGTGCGGCCGCGCGAGTACTCCGAAAGGAAATCCTCCACCACGAGGTCGTGGAAGTCGTTAGAGAGGTCCCACACGTAATACGGAATCCCAATATGATCCGCCGCGCGGCGGGCATCCGAAGCGTCTTCGACCGTGCAGCACCCGCGCGAACCGTTGCGGGTCTGTTCGCGGTTTTTCGACAGCGCCATATGCACACCCACGACATCGTGGCCCTGCTCAACGGCGAGCGCCGCAGCCACAGCCGAATCGACACCGCCACTCATCGCGGCAAGAACCTTCACCTCGCGCCTTTCACTCGCATGCGTTGCAAACGCCTCCACTGTACAAAGCGAAAGCCCCGCACACACGATGTGCGCGGGGCATCTCACGAAAGAATCAGCGGTTCGACGCGACCGCTCGCGCCTGCTCGAGAACCCCCGGGAGGACGCGTACGAGCGCCTCGACATCCGCTCTCGTGCTCGTCCACCCGAGTGAGAACCGGATAGCGCCGCGCATCCGGGTCTCCGAGTACCCCATTGCGCTGAGCACGTGGGAGGTCTGCGTGACGCCAGCGTGGCAGGCCGATCCCGCCGAGCAGTCGATGCCTTCCTGGTCGAGGAGGAACAAGATCGCGTCCTGGTCGGCTCCCTCGAAGCACACGTGCACCACGTGCGCAGAACGCGGGGCATTGTCGGCCGTGAAATGGGCGCGGGGATCGATCTGGCGGATGCTCTCACGCAAATACCCGGCAAGCGCCTCCCTCTCCTCGCCTCGTGACTGGCGCTCCTCGGCGCTCTCGCGAAGCGCCACCGCGAGCGCGGCAGCGTGGGGTGCATCGAGTGTGCCTGAACGAATACCGCGCTGCTGCCCGCCACCTGTGCCGAAAGCCGAAAGCTTGATCGACGGGTCGGCGACGAGCAGGCCCGCGCCCACGGGTGCGCCGATCTTGTGGCCGGTAATCGAGCACAGCGGCACCTTCGCAAAATCCGGTGGCGCCATGTGTGCCATGGCCTGCACCGCGTCGGTGTGGACGACGGTGCCATAGCGGGAGGCAAGCTCGGAAAGCGCCTCGAGGTCCTGGATGACTCCGGTCTCGTTGTTCACGAGGGCCGCGCTCACGAGAGTGGCAGAGTCTCGTCCCTCGGAAGGCGCGAGGAGCCGCTCGGTCGCGGCGAGATCGAGACGGCCGTCGGAATCCACCGGCGCGAGATCCCCGCCGAGCGCACGCACCGTATCCACAACCGCGGGGTGATCCGTCGCAAGCCCAACGACGCGCCCTCCGATCCCGCGAAGGGCGAGGTTGTCGGCCTCCGTGCCACCGGAGGTCATGATGATCCAGCTGCGCGGAACGCCAAGGACATCCGCGATCTCCGCGACGGCGTCGTCGAAAATTCCGCGCACGCGGCGCCCCGAGGCGTGCTGGCTCGACGGGTTACCGAGGGTGCGGGCGGCCTGCGCGTACGCATCGAGCGCGCTTGGACGGATTGCCGTTGTCGCAGCGTGATCCAAATACACGCGAGTTCTTACCATGGTTTCGTTACTCCCTCGTCGTCGCCCTTGCCGTCATCGTCTCCCTCGCCGTTCGAGGGATCATCGCCGCCGTTCTGCTTCTTGAGCTCCTCCTGTTTCTTTTGCTCCTCGGGATCAGGCGTAGGGGTGTGGCCCTCGCTCCCCTTACCCTCCGGATCATTCTTCTTGGGGTCGTTTTCGGGGTTTTCCTCGTCGTTTTTCCCTTTGTCGCTGGGCCCCTCGCGCTCCTCGTTCCCGGCTTCGCGGTCGGCTTCCTTCCGCTCTTCCTCGATCTGTTTGCCCGTTTTCCCGGTCGATTCCTTATCCTCGTTGGAATCCGAGGAGCTTCCCCCGTTTTGGCACGGCTCGAGGATCTCTTCGGCCCTATACAGAAGGTCCGCGCGCTCATTCGGGTCTTCGATAGCCCTCGCTTCTCCAGCCATCGCGACCGCGAGGTTGTTGCGGATCTTGCACTCGGCATGCGGTGGCTTGTTGAGGTCCCTACCCGTCGTCCACTCGCTCAACGCCTTTTCAAGCTCTCCGCGCGCCTCGGCGAATCTATTTTCGCGCAGGAACGCGGTGCCTTTCGTGAGATGCGGAAGGTAGGGCTCGAAAAGGTTGAGCTTTTCGACGGGACCGAGACGGTCGCGCGTATCTTCGTACTGCTCGTTCGAATACGCTCCCAGAGCCCACGCCTGGGTGAGCGGCATCGACACGAAGCGCACGATACCCGCGAAAAGGAGGAGAACGGGGATCGCGATCAGAAACGTGCCGATCACCCGCAGGGTAAGAAAGCGCCCGCGATCAATTCCGTAGCCGCGCCCTTTGCGCGCTGAGCGGCGAAGGCCGAGGCGCTCTCGCACCGTGAGTCTCTGGTCGTGCGAGCCTTTCGACATGGCTATCTCCTTCCGACGCGCGCGACGTCGGCGCGAGACAGGGGCTTGGGCAGGCGCAGAGTGAGAGTGACAAGCTCCCACACCGCCAGGAGCGTGAGGAGAATCGAGGCGATCCAGTACCAATCCTCAAAGCTAGGCGTGGGCTGTTCCTCGGTCGAGTCGATGAACTCGAGTTTGAGGTCCTTCCACGTTTTCTCGAGGGCTGCTCCGTCCTCGCCACCGGTGCGGTGGACGTAGGCAACGCCCATTTGCTGCGCGATGAACTGGAGGTTCTTTTCATCGATTTTTGAAAGTCCCCGACCGCCCGCAGGGTCCTTAATGTATTCGCCATCATGCTCACCACCCACGGTTTTCATGGGACCGCCCGCGGCGGTGCCATAGCCGAGCACGGCGCCGCTGTCGAGCTTTCCGCCGAGCGCCCCGAAGGGCTCTGATTCCTTCTGGTCGGTGTTTTCGCCATCGCTCAAGAAATACACGATGACGCGCGAATCAGGGTCTTCCTTTTTGGTTTGATCCACGAGCTTCTGGAGGGCGCCTCGCGGGCGGTCAACGTTCGATCCGCGCGAGTAAGCGGTTGTTTCGGTGCGTGCCGTGTCGATCCACGACTTGACCGCGCCTGCATCGGTCGTGAGCGGAAGCTGCGCAGAGGCACTCGAATCAAACGTGAGAATCGAAAAACGCGCGCCTTTCATGCCCTCCATGATCCGAGCCATGTCGGCTTTGGCCCCCTCGAGGCGCGGCTTCGAGCCGTCGTAATCTTCGGCGTTCATCGAACCCGTGAGGTCCACAACGAAGATCACGTTCGCATTGAGGCGCTGGGTGCTCAGCGTTTCATCGCCCGTCACGGGCCGCAGAGCCACGACGGCGAGAACGAGCACCATAAGCAGGCGCCGCAACCAGTCGAGACGCGCCCCCTTGCGCACCCCGAGGAGCACGGCGCACGTGACCGCGAGCGGAACGAAAATGAGGGCGATAGCCCACCACGGCATGAGGGGATGCAGTCCAAGATTCATCGCTGCCTCCACCCTACGACGACCACTCCGATCAGCATTGCGAGGCAGAGCCCGAAGAACATGGCGGGATGGTCAGTGCGGATGACTCGCGCAATCGCGCCCATGTCCCGCGCCTGTGCCTTTTGAATCTGGGCGATAATCGCTGGAATCGCCCCCGGATCAGACGAGGCCCAGAAGCCACCGCCCGATCGTTCTGTCTCGCTTTTGAGTTCATCCGCGCAGTGTCCCTGGCAGGCCGACGCCCCCGGATAAAAGGTCCACATCGTGATGTCGCGCTCGATCAGGGTGTCGACGGCTCCGGGGAGTTCGTAAATGCCGGTGCCGCCCGGTTCGTTATCCGTTGCGAGGACCACGAAGCGCGAGCGCTCCTCTTCCGCGTGGTCGAACAACTGGCCGCACGAGGCGACACCGTTACCAATAAGCGAGGGCGGGTAGGTCTCCGAGTAGGTGCCGCCTACAAAGTCCCAAAACTTCTGGATGTCCTCGTCGCTGTACTGGGCCGTGCCGAGCCTATGGGCGACGGGATTGTAGTTGAGAGCTTCGATCCCCCGCTTGAGCTCGCGTCGGATCAGACCGTAGTCATTCGTGAGCGGGAAGACCGTGCGCGAGTTCGAGTTAAAGATCGACAGCCCGACGCGCTCTCCCTTGAAGCCATCAACAAGCTCGAGGTAGCTTTCGAGAATTTCACGGTCGAAGGGGAGCATCGAGCCGGAAATATCGAGGCACAGCACGATGTCGCGGTTCTTGAATGACGGGGTTTCAACGCGTTCGCTTGCGAGGCGCCCGGAAAGAAGCGCCCCGGACAGCACGAGTGTGCCCGCGAGCGCGACGCTCACGAGGCGCAGAATGCGCGAGGTTTTTTGTGCGCGCCGCACGCTCGGTAGGTGGTCGAGGTAGCTCGTGTTCGCGACGAACAGCGCGCGATTACGCACGGCACGGCGGTTGAGATAGGCGAAGGCCCACGCGATGAGGCCCGCGATCAGGAGGAGGCAGCTCACCCACCAGAAACTCATGACCATGCGCGCACCATCCCTCTAGCCGCGTGCAGACTTTCGGAAAGGCGCGTGCGACTGTCGCGGGCATAGCCTGCTTCGTGGGTGCGGGCGAGGAGATTTCCGACGGTCTGCGTGCGCGGGTCGGCCTGAATCCGTTCGACGGGTTCTTGGCGAATATCGAGCCCCTCGCTGCGAAGGACAAAGACGCGCAGGATGGCTTCGAGATCGCGATGTCCCTCGCGCGCGCTCTTCTCGCCTGCGTCGACGGCTTCCCCGAGAGCGTTGATCGAGCGGAGGAATTCGGCTTTGAGGGCGTCGGTTGCGCCGGGGCGCTTCGCGTAGGCGCGTCGCTCGACGAGCCAGCGGGTGAGCTTCACAAGGGTCGTGATGAGCGCGATGATGACGAGCGCGCACAGCACCGCGAGGATGAGCCACGCAATCGAATACTGCGGCGGGTCGATGATCTCAAGGCCGTCCATTACGTGCCCCCTGTCTGCGAAACATCGCGATCATGTCGTCAACGATCTGAGAGTCGCCGTCGGTAAGGGTGTGGACGATCCCGAGGGAGTCGAGCATCGCCGTGATGTCAGCTTCGCGCTTCTCGCGGAACGCGTCTGCTTCCTTTTGCACGGCCGCGACCGTGCGCGTGTGGCGAAGGATTTCGCGCGGGTAGCCGGGGTCGATGAGTGCGGCATCGAGGTCCAGGCGCCCGAGCGGGTCGGCGTCGCGGATGCGCACGACCAGCACGTCGTGGCGCGTCATGAGACGTCGAAGAGCCCCTTCACATTCTGGTCCGGGGTTCGCCTCGTCGGTGATGAGGAGCATGAGACTTGAGCGACGCGTGAGCCTGAGGGCCCGCGTGAGTGCCCATTCAACATTCGCGGGGGCCCCGCCGAGGACGGTGTTCTTCTGGAGAGTTCTGAGGAGGAGTTCGAGGTGGCCCCGCGAGCTGCGCGCAGGAAGCTGGAGCTGATCGCCCGGGGTCCCCGCAACGAGTCCCACGAGATCGCCGTTGGAGTGGGCGAGGTAGCACAGCAGGCCCGCGGCGGTCACGAGGGCGTCGCGCTTGGAGGTTCCGTCGGCGGCGCTCGCTGCCATCGCACCCGACGTATCGCCGATGACGCACAGGTAGCGTACGCGCTCCTCGTTGAATTGGCGGATGAGCGGCTCGCCGCTTCGCGCGGTCGCCTTCCAGTCGATATCGGAGATTTTGTCGCCGGGCTGGTAGTACTTGAGGTCGTCGAAGTCTTCGCCGCTGCCTTTAAACAGGGAGCGCCCGCGGCCCGAGATGAGACCACGCACCTTCTTGGTGGTCGTGATTTCTATCTTGGCCTTGACCTTTGTTAGAAGCGACGCCAAAGCGGCTCCTACGGAAGCGGAACCGCGGAGAACACCGCGTCGATGATCGTCTCAGGCGTAATTCCGCTCGCGAGTGCGTCGAAGGTCATCACGAGTCGGTGGCGCAACACCGAGTAGCGCAGGGCCCTCACGTCGTCGGGGGTAGCGTAGTCGCGTCCTTCGACGAGCGCGTGGGCCTGCGCGACGCGCATGAGTGCGAGCGAACCACGCGGCGAAGCACCGACGCGCACCGATTGGGTGATGTTTTGAATCGGGCGCGGGCCCGAGCCGCGGGTCGAGAACACGAGGTCGATGATGTAGCGCTTGACCGCGGCATCCACATACACGCGGTCGACCGCACGCTGAAGGAACTCGATGTCCTCGAGGCTCACGCTCGGCCTCGTGCTCTTTGGCGCAGCGAGCGTGCCCGAGGTCGAGCGATCGAGAATCTCATGCTCTTCCGCGGGCTTGGGATACGTGAGAATTTCCTTCATGAGGAAGCGGTCCATCTGGGCTTCGGGCAGCACGTAGGTGCCCTCTTCCTCGATGGGGTTCTGGGTCGCGAGCACCATGAACGGGTGCGGGAGTGGATAGACCTCACCGCCGATTGACGTCTGACGCTCCTGCATCGCTTCGAGCATCGCCGACTGGGTCTTTGCGCTCGAGCGATTGATCTCGTCGAGAAGGACGATGTTCGCGTGCACCGGGCCAAGCTGGGTCGTGAACTCACCGGTGCCATAGTTGAAGATCTGCGTACCGATAATGTCGTTCGGCATGAGGTCGGGCGTGCACTGGATTCGGCGGAACGAGCCGCCGATCGCGCTCGCGAGCGCCTGCGCGGCAGTTGTCTTCGCGAGACCGGGCACAGACTCGAGCAGCACGTGACCACCGGCGGCGAGGCTTGTGAGAAGCGCGAGCCGCAGACGCTCCTGGCCGACGACCCGCGTGCCGAACACCTCGGCGATACTCGCGACAATATGCGCCGCCCGTTCCCGCTCAGCGGGGCCGAGCACGGGGCTTTCCGGTTGGAACGTCCGCGTACGGGAGGGCCCCTGCCCCACCGGACGAGGCGAAGGCGCCTGACCATTCATACTCATGCACGTACCTCTTTTGCCGCTTCCCGATCGGTCACACGTGCGCGAGCGCGCGCACTACGGCATGACAATACCGAACCGGACTCGACGCCACGTCAAAAACACGGCAAACGCCAGATCTCTGAAACAATGTGTGCGTGACTGTCCCCCCTCCACCAACGACGCCCGGTCTCACCGTGAACGAGGCAGGCGTCGGAACGTATTCGATCCCTGCCCCGCGCGCCGAACGGATTGAGCTGTGCATATTCGACGCAGGCCGCGAGCGCCGCACCCCGCTCCCCCACGTCGACGCGGGCGTGCACTGGGGAGCCGTCGATGGCCTCACCGAAGGGACCCACTACGGACTACGCGCCTACGGTCCTTGGGCGCCCGAACTCGGCCTCGTATTCAATCCCAACAAGGTACTCGTCGATCCGTACGGGCACGGCATCGATCATGCCTCGGCGCTCCTCGAATCGATGTTCGCCCACACCGTCGATTCGGCACTTCGACCCACGCAGCCCCTCGAGCGCGATCCGCATGATAACGCCGACTCAGCGATCCACTCCGTCGTCACGCGCGTCAATCCCGACCGCTTCGACCCCGCGCTGCGCCCCCGCACCCCACTTCGGGACACCATCATCTACGAAGCGCACGTCCGCGGCTTCTCGAAGCTCAACCCGGATGTTCCACCCGAGCTTCGCGGCACCTACGCGGGCCTCGCCCACGAGGCCTCCATCGCCTACCTGCGCGAGCTGGGCATCACGGCGATCGAGCTGCTGCCGATCCACGCGGCCCTCGACGAAGTCCACCTCACGCGCCTCGGGCTGAGCAACTACTGGGGCTACAACACCCTCAGTTTCTTCGCCCCCAATCCGCGCTACGCCACCCAGGCCGCACGTGACGAGGGCCCGAGCGCAGTCCTCGCCGAAGTCCAGGACATGATCAACGCGCTTCACGCCGCCGGCGTCGAGGTCATCCTCGATGTCGTCTACAACCACACGGCTGAAGGCGCTAAAGACGGTCCGTGCGTGTCCTTCCGCGGGCTTGACGCGCGCGAATATTACTGGCAGGACTCGGGCCACCTCGCCGACTTCACCGGCACGGGCAATACCCTCGACGCGCGAAGCCCCTACGTCGTGGACCTCGTCATGCGCTCGCTGAGGTTCTGGGCAAACACCGTGGGAGTCGACGGGTTCCGCTTCGATCTCGCCACCACCCTCGCACGTGGTGAGCACGGCTTCGATGCACAGCACCCTCTTCTGACCGCCATGCGCACCGACCCCGCGCTCGCGGGCATCAAGCTCGTCGCCGAGCCGTGGGACGTGGGCAGCTTCGGGTGGCAAACGGGCAACTTCCCGGCGGGCATGAGTGAATGGAACGACTCCTACCGCGACGACATTCGAGGCTTTTGGCTCTCGAGCACCCGCGAGCTGAGCGAGAACGGCGCGCCGCAGCACCCCTATATTCGCGATCTCGCCACTCGGTTTGCGGGCTCCGCAGATATTTTTCGACGCGCCGATCCGCACGATCTACCCGAGGGTCGGTCGATGCGCTCGCCGCTCGCGTCGATCAACTTCGTGACCGCCCACGATGGCTTCACGCTCACTGACCTCACGACCTACAACGACAAGCACAACCTCGCCAACGGCGAGGACGGCCGCGATGGCACCGAGAACAACCGCTCCTTCCACCACGGCACGGAGGGTCCCGATGCGGCGCTCGAGGCCGTGCGCGATCGAAGCGCCCGCAACCTCCTCGCAACGCTCCTCACGAGCGCTGGCGTTCCTATGATCACCGCGGGTGACGAACGCTTGCGGACCCAAGAGGGAAACAACAACGCGTATTGCCACGACGGTCCTCTCACGTGGCTTTCGTGGGACTCGAGCGAGCGCATTGAACGCCACCTCGCCTTCACAAAAGCAGCGATCGCCGCTCGGCGCGCCCTCAGTTCCCTTCGCCCCTCCACCTTCTTCGACGACGCTAGCCTCGAGGATCGCGAGCCGGGAGGCATCAGGTGGCTCAAGGGCGATGCCTCGGCCATGAGCCACGCCGATTGGTTCAACCCCGAACGACGCCACTTGAGCATCGCGATCCCCAACCACGACGGCCTCACCATCGTGGTGATGAGTAACGAACAGGGACCTCGAGAGGTGCGCTTGCCCGCGAGCGCTTGGGGTGCCGGTCCGCTCAGCATCGCACTGGACTCTTCGCTCGGAGGCGCACGTCTCGACCGGGCGAACGAGAGCCTCCACCTCGACGGACCAACGGTCGTCGTCGTGCAATCCGACGGTTGGCGATCGCCCGCCTCTCGAGACGAAAGTGCAGACAATCTCCCAGCGCACCCCGATAAACTTTGAGGCGCAGATCACGACCATGCCGAGATTGGGAGGCACCATGGCCACGAAGGCGAAAGCAGCGATGACCACCGGGATCGGGCGAATCCCGATCACCTCTGTCTCACCGAACGTCGACGGCGGTCGCTTCCCCGTCAAAGCGGTCGTGGGCGAGCGCGTGCGCGTTCATGCCACGAGCTTTCGCGAGGGCCACGACCAGATGGGCGTGCAGCTCCTCGTGACGAATCCCGAGGGCGACACGGTTCGCTCCCCGATGACGTGCACGAATCCTGGACTCGACCACTGGGAGGGCAGCTTCCGCCCCGATCGTGAAGGCGAATGGTCGTACAGGGTCGAGGCCTTCGACGCCCCCTACCTCACGTGGGCCCACAACGCCGAGGTCAAAATCGCCGCTGGCGTCGACGAAGAACTCATGTGCGCCGAAGGCGTGATCGTCCTCAAGGCTGCGCTCGCCGAGATCCCCAAGAAAAAACGACCCAAAACGCACAGGGCCCGTCTCGAAGCAGCGATCGACGCTCTCACCAATACGAGCCTGCAGCCGTCGGCCCGCATCGCCCCAGCCCTCGCCGCCGACATGCACGAGGCGATGACCGAATACCCCCTACGCCGCTGGCCCACGCGTTCCGCAAAAATTGCCGTGAGAGTCGAGCGCGAACGTGCACTGTATGGCTCCTGGTACGAGTTCTTCCCGCGGTCAGAAGGCGCGCACTTCGACCCTGAACAGGGCGGCTGGACATCCGGCACACTCGAAAGCTCACTCCCGCAACTTGATCGCATCAAGCGCATGGGCTTCGACGTCGCCTACCTCACTCCCATCCACCCCATCGGCACAACGCACCGCAAAGGGCGCAACAACACGCTCACCGCGCTCGAAGGCGATCCGGGATCGCCCTACGCGATCGGCTCACCCGACGGTGGCCACGACGCCATTCACCCCGACCTCGGCACGATCGAGGACTTCGACCGTTTCGTCGCGCACGCGAAAAGCCTCGGCCTCGAAGTAGCCCTCGATATCGCGCTTCAGTGCTCCCCCGATCACCCGTGGGTCAAGGAGCACCCCGAATGGTTCGTCGTTCGTGCTGACGGCACGATCGCGTACGCCGAGAACCCACCGAAGAAGTATCAGGACATCTATCCCTTGAGCTTCGATACCGACTATCGCGGCCTGTACGAGGCGATTCGCGACGTCCTCGAATACTGGATTTCGCACGGCGTCACGCTCTTTCGCGTCGACAACCCGCACACGAAGCCCGTGCGCTTTTGGGAGGAGCTGCTCGCCGAGTTCCGCGAAACCCACCCCGAGGTGCTCTTCCTCGCCGAAGCCTTCACGAAGCCGGCGATGATGCACACGCTCGCCAAGGTCGGCTACCACCAGTCCTACACGTACTTCGCGTGGCGCCACAGTCCCGAAGAACTTCGCGAATACATGGAGGAACTCAAGGCCGCGGCCCACTACATGCGGCCGAGTTTCTGGCCCACGACCCACGACATTTTGACGCCTTTTATGTCCGACGGTGGCTGGAATGCATTCCGCCTCCGCGCGATCCTCGCGGCCACCCTCTCCCCCACGTGGGGAATCTACTCGGGCTTCGAGCTTGTCGAACACCAGCCGCGACCGGGGGCACAGGAGAACATCGATAACGAAAAGTACGAATACAAGCCACGTGACTACGAGGGTGCACTTCGCTCCGGTCGCTCGCTCGAGCCGCTCCTCACGCGGCTCAACGAGATCCGCAAGGCCCATCCCGCACTCCAGACCCTCACGACGACCCGCTTCCACGGCTCAGACGACGACCGTGTACTCGTGTTCTCCAAGCACGTCGAAGGGCGCGACACCGAAAGCGGTCTCGACGACACGATCATCGTCGTCTCGATGACCGAGACACACGGGGGCACGTCAACGTGGGTCCACCTCGACACCGAGGCGCTCAACATCCACTCCGACTTCATGGTCGAGGACCTGCTCACGGGTGAGCAGTTCCTGTGGGACCGCGACAGCTACGTCGAGTTGAACGCCGATTTCCGGCCTGCCCATATCCTCCGTGTTATTCGCTACTGAGCGCCGTCACCAAAGGAGATAGACATGAGCGCACCACTTCCCCTTCTGCCCGCGAGCGAACACGAACTCGGTTCAGTCGCGACCGGTTCGTACTATTCGCCGCATTCGATCCTCGGCCTGCACGAATACGAGGGCGGGTACACGATTCGCACGCTCAAACCGTTCGCCGACCAGGTTGTGGCCCTTGTACGCCTCGAAAACGGCGAACGCCTCGAGATCGAACTGCACCACGAGTACGACGGCATCTTTAGCGCCGCCTTCGAGGCTCCCGATTCCCCGATTGTGCTGCACCGCTTGCGCGTGACGTGGCCCGGTGGCGGCACCGAAATCGTGGACGAGCCCTACCGCTTCCTCCCGACGATCAGCGACTTCGACCTGCATCTCATCCGCGAAGGGAGGCACGAGGAGCTTTGGCGTGCGCTCGGCGCGCACGTACGCACCCTCGACGGCATTCAGGGCACAAGCTTCACCGTGTGGGCACCGAACGCCGCCGCCGTGCAGGTGATCGGCGACTTCAACGGGTGGAATGGCCGACGCACGGCAATGCGATCACTCGGCGATTCAGGCGTGTGGGAGATCTTCCTTCCCGGAGTGCGCGCGGGCGCGGTCTACAAGTTCCGCATCCTCGGAGCCGACAGGGTATGGCGAGAAAAGGCTGACCCGATGGCCCGCCTAGCCGAGGTGCCGCCCGCGACCGGAAGCGTCGTCGTCGAATCAGATTTCGAATGGAGCGACGATGCGTTCCTCGCCGAGCGCGCCGCGAAGAATCCACTCGAATCGCAAATGTCGATCTACGAGGTTCACCTCGCCTCGTGGCGCCCCTTCGCCTCCTACCGAGATATCGCCGAACCCCTCGTTAAGTACGTCAAGGGCATGGGCTACACGCACGTCGAGTTCCTTCCGCTCGCTGAACACCCCTTCGGCGGCTCGTGGGGTTACCAGGTCACGGGCTACTACGCGCCCACCTCACGCCTCGGTCACCCCGACGACCTCCGCTACCTCATCAACGCTCTGCACGAGGCAGGAATCGGGGTCATCATGGACTGGGTTCCCGCTCACTTCCCGAAGGACGAGTGGGCGCTCGGACGCTTCGATGGCACCGCGCTCTACGAACACGCCGATCCACGCAAGGGTGAGCACCCCGATTGGGGCACCTACATTTTCGACCTCGGCCGCACCGAAGTGCGCAACTTCCTCGTCGCCAACGCGTGCTACTGGCTCGAAGAATTCCACGTTGACGGTTTGCGCGTCGATGCCGTCGCATCGATGCTCTACCTCGACTATTCGCGAAACGAGGGCGAGTGGATCCCGAACCAATACGGTGGGCGCGAGAATCTCGAAGCGATTGACTTCCTCAAGGAGGTCAACGCCACCGCTTATAAGCGAGCCCCGGGCATCACGATGATCGCGGAGGAGTCGACCTCATTCCCAGGGGTCACGAAGCCCACCGACCAGGGAGGCCTCGGCTTCGGGTTCAAGTGGAACATGGGCTTTATGCACGACACGCTCGAATACCTTGGCCAGGACCCGATCTATCGGCAATACCGCCACCACGAGCTGACGTTCGCGATGGTCTACCAGTACTCGGAGAACTTCATCCTGCCGATCTCTCACGACGAGGTCGTTCACGGGAAGTCACCGCTGCTGCGCAAGGCCCCCGGCGATGACTGGCAGCAGGCGGCGAACCTCCGCGCCTACCTGAGTCTCATGTGGGCCCATCCGGGCAAGCAGCTACTGTTCATGGGCTGCGACTTCGCGCAGGGAACGGAGTGGAACGAGAACCAGGCACTTCCCTTCTGGCTCCTTGACTTCCCGCTCCATCAGGGCGTCAACGATTTCGTGCGTGACCTCAACCGCGTACAACGCACCTACCCGGCACTGTACGAGCTGGATCAGGAGGGTGCGGGTTTCCGATGGCTCGATGCTGATGCCGCGGGCCACTACCTCGTGGCGTTCGCACGCTTCGACCGCAAGGGCGATCCGGTCGTGGCAATCATCAACTTTTCACCCGAACCGTGGCGTGGCTTCCGGATCGGCCTTCCCGAGGGCGGCGCGTGGGCCGAGGTGCTCAACTCCGACGCTTTCGCTTATGGCGGCAGCGGCGTGGGGAACCTCGGCCGGGTCCAGGCGGAGCCTGTCCCGTACGGCGGCCTCGACTACTCGGTTCGCCTGAGCGTTCCGCCGCTCGGTGCGGTGTTCTTTGTTCCGGAGCGCGCGGCAAAACAGTAGCGTCGACGGATACGGAAAAGGCCTGCGCTCCCCGAGGGGCGCAGGCCTCTTCTCCAGGCGTTGCCGGTCTCTTGGTGCCTTAGAACATGAGGCGGCTGAGCTTCTTGCGGGCCTGAAGCACGCGCTCGTCTTCGACGCCTACGACGTCGAAAAGCTCGAGCAGACGCTCACGGATGCGATCGCGCTCCGAGGGAGCGTCGCGGAACGACGTCAGAAGGCGCGCGAAGGCATCATCGACGTGTCCCCCGAGCAGGTCGAGATCAGCGGCAAGGAGTTGAGCGTCGATGTCCTTCGGGTTCGAGGCCGCGGCCTCGCGCCCGGCCTGAAGATCGACGCTTTGCGTGCGGCGCATAAGGGCAATCACGGCGAGGCCCTTCTTCGCCTCCGAATCACCGGGGTGCTCATCGAGGTACGCGGTGAAGGCCGTCTCGGCGCCGTCCATGTCGCCGCTCTCCATCGCGGTGTAGGCCTTTTCAAGGGCTTCGGGCAGCGCGGCTTGCTCGGTCGTCTCGCGCGGGGCCTCTGTGTGCATGCCTTCCTTCGCGGCGAGCCCCGCGAGTTCCTCCATGACGGGGGCAAGCTGCTCTTTCGTGACCACGCCTTCGAACAGCGGCTGGACCTGTCCCTTCATGAGAAGCACGGCCGTGGGGAGCGACTGGATCCGAAGCGCCGCCGCGACGCGCGGCTGCTGATCCGCATCGAGGATCGCGAGACGGATCGTGCCAGCATGCTTAGCCAGAACCGAACGTAGATCGTCCGTGAAGGCTGCTCCCCCGTTGACGCGTGCGCTCGTCACAAAGAGGATCGTGAGGTGCTGATCGGAGTCTTTGATGAGGCTCTCGAGGTTCGCCTCATTGACAGCGACTTCGCCCTCGAGCGGATCGGAGGTGCCACCGGTCTGGTTTTCCTTTTTAAGCGTGTTGAAGTCCATCACGCCGTACGAGCTCGTCATCGTTTTCTCCTTTGTCGAGTCTTTCGTGGGGCGCTCAGCTGCCGGAAACCGACAGGAGCACCTTGTAGGCCCCGATTGGCTGGATCTTGGCGCCGGAGTCCGCCGCGGGAATGTGCATGAGTACGGTCGTGCCGTAGGTACGCACGAGCTCCTTCTCGAACTTCTTCGTACCCGCGAGCTTCGTGTAGAGGTTCTCCTCCGTGTAGGAGATCGATCCGGAATTCACGCTCACGCGCCGAGTCGAGGTGATGGTCCCCATGACAACGGCTCCGCCTTCGGCAGTGGCGAGGCCGAGGAACTCGCCGTCTTTGACCGCATATTCTTCGCGGACTGAGGCGACTTCATCCCAGTCCACGCCTTCGTTCATTTGCGCGCGCTCCCCTTGGATCTCGGCGTGGGCGCTCTGCTGGAACGGGTCCTCGTTAATGAGATCGTCCGGGTCGGCTTTATCGTGGCCGTCCGTGAGCACAGCCGCATACTTCGCGAGGGCTTCCTTGGGGGTCAGCACCAGTCCCTGCTGCTCGAGGTCGACCTGTGTGGTGCCGGCCTCGGCACTCGGCACGGTCGGCATCTCGATACCGGCAGCCTGGCGGGCCCAGCCCCACGAGGTGTAGTCGGAGCGAGCGTCTTTCTGCTGAAGTCCCACGAAGAAGCGTGCCTCGCCCGCGTTTGCGGCATCGTCCACGAGCGCGAGGGCATAGCGGGGAAAGCCTTCCGAAGTCGAGGCGATCGGCACGACGAGCTTGTCGCTAGGCCTTTGGAGGGCGCTTTCATGTTCGGGAACTTTGCTGATGATCGCGTAGGTTGCGCGGCGAAATTCCGCGGCACTTCCCGAAATACGCGGGGCGAGAAGATCCGCGTTTTTGCCGGCATCGGCTTTTTCGAGCGCCTTCGCGTATTGGGTGAGAATCTCCCCGAGTTTCGTCCCCGTGAGTTCCGGGGTCGGGCTCGCAAGTTTCGGCCCGGGATCGACCTTCGGCGGTTTCTTTTCGCTTCCGCACGCGGTGAGCGCACCTGCGGCAGTGAGCGCAGTCAGCCCGAGGAGGCTGCGCCGTGAAAGTCCTGTCATCGTTCCTCCTCGATTCGCGTCGCGATGGGGTCGGTCATTGTTGTCGTGGCGTCAGAACCGTCGGCGGCACGCCTGCGCCCATGCCGAGTGCTCACGCCGCTGCCACCCCTCTCGTGGTTCTCAAGTTCGAGCGCTTTGAGTCGGTCGGTCACATCGTCGGGAGTACCGCGGCGGCGCCCCTTACGCGCGACGGTGACGGGGGTGTCCACGTCGTCGTGAGCCGGGCGAGCGTTTGCGGTCTCCTGCGGCACTCCCAGTGCGGGCTCGGCTTGCTCGGCTGGCTCGGCGTCGCCAACGGGCTCTGTCGCGGTAGCCGGTTCCGTTTCGGAAACGCTCGCGGTTCCGACGGCAGCCTGCGCACGACGGGAGCCCTTACCTTCGGGGGCTTCTGTCGCCTCGTCGCTCTCGCCGCTGCCGGATTCACGGCTCGTGTTGTCGCTCTGTGCGTCGGTTCGCGCCGTCGCAGCGTCGTCGTTGACTGTCGCGTCGACCTCGGCGGAGCCAGCGTCGGACTCCCCTGCCTCCTCCTGCTGGCGGGCCTGGCGCTCACTCATCATTTCTTCAAGCACGTCGTCGTGCGTGGGTCGCGAGCGCGACGTGAGCGCGATCAAGAGCAGCACGAGGCCGATGATGAGCAGCACTGCGCCGGCAGCGTACGCATAGGGCGTCCACGCGTTCGTGGCGTTGCTCGGCCACGTGATCTCGACCTGCGTGATGGTCGAGGCATCGCCATCGTTAGCGAGGAGGATTGCGCGATACGGCTGCGGCTTCTTCGGGTCGAGCTCCGCCTTCGACCAGTCTTCGATCGTGAAGGACTCGCCCGTCTTCTTGGGCTTGATGTCGGTCCACAGATCCGAGTTCTGGATACCGGCGGTGCCCTCCTTCTTATCGGCATTTTCGGTGCCCGTCGCAAGAGTTGCCCAGTTCGATGCGCCCGTAATTGCCGTGTACTTCGAGTTTTCGAGGTAGCTCTTTACGGTGCCCTCGGGGGCGGAAATCATGTAGTAGTCACCGCTCGACGTAATCGTCACGGTGCCTTTCTTTCCACCCACATACAGCACACCAGGATTGATCACCACGGCTGCACCGGGATTCTCAAAGCTCGCGCGCGCGGTGTGGTTTTCCTTCGGCGCCCACACGGTCTGGCCGGCCCATCCAAGTGCAAGCCCCGCGAGACCCAGGAGGATGAGGACGCCCGCTAGCCACTTTCGCACGAGGACACGACCTTTCGCTCATTCGACGTCTACGACGCTGTCAAAAACAGTACTCACCCATTTTGGCGGAGTTTCCCGGCGGTGGGCTGAAGGCCACGAGATGCAGTGGGCAGGTCAACATTTCATGTAAAGAGCGCTCAAAGACCCATCGCGTAGTCTTTACCAGTGCGATTAGTTCTAGCGGAATGTTCTGTCAATTACGTCGGGCGGCTGACGGCGCACCTCGCGCGGGCCCCCCGGCTCCTCATGGTGAAAGCCGATGGAAGCGTGCTCGTGCACTCCGACGGCGGCAGCTACAAGCCCCTCAACTGGATGGCCCCTCCGTGCTCGCTCACAATCGAGGCCGCAGAGGCGGAGGATGCACTCGAAACGTGGAAGGTCACGCATAAGAAGACCGGCGACAGTCTCGAAATCACGGTATTCGAGATCATTGAGGAAATGAGCCACGACCTGGGCATCGACCCCGGGCTCGAAAAGGCCGGGGTCGAGGCGCATCTTCAAGCGCTTCTTGCCGAAAACATGGCGAGCATCGGCGAAGGTTGGAAGCTCGTGCGCCGCGAGTACCCCACCGCGATTGGGCCCGTCGACATCCTCGCGAAGAACCCCGAAGGCGGCACAGTCGCGATCGAAATCAAGCGCCGCGGTGAGATCGACGGCGTTGAGCAGCTCACCCGCTACGTCGAACTCCTCAATCGCGATCCGCTCCTCGCCCCCGTGACCGGCATGTTTGCAGCACAGGAAATCAAGCCGCAAGCACGCACCCTCGCGAAGGACCGCGGCTTCGAATGCCTCACCCTTGATTACGACGAACTGCGTGGAATCGACAACTCCGAAATGAGGCTCTTCTAAATGACGCAACGCATCGACGGCACCGCTTTTATCTCCGGCTCTTTCCTTTCCGAAGCCTCGATCCTTATCGACGGCGACACAATCACGTACGCGGGGCCCGAGAGCGCACTCCCCTCGGACCTCAAGGCCTATGAGCACGTGCGCCACGATGGCCTCATTTTCCCGGGGCTCGTGGACATCCACTGCCACGGCGGTGGCGGATTCTCCTTCCCCGATACCGAGGACCCGGCGCAAGCGGCGCCGGCGATCGCGGAGCACCGCGCCCACGGCACGACGAGCATCGTTGCCTCACTCGTGACGGCCGCGCAGGACACGCTCATGTCGAGGGTGCACGCGCTACGGTCTCTCGTCGAGGCCGGCGAACTGGCGGGAATCCACCTCGAGGGCCCTTTCATCTCCCACGCCCGCAAGGGCGCTCACGACCCCCAGTTCATCGCTGAGGGGGACGCCGCGCGCACTCTCGCGCTCCTTGAAGCGGGAGGCGGCACGATCGCGACGATGACGATCGCCCCCGAAGCGGACCTCGATGGCAACGTGTCCCGGGCCCTGATCGCGCGAGGAGCCCTCCCGAGCTACGGCCACACGGACTGCACGGGTGAACAGATGGTCACCGCAATCCAGAGGGCACACGAGGAGCTCGCAAGCGTCGGCCCCGTCGCCCGTTCCACGAAGCCAACCGCCACCCACCTGTTCAACGCGATGCGCCCCATCCATCACCGGGATGCCGGTCCTGCATTCGCCGCGATCGACCAGGCCGCCGCCGGCACGGTCGTCGCCGAGCTCATCGCCGACGGCGTCCACACCTCCGCCGACACCGTGCGGTACACGTTCGATCTCATCACCGACGGGCACATCATGCTCATCACCGACGCGATGGCCGCGACGGGGATGGCCGACGGTGACTACGTTCTCGGCTCGCTTCCCGTCACGGTCAAAGACGGCGTCGCGACCCTCACCGAAGGCGGCGCGATCGCGGGAGGCACCGCCCACCTGCTCGATGTCGTACGCTTCGCCCATTTCGAGGCAGGCGTGTCGCTCGAGCGCGCAGTTCTCGCCGCAACCGCGACCCCCGCGCATGTTCTCGGCCGCCACGACATCGGCGAGATTTGTGAAGGTGCCCGCGCTGACCTCGCGCTCGTGAGCGCCGAGGGGCTCGAGCCTGAACGGGTCATGCATGCGGGTGAGTGGTGGAGTTCCGACGCCTCCTAAGCGGCCCCGTTCCTTTCGTTCTCGCACCGCGGCATTCGACCGCGTGGAAACACGGCACAGGAAAGCGGCCCCGCCGCGCACACGGTGCGCTGGCGGGGCCGCTTTTCACGGAGAGGAGGAAAGACCCTTAGTCGGTCTCGGCCTCTCCTTCGAGCTCTGATGACGGAGTAGAGCGTGCAAGAGCCGCCTCGCGGGCCGCCTCCTCGGTGAGAACCTCGTCGGCAACGACGTTCACGACTTCCGCATCAACGGAGCAGAAACCGCCCGTGACCTGGAACTCGTGCTTCGCTCCGCCGACTTCGGTAATCACCACGGGGCCCTCGCTCAGGAGCGCAAGGTGGGGTTCCATGCCGGCCATGATGCCCATCGCGCCGTCGATGGCGAACACCGAAACGTACTCGGCTTCGCCTTCCCAGATGCTGCCCTCGGCCGACACGAAGTTGACCTTCATGGCGCTCACTTCGAGGTTTCCTTCTGGATGCGGTCCCAGTTACGAAGCACATCGTCGATACCACCGACGTTGAAGAACGCCTGCTCGGCGATGTGGTCGAACTCGCCGTCGCAGATGCCCTTGAACCCTTCGATGGTGTCGCGCAGCGGGACGTCCGAGCCGTCGACGCCGGTGAACTGCTTCGCCATGTGGGTGTTCTGCGAAAGGAACTGCTGGATGCGGCGTGCGCGCGCCACGATGACCTTGTCCTCTTCGGAAAGCTCATCGACACCGAGCATCGCGATGATGTCTTGAAGCTCCTTGTTGCGCTGGAGAATCTGCTTGACGCGAACCGCAACATCGTAGTGATCCTGCCCGATGTAGCGCGGGTCGAGGATGCGCGAGGTCGAGGCGAGCGGATCAATCGCGGGGTACAGACCACGCGAGGCGATCTCACGGCTCAGCTCGGTCGTTGCGTCAAGGTGCGCGAAGGTCGTGGCCGGAGCCGGGTCGGTGTAGTCGTCAGCGGGAACGTAAATCGCCTGCATCGACGTAATCGAGTGGCCGCGGGTCGAGGTAATGCGCTCCTGGAGCACACCCATCTCGTCCGCGAGGTTCGGCTGGTAACCCACTGCCGACGGCATACGGCCGAGCAGCGTCGACACCTCAGAGCCCGCCTGCGTGAAGCGGAAGATGTTGTCGATGAACAGGAGCACGTCCTGGTTCTGGACGTCACGGAAGTACTCCGCCATCGTCAGCGCCGAAAGCGCCACGCGAAGACGCGTGCCCGGCGGCTCGTCCATCTGGCCGAACACAAGAGCGGTCTTCTCGATCACGCCCGATTCGGTCATTTCTTCGATGAGGTCCCAACCTTCACGGGTACGTTCACCAACACCCGCGAACACCGAGACACCGTCGTGGTTGTTCGCCACGCGGTAAATCATCTCCTGGATGAGAACGGTCTTGCCCACGCCGGCGCCGCCGAACAGACCAATCTTGCCGCCCTGCACGTAGGGCGTCAGCAGGTCGATCGACTTGATGCCGGTCTCGAACATCTGGGTCTTCGACTCGAGCTGATCGAAGTTCGGGGCCTTACGGTGAATGGGCCAGCGCTCGTTGATCTCGAGCTTCTCGCCCTTTTCTCCGTTGAGCACGTTGCCGACAACGTCGAACACGCGCCCGAGGGTGAAGTCGCCAACGGGGACGGAGATCGGTGCGCCCGTGTCGCGCACGGCCTGGCCGCGCACGAGGCCGTCGGTCGGCTTGAGGGCGATTCCTCTCACCATGCCGTCGCCGAGGTGCTGGGCAACCTCAAGCGTGAGGGTCTGGGTGGCGGAGCCACCGTCCTCGTCGCCAGTGGGCAGCTCGATCTCGGTGACGAGCGCGTTGTACATATCGGGGATCTGGCCCGCGGGGAATTCGACGTCGACAACGGCGCCGGTCACGCGAGCGACACGACCGATGGCGGCGCTAGCCTCGGTCTGAGCCGGGGCGTTTTCGGTGATGGTCATTCTTCTACTCCAAATGTGCTTTCTCGCTCAGCGTTCTTTCCTGCCGGAGGCATTGAGGGCGTCCGCTCCGCCCACGATCTCCGTAATTTCTTGCGTGATCTCTGCCTGGCGAGCGGAGTTCGCAAGGCGAGTGAACTTCTGAATCTGCGTTTCCGCATTGTCGGTCGCGGTCTTCATCGCCTTCTGCCTGCTCGCGTGCTCCGACGCGATCGACTGCAGAAGAATATTGATGATGCGCGATTCAACGTATCGCGGCACGAGCTGCTCGAACACCTCATCGGCGCTCGGCGTGTACTCGTACAGCGGGTACTGGCGGGTCAACCGGCTCTCGGCACCGTCGGCGCTCAACTGGAGCGGGACGAGGCGCACGACGTTCACGTCCTGGCGGAAACGATTGGTGAACCGGTGCCCCACGACGTACAGCTCATCGAGGTGCTCCTCGACCTCTTCCGCAAGGAGTGCCTCGCGAAAGAGCGCCGAGATTTCACGACCGAGCTTCGGAAGGTCTTCCTCTTTGACACCAATCCACGACTTTTCAGCGGGACGGTTGCGGAAGCGGTAGTACGAGTCGCCCTTGCGGCCAACGACGTACAGGACCGGCTGCTTGCCCTCTTCGCGCAGCTTATTCGTGAGGTGTTCGGCCTCGCGAATCGCGCTTGGCGAGTAGGAACCGGCCATGCCGCGATCCGAGGTAATGAGGAGAACACCGACGCGGTTGGAGAACGTGCGATCCGCTTCAAGGAACGGGTGGTTCGTCTCCTCCGCGTGCTGAACGACCGAGGCAATCGCGTCCGTAATCGCTTTCGCGTACGGGGTCGTGGCCTGCACACGTGCGTGTGCCTTCGAGATTCGGGCAGCCGCGATCATTTCCTGGGCCTGGAAGATTTTCTTCATGCCCTTCGCGGAGCCGATCCGCTTCTTATATTCCCTTTGCTGGGCTCCCATATCTCTCCCTCGTGACTAACGTTCTATTTCTCGAACATCCGCCACTACTTGGAGGACTTCAGGATCGACTCTTGCTCGATGGCCTCGTCTTCGATCACGCCGGTGTTGTCGTACACGGCATCCTTCTGCTTTGCAGCGAAGTAATCGCGCTTGACGTTCTCGATCACGGTCTCGAGCTCCGCCTCGGTCTCCGGGGAGAACTTCTTGGTCTCGCGGATCGTTTCGAGGATCGTGCCGTTGTGGCGCAGGAACTCGTGCAGGCGCTCTTCGAACTCGAGGATGTCGTCAACTTCGATGTCGTCGAGCTTGCCGCGCGTGCCGGCCCAGATCGACACAACCTGTTCCTCCATGGGCATGGGGTTGGCCTGGCCCTGCTTGAGGAGCTCAGTCAGGCGAGCACCGCGCGCAAGCTGCTGCTTCGAAGCGGCATCGAGATCCGAGGCGAACATCGCGAACGCCTCGAGGTCGCGGTACTGCGCGAGCGAGATCTTGAGGGTACCGGAGACGCCCTTCATGGCCTTGGTCTGGGCCGAGCCGCCGACGCGCGACACCGAGATGCCGACGTCCACGGCGGGGCGCTGGTTCGCGTTGAACAGATCCGACTGAAGGAAGCACTGACCGTCGGTGATCGAAATGACGTTGGTCGGAATGTACGCCGAGACGTCGTTTGCCTTCGTTTCGATGATCGGGAGACCGGTCATCGAGCCGCCGCCCATGTCGTCCGAGAGCTTTGCGCAGCGCTCGAGCAGACGCGAGTGGAGGAAGAAGACGTCGCCCGGGTATGCCTCGCGGCCCGGCGGACGGCGAAGAAGAAGCGACACGGCGCGGTAGGCCTCGGCCTGCTTCGACAGGTCGTCGAACACGATGAGGACGTGCTTACCTTCATACATCCAGTGCTGGCCGATCGCCGATCCCGCGTAGGGCGCGATGTACTTGAAGCCGGCCGGATCCGAAGCCGGGGCCGCAACGATGGTCGTGTATTCGAGCGCGCCGTTTTCCTCGAGGGTCGCACGCACCGAGGCGATCGTCGAGCCCTTCTGGCCGACGGCGACGTAGATGCAGCGCACCTGCTGTTCGGGGTCGCCCGATTCCCAGTTCGCCTTCTGGTTGAGGATCGTATCGACGGCGATCGTGGTCTTACCGGTCTGGCGGTCGCCAATGATGAGCTGGCGCTGGCCGCGCCCGATCGGGGTCATCGAGTCGATGGCCTTGATGCCGGTCTGGAGAGGCTCCTTCACGCTCTTGCGCTGCATAACGCTGGGAGCCTGAAGTTCGAGGGCGCGGCGGCCGGTCGTCGCGATCTCGCCAAGGCCGTCGATCGGGCGGCCCATCGGGTCAACGACGCGGCCGAGGTAGCCGTCGCCAACGGGGACCGAAAGGACCTCCCCGGTGCGGCGAACCTCCTGCCCTTCCTCGATGCCGGTGAATTCACCGAGCACGACGACGCCGACCTCGCGAAGTTCGAGGTTAAGAGCGAGGCCAAGCGTGCCGTCCTCGAAGCGCACGAGTTCGTTTGCCATGAGGTTCGGCAGGCCCGAGACGCGTGCAATGCCGTCTGCTGATTCGGTGACGCGGCCGATTTCTTCGCGACCTGCGTTCTGGGGCTGGTAATTCGACACCGCAGTGTCGAGAGCGTCCCGGATATCTTCGGGACGAATGGTGAGCTCGGCCATCGCGCTCCGCTTCCTTCTTGGTCATTCCCGGTGGTACCGGGAGGGGTGATACGTGTTCTCGTTGGTGATTCTTAGGCGGAAATGCGTTCGCGAGCGTCGCGAACACGGCCGAAGATCGTGGCGTCGTAGAGGTCGTCGCCGATCGTGATGCGGAGGCCGCCAATCACGCTCGGGTCGATCTCGTAATTCAGGCTCAGCTCGCCGCCGTAACGGGCGGAGAGGATGCGCGTGAGGCGCTCCTGCTGCTCGGGGCTCAACGCGATCGCGCTCGTGACGACGCCGGAGCGGCGGTCGCGTTCGGCGCTCGCGAAGTTCGCGAACTCGAGCAGACGGGCGGGAACTTTGGCTTCGGGCTCGAAGCTCACCGCTTGCGCGGCGAGTGCGACGGTCGCCTCATCCACCTTGCCGCCCAGAAGACGTTCGATGATCCCTACGCGCGCCGGAACGTCGTCGCGCTTGGAGTCGAATGCTTCGGACAGCTCCGGGGTGTCCTCGACGAGGCGCGCAACCTGGAAGAGTTCTTCTTCAACGGCGTGCGCCGTGCCGCGCCCTCGAGCTTTATCGAGGACGAGCGACACACCCGCGAACTCGATGCCCTCGAGGAGGTGGTTTTGCTCGGACCACGTGCACCGCGAGGCCTCAAGAAGGACCTCGAGAGCGGCCTCGCTGACGCGACCGCCGAAAAGGCGCCGCACGACATCGGCCTTGAGGTCCTCATCGCGACCGGGGTCGCTCAAGAGGCGCACGAGCTGGTTGCTCGAGTCAATGACGCGCACGGCTTCGAAGAGCTCGCTCGCGATCTCGGTGCTGGGGGTGTTCGCCGAGGTGGACTCCGCTGCGCGCCGTAGCACGCTCTGGAGCGACTTGGCGGAAACTCCGCGCATGTGCTGTGCCTTCCTTACTTCGCCGCCGTCGACGACTCGAGCTCGTCGAGGAACCGATCGATCACGCGGCGCGAACGCTCATCATCGGTGAGCGATTCGCCAACGATCTTCGAGGCGAGGGTACTCGCGAGCGAGCCAACCTCACCGCGAAGCTCGGCGCTTGCCTGCGCCTGTTCAGCTTCGATCTGCTGCTTGCCGAGGCCGATCATGCGTTCGGTCTCGAGGCTTGCGCGCGTACGTGCCTCTTCGATGATGCGAGTGGCCCTCTTCTCGGGCCTTCTCGCGCATCTCCGCGGCTTCACGGCGTGCAGCAGCGAGTTCGCTTTCCTGCATTGCCTTGAGACGATCGGCCTCGTACTGGGCCTCCTCCGCCTTACGGATTCCTCCCTCGATCTTCGCTGCTCGTTCGTCGAGAACCCCGTTCATCTTCGGGAGCACGAACTTCATGAATACGAAGGCAAAGATGAGGATGAAGACGGCGCTCCAAATAATTTCGGGAACCTCGGGGATCAGCAAGGCGTACTTGCTGACCTCTCCTTCTCCACTTGCCAGATACATTCGGAATTAACCTCAGGAGAAGAGGAGGCCGGTCACAACCGCGAGGAGCGCGATGATCTCGACGAACGCCATGGCGATAAGCATCGTGGTCTGAAGCGAACCGCGGATCTCGGGCTGGCGTGCCATCGACTCGACGGTCTTAGCACCGATCAGGCCGAGGCCGAGGGCCGGGCCGAAAGCGGCGATGCCGTAGCTGAGCGAGGAGAGGTTGCCGTTGATTTCAGCGAGGATGGTGGTGCCCACGAGGGTATTCCTTTCAGTTTTCTGCCGCATTGCCGGGCAGGGTTTCGGTTGTGAGCCGAAGCTCGGGGTGGAAAATCGGAAAAATCTAGACGCCTTAGTGGCTTTCGCTCGTCGCCATGTTGATGTACACGGCGGAAAGCACTGTGAAGATGAAGGCCTGCAGAAGGGCAACGAAGATTTCGAAGCCGAAAATGCCGAGTGCGAAAGCTCCCGCGAAGGGGGTCGCGGCAATGAGCCACGTCCCTGAGAACAGGATCGCTTGCGTGAGGGAGATGAACACGACGAGCATCATGTGGCCCGCGACCATGTTGGCGAGAAGACGCACGGTGAGCGAGAACCAGCGCACGACGGCGAGCTGAAGGAACTCGATCGGGGCGAGCAGGATGTACACGGGCTTCGGCACGCCCGGAGGCATGGTTTCGTGTTTGAAGTAGCCGAGGAAGCCGTGCTGCTTCATGCCGCAGTACACGTAGGTGCCGAAGGTCCACATCGCCAGCAGGAATGGCATGCCGATCACGGAGGTGCCCGCGAGGTTGAGGCCCGGGGTAACGCCGGCAAGGTTCATCGAGAGGATGAGGAAGAACAGCGTGTAGAGCATGGGAGCGAAGCGGCGTCCCTTTGCCTTACCGAGGACGGGCTCGATCGCATTGTCGCGAATGAAGCCCATGAAGAGCTCGAAAACGCTTTGGATGCGCCCCGGCACAACCTTGGCGCGTGAGGCGATCGCGTACGTGATCGCGAGGCATCCCACGACCACGATAAGGCGAATGAGCTGCACGCGGTTGAACTCAAACGGGGTGCCCGCAAAGAGAATCGCATCGGGGAAAAAGTCGGCGAGGGACGGGGTGTGAAAATCCAGCCCACCTTCAGCGACAAGGCGCGAAGTTTCGCTAGGAATCAACTGCTCTTACTCCAGAGTTGTCGGCGTGCGTTTCGCGCGCCACGGGCACGGGACGGTCTGTTCGAGGCGGTTTGCACGCCATGCACGTGCATTCAGCACCTATGCAGGCTGCGCCGCTATTCGCTCAGCATTCTGAATCAATATAACAGAGGACGAGGCGGACTTTTGACTCAGTTCGGTGCCTCTTACACCTCAATTTTCGGGCGTGTTCGCGCGAGCAGCGCTCCTTCGACCGCAATCGGGGCGACGGCGCCGAAGAGAAGCGCAATTCCCACCCACGGCATTGAGAGCCATGTCTCTCCTTTGAGCAGGATGAGGCACAGGATGAGAGCAAGCATTTTGCCTCCCCACGTGCACGCAACCGTTCCGAGCATGATGAGCGGGCTCTGGGCGATTCCCCAGTACGCGACGATGAGCGCGGGCAGCGTCACCACGAGAGAGAGGAGAGCGCCGACGATCGCGCCGTTGCGGGCGAGCGGATCGAAGCCGATCCAGGCAACGAGCACAACGACGGCAGCGATGACGGCCCCCACGATCACCGCGCTCACGATCGCTTTTTGCACCAGTGCGTTGTTGTACGCGCGGTTCTTTTCTGCGGTGCTCATGCGGTTTTCTCCACGTCCTGGTTGCGGCGAGCACGATGGAGTGCTCGCAGGGGGTCAAGCGTCACGACTATAGCGACGACGAGCGAGCCGATCCAAATAAACGCGGCGGTCTTCGCCTCGAAGAATACGGGCGCGAGCAGGCATAGCGACACGAGCGCCGTCCACGTGTACATGATGAGGACCGCGCCAAGTTTTGAGTGTCCCAGGTTCAAAAGGCGATGGTGCAGGTGCCGACGGTCGGCGTGAAACGGCGATTTTCCACTTCCCACACGCCTGATCACCGCGAGCACCATATCGAGGGCTGGAAGGATCATCACGCCCACGGGCATGAGAATCGGGAGAAGCTGGCCGAAGGCATCGGAGGGGGCGAGGCGAGCCGGATCGACCTGGCCCGTGACGGCGATGGTTGCCGAGACCAACAAGAGACCGAGAAAGAGGGCTCCCGAATCCCCCATGAAGATGCGCGCTTTGGAAAAGTTGTGAGGCAGGAACCCAAGGCATGCCCCGATCATGACCGCAGTGATGAGAGCCGCCATCGACGAATAGTCGGTGGAGGATACGTCTCGCGTGAGGAGGTAGGCGTAAATAAAGAACGCCACTCCGCCGATCGCCATGACTCCGGAGGCGAGGCCGTCGAGCCCATCGATGAAGTTCACGGCGTTCATCGCTGCCACAATCACGATGACGGTCAAGATGAGCGATGAGCGAGCGGAAATGAGCGTGAGGCCACCG
Source organism: Dermabacter sp. HMSC06F07 (assembly GCF_001807345.1). Lineage (NCBI taxonomy): Bacteria > Bacillati > Actinomycetota > Actinomycetes > Micrococcales > Dermabacteraceae > Dermabacter > Dermabacter sp. HMSC06F07. Next base: position 471,663 of record NZ_KV788588.1, read on the forward strand.
ATCGGGAGGGTCGTGAGTTGCACTCCTTGCGAGGCAACGAAGAGCGCGATGAGCACTTGACCGGCGAGCTTCGTCAGCCAGTCGAGGTCGAATTTGTCGTCGAGGCCGCCGAGCAGACATATGAGCCCACCCGCGATGAGGATCGACCACACCTTGAACGAGCCACGAAAGATCGGTTCGAGGAAGGGCACGTTCGAGGCAAGAAGCATCGCGACCGCGACCCCCGCGAACATCGCTACTCCGCCGAGGCGCGGTGTCACGTCCCTGTGCACATCGCGTTCACGAACGGCGGTCATTGCGCCGATGCGCCGTGCAACGACGCGCGCCGCGGGCGTCACGAGATAGGTGACGGCCGCGGCGATGAGCAGTAGAAAGAGGTAAACCCTCAAGCGTCGGCCTTATCCTCGCCGGCAGGTGACTGTTCTTGAGATGCCTCGGCCCCCTCGCCTGCTTGTTCGTCTTCGGGTTGTACGGGCTTTTCGGGGGTGAAAATCTCGCCGAACTTCGCGACGATCTCCTCTTCGCTCAGTGCGCCGCGACGGAGAATTTCGGGCGGATTCACGGTCGCGTCGATGATCGTGGAGGACTCGCCGATGCGACTCTTGCCGCCATCGACGTAGACCTCAACCGCGTCGCCGAGTTGCACGGCCGCATCCATGACGCTCTTGGCGGCATCGCCGCCGTGCTTGTTCGCGCTCGAAACGGCGAGCGGTCCCGTTTTCTTGAGCAGTGCAATTGCAGCCTCGTGATCGGGCATCCGCAACGCGACGGTGCCTTTGGTGTTGCCGAGGTCCCAGTGCAGAGACGGCTGGGCTTTAACGATCACCGTGAGCGCGCCGGGCCAGTATTCCTCGACGAGGTCTTCGATGATCGGCGGAATATCGAACCCGAGCGCGTGCATGACATTCGGGTCGCCGATGAGCACGGGCGGCGGGAATTCGCGGCCTCGCCCCTTCGCGTCGAGGAGCGCCTGTACGGCGTCTTTATTAAAGGCGTCGGCGCCGATGCCGTACACGGTGTCGGTCGGCAAAACTATGAGTTTGCCATCCTTGACCGCGGCGGCAGCAGCCTCGAGGGCTTCGTCACGCGTGGATTCGTCGGTGTAGTCGTATACGCTCACGTGCGTCATTCTCTCACTTGTTGTGCTGCGCGCGCCACGAGGAAGCGGTCGCGTCCCGTGAGGTCGCGCGCGGTCTTAATCGTGTCAAAACTCTGTGTCTCTGCGGCGAGGGCCCGCGTCGGCGCTCCCTGGCTTTCGTCGTGTTCCATGATGAGCAGGCCTCGTGGCCGCAGCAGGCGTGCGGCAAGGTTGATCACGGCGCGAGGAACGTCGAGGCCACTCTCCCCTCCCCCGAACAATGCCTCGTGCGGGTCGTACTCGCGCACCTCGGCGTCGGCGGGAATCGCGCGCGCGGGGATATAGGGCGGGTTCGCGATGACGAGGTCGAGCGGGCGATCAGGAATATGCGTGTCGATGAAACCGTCGAGCTCAGTGAGGCCTGTGGGTAGTTCTGCGTGAAAAACGCGGAAGCGCCCCGGCCCGGATGCTGCGCAGTTGCGCTGCGCAAGTTCCACGGCACGCGAGTTCACGTCGAACGCGCTCACGCGGGCGGCGGGGAATTCGTTAAGGAGCGCTGCGGCGAGGGTTCCACTTCCGGTGCAGGCGTCGAGGGCGTGCAGCGGGTCCGACGCTTGCCGGCCTTCCTCGCGCGTCCAGTCATGGGCGATGTCGAGTGCCGTTTCGGTCTCGGGCCGCGGGATGAACACGCCGCGGGCGGTCTCGAGTGTGAGGTGCCGAAAGGGGGCTTGACCGAGGATCAGCTGAAGGGGCTCGCGCCTTTCGCGTCGCGCGAGGATCGCCTCGACGTCCGCCTCGAAGGTTTCGGGGAGCTGGTCAAGGAGCACGAGGGAAGCCTCGGCCTGCGCTGCATGGAGAACGATGAGCCGCGCTTCGGCTTCGGCTGAAGCGATGCCGGCCGCGTGAAGCCGCGCGCGTGCGCCTCGGCGTGCGAGCGCCACTCGCTGCGAAACGCTCAGGCCGTTGTGTGCAGCGGGGGCACGGTATTCGTTCACGTGCTCTTACTCGTTCGAGCCCGCAGCGGCGAGCATCGCTTCGCGATCGGCATCCATGAGCGACTTGACGACGGGATCGAGTTCGCCGTTGAGCACCTGATCGAGGTTATTCGCCTTGTATCCGGTGCGGTGATCGGCGATGCGATTTTCGGGGAAGTTGTAGGTCCTGATGCGCTCGGAGCGATCCACGGTGCGCACCTGGGAGCGGCGCGTCGCCGAGGCTTCCGCTTCCTGCTCAGCGTGAACGGCATCGAGCAGGCGTGAGCGGAGGATGCGCATCGCCTGCTCCTTATTTTGGAGCTGGCTCTTTTCGTTCTGGCAGCTCACGACGAGTCCCGTAGGCAGGTGCGTAATGCGAACGGCCGAGTCGGTCGTATTCACGCTCTGGCCACCGGGGCCGGAGGAACGGTAGACGTCGATACGAAGATTGTTCGGGTGAAGCTGTTCGGCGAGGAACTCGTCTTCATCGGCCTCATCGGCTTCGGGGACAACGAGGACACCGACGGCCGAGGTGTGAATGCGCCCCTGCGACTCGGTCACGGGCACGCGCTGCACACGGTGCACACCGCCTTCGTACTTGAGGTGAGCCCATACGCCTTCCGCAGGGCCGACGTTGCCTCGCGTGCGGATCGACATCGCGAGGTCTTTGTAGCCACCGAGATCCGATTCGGTCTCCGTGATGATTTCGGTGCTCCAACCATTCTTCGTCGCGTACGCCTCGTACATGCGCACAAGATCCGCGGCAAAGAGCGCGGATTCATCGCCACCCGCACCGGCCTTGACCTCGAGGATCACGTCACGAGCATCGTTGGGATCGCGCGGGGCAAGCAGCTCTTCGAGCTTCGCCGTGAGATCCTCACGCGTGCGTTCGAGAGCGTCAGCTTCCTCCGCCATCGAGGGGTCCTCTTCGGCGAATTCGAGAGCGGTTTCGAGATCCTCGCCTGCCGTGAGCCATTCGCGGTACGTGCTGACCACGGGCCCGAGTTCGGCGTAGCGGCGCCCCACTCGCTTAGCCTTGTTGTGGTCATTATGGAGGGACGGGTCGGCCATTTGCTGCTCGAGGGCCGAGTATTCGTCAACGAGCGAGGACACGTTCTCAAACATGAGGGTCTTTCTTGGCGTGGTGGGGCGGGCGTGGATGTTTTACGTACGCGAAAGCGGCGCCGGCATCCCACATGGAGGCGGGGTGCCGACGCCGCTTTGAAAAGCTACTTCTTGCGCTTGCCGTAGCGCGCTTCGAAGCGGGCCACGCGGCCACCGGTGTCAAGAATCTTCTGCTTACCGGTGTAGAACGGGTGGCAAGCCGAGCACACTTCGGAGTTGATCTTTCCGTCGGCTTTCGTGCTGCGCGTCACGAACGTGTTGCCACAGGTGCAGGTCACCGTGGTCTCCACGTATTCGGGGTGAATCCCCTTCTTCATGTGATGTCTCCTTTTCGATCATGGCCGCTGGGTCGGCGCCGAGGTGCGGGCCGTGAACCAGAACCGTCGTTTAGTTTCCCACGAATGGGCGTGCGAGCTCCAGTGCGCTGCCTGTAACTCTGCTTACAGACCCTGCTCGGAGCGGCGCTATTCGCTCTGGCGAGGAACGCTCGGGGTCGTCTTCGAAACGGCGAGAAGGAATTCGCTGTTCGACTGCGACTTCTTGAGGCGCTCGAGAAGAAGTTCAATCGCCTGCTGCTGTTCGAGCTGGCCGAGCACGCGGCGAAGCTTCCACATGATGGCGAGCTCCTCGTTACCCATGAGCTCTTCTTCGCGACGCGTTCCCGAGGCATTGACGTCAACGGCCGGGAAGATGCGGCGCTCAGCGAGCTTGCGGTCGAGCTTGAGCTCCCAGTTGCCGGTGCCCTTGAACTCTTCGAAGATCACTTCGTCCATCTTCGATCCCGTGTCCACGAGGGCTGTGGCGAGGATCGTGAGCGAGCCGCCATTTTCGACGTTGCGAGCCGCGCCAAAGAAACGCTTAGGCGGGTAAAGCGCCGAGGAATCGACACCACCGGAAAGGATCCGGCCCGAGGCGGGCGCCGCAAGGTTGTAGGCACGGCCGAGGCGCGTGATCGAGTCAAGGAGCACGACGACGTCGCGCCCCATTTCCACGAGGCGCTTCGCGCGCTCAATCGCGAGCTCGGCGACGGTCGTGTGGTCGTCGGCGGGGCGATCGAAGGTCGAGGCGATGACCTCGCCCTTGACCGTGCGCTGCATGTCGGTGACTTCCTCGGGGCGCTCGTCCACGAGAACAACCATGAGGTGAACCTCGGGGTTGTTCTGCGTGATCGCATCGGCGACCTGCTGGAGGATGATGGTCTTACCCGCCTTCGGAGGCGCGACGATGAGGCCACGCTGGCCCTTGCCAACGGGGGCAACAAGGTCAATGATGCGCGGCGTGAAATTCGTGGCCTTGTTCTCGAGACGAAGGCGCGTATCGGGGTACAGCGGCGTGAGCTTGTTGAACTCGACGCGCGCCTTAGCCTTCTCGGGAGTCATTCCGTTGACGGTGTCGACGCTTACGAGCGCCGCAAACTTCGAGTGGCGGTTGTTGTTGCGTCCGCGCCCGCGGCCACCGCCACCGTGGTGGAAATCCTGCTGGCGCTGCTGTTCCTCGCCGTCCTTCGGCGCCTTGACCTGGCCGACGATCGCATCGCCCTTGCGCAGGCCGTACTTGCGCACCTGGTTCATCGACACGTAAATGTCGCTCGGGCCGGGCAGGTAGCCGGTCGTGCGCACAAACGCGTAGTTGTCGCGAATGTCGAGAATGCCCGCGACCTTGACGAGGACGTCGTCTTCGTGGATCTGCGGCTCGCCGTTATTGTCGTTGTCGCGACGGTTGCGGTTGCGGTTGCGGTCTCGTCCGCGCGAGCGGCGGCTACGGCGATCGTTGTTGTTGTCGTCGTTGTCGTTGCCGGAGCGATTGTTGCGACCGTCGCGGCGGCCTTCGCCATCGCGATTCTTCTGATCGCCCTGCTTGGTGTCGCGCCCTTTATCGTTGCCGCGCTCGCGGCGGTCGGGGCGCTCCCCCTTGCGGCGGTCGCGCGTGGTTTCTGAATCGGGAAGCTCGATGTCTTCGACCCGGCGCGGGCGCTCGCCGCGGCGACGCTCTGCGCGTTCGTTGGTATCACCGGTGGACTCGGTGTTGCGGTCCTGTGCATCGCCGCGCTCCTGATCCTCGTTGCGATTGCGGGAGCGCGAGGGCTTCTGTGCCGTCTCAGCGCTCTGAGGAGCGGGAGCCGCGGGCGCGTCGTCGGAGGGGCTCGTCTTTTCGGCACGCGCGGCGGGGGCCGACGGTGCCTTGCCCGTACGGATTGCCTCGATCAGCTCGCCTTTGCGGAGCTTGCGCACGCCGCGGATGCCCATGGAAGTCGCGATGGCCTGAAGCTCAGGGAGCCTCTTTGCCGAAAGTTCGGCGGCGTCAGTGTAGTTGTCGTTCACCCGGGGTCCTTTCTGAGGTGTGTGTCCCGTGGTTGTACTCAGTTTCGTGAGATGACCGTGCTTTTTCGGGGAAAAACGCGCACTCGGGCACTGGGGCGGGAGGCTCGTGTGCTTCACGCCGAAATAGGGGCACCGGTCGGTGTGAGGAATGCTCGACCATCATGAGATGGTTCTCTTCTGCGAGCGCCTACCGCCGAGGGAAGGATTGTGGCTTTGCGCGGGGCGGTTTGCCAGCCTTCAACGGGGGCGGGGCCACGTTCGCGTGGCCGAGCACCCTCACGATAACACAGTGTGGATGCCCTCTCGTGCAAGCAGCACGCGCGCGAGGCGCCAGTCGTCGGGCTCTTCGACGACTTCGCGGACGATGCGCGCGATGTCGTCCGGTGCGTCGATAGGGATCAGCACCGTCGGCCCCGCCCCCGAAATCACGGCGGGAACGCCCTGCGAGCGCAGCACGTGGACGAGGCCCACGCTCTGGGGCATATGGGCGCTGCGTTCATCCTGATGGAGGCGGTCTGCCGTAGCCGCGAACAGGCGTGAGGGGTCTTCCGCAAGAGCGTGCACGAGAAGAGCGGCACGGGCGATGTTGTGGGTCGCGTCCCGGCGGCGCACCTCGGGGCTCAGTATCGCGCGAGCCGTGGTCGTCGAAAGCGTGCGGTTCGGGCACATGATGAGGGGGCGCAGAACGGGTCGACCGTCGGCAGCATTGGCGACGCGCACGCGCACGGTGTGGGGATTTTCGCCATCCATATAGCTAAGGCACACGCCGCCGTGGATAACGGCGGCGACACTATCGGGATGCCCCTCGATCGATGTTGCGATCTCGAGCATTGCGCGTTCGTCGAGCGCATTCGGTTCCTGAATTATGGCTCTCGCGAGGGCAATGCCGCCCACGATCGCCGCGGCGCTCGAGCCGAGCCCTGCGCCCTGGGGAATGACATTCGTGCACGTAAGCCGCACGCCGATCTGGGGCGCGCCGACCCATTCGAGGCTTTCGCGCAGCGTGCGCACGATGAGATTGGTATCGTCGGTGGGCAGCTCACCGGCTCCCTCGCCGCGAATGGTGACCTCGGTTTCCCCCGTGGTGACCTCAAGCGTGTAACGGTCACGAAGCTCGAGGGCGAGGGCGAGGCTGTCGAAGCCCGGGCCGAGGTTGGCGCTCGTCGCGCACGGCTGCACCGTGACGCGTTCTCTCGCGATTCTCACATATCCCTCTCTTGCGCGCGGTGGTGTTTGCGGCGCTTCGCTTACTCACTCGCACGGGCCTCTCGCGTGCGTGCATCACCTCAAGCGTAGCGAGTGTTGGATGCGTGGGCCCGACACTTTCCTCTCCCCTACCGTTACCCTAGATCGCGCGCGAGCAGGTCCTCGAGAGTTTCGCGGCGGATCATCTCGCTCACATCGCCGTCTTTGACGGAGACGACGGCGGGCCTCAGCGCACAGTTGTAGTTGGAGGCGAGGGCATAGCAGTAGGCACCCGTGACGGGCACGGAGATGAGATCTCCTCGCCTGACGTCCGCGGGCAGGTATTCATCTTTCACCACGATGTCGCCACTTTCACAGTGTTTGCCGACGACGCGCACAACGCGAGGCTCGACCTCGGAGGTGCGATTGGACAGCAGGCACGAGTAGTCAGCGTCGTAGAGGGCTGTACGGATGTTGTCACTCATGCCCCCGTCGATCGAGACGTAGAGACGCTGTTGCCCGCCGCCGAGTTCGACATCCTTGAGCGTTCCCACCGTGTAAAGCGTTTGGGTCGAGGGGCCCGCGATCGCACGGCCCGGTTCGAAGCCGAGTCTTGGGATCTCTAGCTCGAGTGCGCGGCAGGAATTTTCGACGATCGCGGCGAGTTGCTCGGCCAGTTGCTCGGCCGTGCGCGGGGTGTTCTGGGTCGTGTACATCACCCCGAAGCCGCCGCCGAGCACGATGTGGGTGATCGGGCGTCCGATCGCCTCGCGCCCTTCCTTCGCGAGCGCGAGCACGCGCCGCGCCGCTACCTCGAAGCCGTTCGTGTCGAAGATCTGCGAGCCGATGTGCGAATGCAGGCCCTCGAGCCTGAGCGCGTCCGCGGCCTCGACGCGACGGATTGCCTCGAGTGCGTCCCCCGTCGTAATCGATATGCCAAACTTCTGATCCTCGTGCGCGGTCGAGATGAACTCGTGTGTGTGGGCTTCAACGCCCGAGGTCACGCGCAGCAGCACGCGCTGGCGCACGCCATGCGTCGCGGCGATATCGCTGACGCGCGCGATCTCCTCGAGGGAATCGATCACGATGCGCCCCACCCCAGCTTCAATCGCGAGGGCAAGCTCGGCATCGCTCTTGTTATTGCCGTGGAACGTGAGCCGGCTAGCGTCGGACCCCGCGCGAAGCGCAATCGCGAGCTCCCCACCCGAGCACACATCGAGGCCAAGGCCCTCTTCGCGCACCCAGCGCGCGACCGCCATGGAGAGGAAGGCCTTGCTCGCGTAGCTCATGTCCACCCCGGCGAGCGGTGCGAAAGCCTTCTCGAACGTTGCGCGGAAGAGCCTCGCGCGGGAGCGGAAATCCTCTTCGTCGATCACGAAGGTGGGCGTACCGAACCGCTCCTTAATCTCGCCCACGCCAACGCCCGCGATCTCGACCTCGCCGCTTTCGTTGCGCGTCGTCTTCTCGCTCCAGAGCCCGTCGATCAGGTGGTTGACGTCGCTCGGGTAGGGCAACCACTGGGGAACGAGATCGTTCCCGTGGAGGGCTCCCGCCTCGTGTGCGCGCATGCCTACTCCTTACTCTAGGGGACATTCGTTGACTGAAACCCTAGGTCGAGGGGCCGCGGCGCCGAGATCGTGTCCACGTGCAAAGACGATCGCTTTTACACGAGCACCCATCCGGGATTGGTAGCGTCAGGAGGTGAAACACGCGCCTCGGAAAAGGAGCATCATGTCCCGCGCATCCCTCGTTGTCGTCGCCAATCGCCTCCCGGTCGATCGCAAAACGGCTCCCGATGGTTCGACCGAGTGGGTCACGAGCCCGGGCGGTCTCGTCACTGCGATGGAGTCGGTCATGCGCAACGCGGAATCGGCCGCGTGGGTTGGCTGGGCCGGCGGCGCAGGTGAAGACATCGATCCGTTCGACATCGACACCATGCATCTCGTGCCCGTGACCCTCACGGCCGAAGAAGTCGAAAAATACTACGAGGGCTTCTCGAACGACACGCTGTGGCCGCTCTACCACGACGTGATCGCCGACCCGAACTTTCACCGCACCTGGTGGGACGTCTACGTCGAGGCGAACCGGAAGTTCGCGAAGGCCGCTGCCACCGCAACGGCCGAGGGTGGCACGATCTGGGTGCACGACTACCAGCTACAACTGGTTCCCGAGATGATCCGCAGCCTCCGCCCGGACGTGACGATCGGCTGGTTCAACCACATTCCCTTCCCCCCGTTCGAGCTTTTCGCGCAGCTGCCAAAGCGAGACTCGGTTTTGCGGGGTCTGCTCGGCGCGGATCTGCTCGGCTTCCAGCGCGAGCGGGATGCCATCAACTTCACGACGTGTGTGCGGCAGATCCTCGGCTACCGCGCGAACGAGCACCAGATCATCGTCCCGGGCCTCGGCCTTGAAGACGACCGGACGGTCGAAGCGCGCTGCTTCCCGATCTCCATTGACGTGAGCGTGTACGACGAGCTCACGAAGGACCCGGCTGTGCTCGCGCGGGCGAAGGAAATTCGCGAGCAGCTCGGCAACCCGAAGAAGGTTGTGCTCGGCGTGGATCGCCTCGATTACACGAAAGGCATCCGCCACCGCCTCAAGGCCTACGGCGAGCTCCTCAACGACGGCGCGATCGACCCGCACGAGGTCACGATGATCCAGGTCGCGACCCCCTCGCGCGAGAGGGTCGACGCCTATAAGCAGCTGCGCGATGAGATCGAGCTGACCGTCGGACGCCTCAACGGCGACTTCGCCCCGATCGGCCGCCCCGCGATCTCCTACATGCACCGCACATTCCCCCGCACCGACATGACCGCGCTGTACATGTGCGCGGACGTGGTGCTCGTGACGAGCCTTCGCGACGGCATGAACCTCGTGGCGAAGGAATACATCGCCTCGCGCATCGATGAGCGCGGCGTTCTCGTGCTTTCGGAGTTCACGGGTGCCGCCGATGAGCTTCGCGCCGCGACCCTCGTGAACCCACACGACATTGACGAGCTCAAATCGGCGATCCTCCACGCGCTCGCGATGAGCGAGGAGGAACAGCAAGACAACATGCGTTCGCTTCGCCGCCAGGTGTTTGATCACGATGTGCAGCGGTGGGCGTCGGACTTCCTCGAGTCGCTCGAGCGCGTGGGTGGAGATCGCAGTGCAGAAGCCAGGAAGGCTCCGGCTCGTCCCACTCTTAGTTCCGACGCTTGCCCGCCTCGCGCCGAGCTCGATTCTGCTCTCGAGGCTTTCGCGGCAACGCCGCGCGTGCTCATCGCGTCGGATTTCGACGGCGTTCTCGCACCGATCGTCGCGAATCGCGATGAGGCGTGTGCTATCCCCGAGTCGCTTCAGGCGCTTCGATCCCTTTCTGGCCTCGACGGCACGAACGTCGCCCTCGTATCGGGCCGTTCCCTCGAGGATCTCGATTCGCTCACGGAAATGCCGAGTTCGGTTGTGCTGATTGGCTCGCACGGTGCCGAGGTGGGGGCGCTTCCCGAGAGCATGGATGCGGGCATTCTCGATTCCTCGTCGCTCTCGATGACGGATGAGCGCCGCTCGCAGCTGGAGACCATCACGGCGGCTCTCGAGCGGATTTCCCGCAAGTACCCGGGTACCGAGGTAGAGAAAAAGCCCACGGCCGCCGTGCTCCACACGCGCAACGCGAAGGGCCGCGGCGCCGCGAACGCGACCGAAGAAGCCCTCGAGTATGCACGCTCGATCCGCCACGCAAAGGTCACGCCAGGAAAGGCCGTCGTGGAGTTCTCGGTGATCCCCGCGACGAAGGGCGAAGCGATCGAGGCCCTCGCCCGCGCGTGCGCGTGCGACGCGTGGCTCTACCTCGGCGACGACGTCACCGACGAGTCCGTGTTCAACCGTGCGAGCGAAAGCGACCTCACGATCAAGGTCGGAGGCGGCGAAACCGCGGCGAGCTTCCGCATCGCTGACCCCGAAGAGGTCAAGGAGCTGCTCGCGCAGCTGCTGGCGAAGCGCTCGGCTTGAGCCGCCGAACGCTAGCGGAGCTCAACCGAGCGGTGCGTAGCGTTCCAGGAACTCCGTGATCTTGTCGAGCACCCGCTCTTTCTTTTCCGCTCGGCTCTCGCCACCGGTAGTGGTGCCAAAGAAACTCATGCGCGGCAGCACTTTCCCGATGTCAGTACCGATGCGCGGGACCACCCCGGCGTCGAAGGCGCCCTCCACAAAGTCCCAGGCGGCGGGTTCACGGAGTTTCTCTTCTTTGATGAGAGTGCCGAGTTCTTCTTCGCGGCGCTTGGTAATGAACGCAATCCACTGCTCGGCAATACTCGTATCCGGGTGAACAACGTCGATGAAGTCCATGAACAGGTCGCGTTTGTCGCGCAGGGTCGGGCTCGACTCAACCGCTTGGAGGACTTGATCTTTGTAAGAGTGGTCAGGGACCTGGGATTTCAGCATCGGCTCGCGGAATTTCTCGACCAGCATCAGAATGTAGTCGACGTTGACCTCCACTTGTCTGAGCAGCTCGATCTCGAATACGAGGTCCAGTTGCTCTGGTTGCGGCTCGTTCGCATCGGCATCGGCCCGCATCTCTTCACGCACCGTGAGATAAACGCTCTGCAGGTCTTGAAGCTGACGCGGGCTAAGTTCGTCGTCGTCGGGGAACTCGTCGAACCCAGCCAGCAGGTTTCGTAACCGCAGAATCTCACCGAAGACTTCAGCGAAGTGGTGTTGTTCGCCTTCGCTCACCGGAACGCCTGAACCGGGTTCGTGAAAGGCGAGCATTTCTGCGACTTTAAGTCGGTACTGGGCTAAATAGTGTTCGTATGGCTCGAGCAAGGCGATACCTTGAGCGTTAGCATTCCCGAACAGGGCGAGAGCGTCTTCGGTGTTCTCTTGGAGGTCGCGAAAGCACACGATGTTCCCGTACCGCTTCACGGTGTTGAGAATGCGGTTGGTGCGTGAGAACGCCTGGATCAGCCCGTGGTATTTCAGGTTTTTATCCACATACAGCGTGTTCAGCGTGGGGGCGTCGAAACCTGTGAGGAACATGTTCACGACCAGCAGTAGGTCGACTTCGCGGTCTTTGACCCTCATGGAGAGGTCGCGGTAGTAGTTCTGGAAATTGTCGCCGTTGGCGTCGTAGCTTGTACCGAAAATCTGGTTGTAGTCAGCGATGACGGTGTCGAGGAATTCGCGGTTCTCACCGCTGAGCTTTCCAGTGTCGAACCCTTCGTCTGCGAGGATTCCGGCTTCGGGGTCTTCGTTGGCTCCATAGCTGAAGATGGTGGCCACTTTGAGCCGCTTGTGTTCCAGGAGCCCTGCCTGCTGCCTTTTGAATTCGGTGTAGTAGAGCTTGGCGGCTTCTACGGATTGCACGGCCATCATCGCGTTGAATCCGATGACACGGCGTTTGGCTCTAATCGCCTCGCCCGCTCCGCTCCTTCGACGCGCGACATCTGCGGTGTTACTCGTAACGGTGTGCAGGTAGGAGGTGTTGGTTTCGCCGGTTTCAGTCTGGCGGCGGGTGTGTTGGTTGAAGTGATCGAGGATGTAACTGGTGACGGCCCTGATGCGTTCGGGTGCCATAAGCGCGGCTTCTTCTTGGGCGCGGCTCGCACCTTCAGCCACCGCCTCCCCGGCACGTGCGAGCACGGTGTTGTACGCGAGTTTGAAGGGCAGAACGTTCTTGTCTTCGATCGCATCGACGATGGTGTAGGTGTGGAGTTGTTCGCCGAAGGTTTCTTCGGTGGTGCGTACAATCACGCGACCGTCACGTGCGCCGTAGGATTTGCCGGCGTTGTCGCGGAAGATCGGGGTTCCGGTGAATCCGAAGATGTTGTACTTTTTGAATTTCTTGGTGATGGCGCTGTGCATGTCACCGAATTGGGATCGGTGGCATTCGTCGAAAATCAACACCGTGTGTTCGTTGTAGATGGGGTGTTTCGCATTCGCGGCAACGAAGTTGGAGAGCTTTTGGATGGTCGTGATGATGATGCGCGCGTTAGGGTCTCCCATTTGCTCGGTGAGGATTTTGGTGGAGGTGTTGGAGTTTGCGGCCCCCTTTTTAAAGCTGTCGTATTCCCGCATGGTTTGGTAGTCGAGGTCTTTGCGGTCGACGACGAACAGAACTTTGGGGTTGCTCGGTAGTGCGGTGGCGAGTTGCGCGGTTTTGAAGCTCGTGAGTGTTTTACCGGACCCGGTGGTGTGCCAGATGTAGCCGCCCGCTTGGGTCGTGCCGAGCATGGCGTTGTTCGCGGCCACGTCGATGCGTTGGAGGATTCGTTCGGTAGCGGCGATTTGGTAGGGCCGCATGACGAGCAGGGTGCCGTCTTCGCGTAGCACGCAGTACTTGGTGAGGATGTTGAGAATGGTGTGTTTCGCGAAGAAGGTGCGGGTGAAGCCTTGTAGGTCAGGGATGACTTTGTTGTGGCTGTCTGCCCACCAGCAGGTGAATGCCCATGTGTTGGAGTTGCGTTTGGTGTGGTCGCTTGGTTTGGGGCGCGTGGTGTTGGAGTAGTACTTGGTGAGTGTCCCGTTAGAGATCACGAACACTTGCACGTAGTCGAAAAGCCCGTGGCCGGACCAGAGGGATTGGTTTTGGTAGCGGGCGATTTGGTTGAACGCTTCGCGGAGGTTGACGCCGCGGCGTTTGAGTTCGATGTGGATGAGCGGCAGCCCGTTGACGAGGATCGTGACGTCATACCGGTTGGAGTGGGTCGCTGCACCCGGTGCGGTTCCGGCGTCGACGGCGTATTGGTTGATGACTTGGAGTTTGTTGTTGTGGATGTGGGTTTTGTCGAGTAGACGGATGTTTTTGGTAGTTCCGTCGTCACGTCGAAGGAGTTGAGTGTTGGCGTTGTGCAGGCGCCATGTTTTCTCTCTGGGACCTTCATTGGCACTCGCGATCGAGTTCTTAAAGAACGTTTCCCATTCCGTGTCTGTGAAGCGGATGTTGTTGAGCGCTTCGAGCTGTGCACGCAAGTTCGCCACGAGAGCAGTTTCGTTGCGGATGTCTGCGTATTCGTAGGCTTGTGCCGTCAGCTGCGCGATGAGGGCAGTTTCGAGTTGCGCTTCCGACTGATAGGCGTCGGCCCCGGTAACGTCCGCCTCGTAGGTGGCAACGACGGTCGCTTCATCGCTCACCGCGATGGGCGCGACCTTGCCGCGGCTCAGTTCCTCAGCTGTGGACCGATCCATTCCAATCATTCCCTACCCTGCACATCCAGACCCTCATCGCATACGGGTTTATGCCGCTTCAGGCTGCAGTTCTTTGAACGTCAATAGCTTGTCTCGATAGTACTCGTACTGCTTCCGCCGGGCCTCGATCTCGGCAGGCAAACCCGAGGATAAGTCGTTTACGAACGCATCAAATTTGTCGAGAACATCAGCGATCTCCCGCTGAACCTCAATCGGTGGAACCGGAAGGACGACCTTCTTTAGCTTGTTGGCTGAGATGTCAACAACTTTCGCACCAGTAGCTAACTTGTGCTTTTGAGGGAAAAAGTTAGTTGACCTGAACCAATATGCAAGGAACCTCGGATCCATAGAACTACGGATTACTGATGAGTGACCACCAATCACAATTGGTTCTTTACCGAGCCACGCGACCGTAGAACAGACGTCTTCGAGATTTTCGCTTGTATTAGTAATAATCAGTTCACCAGGCTCAACTACTGTGAGCTTCTTTGCGTCACCAGCTGTAACGAATGAAATTGTTTCACGCGCAACCGGCCCATAATATGTATAAATTTGCCCGTAGTGTATGGCCCCGACCCCCGTTTGCGTGAGCATTGTTCTCGGCATGCCATTACCTCGGTCAATTGCAGCAATTTCACCAAGCTCAACCCAGGTCGCCCCCCCTTCTTCGGGGAAGGTGAGGAGCTGGTCACGGTAATACTCGTATTGCTTCCGGCGATCCTCGAGCTCAGCCTCGAGCTCAGCCTCGAGCTCAGTAAACAGATCAAGAATCTTAACGATCTCCCGCTGCACCTCAATCGGCGGAACCGGGATCAACGCACGCTTGACATTCTTGTCAGATATCGCCGGATAACTTGTTCCTTGTTGGCAAGCTTCTACGTGCTGAACGAAACTACTCGTACCTAACCAGTGGAACAGGAACCTAGGGTCAAGTTTAGGGCTATTGACCCGCAAAACCGTATAACCAGTACTTGCGATAAACGGCAGAGCGGCCACTTCGTCAACAAAAAACCGTCGTCCCTGAAGAGGCCGGGTTGAGCCGAACAGCACGTCGCCCACAGCTACAGCCTGTCTAGCCCTACTGGGGGCAGTCTTTTCGGTAATAACATCCGTGTCGCCGAGCGATGAGGTGCGAGGGTCCACGGTAGCTAGATCGATGTATCTAGCAGACTCCGTCGTTTGCCAGTCAACAGTGTCGACCTTCTCCACTAGAGCGTTGATTTTTTCAAACGGCACCCCGTTGGGACAGAGCTCTTGGATCAGTTTCTCGATGCGGTTCATTTCTGTGCACCGGCCTCAAGCTCAGCCACGATCGTATCGATGCTCGTGCGCAACGCGGCCTGACGCTCGACGATCTCCGCGATCTCGGCGTTCAACTGAACGATGTCGATTACCTCGCGGGTGTCTTCCAGCTCCACATACGAGCTCACGGAGAGGTTGTAGTCGTTCGCCGCGATCTCCTCGGCGCTCGCCCGCTTAGAAACATACTGTTCCTCGCTTCGCTCAGCGACCATCTCCACGATCTTGTCGCGATGCGACGAGGACATCACGTTACACTTGCCCTGGCGGACAAAGTCCTTCGACGCGTCAATAAACAACACATCGTTGGCCTTCTTGGACTTCTTCAGCATGAGCACGCATACGGCGATCGTGGTGCCGAAGAACATTTCTTCCGGTAACTGGATGACCGCATCGACGTAGTTGTTGTCTACCAGGTATTTACGGATCTTCTGCTCCGTACCGCCGCGATACAGAACCCCGGGGAACTGCACCAGCGCGGCCGTGCCATCGACCGCGAGCCACGAGAGCACATGCATCGTGAACGCAAGATCAGCTTTCGTGACCGGCGCCAGCACACCAGCGGGAGCGAACCGCGAATCGTTAATCAGCAGCGGATTATTCTTGCCCTCCCAACGCGTGGAATACGGCGGATTCGAAACAATCGCATCAAACGGCTGATCATCCCAGTGCTGCGGATCGATGAGCGTGTCCCCGTGCGCAATATTGAACTTGTCATAGTTCACGTCATGCAGAAACATGTTGATACGCGCCAGGTTATAGGTAGTCAGGTTGATCTCCTGACCGTAATATCCCTGCCGCACACCATTCGGGCCAAGGACCTTTGCAAACTTCAGAAGCAACGAACCCGAACCGACAGCCGGGTCATACACGCGCTGCACCTGCGTCTTACCGATCACCGTCAGACGCGTGAGCAGTTCGCTGACTTCCTGCGGGGTGTAGTATTCGCCGCCCGACTTTCCGGCCTGCGAGGCATACATCTGCATGAGGAACTCGTAGGCGTCACCGAACATGTCGATACCCTCATCGTGCCGCTCGCCCATATCCAGGTCGCCGATCGCGTTGAGAAGCTTCCTTAGCTTCTCGTTGCGGCGCTCCACAGTGTTGCCCAGGCGAGGCGAGTTCACATCAAGCTCATTGAAGAGCCCCTTGAGGTCATCCTCACTCGCTTGCCCCACCGAGGAGCCCTCGATGCTCTGGAAAACCTTCTCCAGGGTTTCGTTGAGGTTCTCATCCTGCGCCGCCCGCTTACGTACGTTCACGAAGAGCTGCGAGGGAAGGATGAAGAACCCCTTCTCATCCACCATCATGTCCCGGATCGGTTCAGCCTGCTCATCAGTAAGACTCGCGTAGCTGAACCCTTCGCCCTCGTTCTTTTCGATAAAGCTTGTGAGGTTCTCCGAAATGAAGCGATAGAACAGCATGCCGAGCACATAGCTCTTGAAATCCCAGCCGTCCACCGCGCCGCGAAGCTCGTTCGCAACCTCCCAAATAGTCCTATGCAAACGATCCCGCTGAACCTCACGCGGCAAAGAACTCACAACAACCCCTCAAAACAGGCAGGCGTAAACAGCCAGAAAACACTTCGTCCAGGATACGTCAGTGCCCGTCGACTGAAGTGCCGGCGCGAGCGGCAGCGCGGGGTGCGGGCCTCCGCGGTGGGCTCATGCGCGTATCGAACCGTGTGCTGGCCCATTTTCGCTGAGTCGAATTGAGAAGGTCGAAGAGTTCACTGCACACAAATCCGCGCGTGCCCTTTCCGATGCTCCGCTCGTCAAGCACTCCCGCGGCCTCGAGGTACTCCAATGCGTTCTGCGCTGCGGTGCGACTGCTCCCCGTCAGATGGGCAGCAGCGTTGATCGATAACGCCGGAAGCTTCGGCAAGACCTCCAGGATCTTCCATACGGTGGAATCACCTCGAGGAGTAGCAGCGCCAACGCTCTTCGCGTACTCAACGACTAGCTGTCGGCTGTGAACGTCAAAACGATCGAGTTCATGTTTCAGGTCGAGAGCGAGGTCCACGGCAGAATCTGCCGCCCCAATGAAGTGGCTGAGCCAAGCGTTGACCCCCTCGTTGAGACTCAACGATCGCTTTGGCTCAACCTCGCTCGTCAATGATGCACCCTCTGGTATGCCGCGATAGGCCATGAGGCCGGCGACATACTCGTCCGACCGAGTCAGCAACACCTGGCTCACGGGCAGAACAGCTCCCTGCGCCAAACCCGTTCGGGCAAACACCGTGTGGATCAGCGCACGGCCAATCCTTCCGTTGCCATCAGCAAATGGGTGCAGTGTTTCAAACTGTGCGTGGGCAATCCCCGCCTGGATAAGCGGACCGTTGGCGGCACCGTTAAGGAACGAAATGAGGTCTTCGAGTGCCGGTTTGAGATCATCGGGGCTCGGAGGGATGAACTCCGCCTCCCCCGGGTGGAAACTGTTTCCACCCACCCAGTTTTGCCGATTTCGCGTACCGAGATTGCTGCGGCCTGGCAAGAGCTCACGTTGGAGCTTTTCGATATCTTGCCATTCGATGCGCTCGGCGCTGCTGAGTTCTCCAACGGCACGCGTCAAGGCATCGATGTTCCCCACGATTTCAGCTTCAGCTGTGGTGCTTGCACTACGGACCCCGGTTTCGGGACCATGTTCTTCGCGCCTGAGTTCCTCCAGGGCAATCTTCCGCGCGTTGGACTGCACCCCCTCGATGAAGGAGCTCGACACCGCCTCGCTGCGGAGCAGATAGGGCGCAAGTGTCTCCAATTTTCCGGCGGATTCAACAAGGTTCAAGCTACGGATGCGTCGCTCCACCCGACCGGCCTCCTGAGAGACGCGCGGATCGATTCGCCATTCGGGTTTGGCAAGGGAAGCGGGAATATATGACCAATAGGTACCGGCCCACCGGTCCCGAGGACGGCGACCGTGTTCCGAGGGAAACCAGGTTTGAGCCTTCCACGACATCGCCGCTAACCTTTCATTCGAAGCCCTTCCGTGACACTTTAGATCCTAAAGTGTCACGGATTGAGGGTTTATGAAAGCTTAAGGGCGAACATTTCACACCTAAGGGTCGTGCGTGACCAAAGGATCCGGGGATCACACTCAGACCTCGATTTCTCGCCCCAGCACCCAATCGGGAATCATCACCTCGCGGGCGTAGTGATCGAAGATCGGGGCGGCTTCTGCGGCGGTCCAGACGTCTTCGGGATAAACCTGGCTGCTCGGATAGCGGGGGTGAATCGCCGAAGTTTCCTCACCCTCCGGCTCTTCACGGCAGAGAACAAAATGCAACGGGGTGCCGTCGGACCTGGTGTAACGAAACTCGATGGTGAGGCGCTCGGCGGTGCCGGCGCACTGGAGATATTGATCGAGATAGTCGGGGATGGCAAACTCCTCGTCTGCCGGGTAGTGCCACAGCACGAGCGAGTGGAGATTCTCGCCGTCCATGCGCTCGAGGGTGCGCTCTAGGCCGATTTCGCACTCATGCTTAGCTTCGTACGAGGTTTCACCATTGATCGTGAGGGCCGGTACCCATTCTGTATCCGTCATGAGGCGACTCTACCGCGACGGCAAAGAAATGATGGCGCCCGCGACAGGATTCGAACCTACGACCTTCTGCTCCGGAGGCAGACGCTCTATCCACTGAGCTACGCGGGCAACCGTGCCAGTCTAGCAAGATCGGCACGCGGGTGCGCCCCCTGGGCGCTTAACGTGATGCGCTAGGCGGGAACGGGCAGCTGGGCGCCGTGAAGAACCGCCGACGGATCCGCCGCAATACCGAGACCGCTGGGCTCGGCGCCGCTGCGCACAAGAAGATCGCCGACGGCGGCGATCATCGCGCCGTTGTCGGTGCACAGGCTCGGCGGTGGCACGCGAAGCTCGATGCCGAGCTTGTCGCACTGCTCCTGCGCCTTCTTGCGAAGATGCCGGTTCGCGGCGACACCACCAACGATGACGAGGGTGCTCAGCTTCTTCTCCTGGCAAGCCTTCACAGCCTTGGTCACGAGCACGTCAACGACCGCCTCCTCGAACGATGCGGCGATGTCCGCGATGGGAACGGCGGCGCCCGTGCGCTCAATCTGCTCGACGGTGCGGGCCACGGCCGTCTTCACGCCCGAGAACGAGAACGTATACGGGTGATCGCCCGCGCGAAGCATCGCGCGCGGGAACCGAAACGCCTCGCGGTCTCCCTCGAGCGCTGCCTTCGAAACCGCAGGGCCGCCCGGGTAGCCGAGGCCTAGCAGACGCGAAACCTTATCGAACGCTTCTCCGGCGGCGTCATCGAGCGTGTCACCAAGGTGCACGATCGGGTCACGAACGAGGTCGCGAACTTCGAGAATCGACGTGTGACCGCCCGAGACAATCAGGATGATGCTGTGTTCGGGAAGGGGGCCGTGTTCGAGCGTGTCCGCAGCAGCGTGCCCAGCGAGGTGGTGCACGCCGTAGAGCGGAACGTCGAGAGCCCACGCAATCGACTTTGCCGCTGCAAGCCCCACGTGCACAGCCGTAGCGAGGCCGGGGCCGGATGTTGCTGCCACGTGCGTGATGTCTTTCGGTTCAACGCCCGCGTCTTGAAGCGCGATCTGGAGAGTGGGGACAACCGCATCGAGGTGAGCACGTGCCGCGATCTCGGGAACCACTCCCCCAAATTCCGCGTGCTTCGAAGCGGACGAGGCAAGCCCCTGACCTAGAAGCTTTCCCTCACTGACAATGCCGAAGCCGGTCTCATCGCACGAGGACTCGACTCCAAGAACGACCGGGCTCAACGCCACAGCGACATCGGATCGACGTGGCTTTCGCCCTTCTGCAAGCCAAAGTGAAGGTGGCATCCCGTCGACCGGCCGGTGGAGCCTACGGTTCCCACCTGCTGGCCCTTCTCAACCGTGTCGCCCGCGCTCACAGATACGGATGAAAGGTGGTAGTACTCGGTCTGAGCACCGTTGCCGTGATCGAGCACGACGGCAATGCCGCTCCCGGAGCTCTTGTACCCGGCGATCTCGACGGTGCCGGACTCAGCGGCGTAGACGGGGGTGCCACAGTTCGCGCCAAAGTCGACGCCATCGTGCATCTTGCGGTACCCGAGGGTCGGGTGAATACGGTAGCCAAACGGTGACGTTATAGGCGCGCCAGGAGTGGGCTTTTGCCACTGGCCCTCGCCGGCGACATCGCCAGCATTGAGACCGCTTTCGGTGAGAGGAGAATCAGCCTTGGCCTCAAGGTTGCCCTCGATGGTGGTATCCGCGTAGCTGATCTGGTCACTCTGGGTGGCCGCGGGGATCGCCGCCTTTGCGGCGGGGGCTGGCGAAGCAACGCCCTGCGCCTTGGAGGCAACGGGCTGCGATGTGGCCTCGACACTCGAGGGAAGGGCCGTGCCCTGATCGGCGGCGGCAGCGGCGAGAGGAACGGCAATTGTCGCCGTGGCGAGGGCGCCCACAACGCCGACCTTCATGGCCGAGCTCGCAGCCTCCGAGTTGCGTCGTGTCCCCTGTGCCGGCTGGAGGGGCCTCATCTGTGCCCTTCCGGCTGCGCGATGCTTCGCCACGTTGAGTGTCCTTCTGCCTTGCCGATGGTCGGTGGTCGCGCAAGCGTCTCTCGCGCGAGCTCTTGCGGAGGGGGAAGCTCCGCTTTTCAAGCCACTACTAACGTAGGCCCGCGAAGAGCCCCAACCGTCCCACCTGGCCGAGTGATTGCCGAATTTTTACCGTCGGCGTCTCTCCCATCACGGTTCAGGCGCGCAAAGCCCCTCCACAGCACTTAACTGCCCACAGTCACCCGTGACGAGCGTCACACGTCTTTACTGTGCGGGTGAGGGGCGCGCGGCCGTCGGTCGCGATCCCCCGAGCCGCTGACGCTGCATGACGTCATTGACTTCGCCCACGAGTTCTTCAAGGACGTCCTCGAGGAATACCGCGCCCACGCTGCGATGGTTCGCGGAGTCGACGCGAGCCATGTGCGCGCCGTTGTACTGCATCGCGCGCAATACCTCTTCCACGTCGTCGTCGTCGGCAACTGACACGACCGCGCGCACCTTCCCGGGGTTCACCGGTGTGGTGTAGACGGCCGGGTCTTCGTCATCGAGCACGATCATGTCCTTGAGGTGCAGGTAGCCCACGAGGTCCCCCGCATCGTTCTTCACGCCGAGGCGGCTGAAGCCCGTGCGCGCCACGATCTCCTCGAACTCCTGGGGGGTGATGCCGTAGCCGACGGTCACCACGTCATCCATGGGCACCATGACATCACCCGCAACGTGATCGGAGAATTGGATCGCTCCCTTGAGCAGACCCTGTTCATCGTCAAGGAGCCCCTCGCGTTCAGATTCGTCCACGATCGCGGCGATGTCCTCGGCCGTGAACTGTGAGGATACTTCGTTTTGTGGCTCAACTCCGATGAGACGCAGCGAGGCGTTCGCGGTGGCATTGAGAAGCCAAATCACGGGTCGGAGAATCTTGGTGAGCCACACGAGCGGGGGTGCGAGGAGCCGCGCCGAGCCCACCGGAAGCGCGATCGAAAGGTTCTTCGGCACCATTTCGCCGAGCACCACGTGAAGGTAGCTCGCGATCAGAAGCGCAATCGTGAACGAGATCGGGTGCACGAGCGCCTCGGGAACGTTGAAACTCTCGAAGATCGGTTCAATCAAGTGCGCGATCGCGGGTTCTGCAACCGCACCGAGCGTCACGGAGCACACGGTCACGCCGAACTGGGCGGTTGCGAGCATGAGCGAGACATGCTGGATCGCCCACAGCGCCGTCTTCGCGCCGGGCTTGCCTTCGGCCGCGAGTGGCTCGAGCTGACTGCGGCGCACACTCATGACGGCAAACTCGGCCCCCACGAAGTAGGCGTTACCAACGAGCATCGCAAGGCCGATGAGGAGCGCGGAAAGATCACTCATGGTCGTCCCCCTCCTCGTCGTCAACGCGTGCACGCGCTTCGTCAGAGAGCAGTTTCATATCGACCGTGTCCACGCGTCGGCCGTCGAGCGCAGTGACCGCGAATCGTACGCCGGGGACCTCCACGACGTCGCCAACCTGCGGGAGTCGCTCGAGGCGGTCCATGATGAGCCCGCCGAGCGTCTCGTAGTCGGGCGATTCGGGAACGATCACGCCCATATCGCGGCGAATTTCGTCGGGTCGCATAAGGCCCGAGAGGGTCCACTCGTCGATCCCGCCCTGCGCGAAACGTTCGGGCTCATCGGTGTCGTGCTCGTCAGATACCTCACCCACGATCTCTTCGATCACGTCTTCGAGGGTGACGATGCCTGCGGTTCCGCCGTATTCGTCGATCACGACGGCGAGCTGCGCACCCTGGGCGCGGAGGTCCTCTAGAAGGGAATCGAGGCCCACGGTTTCGGGAACCCGCACCACCTCGCTCATGATCTCTTTCACGCTCGTGCTCGAGCGCTCGGAGCGAGGAAGCTTGATCGCCTGGCGCGCCTGCACGATACCCACAACGTCATCTTCGCTCTCGTCAGTCACGGGAAAGCGGGACTTGCCGGAGTCAGCGGTGAGGGCGAGCACTTCCGACGCCGGCTCGCTCATATCGATGCTGATCATCGCACCGCGGTGCGTCATCACGTCGGCGGCAGTGCGATCGGCCAGCTGTAGCGTGCGCGAAAGAAGAATCGCCGTGCCCTCATCGAGCGTGCCCGCCTGGGCCGAGTGCCTCACGAGCGAATCGAGCTCGGCGGGTGAGCGCGCAGCCGAGAGCTCCTCTTGCGGCTCGACTCCAAGCAAGCGCAAAAAGAAGTTCGCGGTCGCGTTGAACATCATGATGAGCGGCTTGAGCGCGATCGTGAAGCCGTGCTGAAGGGGCGCCACGATCTTCGCCGTTTCAAAAGGCGCGGCGATCGCAAGGTTCTTGGGGATGAGCTCACCGAACACGACCGAGAAACCGTAGGAGAGCACCATCGCGAGAGTGAGCGCAGTGGTGGCGACAAGTGATGCTTCCATGCCGGTGAAGGCGAGTAGGCTCGAGAGGACTTCGGTCAGCGGGTCTTTAACCGCGAAACCGAAGATCAACGTCGTGATGGTGATACCCACCTGGGCACCCGAAAGGTTCGTGGAAAGGTGCGTGAGAGCGCTCATGACGCCCCTCGCGCCTTTATCACCGCGCGCCACGGCCTTTTCAACCGTGTGCTTATCGAGCGCAACGAGGGAGAACTCAGAGGCCACAAAAATAGCGGTGCCGGCGGTGAGGAGAAGCCCCACGCCGAGGAGGATCCAGGTCATGATGCCCGCTCACCGCTCACGACACACAGGAATGAAGCGCCGCACGAGCGACCTCGGTGAGGGGGCATGCAACTTCGAGGGGGTGAATCGTTCTCGTTCATCGTAGGCGCCACTATAGTGCACGATTCCTTCACAGTGACGGGTCGATTCACACAATAGGCTTGGGAGCATGATGAGGACCTCAATCACTCCCGCGAGCGCCGCGGAGCACCACGCCCGGATCGTCGTTGTCGAGGATGAGCGCACGATCGCACGCACGATTAGCGACCGCCTGAGCGCTGAAGGTTGGGCTGTCGCCATCGCTCACGATGGCCCCTCAGGCGTCACGGCGATCGAAAACTTCAAGCCCGATGCCGTCGTCCTTGACGTCATGCTCCCCGGCTTCGATGGGCTCGAAGTGTGTCGGCGAGTCCGTGGTCTCGGCGAGTTCGGGGTACTCATGCTCACGGCCCGCGATGAGGAGGCCGACATGCTCGTGGGGCTCGGTGTGGGAGCCGACGACTACATGACCAAGCCCTTCTCGATGCGCGAACTCGTCGCGCGGCTCAAGGCTCTCGTGCGGCGCGTGCGCCGAAGCTCATCCGCCCCCGCAACCGCCAACGCGCCCTCCACGATCGAACTCGGCGACCTCCACATCGACCGCGACTCGCGGCGAGTCACACGTGGCGGCACCGAGGCGCACCTCACCCCCACCGAATACGACCTGCTCGTGTGCCTCGCACTCGCACCCGGAACTGTCCTCACGCGCGAGCAGCTCCTCGAGGACGTATGGGACTGGGTCGATGCAACCGGAACGCGCACGGTGGATTCCCACGTCAAGGCGCTTCGCCGCAAACTCGGAAGCGACCTCGTAAGGACCGTCCACGGAGTCGGGTACGCGCTCGAAGTTCCGGAGGGTGAGCTCGCGTGAGGGTTCCGACGCAGGCCCTCGATTTGTCGCCTCTTCAGCGCTTTGGCTCGTTCAAGGTCAAACTCGGCGTCATCGTTGCCGTGTCCGTGCTCGTCGCCGCTCTTCTCGGCTGGGCCGGTTCAGCCGCGGGGCTGAACCCACTGCTCTTCATTCCACTCACGGTTCTCGCGGCCCTCATCGTCACGCAAATCCTCGCGCGCGGCATGACCCGTCCCTTGCGTGAGATGACCGTCGCAGCCAAAGCTATGGCGATGGGTGACTATGGCAGGCGCGTCACCACAAAATCCCGCGACGAGGTGGGCCAGCTAGCGTCGGCCTTCAACTCAATGTCCGCCGAGCTCGCCCGCACGGACGAGCTACGCAGAGACCTCGTGGCCAACGTCTCCCATGAACTTCGCACGCCCGTCGCGGCACTGAGGGGGCAACTCGAAAATATGGTCGACGGCGTTATTCCCGCCACGACCGAAAGCCTCGAGATCGCGCTCAATGAAACCGAACGCCTCACAAGGCTCGTGACCCATCTGCTCGACCTGTCGAGACTCGAAGCGGGAGTCGTGGATATCGAACGCGAGCGGATTGAGCTCACGCCGTTTTTGCATGAGGCTGTCGATACCGCTCAGCTTGCCGCCCGGACCCAAGAGCGCGATGTGCGCTTCGTGATCGACGTGCGGCCGCAAGAGTTGACCGTCGATGCCGATCCCGCACGCATCCACCAGGTCATCGCGAACCTCCTCGACAATGCGTCCAGGCATTCGCCGAGCGGAGGAACGATTTACGTGCGGGCGTGGAGGCTCGAGGACCGCGAGCATGTCGCCATCGAAGTGCGAGACCAGGGACCCGGAATCGCCGAGGCCGACCGCGAGACCGTCTTCGAGCGGTTCGAGCGAGGTGGAAGCCCCGATCACAGCGGCGGTACGGGTCTCGGCCTCGCTATCGCCCGCTGGGCCGTCGAGCTGCACGGCGGAACGATCGACGTCATCGACCATCCCGGGCGTGGCGCGAGAGATCCGAGTTCAACGATTCGTGTCGTGCTACCGAGCACTCCCCAAAGTGAAGAGCGCACATTCCGTTAGTCTTGGTCGTTAGAAGTTTTCTCACATCGGAAGAGGCGATGGTCTGTGCATGAGGCCCACGAACAAGCATCGGACGAATCCTTCGGGCCGAATCAATGGCTTGTCGACGAGCTGCGCGCGCAGTTCGAGAAGGACCCCCGAAGCGTCGACCCCACATGGGCCGCGTATTTCACGTCCCATCCGCGCACGGGCACAGACCCGGGCCCCGAGACCGCCGCAACGACAAAGGCTCACGAGCCTGCTGAGGCACGCCCGGTTGCCAAGCCCGAACCCGCCGAACGCTGCTCGCGTGAAAAAGAGTCGACGGTGACCCACAGCCACAGCGGAATCTCGTCAGCGTCGGACCGCCCCCGCAACCCGACCACCGAAATCCCCGCCCTCACCGCGTTCGAACCAACCGAACCCGAGCCGAGCCGAATGCGCGGGCCCGCCGCCGCGATCGTCAAGAACATGGACGAATCGCTCACGATTCCCACGGCAACGAGCGTGCGCGATATTCCCGTCAAGCTCATGTTCGACAACCGCGAGGTCATCAACGGACACCTGCGCCGCATGCGCGATGGCAAAGTGAGCTTCACGCACCTCATCGGCTACGCGATGGTCGAGGCGATCAGCGAAGTCCCCGACATGAACAACGGCTTTGAAATGCGGGACGGCAAGCCCACACTTCTCACGCGTGAAGACATCAACTTCGGCCTCGCGATCGATATTCGCAGGGCCGACGGTCGCCGTGGCCTCGTCGTGCCCAACATTAAAGGCGCCGGCCGCCTCTCGTTCCGGCAGTTCCGCAATGAATACGACAGGATCGTGAAACGTGCCCGCGCGGGCCAACTGACGATTGCCGACTTCGAGGACACGACGGTCTCGCTCACGAACCCCGGCGGCATCGGCACCGTCCACTCGGTGCCGCGCCTCATGAAGGGCCAGGGCGTGATCGTCGGCGTGGGCGCCATGAACTACCCGGCGGCGTTCCAGGGGGCGAGCCCCGAGACCCTCGCGCAGCTCGCCATCTCAAAGGTCATGACACTGACCTCGACCTACGACCACCGTGTGATTCAGGGTGCAACCTCCGGCGAGTTCCTCAAGGTCATGGCGACCAAGCTCATGGGCCTCGATGGTTTCTACGAGCGCATCTTCACATCGATGCGCGTGCCGTACGAGCCGATCCAATGGGTTCCCGACAACCCGCTCAAAGATTCCGAGCAGGAAAAGTTCGCGCACGTCATGGATCTCATCCACGCGTACCGTACGCGCGGGCATCTCGTCGCCGACATCGACCCTCTCCAATATCGCCAGCGGAAACACCCCGACCTCGACGTCTCTACCTACGGCCTCACGCTCTGGGACCTCGACCGCACATTCCCCACGCGCGGCTTCGGCGGAACCGACAGGGCAACCCTTCGCGACATCATCGAGAAGCTTCGCGATGCCTACTCGCGCACAACCGGGGTCGAGTACATGCACCTCACCGACCCCGAAGAACGACTCTGGTTCCAGGCGCAAATTGAGTGTCCTCGCGAGCCGTTCACGAAGCAAGAGCTCACGCACATCATGGATCGGCTCAACGCCGCCGAGGCCTTCGAGCAGTTCCTTCAAACGAAGTACGTGGGCCAGCGACGCTTCTCGCTCGAGGGTGGCGAAGCGATGATCCCGCTGCTCGACGCCATCATGTCGGGCGCTGCGCGCGCCGGGATGGACGAAGTGTGCATCGGCATGTCCCACCGCGGGCGTCTCAACGTCCTCGCAAATCTCGCGGGCAAAAGCCACGCGCAGATCTTCCAGGAGTTCGAAGGCACGGAGGATGCCGATGAACTCGGTTCGGGCGACGTCAAATACCACCTCGGCACCGAGGGCTCGTTCACGTCGTGGGACGGCCACAGCACGAAGGTGTACCTCGCCGCTAACCCGAGCCACCTCGAGGCCGTCAACCCCGTTCTCGAAGGGATCGTGCGCGCGAAGCAAGACCGCTCCACGAACCGCACGCTCGACTTCCCCATCCTGCCGATCCTCGTGCACGGCGACGCGGCGTTTGCCGGCCAGGGGGTCGTGACCGAAACGCTCAACCTTTCCGAGCTTCGCGGGTACCGCACGGGCGGCACGATTCACGTGGTGGTCAACAACCAAATCGGATTCACGACATCGCCGGATTCATCGCGCAGCTCGTTCTATTCGACCGATATCGCGAAGGGCACGCAGCTGCCGATTTTCCATGTCAACGGCGACGACCCCGAGGCCGTCGTGCGGGCTGCCGAAATCGCATTCGCGTACCGTCAGCGATTCCACCGCGACATCGTGATCGACATGGTGTGCTACCGCCGCCGCGGTCACAACGAGGGGGACGACCCGTCGATGACCCAGCCGCTCATGTACAAGATCATCGAAAACAAGCCGAGCGTACGCAATCTGTTCACGGCAACGCTGCTCGAGAGAGGCGACCTCTCCGACGACGAGCTTCAAGGCGTCGTCGAGAACTTCCACTCTCACCTCGAAAACGCTTTCGCCGGCTCCCGCGCGGGCGCCCGTGTGACGGGGGCGAGCGTTCGCGGGCTCGAGCTGCCCGATTCGCAACAGGCGAGCGAACCAGCGCACGAAGTGCCCGCGTTCGACACGGGCGTGAGTCGAGACATCCTCGAGAAGATCGCCGATGCCCACGCCGCCTACCCCGACGAGTTCACGCCGCACCCCAAGATCGCGCAGCTCGCGACCAGGCGTATCGCGATGAGCCGTCAAGGCGGCATTGATTGGGGCTTCGGAGAGATCCTCGCATTCGGCTCTCTCCTCGTCGAAGGTTGCTCGGTTCGCCTCGCCGGCCAGGATTCACGGCGCGGCACGTTTACCCAGCGCCATGCCGTGTTCATCGACGGTAAAACCCAGGACACGTGGACCCCGCTGCAGCACATCGACCGCCAGCAAGCAACGTTCAGCGTGTTCGATTCCTCGCTGAGCGAGTTCGCGGCCCTCGGATTCGAATACGGCTACTCGGTCGAAGCGCTCGATTCCCTCGTGCTCTGGGAGGCGCAGTTCGGCGACTTTGCGAACGGCGCCCAAACGATCATCGACGAGTTCATCGCAAGCAGCGAGCAAAAATGGGGTCAGCGTTCCGGCGTGACGCTCCTGCTCCCCCACGGGTATGAAGGCCAGGGCCCCGACCACAGCTCCGCGCGCCCCGAACGCCTCCTCCAACTGTGCGCCGAACAGAACATGCGCGTCGTCGCACCCTCAACGCCGGCGAACTACTTCCACTTGCTTCGCCGACAGGCGAAACGCCCCCGAAAGCGCCCCCTCATCGTTCTCACGCCCAAGTCGATGCTGAGGAACAAAGCCGCAGCGAGCAGCGTCGAAGAATTCACCTCCGGAACGTTCATGCCGGTGGTTCCCGACCGAGGCCGCAACGCCGAGAGCGTGACGCGCGTGCTGCTGTGTTCGGGCAAGATTTACTGGGAACTCGACAAGGAGCGAAAGAAGCGCGGCGATGAAACCACGGCAATCGTGCGCCTCGAGCAGCTCGCCCCGCTCCCGAGCGACGCGCTGCGCGACGCCCTCGCCCCATTCGGCGACGTCCCGCTCACGTGGGTCCAGGAGGAGCCACTCAATCAAGGCGCGTGGGGCCACCTCGCGATGAATCTTCCCCGCGACATTTCCGCGCGGCTGCATGTACTCGCACGCCCCGCCTCGGCGAGCCCCGCAGCGGGTACCATGAAGAGGCACCTTGTTGAGCAACGCGAACTTCTCGACCGCGCCTTTTCACAGGACACACTCGAGAGGTAGAGGGAATTCCCACTCGCGTAGGAGCGCCATCGGGTCGTGGGCAAGCGTCGGAACCCCGCCCCAAGGCCTCCACCGCCGCAACCGCCATCGAAGCCAACCGAAGGGACCGCACGTGACTTCTTCCCCCGCCCCAGCACAGCCGCGCGTTCGCGTCATCGCGCTTGGCGATGAAATGCTCGCCGGCGCCGGCGACCAACGCGCGATGGGATGGTTCACGCGCGCCCTCGCCCAGCACAACGGTTCGGGCGATCTCGTGGACTCCTACACCGCCGCGATCCCCGGCGAAACAACCGCGGAACTCGCACGGCGATGGGAAGCCGACGTCACTCGCCTGCTCGACACTCACAACACGGGCGAAAGCGATGACACGCAGCACCGCGTCGTGATCGCTCTCGGCCGCGCCGACCTCGACGCTGGCATTAGCATCGCGCGCTCGCGCCTCAATCTCGCAACGGTCCTCGACGGCCTCGGCCACCTTCGGATTCCCGTCTTCGTCGTAGGCCCTGCCCCCTCGAAGGACCGTGAACGCACCGACGCGATCCTGGAGCTTTCGCACGCTTTCCACGACGTGTGCGCACGCCGCCGCATCCCCTACGTGGACCCAGCGGCCGCGCTTGCCAACCACGATCAATTCCTCGCCGATGTCGCGCGCTCGCCGCGCGATTTGCCGTCGCAAACCGGATACGGGCTCATTACGTGGCTCGTGCTTCACGGCGAATTCTCGGAATTTCTCGCGGCGCAGTAGGCATCAACCCCGCGTGATGTTGATCCCCTCGCGGCATGACCCCCGCGGTCACGCGCGTGAAGTGTGAGACAATACCGGGGTTGCCTTCGCACCTGATGTGCGGGCAGTGACTCACGAATCGAACGAGAAGGAGAGTGCCATGAGCAAGCGCGGACGCAAGCGCAAGTCGCGTAGGAAGAACAACGCGAACCACGGTAAGCGCCCCGGCGCCTGAGCAACGCGCTCGGCACGCGAATCCGTAAAACGCCCGGCTGACATCGTCAGCCGGGCGTTTCTTCGATGATGGTGGCGAAGCAGTCAGCCGCGCGCGGGACCCTCACTCGTGCGGGTCACGGCGATCGATTCACTGCGCACGGTGCCGTCGGGCCCATAGCTCACGCGCACCTCGCGATAGGTGAGGGTGCGCGCCGAACCACGCACGCGCTCGCGAAGTTCTTCGGAGGCATGACCCGCGCATGACGCGCGCAAAAGCTGGCGAACAAGTCGCGCCTGCTCGATTTCTCGCGCACATGCGGCGCACTCTCCAAGGTGGCTTTCGAGTTCAACCGCTTCGGCGTCGCTCAGCCGCCCGGTGAGGGCGCGATCGACCCGATCCATGAGGCGCTCAAGCGCTGGATCACCCACGAGTAGCCCCTTCCGTTGGTCTCAGCCCTGCCGACTCGGTGCCGCGTCTCGCGGCGTTTGCACGGACACTGAACGCCTCACGTGCACCTTTTATTCCCTTCACGCTTGCGTCTCCTCGGCCGCGGCGGAATCGGCATCGCGCAAATAGCCGCGCTCGCGCGCGTACTGCTCGAGCGAAGCGCGCAGGAGCCCGCGCCCCCGGTGGATACGCGACATCACGGTGCCGATCGGCGTGCCCATGATCTCGGCGATTTCCTTGTATGAGAATCCCTCGACATCCGCAAGGTAGACCGCTTCGCGGTAGTCGTCACGGAGGTCGTTCAGCGCGTCTTGAATATCGCCTTCGGGAAGAAGCGCGAGTGCTTCGGCTTCAGCGCTGCGAAGCCCCGTGCTGTCGTGAGAGGCCGCGCGGGCAAGCTGCCAATCTTCAACTTGCTCGCCTCCGGACTCCTTGGGGCGGCGCTGCGCTTTGCGGTACGACGAGATGAAGGCGTTGTGCATGATGCGGAAAAGCCAGGCGCGCATGTTCGTACCCGCCTTGAAGCTCGTGGAAGCGCGAAATGCCCGGACGTAGGTATCTTGAACCAGGTCCTCGGCGTCGTGCTGATGCCGCGTGAGGCGAAGCGCACCCGAATACAGTGCATCGATGTGGCTGAGCGCCTCGTGCTCAAATTCCTCGGGGCTGAGCGTCGTGGGTGACTCGGTGTCCGCCTGTGCTGCGGCAGCCTGTCCATCGCGCTCCACAGCACCCTCCACATCGTTCCCCGGATCGGGGAACTTCTCGTTCTCGCTCATCGCTTCGACTCTACGCTGTTCAGGTGGGAGTTTCATGCGGTGCGGTAGTCTTGGCGTGTTCCGATTCGCATGGCTTTACTAAGGAAGCTGAGGAAAGCATGTCCCTCGTTCGCCGCATCGCACGTCCCCTTCTCGCCGCACCGTTCATCTTCGAGGGTGTGCAGACCGCCATCCGCCCGGATCGCGTTCTCGATGCTCTTCCCATAACGATCGCCGACATCGACGAGCAGGTCTCCAAGAGCCCGCTCCCGACCGACGCCGAAACGATTCTTCGCGCCGCCGGTGGCCTTGCCGCTGTCGCTGGCGCTGCCTTCGCGCTCAACAAGAAGCCGCGCCTTGCCTCCGCCACCCTCCTTCTCACCACCACGGTCGGCCTCGCAGGCCGCAAGCGTGTCTGGGAGCTCAAGGGCACCGAGCGCACCGAGGAGCTGCGTGCGATCGCCGGCGACCTTGGTCTCCTCGGTGGCATTCTCCTCGCCGCTGTCGACACCGACGGTAAGCCCTCGCTCGCCTACCGCGTTGACAAGGCCATCGAGCGCGCCCAGAAGTCCGCCGCCGAAAAGCAGCGCGAGCTCGAAAAGGCCGCTAAGAAGAACAAGAAGAAGTCGTCGAAGAGCCTCGACGAGCTCGACCGCACGCTCGCGAAGAAGATCAAGAGCGCTGCCTGAGTTCGAGGTTTTTCGTGTCTGACGTTCAGTGGACGGCGCCCGTTGCCCACGGGCCCGTCGACGCTCACGTCAGCATTCCCGGCTCGAAGTCCCTCACGAATAGGTGGCTTGTGCTCGCCTCTCTCGCGAGCACACCCACCGCGCTCGTGGGGGCACTTGCGTCTCGCGATTCACACCTCATGATCGAGGCGCTCGAGGCGCTCGGCGGGAATGTGCGCAAAAGCGATCGCACGCTCGTCGTGGAGCCGCTCATGCCCGGTGCGCCGAACATCGATGACGAGGCGCCACTCGAGATTCACTGCGGCCTTGCGGGAACGGTCATGCGTTTCGTGCCGCCGCTTGCCGTGCTCGCGGGCCGGCCTGTGACGTTCACGGGCGATGAAGGCGCGCTCCTGCGCCCCATGGCAGCGCTTCTCAATGCGCTTCGCCAGCAGGGCGTCGAGGTGACATGCCACGGCCAGGAAGGATTCTTGCCCTTCACGGTGCACGGCAACGGCCTTCGCGGCGGCACGGTGACGATCGATGCGAGCGGCTCGAGCCAGTTCGTCTCTGCTCTCCTTCTCACAGCCGTCCGCGCCGATTCCCCCCTCACCATTCGCCATGTCGGCGAGCGCCTCCCCTCACTCCCCCATATCGAGATGACCCTCGCACTCCTTCGCGAGTGCGGTATCGATGCTCGCCACGAGGTCACGGATGGTCACCACGAATGGACCGTCACACCAGGAGAGTTGCGCCTGCCCGATCCGGTTACCGTTGAGCCCGATCTTTCCAACGCGGGCCCGTTCATCGCCGCGGCCCTCGTTGCCGGCGGCACCATCTCGATTGAGAATTGGCCGAAACTGACGACCCAACCGGGAGATGAATTCCGAAGGATCCTCCCCCTCATGGGCGCGCGCGTCGAGCGCATCGGGCCGGACGTCGAGTTTTCGGGCACG
The DNA here is from genome assembly GCF_001807345.1 of Dermabacter sp. HMSC06F07. Classification (NCBI taxonomy): domain Bacteria; kingdom Bacillati; phylum Actinomycetota; class Actinomycetes; order Micrococcales; family Dermabacteraceae; genus Dermabacter; species Dermabacter sp. HMSC06F07. Next base: position 504,543 of record NZ_KV788588.1, read on the forward strand.
GGTCCCCTGCGCGGGATCGATATTGACCTGGCGGCCGTCGGCGAGCTCACCCCCACCATCGCGGCCCTCGCCGCTCTCGCCGACACTCCGAGTCGCCTTTCCGGGATCGGGCACCTGCGCGGCCACGAGACGGACCGCGTCCACGCCCTCGCCGTCGAGCTCACAAAACTTGGCGCGCGCGTTCACGAGGGCGAGGATTTCCTCGAGATCACGCCGGGCCCCATGACGGGCACCGTTTTCGAAACCTACGAGGACCACCGCATGGCAACCGCCGCCGCGATCATCGGGCTGCGCGTTCCCGGCATCCGGGTCGTAAACGTCGACACGACGAACAAGACCCTTCCCGACTTCGTGGGAATGTGGACCTCAATGCTGCACATGGAAAACCCCGCGGGGAACACGTGGTGAGGCGCGCAGGAAATCTCACAAACTACGAGGATTTTGATGAATCCTCGGTGCGTTCGCGCCCCAATCGTCGCGGCTCCAGACCCCGCACGAAGGAACGCCCCACCTATGCCGACGCCATCACCGCGCGTGTCGTGGGAGTCGACCGTGGCCGCTGGCGCACCATCGCTGAGGAAGGCACCGCGAACGAACGCGCAGTGACCGCCATGCGCGCCCGTGCCCTCGGACGCACCCCCATCGTGCCCGGCGACCTCGTGCGTCTCACGGGCGATACCTCCGGGCGCACCGACACGATCGCCCGCATCGTCGAGGTTGGCGAACGCACAAGCTTCCTGCGCCGAAGCGCCGACGATGACGACGCGAGCGAGCGCCCCCTCGTCGCTAACGCAGACACTCTCGTAATCGTGACGGCCCTCGCGAACCCCGAACCGCGCGGAGGCATGATCGACCGCTGCCTCGTCGCTGCCTATGTCGCGGGTATCACGCCACTGCTGTGCCTCACGAAAGCCGACCTCGCTGACCCCGCGACGTTCCTCGAAAGGTACGCTCCACTCGGCATCGACCACCTCACCACTCACATGAATGCCGACGGCAGCATCGCCGGTATCGACGCGCTACGCGAACGCCTCAGCGGGCATCTGAGCGTACTCGTGGGCCACTCGGGGGTCGGCAAATCGACGCTTATCAACGCGCTCGTGCCGGGCACCGACCGCGCAACGGGCCACGTCAACGCCGTCACGGGCCGCGGGCGCCACACCTCAAGTTCCGCCCTCGCGTTGCGCCTTCCGAGCAGCGACGGCTGGGTGATCGACACGCCCGGGGTACGCTCGTTCGGCCTTGGCCACGTGAGCCCCGAAGAACTCGAATCCGCATTCGAGGACCTCGCTCCCCTCATGGACGAGTGCCCGCGCGGCTGCACCCACATCAGTGCCGACGAGGGCTGCGCCCTCGATGCACTCGTCGCCGACGGGCGCGCGGGAAGCGCCGGCCCCGCCCGACTCGCCAGTTTCAGGCGCCTCAACTCGACGCTGCGCACCAATGACCCCTGGGCCCTGTAGCTGCCCACCCGAGCGAAGGAGAAACCACGTATGGCCTCGGCACACCAGGACGATATCCGCCTTGCCCACGTTCTCGCCGACTCCGTCGACCAGCTCACGATGTCGCGTTTCAAGTCTGAAGACCTCACGCGCGAGCGCAAGGACGACAACTCGATCGTGACCGATGCCGATCGAGCAGCGGAAGAACTCATTCGCGCTCAACTTTCTCGTACCCGCAGCCGCGACCAGGTCATCGGCGAAGAGTTCGGCTCGCAGGGCGAGAGCAACCGAAAGTGGATCATCGACCCCATCGACGGCACCGCGAACTTCGCGCGCGGCGTTCCCGTGTGGGCTACGCTCATCGCCCTCGAGGAAGACGGCGAGGTCGTCGTGGGCGTCGTGTCAGCGCCCGCACTGAATCGGCGGTGGTGGGCAGCCGTCGGAGCCGGGGCCTTCACGGGCCCGCGCCTGTCTGCCGCCCAGCGCCTTCATGTTTCGTCCACCGAGCATCTCGAGCAAGCCGTGCTGTCCTACGGGAGCCTCGAGGGCTGGGCGCGCGCCGGGAAACTCCGCGAGTTCGTGAACCTCCTTCAGAGAGTCGAACGCACCCGCGGATTTGGCGATTTTTGGAGCTACATGCTCCTTGCCGAGGGGGGAATTGACGCCGCGATCGAACCCTCCCTCAAGCTCCACGACATGGCGGCTCTCGTGCCGATCATTAGCGAAGCAGACGGTCGCTTTACCGATCTTGACGGTACAGACGGCCCCTACGGGGCGAGTGCAATCGCGAGTAACGGGCCACTTCACGGCGCGATCCTCGAGGCTCTGCAGTCCTCTCGCTAGGCTTCTGCCTCGGCAGACGCGAAGGAGAAAACTGTAGAATAGTGGCGCACACGTGCGGCGTTTTCGCCGCGCACCACACCACCTGGGAAGGACCCTCATGAGCGTCAAGCGCGTTGCTCTCCTGACCGCGGGCGGTTACGCCCCGTGCCTCTCGTCCGCCGTCGGCGGCCTGATCGAGCGCTATAACGAGCTGAACCCCGAGATCGAGATCATCGCCTACAAGCACGGCTACTGGGGTCTGCTCTCCGGCGAAAAGATCGTCATCGACGATGAGGCCCGCAAGAACGCGCACCTCCTGCACAACTACGGCGGATCGCCCATTGGCAACTCGCGCGTGAAGCTCACAAACACGAAGAACCTCGTCGAGCGCGGCCTCATCAAGGAGGGCGAGAACGCTCTCGAGGTCGCTGCGAACAAGCTCAAGGCTGACGGCGTTGACGTGCTCCACACGATCGGTGGCGATGACACGAACACGACTGCCGCCGACCTCGCGAAGTACCTCGCCGACAACAACTACCCGCTCCAGGTCGTGGGTCTGCCGAAGACGATCGACAACGACATCGTTCCGATCCGCCAGTCGCTCGGTGCTCGCACCGCCGCGGAGCAGACCTCCCTCTTCGCGCAGAACATTATTGCGGAGAACGGCTCGAACCCGCGCATGCTCATCATCCACGAGATTATGGGCCGCGCATGCGGCTACCTCACGGCGGAGGCCGCACGCTACTACCAGGATTGGCATTCGAAGCAGCAGTGGCTGCCGTCGATCGGTCACGATGAGCGTCGGTGGGATGTCCACGCCGTGTTCCTGCCCGAGCTTGCTCTCGATATCGAGGGTGAGGCGGGGCGCCTCAAGAAGGTTATGGACGAGGTCGGTTGCGTCAATATCTTCCTCTCGGAGGGTGCCGGTATCCCCGAGATCATCGCCGAGCTCGAAGCCAAGGGCGAGGAGGTCGAGCGCGATCCGTTCGGCCACGTGAAGCTCGACAAGATCAACCCCGGCCAGTGGTTCGCGAAGCAGTTCGCGGAGCGCCTCGGTGCCGAGAAGGTCATGGTGCAAAAGTCCGGTTACTTCGCTCGCTCTGCGAAAGCTAACGCTGATGACCTGCGCCTCATCAAGTCGATGACCGACCTCGCCGTGCAGGTCGCCCTTGAGGGCGGCACCGGCGTGATCGGCCACGACGAAGAAAAGGGCGACCAGCTTCGCGCGATCGAGTTCGAGCGCATCGCCGGTCACAAGGCTTTTGACGTGGACCAGGAATGGTTCGCTGGCGTTCTCGAGCGCACGGGCCAGAAGCTCGTGAAGGCCGAGAAGCACTGATTTCTCCGTTAGGCGGGATGATCGCCTGAGAGGCCCGGGCACGTGCGTTTTGCGCTCGTGCCCGGGTTTTATTAACTGCGAAAGGGGTCCGACGCTTGATTCGCCACACGCTGACCGCACTCTTCCCGCCGCATGCACGCGAGAGTGGGGAGCCGCCGCTGGGGCCGCACGCTGATCACTACGAGGCTTGGAGCGGCGTCCTGAGTTTCTCGCGGCGGCCGCGCCAGGGTGCCCTGGGCGATTGCTGGCTCATGGCGCCGATGCTCGCAATTCACGCGCTCGATCCCGAGTTTTTTGCGAACGCCATCAAGGTTCAGCCTGGGTCACCCAAAGCCCTCGCGCGTGTGTTCGTGGAAGGTGCCCCGGCGTGGCGCAGCGTAAATATGCGTTTTCCTGCCACCGAACGTGGCCACTTCGCCTACGCGACAGAAGAAGGGGGCGGCCCCGGCTGGCCCGGAATTCTCGAGAAGGCGTGCGCAGCGGAGTTCGCGGGATCATACGCGTGGATTGCGCGGGGCTTTGCGAAATGGGGGTTTCCCGCGCTTAGCGGCGTGCGCGCCTCGACGCGTCTCACGCTTCCCTCCCCCGGCGAGGTTGAAGACCTTCTCGCCAAGAGGCGGCCCATCGTCGCCTCCACCCACATGTTCTCCCCCGCGCTGTCACGCAAGCGGCAGTCGGGAGCTATTCCGCCGATGCACGTCATGGCGGTTGTGGGTGCGAAGCCTAATACCGGCGAGATCGTGCTGCGTAATCCGTGGCGCCCGGGTGCCTGGGTCACGCTCAACAAGCGAGAGTTCCGCCGCGCGTTCCTCTCAGTCGACGTGCTTGACCAGCCACTCGGGCGCTCACGCAAAGGCTCGTAGGGTCAGCCCTTACAGTTGAAGCCGTTCTGCTTCTTGCCGGTGCCGGAGCAGTAGGCGTGTCCGGCCTCGAGACCTCCCGTGTTCAGCGTCAGCTCGCTGACTGTCACGGGGATGTAGCCGGCGTCAGTGATCTGGCTGAGGATCTGCTCTGCCGCGTCCACGGTTGAATCGTGAATATCGTGCATGAGAGCGATCGGCTCGGCGTAGGCGTTTGCACCCTCGACGGCTGCCGCGATCGTTTTTGCCGTGTCTTTCGTTTTCCAGTCGAGAGTGTCGACGTCCCACTGCACGATCGCCATGCCGCGAGCGGCAACAATCTCATCCACGGTTTCGTTGTGGCTGCCATACGGCGGGCGGAACAGAAGCGGCTCGAAGCCCGTGGTCTCCGCGAGAAGATCAGAGTTCTCGTTGACTTCCTTCTCCACGCGCTCGCGCGACTTGCGCTTGAGGTCGGGGTGGGTCACGGAGTGGTTGCCTAGCTCAAAGCCCGCTGCCGCGACCATGAGAGTCGTCTTGCGGTGCTCTTTGATGCTGTTGCCCATTTCGAAGAACGTCGTTGCCGCTTTCGCTTTCTTGTAGACGTCAAGGAGCTCGGGAGTACGGGCACCGGGGCCGTCATCGTAGGTCAGAGCGACGCAGTGCTCGAGGAACACGTCGTAGCCGATAGCGGTGGTCGGGCGCACCGCCCCACCGGGAGTGGGCGTCGGTACCTCAGTCGAGGCGCCTTCAGCTTCGGCGCCGTCGGACTGCCCACCATCCGATGCCGCGGGGCTCGCCGCTTCGGAACCGTCCGACGGCCGGTTCGGCGAGTCGATCGGCTTCGCAACATGGCGCTTAGGCGTGAAGTGTTCGAGTTCTTCGCTCGGCTCACCCGTGAATTTCGCGGGCTTTGCGCTCGCGTCCTTCGCGAGCTTTCCGAGATCAGAAAGGAACGGTTCCGCGTCGACGACGAGCCGTGCCGGGGCCTCACCGGCCGCTCCCGTACGGAACGCGAGCACGAGTTTGCCCTCGGGATTGAATGCCATCGCCGGGCCATTGCCGTACGGGGCACTCTTGTCAATGAGAGCTTTATCGACGGCCGAGGCATCAACCTTGGCCTTGCCTGCGGCATCGTGGACGGCTTTCGCAAACTCGCCCCACTTCGCGGCCTCGATAAGCGCGGCTGGGGCAAACGACTGCTTCTTTCGTGCGTCGTACCAGATCGAGCAGGGCACATCCGTCTCGTCGCCGAGGCTCCCCACAACCGCGACGCCCACGACGTCCTGAGCGGCGGCGAGAATCGTAGCCTTGATCTCGACCTTCTCGATGTCGCCCCAGTGCGCCTCGCGCAGCAGACGGTTGCGGACGACCTCGGTCGCCTGGGTCAAATTGCGTGCCTTCGGAAAGCGCGGGGTCGTGACGGTCTTGCCTTCGGCTTCGGGGTTGAGCGTGACGTCAACCGTTTCGAGGAGCGAGGCATCTGCGCTCGTCCACTCGGCCGACGGTTCGGGACTCGTACTCGGTGACTGCACGCCACCCTTGCCAGAGGCCTTACCGCCGCTCTTTCCATCCCCTGCATTCGAGCAGGCAGCGAGGCCGGCGACGGCACCAGCTGAAAGCCCGGCGAGAGCGGTGCGGCGGCGAATAGGACGGGTTTCAAGAAGCGGCGACACGATTCTTCCTTCGTCGAAAGTATTGGAAAGCGAGTACTCGCACGAACCTGCACAGCTAAATAACATGGTCCGCACGCGCCTCGCCGCCCACGAGTGTACTCCCCTGCAATTCACGAACCCTCACGCCCACGCGCATCGCGAGCCCGGATAGTTCCCGGAGTCCGCCAGTCCCCGCGAACATTGGAAACCTCGGGGTCGAGCCGCCGCTCGGCGCGCGGTGGCGCCGTTCTGCTCTCCGTAAAGAGATCGGCATAAAAAGAGGCCCTCGCCAGTCAATGCTGGCGAGGGCCTCTACTGGTAGCGGGGGCAGGATTTGAACCTACGACCTCCGGGTTATGAGCCCGGCGAGCTACCGAACTGCTCCACCCCGCGTCGGTGATCTCTAACTTAGTAGGCCTCCACCGCGGAGTCTAGTTTTGAGCGCGCAAACGTTTCGTAGTTCACGTTCACGCCCCGTTTACACTCCCGTTTCCTCTCTAATTCCCGCCATTGGAGAGCTGGGCGTTTGCCGCATCGGCGCGCTCAATGGCGTCTTTCAGCCGCTTCTGCGCCTCGCCGTATTTCGCCCAATCACCCTGAGCACGCGCAGTCTCGGCGTCCTTCCATGCGGCATCCAGATCCTTGAGCGCAGCGTCAAGATCTGCCTTCGGGTCACCCGAGCCTTCAGCCGGCGCCGGTGATGCCGGGGCATCGCTCGGACTGGGGCTCGGCTCAGGGCTTGGCGATGGTGACGGTTTTCCGTCGTTGCCGCCCTTAGCCGGATCCGAGACCGCGTCTTCGACGGCTTTAGCCTCGCCCGTCGTGGGGACCTCGGCGTCGCCTGCACTCGCGCCCGAATCGCCGCCAAAGACGGCATCGAGCGCCTCGTCGAGCGTGTCAGCGTAGCCCACCTTGTCACCGAAACTCACGAGCACCTTGCGCAGCAGCGGATACGAGGTGCCGCCACCTGCACTCGAGCTCATGACGTACACCGGTTGGACATACAGCAGACCGCCGCCAACGGGGAGCGTAAGCAGGTTGCCGTTGATGACCTTCGAGTTGCCTTGCCGCAAGAGGTTCAGCTCATTCGAGACCTGCGGGTTGGAGTTGAACGTGTTTTGCACCTGGCGCGGGGCACTCACCGGGTTCGAGCTCGGGAGCACGAGGAGCGTGAGCTTGCCGTAGTCCTTCGCGGGATTGCCCGCCTCCGTCCCCGTCTCGGAATTGACAGCGAGCAGGCCCGTGAGAACATCCTGGCCGGATTCGGGGATATAGCTCGAGGAGAGCGTGAACTGTGGCGCGCTCTCGTCGGGCATCTGCATCGTGAGGTAGTGCGGGGCTTGAAGCGGTGCCGAGCCACTTTCGCTATCGCGCGCCTGGGTGGGGTCCGGGGTGGTCTGCCAGAAGTCCTGACCCACGTAAAAATCCTCGGCTTTGTCGATGTGGTACTTACCGAGAATCGAGCGCTGCACCTTGAAGTAATCTGCCGGGTAGCGAAGGTGGCTCATGAGTTCACCGGAGATGTCGCTCGAGGGCTTGACGGACTCCGGGAAGGACTTCTCCCACGCCTTGAGGATGGGGTCTTCCGTGTCCCAGGCATACAGGGTCACGCTGCCATCGAAGGCGTCGACTGTGGCCTTCACCGAGTTACGCATGTAATTCACGCGCCGCTCACGAAGACCGGCCGTATCGGCGCCGTTGACCTTCGAGTCGGTCACGACCGCATCGAAATTGGTGGCCTGTGCGTACGGGTAGCGATCGCTCGTCGTGTAGGCATCGATGACCCACTTGAGCTTGCCGTCCACGACTGCCGGGTACATCTCGGTGTCGAGCGACAGGAACGGCGCAACTGTTTTCACGCGCTGCTGCGGGTCACGATCGTAGAGGATCTGCGACTTCTCGTTCACGTAGCTCGAGATCAGGATGTTGAACTCGCGGAACTTAATGGCAAACAGCATTCGGTTAAAGAAGTTGCCGACACTCGGGCCACCGTTACCGGTGTAGGTGTTCGAGACCTGGCTGCCCTGATCATCGCCATCTGTTCCGGACTGGTAGTCGAACTCCTGAGGATCGGCGCCTTCGGGGGCACCGACGATCGAGTAGCTCGGCGAATGCCGCCCGAAGTACACGCGCTCTTGGAAGTCGCCAAGCTTGCCCGAGCCGGGAACACCGGACTGATAGAAGGCGGGCTCACCATCGGTGCGCCGCTGATTACCGTAGGCCGCAGCAACCCCGAATCCGTGGGTGTACACGACGTGCTGATTCACCCACGACTGCGAGGAGAGCTCAAGCTTGTCGGGCCGTAGCTCGCGCACGCCGATCACGGTGTCTTGTTTCTGTCCGTCGATGTCGTAGCGGTCCACGCTCAGTGTCTCTTCGAAGCCCCAGTAGCGTCGATTCGCCTCGCGCTGGCCGAATGTTGGCGACACCACCGCGGGATCAAGAAGTCGGATCTGCGCCGTCGTCGCGGCATCCTCGCGCAGCTGACCCGACGTTGCCGTCGACTTTGCACGATAGGAAACCTCGTTGACGTCTTCGAGACCATACGCTGCTCGCGTGGCAGCCATGTTCTCTTCGATGAACGGCTTTTCGAGATTGCGCTCGTTCGGCTCCACCTTGAAGGTCTGGATGAGGTAGGGGTAGACCATTCCCACCGCGACCGTCGAAAGCACGATGAGGCCCGCCGCGGCAGCGGGAAGTTTCCAGTTGCCCTTGAGGATCCACGCGAGCAGAAGGAGCGCGACGATAATCGCCGAAATCGCGAGAATCGTTTTCCCCGGGATCAGTGCGTGGACGTCGGTGTATGCCGCGCCATCAAACTTCTCGTGCGAGGCAGTGAGGGCCGCATACCGTTCGAACCAGTGCTGGGCCGCAAGCACAAGCATGTACGCCATCGCGATGATACCCACGTGCGTGCGCGCTGCGCGAGTAAGTTTGAGGCCCTTTTTCTGATCCCACTCGATGCCGCCGTAGATGAAGTGCCCGAGGACAGCGGCGAACGCGCTCGCGAGAATCACGAAGTTGACGAGCCCGAGCGCCGTCTCGATCACGGGAAGGGTGAACACGTAAAACGCAATGTCTTTATGGAAAACCGGATCGGTTTTCCCAAACGGCTCCTGGTTGAGCATGAGCAAGATCTCTTGCCACTGCCGCGTAAGGGTGAGTCCACCAAAAATCCCGAGAATCACCGGGGCAGCAATCGTGATGAGCTTGCGAAGCGGCTCGACCGCGTCGCGGAACCCCGCGATCGCGATGTCTTCACGGGTGACGGGCACGATCTGCGGCCTGTACTTGTGGCTCACCCACAGGCATACGAAAATCGGGGCGGCAACGGCCACGAGCCCCACGAGGAACAAGATCCCCTCCGTGACCCACTTCTTCACGAGGAAGTCGTTGAAGCCGAGCTGGTCGAACCACATGTAGCTCGTCGCAACCTCAGCGAACCATGCAAACGCCACGATCAGCGCAACGATAACGACGAGTGTGATCGTGAGCGGCGAAACTTTCTTCGCGCCCTTCTTACTCGCAGAACCCGCGGGCCTTGGACCTGGCTGGGCAGCACCGGCAAAAGGATTCGTAAAACTCAACGGCGACCTCGGCTCACATCGTGGGGAACTATCGTGGGAGGAGTACTCACCCCGCCTAGAGGCAAGTGCCACTATTGTCGCAGTAAGGAGCAAGCGCTGTGCATTCAGAAACGCGAGACCTCAACTTGAGCGAAACCGAAGGGGCCCTCGCGGCCGCGGTACTCGAGCTCGTTCGCCACACGCGCGAACAGGATTCCCCGGGACCCGAACACATCGCGCGCTTCGCCCTCTTCAGCACCGAAGCTCTTCTCGAGGAACGCCCCGAGCTTTCTCGCCTTCTCCCGCAAGAAACGCTCGACCTCGCCAGCGGCGACCCCCACCATCTCACGAGCATCGAGACCGGAACACAGCATGGCGATGTCGCCGACGAACTCGAACACGCGCTCTGGCCCGAAGGCTGCGCGGGCGGCTACATTCAAGCCCGCATCCGCGGCGCGATCGATGGCGCGCCCGGCGCATCTCCCGCCCCCGTGTTCGTCGCCGCGGGCGCCTTGAACACGGGCGAAACGTTCAGCGCGGTCGCACGTGAAGGCGAGGATCTCCGCGTTGGCCGCGACCTGATCCCCGAACTCGTCGCGGCACTCTGCGCGAGCCTCGGCATTGACTCACCGAATGCTCGCGCCGCAGCGCAAACCGAGTAAACGCGCGAAGCGAGCAAGCGTCGGACCCCGCACCCCCCATAAGCGCACGTGCGGAAGCCGACGCTCCACTCCACGTTCAGGCGTAGCTGGGTTCCTCCACCTCGGTGAGCGCCTCGAGATCGCTCTCACTGAGTTCCCCCTCAACGCCTGCATGGCTCTCCAGTCGAGCATGCACCGTTTCATTCTCCCCGGCCTCAGCAGCCTCATCTTCGGCATCGGGTGAAGTGGTGCGAACCTCACCGGTGTTCTCATCCACCCACGACGGCGCACTTTTCGCGTACTGCGCGGTTCCGTAGGTGAGGTCGATAGCGACGTGATCGGCGTGCATGAGAAGCTCCGTGCGAGTGTTGCCGTCGCGGTCCTCCCACGTCTGCGTCACGAGACGGCCCGTGCACAGGAGTGGCTGGCCACGCTTCACCGATAGCACAACGTTGTTCGCAAGCGATTCGCGCCGCACCTGCACGCGCACGTATTCAGGCTTACGTTCCTTCCATTCCTTCGCCTGCACGTCGTAGTACCGATCATTGACGGCGACGGTCACGGACGTGCGGCAGCCGCCGCCGTCAAACTTGAAGATTGTGGCATCCGCGGTCGCGTTGCCCTGGATGGTTGTGACGATTGCGTTCATTGAAGTTCCCCCTGGGATCGGTCGCCGCCCGGTGCGGCGCTCACTCACGAGAATGCCGAGCACGGCGCCCACACAAAAGCTCCCCTCCCCTGCTTGTGGATACATCGAGGCTGTGCGGCCTGCGCCACCGCTCATTCGGCCCCGGAGCCCTATCCCGGTACACTGGATCCGCCCACGCGGCATGCCTCCATAGCTCAATGGATAGAGCAACGGCCTTCTAATCCGTAGGTTGCAGGTTCGAGTCCTGCTGGGGGCGCGGAATTTCCTTCACCTCATTAAACCGACTCAAGTAGCAGCGCCTGAATGCAAAAAATATTGGTCAACATTCAGCATGTCGACAATTTTCATGGAATTGAGGCTCACGGTGAGGCTGGCATTAACTATCTTGTAGAGCGTGACCAAATTAGGCAGAACGCATTTTTGCCGACATTCCCACGCTGACAAGAATCAAATTCACAATCATCAAACTTGGTACGCGCACTGGCCAACAAATTGCAAGACCCGACCTAAAAACTATGAGGCACACAGAGTCTGCAATGGTGGCCGCGAAACTCTGACCCCAAAGCGAGCCTCCGGTGCGAGATGTAGAAACGCACCCCATTGCCATCACGAGCGAGATCAAGGGCACACTGAACGTCACCATAAAGAAAGATGAAAAGTTGCCCCCTCAGTAGATATGACTAAAACACGGTCAGACTCCTTGCAAGGCCACGGGTGAAGCAGCGCATTTATCAAGTGCGCAGGCCACGACGTCATGCATAGTATCGTCAGTACTACGAGCGGCCACGCAATTCTTACGGGCCACAACTAGAGCAACTGACTCACGGATGAAGATCTAGATCCAAAGTCGAAATACACATGAATATACAATCTCGGACATTGGCAACAAATGGATAACCAATCGCCACATAACTCACAATAGAAGTAATGCGCCTCGAGAGATCAAGGGCTTCAGCACGCAGGCAAGGTTGACAAAAATCGATAAATTCGATAACAAACGACACCTAACTAGATCTATTACATGAGCAAATCACTACGACAACACTCTCCCGACATGGCCGTGGCATGCTCAGTCGAAAACAAGTCGTAAACACGAGGAGATCGAAATACCAGAAAAGCCTTGTTCTATGCGACTAGGCATACAAACCTCTAATAATTCATGAATGGCAAATGCAACTAAAGGCTATCAAGAACACACCAATGATGCTGGCGAAGGAGTCGCAGAGACGATCAAAACTCGAGATTGTTGCGCATCTCTTCCGAAACGACCTCTACGAAGTCATTCATGGCTTCCTGTGCCATTCGCCCCAGCTCAGTTCCTGTCGTCTGCAAAGCAGGATCTGTAAGATCAACCGCTTGCGCAGCGTCAACCATCCGACCATATGCCCGACTGATGCGCATAAAAGACTCCTCTAAAGCGACTTTACTTAGCATGAACATGCAATCATTGAGCTCCGAATAGGTTCGATCTAGAGATTCAATGTCAGCTGGTTCTCCATCGAGCTCTTTTATGTTGCTATCTCTCATCGTCCGCACAAAACGGTACGAAGCCATACAAAGATTCTCATAGGCAACGTCACGAGATGATGCGATGCGCTCCTTTCGCCAGCGCCTAAAAGCGAGGACCGACGTAAGCCAAGCGACTGCCGCCGAGACTAGGAGACTTGAGAGGATGGACCAAAGCATTTCGTTCAACTTCCGAATTTTCGAGATTGAGTCATGTCGAATGGACTCTGGAAATTAACTATCGATAAACATCGATGGCGCTTTCATTAGCACTCAGTTAAAAACATTTTACATCAATCCAACCCCACATAACGTGGACACCACGCTTATTCTCTGATTTTCGGATCTTCGACAGGTCAGGCCTATATCCGCTCCAGCAACTCATCGACATTGTCGCGTTAACAGCGCCGCCAGAAAACATGACTCTGTTGATACACGCGACGATGAACATAGACCATCGAACTACTATCTCTCCATTGTGACAAATAGTCCTGTAACTTGAGCAACCTTGGCTGTCTACCCCGGTTATGCACTCAATCTCCGTGTCACGACTATCACGCTCAACACACGTATCACAGTTGGCTTTTGGACATCCGGTTGGATTCTCAGATTGCACCTACACCCAGGAAGCTAACCCACCCAGTGTCTCGGATGACAAACAGCGCCCGGTGGATACCTTCTGCCTATCTACGATGGTCATTCCGTCCACGGAGGAATTTTCTTTGGGGATAAGCAACTGGACATTGCTATCAACAGCGAACTGGGTATCCATTAGTAAGCCCTCGGAACTTTGACACGCAAGTCGCTAACGACTAGGTCTGCTTTATCCTTGAGCAGAGACATGTTCTCAAAGCAAGACCTCATCGTTGTTGAGATGTCCTACTTGAGTTCCTGAGGGCTATCTATGCCGATTTCATCTGTCAGGACGCACAGTTACGTCCTAACACTACGGCGCGACTATGCTCATGAGGCTTAGCTCGTCATCGGAGGGAAAGAGCCGCTCAGATGCGGTGGTCTCTAGTCGTAGGTTGCGCCTTCCGCGTATAGCTAGCAACGAAAAGCTTCTTTAGCTCGTAAAACTCAGCGTGGCAGCGAAAGAATTTGTCAACGTTCTCCATTCGGAGCCTTAATACGCTCGAAATAGAGCCGTTGCTCCAAGTTTTTTTGGCGCTTATCAGACGCAGCAAGTTCTCGCATTCAGATTCCAACCATCTCACGTAGCGCTCTTCTTAGTTCGTAATCTCGAAATTTACAATGCTTTTCTACTCGGCTCCTTGCAGTCTAGGTCCCGCTAGATCTAGAGGATTCCGGACCCACAAAATCCACTGAGATTCGGCCTACTCCATCCGGGCTACCGAATCAGGTGCACAAACGCTTTCGCTTTGTGATCCGTGCGGATCAGTGGGCTCCCGGCTTGCGGGATACGAGAGGGTTAGCCGCTTCGGCCGACGGTTGCCGCACCTGTAGCGGACGCATCTGCTGCGGCTCGGGGTAGGACTGACCGAAGGGGAAGCGACCAAACTGTTCCTCCCCGATCACATGCCCCTCTGCCCGGGCCCGGTCAAGGAGTGCGAGCGCCTCCTCGGGGGTCGGGTACTTGCCGCTGAAGGTGGAGCCGGCGGGAAGGTAGGGCTCGAAGATTCGATTCTTGGGACGCAGCCACATCCGCCCGGGCTTGGAGCGATCTCGTAGAGCGTGGGCGCGCCACGTGATGACCGGGTGGGTCACCGAGAGGTTGACGAGGTGGATCCACAGGCCTTTTTCGGTTGCGGCGCGATCGGCGAGCTCATGCACGTTGACGTGCGCGTTGAGGTACTTTCCTCCCGAGAGAAGGGCCATCGTTCCGGGTGCCCCCGCGGGCACGTGGGCGTAGCCGTAATTGTCGGCCGTGTACTCCTGGGCACGAGACAGGGCCTTGCCGAGGATCGGAATGCGCATCATGAAGTTCGAAAACAGCAGGCGGAAATACGAGGTGTGGCCGGCAGCGTGGTGGCCAACCTCGTGCGCGATCACAAAGCGAAGGGCCTCGGGGTCGCGGACTTTGCCGCCCACTTCGAAGAGGTCGGAATAGACACACACGAAGCGCCTATAACCGTGGCCGGCGGCAAAGGCGTTGATCATGCCGTTGCCGGAGAGGACGTAGGCGTCGGGTACGCGGCGCATTCCGAACTGTTCGGCAGCTTCGGCGACCATCCGGTATCCCTCGGGGAACTGCGTGGGGCTCATGCGCACGCCGGAGGCTCGAAGCTGCGCGTACATGAGCGCGCGGGCGATCCATAGCACCCATGGGATCAACATGAAGGCAACGAACAGCTGGATCCCGATGGAGATGGGGCTGTAGGGGTTCGAGAGCCCGCCGTCTGCCGACTCCCCCTCGAAGGCGGGCTGGATGCTCGACCACTTTCCCGTCGCCGCCATGTAAATGATGAACACGACGGCACCGACCCACGCGACGAAGAGAAGGCACGTGATGAGAACTCCCACGGCAAACAGCGGGATGTCCCACGGATGCCGAAGGGAAAGATCCCCCAGCAGCCCGTGGCGCGTGGAGCCGTTAAAAAGGCCCGGTTTCCCTGCCGGTTTCGTGTGCTCGCTTTCGAAGGTGGGCGGGTCTTGAGATTCGATTTCGGTCATGACTCCACCGTAACAACAGCGATCTTCCGATCCCTACCGCACCACCAACGCGAGAAGAGTGGCGGCGAAAGAATGATTGTGGCGTGTTGGTGCCTGCTGCCGATGGGGCATAGCGCGCGAAAGCACAAAGGTGGGGCGCCGCCGTCGCGACGCCCCACCCACATGACTGAGATGCTCAGGCCACCGGGGTGATGAGGCCCTTCGTCTGGGAGGTCGCGCGCGAGAAGCGCTCAGCGACATCGGCCCAGTCGACGATGTTCCAGAATGCCTTCACGTAGTCAGCCTTGACGTTCTGGTAGTCGAGGTAGAAAGCGTGCTCCCACATGTCGAGGAGGAGCAGCGGCACGGTTGCCGCTGCAAGGTTGCCCTGGTGGTCGTAGAACTGCTCGATGATGAGCTTCTCGCCGAGCGAATCCCATGCGAGGATTGCCCAGCCGGAGCCCTGAATGCCGAGCGCGGCAGCGGTGAACTGGGCGCGCAGGCCATCAAACGAACCGAAGAACTCTTCGACTGCCTGAGCGAGCTCACCCTCGGGCTTGTCACCGCCTTCGGGCGAAAGGTTCTCCCAGAAGATCGTGTGGTTCACGTGGCCGGCGAGGTTGAACGCGAGGTTCTTCTGAAGCTGGTTGATCGTGCCGAAGTCGTTCTTGTCGCGAGCTTCCGCGAGCTGTTCGAGCGCCTGGTTCGCGCCGTTGACGTACGTCTGGTGGTGCTTATCGTGATGCAGCTCCATGATGCGGCCCGAGATCGAGGGCTCGAGAGCGGCGTAGTCGTATCCGAGATCGGGAAGAGTGTATTCAGCCATGGTGGCCACCTTTCTTCGACGCTGACGTGCGGGGCATGCGCAAAGCACATACGCACAGGTGAAACCCTATCGAGTCCCATTGGGTGTTCAGTGTGAACTCGGGTTTACGATAGAGGCGTGAGTTCTACAACGACGAAACCAGGTAACGACCGCATCATCTGGGTGGATTGCGAGATGACGGGCCTCGATAAGACAAACGATGCTCTTATCGAAGTCGCCGTTCTCGTGACCGACGGGGACCTCGAAATCCTCGGCGAAGGGGTGGATGTCGTCATCAAACCCCCGGCAGGCGCGCTCGAGTCGATGGATGATTTCGTGCGGAACATGCACACGACTTCGGGTCTGCTCGAGGAGCTCGACGGTGGCATCACCCTCGTCGAAGCCGAGGAGGCGTGCCTCGCCTATGTCAAGGAGCATTGCCCCGAGCCCGGCAAGGCGCCTCTCGCGGGCAATTCGGTGGGCACCGACCGCGCGTTTATCGAGCGCGATCTTCCGAAATTCGCCGAGTTCATGAGCTACCGCACGATCGACGTCTCAAGCCTCAAGGAACTCGCCAAGCGCTGGTTCCCCCGCGTGTTCTTCAATACGCCGGAGAAACACGGCGGCCACCGCGCGCTCGCCGACATTCGCGAGTCGATTCAGGAGCTCAAGTACTACCGCGAAGTGCTCTTCGTGAAGGAGCCCGGCCCCACGAGCGACGAGGCCCGAGCAGCCTCGAAGAAGTTCGAGATCACGCCTCAGTAGACTCTTCCCGCACTCTCACACCACACAGGAGTTTTGACAATGACGACACCCCTCCTTCTCGAAGAAACGAAGACCGACCCCGCGCATGCCGCGTGGCTTGAGGAGGTGGGGACGGATCTACTTGAGTGGGGCGCGGCTTCGCGCACGGAGCATGGCTTTGGATGGCTCGACTCAAGCGGCACTCTCGATCCGGATCACGACCTCGAACTGTGGATCAATTGCCGCATGACGCATTGTTTCGCTCTCGCGAGCATCCGCGGCACCGAGTCCTCTCGCGATTATGCCGAACTCGCAGCTCACGGCCTCTCGGCGCTTTCGGGCGCGTTCCACGATGACGAACACGGCGGTTTCTACTCGATCATCGCCCGTGAAACGGGTGAGCCGGTCGATGATTCAAAGCAGGCCTACGCCCACGCGTTCGTGGTACTCGCCGCTTCGAGTCTCGTCGAGGCAAAGATCCCTGGCGCGGGCGAACTCCTTGAAACCGCGCTCGAGGCGCATGCACGCTTTTTCGAATCCGAACACGGGATGTTTGCCGACACCTACTCGCGCGATTTCTCGAACTGTGAGGACTACCGCGGGATCAACGCGAATATGCACAGTGTCGAGGGACTCCTCGCAGCCTCGGCAGCGACCGGCCGCCTCGAGCTTTTCGAGCGCGCCGCGGTCATCGTCGAGCGCGCGCTCGCGTTCGCGAAGGGCAACGGCTGGTTCCTGCCCGAGCACTTCACGACCGCGTGGGAGCCCCGCCCCGACTACAACCGGGAGGAGCCCGCCCACCCGTTCCGCCCCTATGGTGCAACGATCGGCCATTCGTTTGAATGGGCGCGCCTCGCCCTGCACACCGCGGCCGGTTTCGAGGGGCAGTTTTCCGACGCCACCCGGGCTCAGGAACGCGCCTCAGCTTTGCGCGACGGCGCGCTCGCCCTCGCCGAGAAGGCATGTGAGACGTGGGGCATCGACGGTGACGGCGGCTTCCCGTACACGGTGGACTGGGATGGCTCACCCGTCGTGCACGAACGCATGCACTGGGTCGTCGCTGAGGCCATCGGTGCGGCCGCTGTGCTGTTCCGCACGAACGGCGATGCCGTCTGGGAAGAACGCTATGAGTCCTGGTGGCAGTGGGCGAAGACGACAACCATCGTTCCCGGCAGGCTCGGCAGCTGGGTCCACGAGCTCACCGCCACGGGCGAGATCAGCGAAACGACCTGGAAGGGCCAGCCAGACATTTACCACGCCTACCAGGTCACGCTTATTCCGCGCCTGCCCGCATGGCCGCCTCTCGCTCACGCCGTCGCTACGGAAGCTCGCTCTCGATAAACCGCGCGTTCGACCCCGCGAGCCTTCGCTGCATCACGTCGAAGGCTTGCGGGTTCGAGTCGATCGCAAGGAACCGTCGGCCCAGTTTGTGCGCGACCGAAGCGGTCGTACCCGAGCCGGCAAAGAAATCGAGCACCCAGTCGCCCTCGCGACTGCTCGCTTGCACGATTCGCCTGAGAATCCCCTCGGGCTTTTGGGTCGCGTAGCCGGTCTTTTCGCGCCCCGTGGGTGACACGATCGTGTGCCACCACACGTCGGTGGGAAGTTTTCCCCGCTCAGCTTTTTCTTTCGTGACGAGGCCGGGCGCCATGTAGGGCTCGCGATCGACGTCCTCCGAGTTGAAGAAATAGCTTTTTGGGTCCTTGACGTACACGAGGATCGTGTCGTGCTTCGCGGGCCATCGCTTTTTCGTACGCGCTCCGTAGTCGTACGCCCAGATGATCTCGTTGAGAAACGACTCGCGGCCAAAGAGCGCATCGAGGAGAACCTTCGCATAGTGCGCCTCGCGATAGTCGAGGTGGAGGTAGAGCGTTCCCGACTGGGCGAGCACGCGATGTGCCTCGATGAGCCTCGGTTCGAGGAACTCCCAGTAGTCCTCGAACGCGTCGTCGTAACCGTAAAGGGCGCCCTTGATGCTCGTGTAACTGCGCCCTTTGAAACCGACTCGCGAGCCCTCGGTGCCGTCGACTGCGCGCACAGTCTGGAGGGACTGGCGCTGTTGGCGCCTGCCCGTGTTGAACGGCGGGTCGATGTAGATGAGCTGGATCGACTCGTCCGGGAGAGTGCGGAGTACCTCGAGGTTGTCGGCGAGCACAACGCTCGAGGCAGCGCCCTCTCCCACGAGGGCCTTTGTGTCGCTCATGTGTCCTCATTTCGCGAGTGCCGGTTTTGCGCGCTTAAAGGAAAGAGCCCCTCGCTCGAGGGGCTCTTTAGCGGGGTGATCGACGGGATTTGAACCCGCGACCGCCTGGACCACAACCAGGAGCTCTACCAACTGAGCTACGACCACCATTGTGCGGGGTCTCCCGCAACGGATAAATACTTTACCCGGCCACCCCGGGACTTCGCGAATCCTTGCAGGAGAAAGGGATGTGAATCTCACCGCATGTCAGAAAGCGGGGCGAGGGCGCGGAACGTGCGGATAGCCGCCTCGGCCGCGGCATAGCCAGCGTCCTCGCTCGCGCCTTCCACACCCGAACGGTCAACGGCCTGTTCGCGGGTATTGACCGTGAGCACGCCATTGCCCACGGGGGTGGACTCATCGAGGGCGACGCGTGCGAGAGCCTCCGTCGTCGCGCCGGAAATGTACTCGAAATGCGGGGTCTCGCCGCGAATCACGACGCCGAGCGCAACCACGACATCGCACGTGCGCGCAAGCGCTTGCGCGGCAACCGGGAGCTCGAACGAGCCGGGCACACGAACTTCCGTCACCGTGCAGCCCGCATCGGCGGCCGCGCGCCTGGCACCGTCGAGCAAGCCATCCATGATGTCCGCGTGCCAGCTCGCCGCCGCGATACCGATCGTCGCCGGGCCGGCATCATGCGTGCCAAGCGCCGCGGAGGGGGTGCCGTATCCAGCCATAGGGTTCTCCTTCGATGTCGTGGGGTTAGTCGTGCGAGGGGGCGAGGCGATGCGCCATCTTCTCGCGTTTGGTTTCAAGGTAGCGCCTATTTGCCACGCGCGGTGCGATGACGCTCGGCACGATCTCGGCAACGTCGATGCCGAGGCCCGCAAGCGCGCCGTCCTTTTCGGGGTTATTCGTCATGAGACGCACGCGCCCCATGCCCAGGGCGCGAAGAATGTCCGCCGCATCGTCGTAGCGGCGCGCGTCGACGGGCAGGCCTAGGTGGACATTCGCCTCGACCGTGTCGTCACCGAGATCCTGAAGGTGGTAGGCGCGAATCTTCTCGAATAAACCGATGCCTCGCCCTTCGTGGCCGCGCATGTAGATCACGGCCCCGCCTTCGCGCTGGATCGTCTCGAGCGCTTTTTCCAGCTGCTCGCCGCAATCGCACCGGTACGAGCCGAAAATATCGCCCGTCGCACATTCGGAGTGCACGCGCACGAGAGGAGGCTGGGAAGCGTCGGACCCCTCCCCCGGCCAAGCGGCGCCACGCGCGAGCAGACTCACGTGTTCCGCATCGCGACCGCGCCACGCACGCACCTCAAACGTGCCGAGAGGCGTTGGCATCTGAATCGGCTCAGTGCCGCAAACGCGCACCTCGCTCACTGGGCTGCCTCGCGGGCGTCGCGATCCTCAAGATACGCCGTGAGCTGCTCAATCGTGATGATGCCCAGCCCGTGCTCGCGAGCGAACGCCGCGAGGGCTTCCGCGTGCATCATCGATCCGTCGTCATACACAACCTCGCCGATGAGCCCCACGGGCCTCAGGCCCGCAAGCCGCGTGAGTTCAACAGCGGCCTCGGTGTGGCCGGGGCGCTCGCGCACGCCGCCGTCCTTCGCGATGAGGGGAAGGACGTGACCTGGGCGAATGAGGTCTGCCGCGCTTGCGGTCGCGAGCGTACGCGCAGTGATCGCCCGATCCACCGCGGAAATACCCGTCGCTTCAACCGCGCGCGCATCGCAGCTAATCGTGTAGGCGGTGCGCAGCGGATCCTCACTGTTCGGAACCATGAGCGGAAGCTCAAGGGCAGCGGCGCGCTCAGCGGTCATGGGCGCACACAGGTACCCGGAACTGTGCCGCACAAAGAAACCGACCTTCTCGGGGCTCGCGAGCTCGGCGGCCATGATGAGATCGCCTTCGTTTTCACGGTTCTCGTCGTCGAGCACCACGAGGATCTCTCCGCGCGCCAGCAGGGCGAGCGCCTCGTCCATAGGAGTCAGGTCAATCGCAAAGCTCATTTCGTGCACTCCTTGCGAGCGGCGCGCACGGCTACTAGACGCGCCGTGTATTTGGCGATTACGTCGGTCTCGACGTTCACTCGGGTTCCGACGGTTGCCTCGCCGAGCGTCGTAGCCTCGAGCGTCTCGGGGATGAGGGCCACCTCGACGAACGCGGGGCTCTCCCCCGGCGTATTCACGGCCGTGACGGTGAGCGAAACACCATCGAGGGTGATCGAGCCCTTTTCGGCGACCTGCTCTTCAAGGTTGTCGGGGATCTCGATGCGCATGCGGCGCCACGTCCCCTCATCGTCAATGCGGGCAACGGCTCCCACGCCGTCGACGTGCCCCTGCACGATGTGGCCGTCGAGGCGGGCGCCGACCTCGGTGCAGCGCTCGAGATTCACGCGGCTTCCGACGGCGAGGTCGCCGAGGCTCGTGCGCGCGAGGGTCTCCCCCATGGCGATCGCGGTGAAGCGAGCCTCCTCGCCCTGGGTTTCGGGCGTTTCAATCGCCGTCAGGCACACGCCGTTCACGGCGAGAGATCCGCCGAGCGCGAGGCCGTCGAGCAGAGGTGCCGGTGCCGCGAGGGTGAGGCGCGCCGCGTCGTCCGCCCCTTTCTCAAGCCCCGTCACGGTGCCCTTCGCGCTGATAATTCCTGTAAACATTGTTCACTCACCTTTCGTGGGAGTTTGCTGCCGCGCACGCGGGATCGCGTGGAAGAGAAGATCTGAACCGCTCACATGGAGTGATTCGGGAACGATGTCGAAGTCGAGCCGGTTCTTGAGGGTTCCGATACCGAGGCCCGCGACGGAGGGCGTGCCCGCGCCGAGCATGGTCGGAGCCTGATGGATCCAGAGGTCGTCGACGAGGTCGAGCTTGAGCGCCGCGGATATGAGGCGCGGACCGCCTTCGATAAGGAGGTGCTCAACTCCGTGGTCGGCACGGAGATTTTCGAGTACGCCGCGAATATCGTGCGTGCGGTAAAGAAGGGGGCGTGCGTGTTCAGGGCCCTGTGCGGCTTTCGCGAGCCACGAGTGTGGCTCGAGCGGGCTTTCACCGATCACCACGCGGCGCGGTTGACGAGCGCCGAGGCGGCCGTGCGCGTCGCGTGCCGTGAGCGCGGGGTCATCGGCGCGCGCGGTTCCCGTGCCCACGGCGATCGCATCCACGGTGCTCCTGAGCGCGTGTCCCTCTACACGGGCGTCCTCTCCGGTAATCCACGCGTTCGTGCCATCGACCGCTGCTACGTATCCATCGAGGGTGTGCGCGATCTTTGCGGTGACGAACGGACGCGACTCACGCGTCGCCTGGAACCAGCGGCGGTTCAGTTCCGTTGCGCGGGCAGTGAGGCCCCCTCCGACGCTAGCCGGCAGCGCGTCACTCCACAGACGGGTGTCGATGCCGGCGCTACGAAGAATGGCACTACCGTTCGCGGCGACGTCGTGCGGGTCGCGAACGGCGTAGAGAACGCGGCCGATGCCGGCGTCGACGAGAGTGCGCGCGCACGAGGGCGTACGGCCGGCGTGGGCGCACGGTTCAAGAGTCACGATGCAGGTCGCACCGTGCACATCGAGGCCACGTTCCCGGGCGGCTAAGAGGGCATCTGCTTCGGCATGCGGGGTTCTCGCTCCTCGGTGAAAACCTGTGACAAGGAGCTCCCCGGAGGGACTTAGGAGCGCTGCGCCAACGCGCGGATTGGCACCGAGGGGTCCGCGGCGCGCCTGTTCAAGCGCGCGCTCACACCCCTCAAGCAGGGCGCTTTCGCGCGCGGCGTCGTGAGGGGGCTGATTCATGCCCATGGTCCTCGCCTCCCGCATCGCTCATCTCGATCGATGGTCCGGGAGAAGGGAAAACTGCGAGAGCACGGCGCGTAAAAGCGGCATGCTTCGCCCGCATGAACCTCCCATCCAGACTGTACTGTCGGCACCGGAATTCCACCGGTCAGGCCCAAGGCTCGCCCCACGGAGTGAAACGCGCCCGGGTTAGCGGGCTTTCACCGCCAGTTCGGAATTGCACCGAGTTCCCGGAACATGCGCCACCAGTTTAGCGCGCATGCGGGAGGGAACGACAAAACCCCCGCTCTTCCGAGCGGGGGTTTCCGTGTCGTGCGCCATCAGGGATTCGAACCCCGGACCCACTGATTAAGGTGTTCTCCCACCCGAGTCGTTTTTCTCCGTGTAATTGGCCGTGTGCATATCCTTCGCGAGCGGGATCGACGCGCACTGGCGGAGCCGAAGCCCCTTCGATGGCGTCAACAAAGCGGTCGCGGGCCGGACGAGTCGAGGAGCCGCTCTCTCCCCTACATCGAGGAGGACCCCCATGTTTTCCGCTCCTTCATCATCACGGATCATGACGAGGTCGAAGGTGACCGAATTGCCGAGCTAAAAGGGCTCCCTGAGCCCTCCTCCATCGCGCAGAACCCGTACACCGCAGCCGAACACGACGTTATGGGTGAGCTCTTCAGCCGCGGCCGCAGCTGCGCAGCCGCAATAATCGCGGAAGAGTCTGTTGCGACCTCTCAAAAGACCAAGAAAATCATCACTTCCATTCCGCCTGCCCGCAGTGCTGCTAAAATGCACCAAGATGGAACGCATCACCTTTGGTTGGGACTACACGAGCTGGCCGATATTTAGCAGCACGACCGGCAGCGATCCGTATCCAGACATCCGCTCCCAAATATCTCCCGATCTCGCCAATGCTCTCGCGCAGTGGGCCGAAGAGATGTGCGAAGCGTATGCGGATGAGACTGGTCTCGTCCGACCATCACCTTCAACAGCCGCCAAACTCGATAACAAGTTTAATGAGCTGACTTCACGACTTCTCGCTGAAGGAATCGACGTTGAGCAAGACGCTCGTTGGTGGCATTCGTAACCACTGAGTGGATGTCAACGCAGTCGGCCTACGATCGA
Source organism: Dermabacter sp. HMSC06F07 (assembly GCF_001807345.1). Classification (NCBI taxonomy): domain Bacteria; kingdom Bacillati; phylum Actinomycetota; class Actinomycetes; order Micrococcales; family Dermabacteraceae; genus Dermabacter; species Dermabacter sp. HMSC06F07. The sequence goes on from NZ_KV788588.1 coordinate 528,258, forward strand.
CGTGAGTTCTATGCAGGTCGCACGTTTCCGCACCTTTGTCAGGGCAAGCGCTGCGGGTAGGGGTATGCGCGCCGCGTTCCCAAGGGGCAGTTTTGGCATGCGCGCGGAAATAAACGCGCAGGGAAACAATCATGCTCAAACGCAAGTGCTCACCGCGGCATAGGCGACTGGAGACCAGAACCGGTCGTTTCACATAATATTTGGGGCACTTTGCATCCGGTTGCACCAAAAACCAAATGACACTACAGCACAACGCGGGTCAATCCACATATCGGAAGGTCCTAGGAGCTGCGTAAAGACAGTTCAATTCGTTGGCGGCTCTGGGTCAAAGCGCAAGATGTCTCCGGGCTCGCACTCGAGCGCCTGACACAGAGCCGCCAACGTGGAGAACCTAATGGCCCGAGCACGACCATTTTTTAGGACACTTAGATTTGTCGGAGAAATATCTACACGCTCCGACAATTGCTTAACCGTCATTTTCCTCTGGACTAGCAAAATGTCTAAATCGACTCTGATGGCCATCAGACTAAACCTTGCATGTCAGTTTGCATAACAAGATAGGACCGTGCGGAGGACCTCAGGGCGAGAGTAAAGCAGACCGACGCTACACCAACAATGACATTCGCTGCCAGAAGTAGAACAATCCCTGGCCCGCCTACCTGCACGACCGCAAGAAGATGAAGCAGCACTAGAGCTGGAATTCCGAATACTCCGCAAAAAAGGACAGCTATACCCAGCAGCAAGTTCGGAGTTCGTAGCGGGAGTAGCTGCTTTGTGCGCAGTTCCCGCACGAGGAAAAAAGTAATGACAAGCACGCACTCGAGGCAGAAGAGAACTGCTATTCCCGCAAGCGCGTAGGGAAGAGTGAGAGGCGCGGTCTCCGCGTACGCCCCTCCGAAGGCCTCGGTTAGCTCGGGAAGAAGGATCTGGAGCAGGAGGCAGCCTAGGAGCAGTGCTATGAGTGCGCCTTCACTGGCGCGGCCAACCAATCGTGACATGTAACGATTATCGGTAATGACGTAACGATAGTCAATATGCATCCGAGAGCGAACAGCCTCAAGACTTGAATGAACTGGTCACCGTGGGCGGCGTTGCCGGGGATGGGCACGGGTGAGCCAGGAAGGAACACTTGGCCACCCGCACCCATGGTGTTCGTGTGAGCGGGGTCGGCGGTTGCCGTCATCGATATCGGCCTGGCGGATCCATTTATGGAGCGCCATCTCGTGGATTCCGAAGTCCTTCGCGATCTGCGCGAGCGTGACGCCGTCCTCACGGGACCGGGCCACCCGTACGACGTCATCGCGGAACTCTCGAGGGTAGGGAGCGGGCATAGGGCACATCGTTCCAGGCCGCCCTGCGGGCAAGCCAGATCAGATGTCACCTTTCCGCGCAGCAGTCCCTCCTGATTGCTTTTCAAATCGCGCTTAGACTCCTGCGCCGAGGAAGAGCCTGGTGCATACGTTGTTGGGAGGTGCTCGTGCGTCGGCTACATCTGCCTGTTGATGGGTGCGCTGCCGAATGTGATCGCATCGGCAGCGCACCCGCCGCGGGGGCGTTTTCAGCCGCCCGAGGCCCTAGGAGTCGACCCGGTTGGGCTCTGCCGCAGTGCGCGTGCTGCGGTTCGGTCCGCGTTCTGCCTCTCGTGGCGGCGACGGCTGTGAGTGTGCACTGCGTGCCTTGAACACGAAGCCCCCGGTCGCGACAAGGACTGCGAGTGCCCCAATGCTGGACCAAATAGCATGCGTCTGTTGAGTGAAGGCATCACTTACTGCGATGGAACTCGATACGCCTAAGCATATGCCGAATAGCGCACCGATTAACCGGTCTTTCATCATGGCGGTTCCTATCTCTCGGGCCGTCGTGTTAGGGAAGGCGCATGCACGGAACGCAGACATTGGGGGCGCCAAACTTTGAACAGCATGCTCGCAACGCGGGACCGCATGAAGCGAAGGCGCACGCTAGGCAGAGGGCGATACCGGCGCCGGTGGGAGATGAGGCGCATGGTGCCGCGCATGTAGCGCATCCTGCTGCTCGCTCCAGACACTGCATGACGTTCTTTGACTGGCAGGATCCACTCACCTGATAGTTCGTCTTCGCGCAACCGCCACAGGGATCTTTCTTTGATGCTCTCGCTGTGTGAGCATCGTACGTGGCAGCTAATTGGGCAGCTGGGATTGGCTTTTCCGCGCGACCATTGACACTTGCGGCTGAAAGGGAGAGAGCGTCTTTTTCCTGGTCATACCTATATATTTCGACGCCGACTCCGGTGGAGCCGTCTTCGGCGGTCTCTTTTGTATAAACGAGGAACCGAGAGTCGGGAAGCTGGAGGGCTGCGACGGACCGGTGGGAGCCGTCGCTGAAGCTTGTCCGGGCGAACTCCGATTGCATTGCTTCGGGCGCATCGGGACGCTGCCCGGCCTCGGTGGCCTCCTTACCACGTAATCCCTTCTGAGCGATGGCTGTGCTCCGCGGGAGACTCGTTGCCAGGTCGAGGTCAAGTGCGGCGAGGGCAGCTCTTGTGTTGCTATCTTCCGAAAGCTCTTGCATCAGCTCGTCGATGCTGGGCTGGTCGAGACCACTAGTCTTGGACTTTAGCGGCTTCGGCTCGAGGGCATGCGCCACCCCTGAGCCAACCCGTGTATGGATGGTTGCAATGGTAGCGACGGCCGCGAGCCCGGCTGCGCTTTGAAGCGCGGCGCGCCTACTGAAGAACCGTCGCTCCGCATGAGGAGTAGTAAATGCTAGATGTTCATTATTGCGGTGAACTCCGATAATTCGGGCCAGAAGGGACGTAGTCGGGCCAAAGCGGCGGGCCATGAGAGCAACAAGCCGCGGGCCTGAGTATACCTTTGGGGTAGTACGATTGAACGTGATCGCCACGGGGATGTGTGGCGGGTTTGGGCCGAAGCGGTTGATGCGGATCTGTTCGACCTCTGGGTCGGAAAGAGGTCGTGCGAGGAGTTTGCCGTTGGTTTCCTGCTCCAGTGAGTGAGAGATGGCGCTACATTCCCCGCACCCTGAATCAAAGGCGATGTAGGTTTCCGAATAGTCCAGTGAGTCCTGCGTCATTAATAGTCCAGTGAGTCCTGCGTCATTACTGTACTCCTGTGGCTTTTTCGGAAGGCACCGGTTGGTCACCCCTGAGTCAAACTAGCAGCCGACTCTAGTGTGGTCAAGATCTCAAGTGAGCTTCCTCTGAACTCCGGGCCAGTTCTAAGGACCAAGCATGGGGAGTTGGTCAAACGTGTTGCTCTCGGAGATCGGTTTGGATTTCGTGAACAAACGAGGTGTGTAGTCGGGCGGCGATAGCCCTTTGTGGAGGCGCATACCGCCGAGGCTATTTCCCGACTAACCTGGCCGCGATGACGTCGTCCGTGTCGCCCTGAACCGTGAGCACGGCACCCACCTGAAGGACATCGCCGAGGACTTCGGCACCAGCTTCTCCTGCCTGACGAACTGGGTCCGCCAGGCCGAGGCCGAGGCCGGCAACAAGTCCGGCACCACGAAAGCCGAAGCCGAAGAACTCCGCGCCGCATCCCCACGCCCCCAGATGCCCATGAGCACCACTGAAACGTGGCAACCGAGCCACCCGCGACACCACGAGCCCACGCATCCTGCATCAGCACATGGTCAAAACCGTCGCCGTCATCAGCACGCGACAGCTCCGAAAACCGTGTCACCGCCTCAACTCCAGGCCCCACCTGACGAGACCCAACCCCCATCACGTCCTCAACCGCAGCCCGATCAAGATTCGTCGCGACACTCGTAATCACGTAACCGAGAGGGTTATCCATCGCCAGCAACCGCGCCGCGAAAACCCCTAAATCACCGCCACCGCAGCCAGCCACAACCAAGACCGCTTCGCTCACGCAGTCCCCACTGCATTCGAGCGTCGAAGACTTAGCTGAAAGCACTTCACCGATGAGCTCCACGAACTCAGGACCTGCTTCGCCGTGCCAGCCGTCTTCGGCTAGCCCGCCCAAGATTCCCCGAAACCTCGCTTGGTCAGTCATCGCGCTACCGCCTACTGCGCCGAGCCCTCGTCGGACTCACGCGCTTGCTCGGCAGCTTCACCCCATCGGCGAAGCATTTGGCCGCGAACGTTAATTTTTTCGTCAGTCGCGGCTCGTAAGGACAATGCGACTTCGTCCCAGGTCGCAGGCCGAACGGAACGCCTTTGGTCCATTGCCCAGTCATAAAGTCCGGGGTAGCCCTTTTGTGTGAGCAGGATGTCTGCAATTCGAGCACTAGTAGTCATAAGGACAACGGACTACTATTTTTAGTAATCTCGCACCATCTTAAATACAAATTGGTAACGATGCAGTTAGCGCCCACCCTGAGGGTATGTTGACACTGAATCAGGTAGGAATCATAAAGCAAACGGTAGACGAACGAATTTCTGCGGCCACTCGCGCACTGGTAGCACTCCACGGCATGAGGAACGCCGACCTAGCAGATGTGCTTGGCATCGGGCAGAACTCTGTGTTTATGAAGTTGCGCGGCGACTCACCTTGGAAGGCGGCTGAGGTGGCACCGGTGGCGGAATACTTCGGTGTGCCGATCTCTATCATTTTCGATGGGATGGCTGCCGTTAACAATGAAGAAGCCCCCGCTCTTCCGAGCGGGGGCTTCCGTGTCGTGCGCCATCAGGGACTCGAACCCCGGACCCACTGATTAAGAGTCAGTTGCTCTAACCAACTGAGCTAATGGCGCCTAACGAAGAAATACTTTACGCCGCACTGTGCCGCTTGCGCCAATCGAGCCTGGCTTTTTATGCCGAAGCACACATTCAGTGCCGCCACTTAGACTGTGACGGTGAGTCGTAGCCGAACCATAAGGAGCTGAGCGGTGAGGATCGCAGTCACGGGTGCCACGGGAGTCCTTGGGCAGCAGGCTGTCGAGGCCCTCGTCGCGGCCGGGCACGAAGTCACGGGTGTCACGCGTCGCGAGCGCGGCCTTCCCATTGTCGAGGGGCGCGGCGCTCACGGCGTCATCGCCGATGTCTTCTCCGCAAGCGACCTCGAGCGCGCCTTTCGCGGCCACGACGTCGTGATCAACACCCTCGCGAAGATCCCCACGGGAATGGGCGCACTTCGCCCCTTCGCCTGGCGCGAGGACGACCGTCTCCACCTCGAGGCTTCCGCAGCAATCGCGAAAGCAGCCGCACGCGCGGGCGTTCGCAAACTCATCCAAGAATCCTCGATGTTCATGTACCCCGATAACGGGAGCAAATGGATCAGCGAGGATCACCCTCTCGCCGTGAAAAACCAGGCCTTCAAACCCCGCGTGCGCGAAATGCGCGCGGCGGTCGACTTCGCGGAAAATGGACGCAGCGCCGTCATCCTCCGCCTCGGGCAGCTGTACGGCCGCGACCCGGGCACCACCTACGCTCTTCGCAAGACTCGCGAGGGCGAAGCGGTTCTCCTCGGCAAGCCGAGCGACTACATCACTCTCGTGCACCACATCGACGCGGGCCGAGCCTTCCTCGCGGCCCTCGATGCCCGATCCGGCTTCTACAACGTGGGCGGCGAGCCCATTACCCGTGCACGATGGGCGAAGGACCTCGGTCGTGAGGCGCGCGCGGGCATGGATGCGAAGTTCTTTCCCGCAGCAACCCAGGCCGTACTCCCCGCAAAAATGGACGTGCAACGCCGCTCGCTGCGGGTCTCCTCGATTCGATTCATGCGCGAAACGGGCTGGCGACCCACGATCGGGCCGTCGAGTCTCGGCTGGTCGCGGATCTAAACCGCCGACGCACGACGATTCATGACACCTGTCACGTCAATGTCGTGACAGGTTCCGATAGCGAGAAATTCGTGCCTGAAAAAGACTTGAGGCATGAACGAAGTAGCAGTGGAGATCACGGGGATCCGTAAACAATTCCCCTCGGTGCTTGCCGTCAACGACATCGACCTCACGGTCGAGCGCGGCGAGATTCTTGCGTTTCTCGGGCCGAACGGCGCGGGAAAAACCACGACGCTCGACATGGTGCTCGGGCTCTCGCAACCCTCGTCGGGGAACATCCGGGTGTGCGGCACCACGCCGCACGAAGCGATCAAGGCCGGCAAAGTCTCCGCGCTTTTGCAGACGGGCGGACTCATTGCCGACATCACGGTGGGAGAAACCGTCGATTACATCGCCTCGACCTTTCCGAAGCCCACGATGGGCCGGCGTGCTCTTGAGCTCGCGGGCATCACGGACCTCGCGGATCGCAAAGTCAAGGCGTGTTCAGGCGGCGAGCAGCAACGCCTCAAATTCGCGCTTGCTCTCCTGCCTGACCCCGAAGTGCTCATCCTCGATGAGCCAACGGCCGGGATGGACGTCACCGCTCGCCGCAGCTTTTGGGATCGCATGCAAGCCGAAGCAACCGTCGGACGCACCGTCATTTTTGCCACCCACTACCTCGAGGAGGCCGAGCAGTTTGCCCGGCGCGTCGTTTTCATCTCCGAGGGCTCGATCGTGGCCGACGGCCCCACGGATCAGATTCGCGATCTCACCGGCGCGCGCGAGGTGCGCGTGTGCGCGAACCATCCCGAAACTGTCATGGCCGCCCTTCGCGAGCGTTTTCCGAGCCAGCGCGTTGAGATCAATGGTTCGAGTGTGGCGACCGTCAGCAGCGAAAGCGACAGCGTGGCCCGGTTCCTCCTCGCCATGGATGGCGTGAGCGCACTCGAGATTTCACGCCCCTCCCTCGAAGACTCCTTTGTTCGCCTCACACAAGATCGGAAGGTCAGCTAATGTTTGCGATCGAACTCAAGCGCCAATTCAGGGATCTCGTCAATCTTTTCTTCATCGTCGGTCTGCCGGTCATCATTTACATCGCTATCGGCACCACGAATGAATTTGCCGATATCGAGATCGGCGATGGCAATATCGCGATGACAATCATGATCGCCCTCGCCGCGTACGGAGCCGCAAGCGCGACAACCGGCATCGCCACGCAGGCTGGCGTTGAAAAAATCCGCGGTTGGGGCAGGCAGCTCGGGCTCACGCCGCTGAGCGACATGCGCTACGCCGCGGTCAAGGTGGGAGTTGGAAGCATCATCGCTCTCCTCCCGCTCGTGATCGTGTATGTGATCGGCGCCCTCACCAAAGCGGAGGCCCCGCTCGAGGATTGGATTATCTCGTTCCTCATTCTCTTCGTGGGTTCAATGATGTTTGGCTTCTACGGCCTTATTTTTGCCTTCGCCATGCGAAGCGAGGGCGCTGCAAACGCCTCCACCGGCCTACTCGTGCTGTTCGGCTTCCTCGGGAATCTCTTCGTTCCCCTCAGCGGCACGCTTCTCCAAATCGGCCGGTTTACGCCGCTTTACGGGTATGCAATGCTCGCGCGATACCCCGTCACCCATGGGAAGATGTATTCCACCGGCCCGGGCTTTTACGAGGACCCGCTGTGGTACGGCCTCGTCAACGTAGCGGTGTGGCTCGTGATCTTCGTGGTCCTCGCCCTCATGCTTGCCCGGAAGACTCGCGAAAGGCAGTAATGCTCGAGAACAGGGACCAGGGAGCCACCGTGGAGCATAGGCGCGCAATCGCGTATGCGATGTCGCTCGTGTGGCTCCTTTTCCTCGCCTTTCCGCTGGTGACGGCCTTTCAGGGAGGGCTTCCGACGCTTGCCGGCGCACTCTCGATCCTCCTGACGCTCGCGTTTGCCGCGCTTTACGCGGCATCAATGATTCGGCACTTTCGCGATCCCGATAGGATCACCGAATCGCTCACGTGGCAAAGCGTCGCGTTCATCGCGCTACTCATCGCGATGTGCGTCGCGCAAATGTTCCTGATCGGCACGGATGCCTTCTCACTCGCGGTCTTCGTCGTGCCTGTGTCTGTCTTCCTCCTCCCCCGCGCCCCGGTTACATCGCAGGCGCGTGCGTCGTGATCGCGATTCTCGCCTATCCCGTATACGCCCGAGAGTTCTGGCTATTGCCGTTCGGCATCATCGCTTCGGGCGTGTTCCTCGGTTGCGCGGGATCGGTGTTCTTCACCAAGGCTGCCCTCGACGACTCGCGAGTCGCCTCACAGGAGGCTGTTTTGGACGAGCGCGAAAGGGTTGCGCGCGACATTCACGACGTACTCGGGCACACCCTCACCGCGATCGCGCTCAAATCCGAGCTCGCCGAGCGCCTCGTGGAGAAGGATTCGGCTGCGGCCAAGCGCGAGATCGCCCTCATCACCCAACTCTCACGCGAGGGCATTGCCGACGTGCGCTCCACGGTTCTCGGCCTTCGCGTGCGTCAGCTTGGCGCCGAGCTCGAGCAGGCGCGAACCGTTGCGCGCGAAGCCGGGATCGAGCTCGCGGTACGCGGCGACGCCACCGACGTCGACCCGCAGTACAGGACCCTCTTTGCGTGGGGCCTGCGCGAGGCAATGACGAACATCGTGCGCCACTCGCACGCCACAAAAGCGGTCATCACGATTCGCCCTCACAGCATCGACATCACCGACAATGGCGTAGGGTTCTCGGGCACGAGCGGAAACGGCCTGCGCGGCCTACGCGAAAGAGTCGAAGGCGCGGGCGGAACGCTCACACTCACGGGCGGCGAAGACGGGACGACAGTGCAGGTGCGAATGTGATCAGGGTTCTTATAGCGGACGACCAGGCGATGGTGCGCGGCGCCCTCGCGGCGCTCCTGAGTCTCGAGGACGACATCGACGTCGTTGCCGAGGCCTCGAACGGCGAAGAGGCACTCGCGATTGCGCGCACAACCGACATCGACGTTGCGCTCGTGGACATCGAAATGCCCGGCCTCGACGGCATTGAGACAACCGCAGCGATCGTGCGCGGGGGGGCTCGATGTGCGTTGCCTCATCGTGACGACCTTTGGCCGGCCCGGCTACCTTCGCCGCGCCCTCGATGCCGGTGCAAGCGGTTTCGTGGTGAAGGAAACTCCCGCTGAAAAACTCGCCGACGCCGTGAAGAAAATCCACGCGGGCCAGCGCGTCGTCGATCCCGCACTCGCGACCGAGTCGCTTTTCGACGGAGCAAACCCCCTCACCGAACGCGAGCAAGAAATCCTGCGCATCGCCCGCGACGGCGACAAAATCTCAAGCATCGCGAAAAAAGTTCACCTGAGCGAGGGAACGGTGCGAAATTACCTATCCTCAGCTATCCACAAAACCGGCGCCGCGACGAGGGCTGCCGCCGCAAAACGCGCCAACGAACGAGGATGGCTCTAGAAAGAAGGCAAGCGTCGGGCGCCCCTCTCATACGCGCGAACGCGCGTTAACCTCGAACCTATCGAGCATGTCCTCTACCGCGTGAAACGCGTGATGGGAGTAAGCGCCCACCGAACGCTCCTCCTCGAGAGCGAGCCGGAGCGCATCCAGATAGCGCGTGAAGAGCGCCCAGTAGACATCGCGCGTATCCCTCTCGAGCCGCAGAGCTTCCGTGTTCGTGCGGTTGTTGAGCGCCGCCATGCGCCTTTCAAGCTTCGTGATGACGTGCGGCGGAACCGGCTGGCCGTCGATCGTCTGCTCGGCGAGGGGGCCGAGCTCACGGTTGACCGTCTCCAGCATGCTCCTCACGAGCATCTTTTCCTCGTGCCGCCGCTCATCAATGCCGGGTGCCGCAAGACCCGTTGCGCGAATAACGAACGGGAGCGTCCCCCCGAAGAGCAGCAGCGACCCCACGGCCACGAGGAAGGCGACAAGTATGACCGCGCCGCGATACTCGACGAGCTGACCTCCCGCAACATATGGAAGGGTTTGGATCGCCGCGAGGGTCACGACTCCTCGCATCCCCGCCCATGCCAGCACGATTCCGCCCTTCGGCGAAATCTGCTCGGTGAGCGCGTAATCAATGTCGGCACGGGTGCGATTGAGCCATCGCGAGCTTTCCGATTCCCAGTTCGAACCGAAGCGGTTACGCGCACGCTGCTCGCCCTTCTCGGTGAGGCCGCCCTTGAGCGTGTGCCCGAGCGCGCGGGCACGGGCCTCGCGGTGATTCGACATCCACACGACAACCGCGACGCCACACGCACGCAGCACGATCAACACGGCGAGCACAACGAGCGCCATGAGCCACACGCGCCCCAGGCTTCCACTCACGCGCGAGTCGTTCACGAGCCGCGCCACTTGCATGCCCATGAGAAGGAACACCGCGTGCTCGAGCACGTAGCTCGTGGTTGCCCAGGTCGAGCGGACCATCGCACGTTCCTCCGCGTTGAGGGACCGCGGCGCAAGATGGGACATCACTACCGCGGTGACGACGACCGCGATCACGCCGGACGCATGCACCTGCTCCGCGGGAACATACGACGCCCACGGGCTCGCGAGAGTCACGATGGTGACAAGCACCGGGTCGTTGAGGCGGCCACGAGCCCAATTGATGACCCGACCGGTCACATACCCGATCGCCAGCCCGCCTGCGACGGCCCACAGGAAGCCGAGGCTCGCTTCAACGAGCGAGAACCCAGTCGCGAGGGTCGCGACCGCCATCCGCATCGTCACGAGAGCGGCCGCGTCGTTGAAAAGGCTCTCCCCCTCGAGCAAAGTCATGAGGCGATCGGGAAGGCCGAGGCGCCGGCCGATGCTCGTCGCCGCGACCGCATCGATCGGCGATACCGCGGCCCCGAGTGCGATGGCGAGTGGAAGGGAGATCTCGCAAAAAAGCAGGTGCACGATCACGCCCACGAGGACGGCCGGCACTATGACCATGACGATACTGAGCCACGCAATCGGCTTGAGATTTCGTCGAAGCTCAATCACGGGCACGTTGCGACCCGAGGCGAAAAGAATCGGCGGAAGCACGCCGAGAAGAACCATCTCGTTCGTGAGTTCAATGTCGGGAATCCACGGCGTGAAGCTCGCGACGATCCCGAGCACGAGAAGGAGGAGCGGCGCCGCGATGCCGGTGCGGCGCGAGAAAAGTGCGGAGGCAACGAGGACGGTGAGCCCCACGAGCGCGAGGACGATGAGTTCCATTTATGGCTCTTTCCTCGTGCGCGCGGGGCCCACTGTCATAATGCTTACTTCGCGTCCACCTGCGCGAGGAAGTCCTGTGCGCCGCCCACGAGCTCAATGTGCCCCGTGGGCAGGTCGGCCGTCGCGAGCTTCGCGATCTCTTCTGCAAACTCGCGCACCGAGTACAACTTCCCGGCTGCCTCGCGACGTGCCTCGAGCGCACCCGGCTCCATGCGGTTGAGGAGGGTTGCCGTGACCGTTCCCTCGATCATGTCGCCCGAAACGACAACGAAGCTCACGCCTTTTTCGCTCATCTCGGGGATGCGCGACGTCAGCTCATCCTCGCCCGCGCGCTTCGACTTCGCGACCGCATCGTACGCGTCCATGGTGTCAACCTCGTTGATGAAGTGCGCCTGGTGGCTCGTCACGAAGATGACGCGACCGCCGGGATTCATGCGCGAGAGCGCAGCGGTGAGTGCGTTCGATTGTGCGTCGCGGTTGAGGCGAAGCGCGTAGTTGTCGCCGAGATCCTTCTCCATACCGCCCGAGGCGTTGAGAACGAGCAGATCGAGCGAACCAAACTCGTCGATCGCCGTTTGCATGAGGCGGTCGAGATCCTCTTCGTTCGTGAGGTCGGCGCCCACGGCTACGGCGCGACCGCCGGCCTCTTCGATTTCTTTCACGACCTTGTTCGCCCGCGGCGCCTTTTGACGATAGTTGACGACGACGTTGTAACCTTCCGCGGCGAGAATCTTCGCGGTGTCAGCACCCACGCCTCGCGACGACCCTGTGATGACGGCGGTTTTTGTGGTGGTCATGAATGATTCCTTCCAATCGGAGGAGCAAGAGGTTCAGAGATAGAGGCCGGTAACGTCGCCTTCGTGCGCATCTTCGTACACGGCGTGTACGTCGCGTTCGCGAAGGAGCACGTATACCTTCGCGTCGAGTTCGACCTCGGCACGGTCAGCCGGATCAAAGAGCACGCGATCGCCTACGCGCACCTGGCGCACGTTGCTACCGGCGGCGACGACGTTCGCCCATGACAGGCGAGTCGACACGCTTACGGTTGCCGGGATCAGAATCCCGGACTTGCTGCGGCGCTCGCCCTCGGGATCCGGCTCGACCAGGAGGCGGTCGTGAAGCATCCGGAGCGGAAGCGCGGGTGTGTCACTCACTTCTGACGGTAGTCCCGGTCGAAGTAGTCGCCGTCCTTCGGCGTGCGCGTCACGAGGACAATCGCGCCAGCGGTGATCGCGAGGAGGCCGAGAGCACCACCGATGAGGCCCGCGACCGGTGCGGGCTTCACGGCGCCGCTATCGGCGACGAAAAAAGACTTCGCGGTATCCGAAGCTTCGTTCTTCCAGCGCTGGATGGCGTTGACGGGGTTGATGCGGTCGAGCAGCTCGTCGATGTCAGCGGCGAGATTGTCCTGGCGGCGCAGGGCCTCGCCCTTCATCTCCTCGAGGCTTTCCTTCTTCTTTCCCACGAGTTCCTCCCGGGATGTATGGTCGCGTGGTCGTACCGCTCGAGTCTACCGGTCGTCGGCTGGACTTTCACCGCGACCCCTTGGCCGGGTAGGCTAGGCGGGTATGCGCACGTGGCGGAATTGGTAGACGCGCTGGATTTAGGTTCCAGTGCCCTCGGGCGTGGGGGTTCAAGTCCCCCCGTGCGTACTCCCTCTCATCTCGACAACGCGCCAGCGTTGAGGAGGAAGCGATGACCCTGATTGGCCTCGTCCGTCACGGCCAGACGGACTGGAACCTCGCGCACATCTTCCAGGGGGCAAGCGATGTTCCCCTCAACGCGACCGGGGTGGAGCAGGCCCATCGCGCTCTCGATTCCACCCCGGAGTTCGCCTGGGACGGCGTCATGAGCTCACCTCTCATTCGTGCCCGCCTCACCGCCGAAGTGATCGCGACCGACCACAGCCTTCCGTTGATCGGCGTCCACGAGGGGTTCCGCGAAGTCGATTTTGGCTGGGCGGAAGGCAAACCCAGCGCCGAGGCCTACGCGGCCTATCCAGAGCGTGATTTTCCCGACCGGGAAAGCGTCGATGCCGTCCTCGAGCGCGCATGCGCAGCGGTGCGCGACGTATCGGCGCAGCACCCCGATGGACGGATTCTCGTGGTCGCGCACGGGACTCTCATTCGATACCTGGCCAGTGCCGTCGCACAGCGCGACTTCACCTCGCTCCCTAACACCTCGCTCACGCTCCTCGAGGTCTCCCCCACGCTCTGGCGAGTCCCTATGATCGCGGGCTATTCGCTACGCGAACCATTCGAATGGGCACACGAGGAGGGTGCGCTCCCCCGCTTCGATCCCGCCTGGGACGCGCCAAGCGGCATTGACCCGGCCACCCTCCCGCTCGCCGAACGCTCCGCACTCGAGGAGTACCGCCCGACAACCGAAAAAGCACCGAGCCACACCACCGAGGAGTCACGATGACGCGCACCGCAGTGGGAACCGAATCCAACTGGTTTGACGACGACGAGATCCGTGAGCTCCGTCGTAAGCTCCCGATCCTCTACATCGATGTCGTCCCCGTTCGACTCGACCCCTACGGGGCGATCAAGGACATCGGTCTGCTTCTTCGCGCCGACGGTTCCGGGCGCATCATTCGCTCCCTCGTCTCTGGCCGCGTCCTCGTGCACGAGAGCCTTCGCGAGGCCATCATTCGCCACGTCGAGAAGGATCTCGGTACCGTGGCGCTTCCGAAGGTCCCCACGTCGATGGTGCCTTTTACCGTTGCGGAATACTTCCCCACCCCGGGCCAGTCGCCGTTCGTGGACCCGCGCCAGCACGCGGTTTCACTCGCGTACATCGTTCCCGTCGAGGGCGACTGCGCCCCGCAAGAAGATGCACTGGATCTCGGGTGGTTCGATGCGGCGACGATCCTTGAGTCAGCCGTCATGAACGAGCTTGAGCAGTCGCATGCGATTCTCGTGCGCCGCGCCCTTGCAGCCGGGGGCATCAACTAGCAGCACACGCCTAGCGTCTCAGGCACGCAAGCGCCCCGCGGGAATCAGATCAGGTTCGCGAGTCGCCCGGCCAACGCGCGAAACGCCTTGCCGCGGTGGCTGATCGCGTTTTTCTCCTCGGCAGTGAGTTCAGCCGACGTCTTCTCGTACCCCTCAGGGACGAAAAGCGGATCGTAGCCAAAACCTCCCTCACCGCGCGGCTCACGAAGGAGGGCCCCTCTCATCGTGCCGAGCTCGACCACCTCTCGAGCGCTGCCACCGTCGGAATGGGGAATGACCGCCGCGGCCGCACACACAAACTGCGCCCCGCGGTGGGCCGGCGCGATATCGGCGAGCTGAGCGAGAAGGAGGGCGTTGTTGGCGGCGTCATCGCCGTGGCGGCCCGACCAGCGGGCACTGAAGATCCCCGGGCTTCCGCCGAGAATATCAACGGCAAGACCCGAGTCATCGGCGATCGCGATGAGGCCGCTCTCTCGCGCCGCCGAACGTGCCTTGATCAGAGCGTTCTCCTCGAAGCTCACGCCATCCTCAACCGGGTCGGTGAGACCCAATTCGGCACTGGAGACGACAAGAGCCGGGTCGAAGCCGTCGATCGCCCCCGCGAGTACCTCGCGCAGTTCCTTGAGCTTCTTGGCGTTGTGGCTCGCGAGAACGATCTTCGCGTCGGTACTCACTGGCGTTCCTCAAAGGCCGCGAGCTGCATCTGGATCAACTGTTCACAGCCCTGGGAAGCAAGGCCAAGGAGTTGGTTCAGCTCGTCGTAGCTGAAGGGTGCTCCCTCGGCTGTTCCCTGTACCTCAACGAACTCGCCCGAACCGGTCATGACGACGTTCATGTCGGTTTCAGCCTTGACGTCCTCGCGGTACTCGAGGTCAAGCATCGGGATGCCGTCGATGATGCCGACGCTCACCGCCGACACGGAGTCGCGCAGGACATCGGCGAGCACCGGGATCGAGGCATGGCGTTTGCCCCACGTGATCGCGTCGACGAGGGCGACATACGCGCCCGTGATTGCTGCGGTGCGCGTTCCACCGTCGGCTTGCAGAACATCGCAATCGAGCTGGATCGTGTTCTCGCCAAGCGCCTTCATATCGACGACGCTTCGAAGCGAGCGGCCGATGAGTCGCGAGATTTCGTGGGTGCGCCCACCGATCTTGCCCTTGACGCTCTCGCGATCCGAGCGGCTCCCGGTCGCGCGCGGAAGCATGGCGTATTCCGCCGTAACCCAGCCCGTGCCGCTGCCCTTCTTCCAGCGCGGCACACCCTCCGTGAAGCTCGCCGCGCATAGCACGCGCGTGCGTCCAAATTCGATCAGGCAGCTGCCTTCGGCGTGGTCAAGCCAACCGCGCGTGATCCTCACGTCGCGGAGCTGATCGACGGTGCGTCCGTCGACTCGGGTGATCTGCTCGGTCATGGCTTTCTCCTCGTTGGTCGCGAGCTGGGAATTAAAGCGTGTAGGTGCGAAGTGACTCGGCGAGTTCGAGAGGACCGTCGAACTCGGCCCTCGCCTCTTCGAGCGGGACTTTGCGATCGGTCCACGGCGGGATGTGGGTCAGCACAAGCTTCTTCACCCCGGCTTCGCGCGCCAGAATTCCCGCACGCTTGCCCGTCAAGTGGATGCCCTGGAAGTGGTCGTCGCGCCCCTCAACGTACCCGGCCTCGCACAAGAGAAGGTCAACGCCACTTGCGAGAGCCGAGGCGCCCTCACACACGTCGGTATCGCCCGTGTAAGCGAGTACGGTGTCGCCCACGGCGATACGGAAGCCGAATGCGGGAACGGGGTGCTCCACGGGCACTGCCGTGATGATCGCACGCCCCGCTTCGATACTGTCCCCCTCCGATAGCGCAATGAACTCGTAGGGGGCGCGGATTGCGCCGGGCGGGATGGGGTCGGGATTGCCGGTCGCGGCGCTCAAACGTTCGTCGATGCCTTCGGGCGCGAAAACGCGGACCGTCGGACAGTTGACGAGCGGGTGATAGGCGAGGTAGACCTCGAGTCCCGCGAGGTCGAGGAAGTGATCCGCATGCAGGTGCGAGATGAGAATGATGTCGATGTGAGACGGGTCGATGACCTTGTGAAGGTTAGAGAGGGCACCATTGCCGCAATCGATGAGGATGCGAAACGGCTTACCGCGTTTACCGGGCACGGTCACGAGGTAGCACGAGGCCGGCTCGCCCGGACCCTCATAGCTGCCGGAGCAGCCCACCACTGTCAATTCGATGCTCATGCATTCTCCTCACGGGCGGGGATGGAGGTCGTGTGGGTAATCGCGGGGCCGAGGAAGCGCTGCGAGAGGCGCGCGAAGTTGCTCGTGCGGCCCACGCGCGGCGCCGTCTCAGCGAAGATGTGGCTCGGCGCGGTGGCCGCCGTGCGCATGAGGTTTTCACCCTGAAGTGTGCGGTACACGTCGATTGCGGTTTCTTCCGAGGACGACACGAGCGTGACGTCCGGCCCCATCACGTAGCTGATGACGCCGGCGAGCAGCGGATAGTGCGTGCAGCCAAGCACGAGCGTGTCCACGCCCGCTGCTTTGAGGGGCGCGAGGTACTCCTCCGCGGCAGCGAGGACCTCCTCGCCCGAATCGGTCCCGCTCTCGAGGAACTCGACGAAGCGGGGGCAGGCTGCGGCCTCCACATGGACGTCAAGCGCCGCTGAAAAGGCATCCTGGTAGGCCCCCGACTTCACGGTCGCGCGCGTACCGATCACGCCGATCCGCTTGTTGTGGGTCACGGACACGGCGCGGCGCACGGCCGGTTTGATGACTTCGAGAACGGGAACGCTGTAGCGCTCGCGCGCGTCGGCGAGAACCGCCGCGGTTGCCGTATTGCATGCGATCACGAGCATCTTGACGTCGTGCTCGACGAGTTCGTCCATGACCCCGAGAGCGTATTCCCGCACCTTCGCGAGCGGTTTGTCGCCATAGGGCGTGTGGGCCGTGTCGCCGATGTAGAAAAGCTCTTCATTCGGCAACTGATCGATGATCGCGCGTGCGACAGTGAGCCCGCCGATCCCGCTATCAAAAATCCCGATGGGTGAATCGTTCACGCTTTCAATCTATCGATCTGCGCGCTGACCGAGAGTGCTTCGGCCCACCCGTGCAAGGGATCTCACAGGCATCTAGGAGCGAGCGTTCAGGGCCCCGATCAACGTCGCCTGGAGCCACGAGGCGAACTCATACAGTGTCGCGAGGAACTCCAAACCGGCAACTCCCGGCTCGGCCTCAACCTGTTCGAGGTCGTTCGAACACAAAAGCTGGAGCGCTTCGAAGTCACCGTCGTTCTCGATCCCCATGCGGTCCGCGAGAACGAGGCGAATAACATTGAGCGCCTTGAGCCATGAGACCGCATCGGAGCGCTCGATCACGATCTCATCGTGCGGCCCTTCGCCCCCGATGTCGCCGGCAACTTCCAGGCTCGCGCGAAGCACGCTCAAGTTCGCGATATGGGCATCGGCGAGGTTGCCTTGCGTGAGGCGCCGGTACTCGCCCGCCTCTTCATCGTTCTCGCTCGCGGGCGGAAAAAGCCGTTGAGTTGCGCTGTCGCGCGGGGCCTCCGTCCGCGCGCGCGAAGTTTCAGCCTCGAGCCTCGCGAGCGGGTCCTCTGACATCACCTCGCTCGGGCGTTGCCCGGTCTCATCACTCTCGCCGATTTCAAGATCGGCGCGAATGAGGTCGGTAATTTCGCCCGCTACTTGCGCGAGTACGGCGCGCTCTTCCGCTTCGAGCCTGCACATCAGTCGACCGTCGGCCCGCGCGATGAACGAATGCGCCACTACGCCTCCTCGAGGATCGCGAGGAGGCCGAATTCGTGCATCGCACCCACGTGAGATTCAGCGGTCTCTCGCCCGTCGCACGACACGATCGCACGCCCCTGCGTATGGACCTGCATCATGAGCGCGTGGGCCTTGGAGCGGGCGTACCCGAAGTGAGTGCGAAACACGTAGGTCACGTACGTTTGCTCGTTCACGGCGTCGTTTAGCACAACGGTGTTCCACTTTCGGTCGGTTTCAGTTCCGACGCTTGCCAGGGACTCGCTCTGGCGGTCTTCGCGCACGGCGTTTCCTCCCTCGCCTCTCAACTTCGGGCTCCACTACGGGTATGAACACTAAGACTACCCGGCTTCCTCGTTTAGGCTTGCTCTGTGCCAACGACCTCACTAAAGACCGATTTGTACGAACTCACCATGATCCAAGCCGCGCGTGATGCCGGTGTCGCGGATCGCCAATGCGTGTTCGAGGTGTTCACCCGCTCGCTTCCCGAGGGGCGACGCTACGGCGTGTTCGCAGGGATTGGCCGTATTCTCGATGCGCTCGAATCGTTTCGCTTCGAGGCTGAGGATCTCGATTTTCTGCGGTCGACGGGGCAGTTCACCGAGGACGTGCTCGCCTATCTCGCGGACTACCGGTTTGAGGGCAGCATCGATGCGTATGCGGAAGGCGAGCTCTTTTTCCCGAGCTCCCCCGTCGTGCGCGTCGAAGGCACCTTCGAGCAGTGCGTGCTTCTCGAAACTCTCGTGCTCTCCATCCTCAATCACGACTCGGCGATTGCGTCCGTGGGCTCGCGCATGATCCAGGCTGCGGCGGGGCGCCCGTGCATCGAGATGGGTTCGCGGCGCGTGCATGAGGATGCCGCCGTCGCCGCCTCGCGGGCCGCGGCCATCGTGGGATTTTCGTCAACCTCGAACCTCGAGGCCGGTCGAACCTACGGGATTCCCGTCGTGGGCACCTCCGCCCATGCCTTCACTCTCGTGTTCGATACCGAAGCGGAAGCCTTCCAGGCTCAAGTAAACTCGCTAGGTGCGCACACGAGCCTGCTCGTGGACACATTCGATATCTCCGCGGCGATCGAGTCCGCGGTAGCCATCGCGGGCCCCGACCTCGGCGCGGTGCGCATCGACTCCGGCGCCCTCGGCGAAACGGCCCGCGAGGTGCGTGCCCAGCTCGATGCGCTCGGCGCGACGCGCACCTCAATCACCGCGACAAGCGACCTCGACGAATACCGCGTATTTGCACTTCGCGACAGCCCCGTCGACAGCTACGGGATCGGCACTCGCCTCGTGACCGGCGGCGATCACCCCGCGCAGGGCTTCGTTTTCAAACTCGTCGAACGCGAGAACTTATCCGGCGAGATGGAGGCCGTCGCGAAGAAGTCCGCGCAAAAGGCCACCGTCGGGGGAAGCAAACGCGCCTATCGTGTGTGCGGCGCCGAAGGTGAGGCATGCGCCGAGCTCGTCCTCGCCGATAACCAGGGCGATCAGCCATCGCAAGCCCCGGGCTCCCGGCCTCTTCTCACACGCCTCGTCGAGCGCGGCAACGTTCTCGACTCACGCAGCCAATGGGAGCGTATCAAAGCCGCACGCAGTGTGCACGAGCGTGCTCTCGACGAACTTGCACTCGCCGATCCGCATATCCGCACGGGGCAGGACGGCGATGTCGCGCTGCCGGTCGTCCACTCCCTCGAGGAGCTTGCCTACCTGCGAAACGCCGGGAAGCGATAGTTCCCGGCAAGCGTCGGGCTACTTCTTGCCCACGAACCAGCCGCGAAGAATGTCGATCCTCTTTTGAATCTGCTCCGCGCTCGCCTGCGGAACCGCAGGGCCACCCGAGCGGCGGCGCAGTTCGTTGTGCACCTGACCGTGCGGGGTTCCGGTGCGGCGCGCCCAGCCCGATACGAGCGAGCTGAGCTCCTTGCGAAGCGCCGTCACGTCGCGGTGCGTTGCTGCCGCGGGCGCGCTCGAGCGCGCTGACGAACGCCGTTGCTGGCTCTTTTGACGCTCGCGCAAGAGCGTCGTCACTTGCTCTGGCTCAAGCAGGCCTGGGATTCCCAAAAACGCCTGCTCTTCCTCGCTCCCCGCCATCGCGAGGGTCCCGTACTCGCCACCGTCGAAGAGGACGCGGTCAAAGTGGGCATCTGATTCGAGGGCCTCGTAGCTGCCCTCAAGCTCACTACTCGCCTTCTCCTCGCGATTGGCCTCGCGCAGCGCCTCCTCATCGAGGCCTGTCTCCGGGTCAAGCTGGTCTTTTTCGCGCATATCGAGGACGTGGTCGCGCTCGACCTCCATCTCGTTCGCGAGGCCGAGAAGAACGGGAACCGAGGGAAGAAACACGCTCGCCGTTTCACCACGCGTGCGAGAGCGCACGAAGCGGCCCACCGCCTGCGCAAAGAACATCGGGGTCGAAGTCGACGTTGCATACACGCCCACGGAAAGGCGCGGAACGTCGACTCCCTCGGACACCATACGCACCGCGACCATCCAGCGATCCTGCGAGGTGCTGAACTCTTCGATCTTGCGGCCCGCGGTCGCGTCATCCGAGAGGACGAGAGTGGGTTTCTCACCCGTGATGCGCTCGAGAATTTTCGCGTACGCGCGCGCAGTGGACTGATCCGTCGCAATCACGAGACCGCCCGCGTCGCTCACGCCGCGACGAACCTCGGTGAGGCGTTGATCGGCGGCCGCAAGAACAGTGGGGATCCACTCGCCCTTCGGATCGAGCGCCGTGCGCCACGCCTGCTGCATGATGTCTTTCGTTTCGAGGCCGCCAAGCTGCGCCGAAACCTCGTCCCCGCTCTTCGTCCGCCAGTGCATTCGCCCCGAATACGTCATGAACAACACGGGCCGCACCACGTGGTCCTGCAAAGCCTGACGGTAGCCGTACGTGTAGTCGGCCTTTGAGCGCATGAACCCCTCGGCGTCAGGTTCGTAGCGCACAAAGGGGATGTGGGCATCGTCCGAGCGGAACGGGGTACCCGTGAGTGCGAGGCGACGTTTCGCGGGGTCAAAGGCCTCGCGGACACCATCGCCCCACGTGAGCGCGTCGCCCGCATGGTGGATCTCATCAAGGATGACGAGGGTCGGAGCCGCCTCGGTTCTCGCTCGGTGCAACCTCGGGTTCGCCCCCACTTGCGCGTAAGTGAGGGCAACGCCTTGATAGTGATCGCCGTGCCGACCCTGGGAATTAGAGAAGTTCGGGTCGATCTGAATGCCCACGCGTAGCGCGGAATCCGCCCACTGGGTCTTCAGGTGCTCGGTCGGGGCAACCACGGTGACGCGGCGCACCACCCCTTCCTTGAGCAGGCCCGCGGCGATCTGCAAAGCAAAGGTTGTTTTGCCGGCGCCCGGGGTCGCCACGGTCATGAAGTCGCGCGGCTGGCGCTCTTGGTAAAGGTTCAGGGCTTCGGCCTGCCACGCACGGAGCTTCGGCGCCGTGCCCCACGCTGCGCGCTCGGGGAATGCGGGCGGCATCTGCTGCGCCGCAAACGACGAGGGCTTGCGGGGGGTCGACTGGGTGTGCACAGCCGGCGCGTGTTGCTCGCTGGTGCGCGTCGACTCCAGATAGCTCGAGAACAGGTCGGGCGAAGCGGAAGAATCGTGGGCATTCATAAGCGCCATCCACGATAAACCCGGCAGCGGCTAGAGCATCTCAGCGACCCGAGCCGAAAAGCCCCCGAAAGCCGCCAAAGCCGCCTTTACCTCGGCCTTTATCCTCGCCGTCGCCCGAGTTGCTTCCGTCACCAATGCCGTCGTAGATCTCTTTGCACTGCGGGCACACGGGGTACTTCTTCGGGTCGCGGCCAGGAACCCACACTTTGCCGCACAGCGCGATCACCGGCGAGTTGTTTAGCGCGGCCTTCGCGATCTTTTCCTTCTGCACGTAGTGAGCGAAGCGATCGTGATCGCCTGGATCGGCGTCCTCCGTCTGTTCCTCACGTTCGAGCACCGCTGTCGAGCTCGGCGCAGCGCCGGGGGCAGCGGGTGCCTGCGGGGCACCGTGGTCCGGGGAGTTCGGGTCCGAGATCGAGGCCGTGAAGCGAATGCGTGTCGTACTCATGCCTCGATCCTAGCGGGGCTCCCCCGCGCGGGCCACGGCGCGCGCAACCGCGGGCGTGACGCGCTCGTCAAACACGCTCGGCACAATGTGGCGCGCTGAAAGCTCGTCGTTGCTGACAACGGAGGCGATCGCCTGGGCCGCCGCGAGAAGTGCCTCGTCGGTGACCTCGCACGCGTGGGCGTCGATAAGCCCGCGGAACACACCGGGGAACGCAAGGACATTGTTGATCTGATTCGCAAAATCACTGCGTCCCGTCGCTACGACGGCGGCGTGCTTCCAGGCGATCTCAGGGTCGACCTCGGGCACGGGGTTCGAGAGCGCGAAGACGATCGCGCGCTCGTTCATGCTCCTCAGCATCGACTCATCGAGAATGTTCGGGACGCTCACACCGATAAACACATCGGCTCCCTCAACGGCCTCGCGCAGCCCACCCTCCACTTTGCGAGGGTTCGTGTGGCGAGCGATCCACTCGAGACGATCTCCGGCCTCGCGACCCTCTCGAACGATGCCCTTCGAGTTTGTGACGATCACATCGCGCGCGCCCGCCGCAAGGAGAAGCCGCAGGATTGCCGTGCCCGCAGCGCCCGCACCCGACATCGCGATGCGGACCTCTTCAATCGGCTTTTCCACGATCGTGAGCGCGTTCGTGAGCGCCGCAAGAACGCACACGGCGGTACCGTGCTGGTCGTCGTGGAACACAGGAATGTCGAGCTCGGCACGCAGTCGGTCTTCGATCTCGAAACAGCGCGGCGCGGAGATGTCTTCGAGGTTGATTCCCGCGAAAGCGGGTGCGATCGCCTTGACGTGCGCGACGATGTCCTCAACCTCGTGCGCATCGAGGCAGATCGGGAAGGCATCCACGTCCGCGAAACGTGAAAAGAGCGCCGCCTTTCCTTCCATCACGGGTAGCGCGGCGAGGGGGCCTCGATCGCCGAGCCCTAGGATGGCGGAGCCGTCGGTCACGACCGCGACGGTGTTCTTCTTGATCGTGTACTCGCAGGCTTTCTCGGGCTTTTCCGCGATTTCCTCGACGACGCGGGCCACGCCCGGCGTGTAGACGATCGCGAGGTCGTCAGCGTTGTCGATCGGAGCGGTGGGCTCGACTGTGAGCTTTCCGCCTTCGTGGGCCTCAAAAATGCGACGTTCGACGGCTTCGGTTCCGGTCTCAAGACGCGTGGGTTCGGTGCTGTCAGGTGTGTGCGTAGCCATGATTTCATCCTTCCACGGCCGCGACCTTTCCGCCGGGACTTAGCGAAGATCCGCAATCGCGCGGCGCACTCTCTTTTCCGAAACCGTGTACCGCGTTCCAAGTTGCTGCGCAAAGAACGAGACTCGCAGCTCTTCGAGCATCCAGGGAATCTCGCGCGCCTCATCGCTTTCGAGCGCCTCGGTCGAGAGTTTCGATTTCGCTTTCTCGAACATGCCGACAAGATCCTCGATCTGCCACGCAAGTTGGGCATCGCGCGCAGGGTTGTCCTGCATTTTCTCGATCCTGTGGATGTCTGCCTTCAGGTAGCGAGGAATCTCGGGAACGATGTGCGCAGGCGTGCGCGAAATGAACCTCCCGGAGGTGAGTGAGTCGGCGTGCTCGCGGATCTGGGTGAGCTGCTGCAGCACCGAGAGGCTCGACACTTTGGAAATAGCCCGCTGAAGCTTCGCGTGAAGAGCGAGAGCGTCGACGGCGGCGAGCACGAGCGTGCGTGAAAGGCCTGCGTGCTCGGCACGCACGGCCTCGACGAGCGCGTCGAATTCAGCCTTCGTCCACACAAGACCACCGTTTTCCGTTCGGGAAATCAACTCGGCGCTCGCGGCGAGCGCCGCATCGCTCAAAAGCGCCTTTGCGCTCCCGTAACTGGATTGAGAAATCGCGAGCTTCGTGGGATTCGGGAGCGAGCCGAGCACCTGCGCCGACTTCGACCCGAGGGCTTCGGTCACGAGGTGCGTCACGGCACGGACGTGCTCGCGGCGCTGATCGAGGGCAGTCGGCATCGCGGTGAGGTCGACACTCACACCGCCGCTATCCTCGCGGAGTTTGAGCGCGGGATACACGACAACATTGAGCCCACCTTGCCGGTTGCGTTTCGTGCGGGGAATCTCGAAGTCAGGAAATCCGTCGAGATCGCGGTCGCCAAAGGACTCGGCTTGCCGGGCCGCGCTTGATTCGACACGTGCGCGGTGTGCCTTCTTGAGTGCGAGAAGGTCATCGCCCGAGCCGATCTCGCGCCCGCGATCATCGCGCACCGAGAAATGCATGCGAAGGTGCGCGGGAAGTTTGCTCGCATCAAATTCATCGCCGTAGAGCGGCAGGTCGTCGGGGACACCGGGAAGTGCCACGAGTTCGTCGGCAACAGCTTCGACGAAGCGCTCGCCCGTATTCGGGTCGTCGTCGCGCAGGATCTGGGCGACGGCGCGTGCCTTGTCCGGCGCGGGGATGAGGTGGCGGCGAATTGGCTTCGGGAGGGTCCGAATGAGCTCGGCAATTCTCTCTTCGCGCATGCCAGGCACGAGCCAATCAAAGCCCTTCGGCTCGAGTCTGCCGAGCACGGCGAGGGGAACGAGGGCCGTGACACCATCCTTGAAGTGGGCCGTCGATTTCGGCTGGTCACCGTCGCAGGCACCTCGAGCCGAAGGCTCGAATGCATAGCGAAGCGCGAGCGTGATGTCCCCCTGCACCCATGTGTCGGGGAAACCTGCGGCGTGGTCCTCCGCGTCGCCCTCGAGCAAGATTTCACGAGTGAGATGCAAGAGCTCGGGAGTCTCGTGACGCTGCTTCTTCCACCACGCATCGAAGTGCCGCCCGCTCGTCACCTTCGCGGGGATACGCGCGTCATAAAACTCGAACAGGGCGGCGTCGCCCGCGATGAGGTCCCTGCGCCGCGCCTTGTTTTCAAGCTCTTCGAGTTCCTCTATGAGTCGCACATTGTCGCGAAAGAAGTGGTGGCGGGTGTTCCACTGCCCCTCGATGAGGGCATGCTGAATGAAAATCTCGCGCGAAAGTTCGGGATCGATGCGGCCGTAGGCGACGGGGCGGCGCGCGAAAATCGGGACGCCAAACAGGGTCGCTTTTTCGTACGCCATCGCGCTTGCCTTCTTCGAGCTCCAATGCGGCTCGGAGTAGCTGCGCTTCATGACGTGAGGGCCGACGTCCTCAATCCACGCGGGATCGATCTTCGCGGCCGTGCGGGCGAACAGGCGTGATGTTTCCACGAGTTCCGCGGCCATGACGTAATCGTGGCGTTTTCTCGCGATCGTGCTTCCGGGCCAGATCACGAACCGAGAATTGCGCGCGCCCTGGTAGTCGCGCGTGCGCTCGTCGTAGAGCCCCACGTGGCTCAGAAGCCCGGCCAGCAGGCTTTGGTGGATGGTCGCGTCGCTCGCCGGGTTATCCGACGGCCGCAGCCCCACGTCGCGGCACATGTCTTTGAGCTGCGCGTGGAGGTCCCACCATTCACGGATACGCACGTAGTGCAGGTACTCGCTCTTGACTTCGCGCTTGAATGCCGAGTTGGAGAGCGCCTTGCGGCGCTCGCTCAAGTGCCGCCAGAGGTTGAGGTAGGTGAGGAAGTCACTCGTATCGTGAGTGAAACGCGCGTGCAGCTGATCCGCCTGCGTTTTCTTCTCGAGGGGACGCTCGCGCGGATCCTGAATCGAGAGTGCGGCGACGATCACGAGGACTTCGCGGAGTGCACCGCGCTTATCGGCTTCGAGGAGCATACGCGCCATACGCGGGTCGAGCGGAAAACGCGAGATCTGCTCGCCGATCGCCGTGAGCGCTCGTCCACCGGGGGCATTTTTCTCGCTGCGGATCGCACCGAGTTCCTCGAGGAGGCGCACGCCATCACGCACCGCGCGCTTATCGGGGGCTTCGACGAACTCGAAGCTCTCGATGTCGCCGAGCCCAAGAGCGGTCATCTGCAGGACGACGCTCGCAAGGGCTGTACGAAGAATTTCTGGTTCGGTGAACTCGGGCCGCGTGTCGAAATCTTGCTCGGAATAGAGGCGAATCGCTATGCCGGGGCTCGTGCGCCCGGATCGCCCCGAACGCTGCTTCGCGCTCGCCTGACTGATCGGCTCGATCGGGAGGCGCTGCACTTTCGTGCGCTGCGAGTAACGTGAAATGCGCGCGAGGCCCGAGTCGACGACGTATTTAATGCCCGGAACGGTGAGGGAGGTTTCCGCGACATTCGTCGCGAGAACGATCCGACGGCGGCCGTCTTTCGGCGGGCTGAAGATCTTCTGCTGGTCCTGCTCTGAGAGGCGGCCAAAGAGAGGCAGAACGTCTATTCGACTCGCCGCCCCCACTCGTTTCTTCACGTGCGTTTGGAGCTCCTCTCCCACCTCGCGGATCTCACGCTCACCCGGGAGAAACACAAGGATGTCGCCGGGCCCCTCGGCGATCAGTTCATCGCACGCATCGACGATCGCCTCGGTGAGGTCGCGCTCCTCGCTGCGGATGTCTGCGAGTTCGTCCACCTCACCGATCTCGGGCTCGAGGACGAGCGGCCGGTAGCGCACCTCAACGGGGTAGGTGCGGCCCGACACCTCGATGATGGGGGCGGGGTGCAGGTCACCCGCGCGATCCTTCTTTCCGAAGAATTCGGCGAAGCGCTCGGGATCGATTGTCGCCGAGGTAATGATGATTTTCAGCTCGGGCCTACGGCGGGCGATGCGCTTGAGGTAGCCGAGCAGCATGTCGATCGTGAGACTGCGCTCGTGAGCCTCGTCGATGATGATGGCGTCGTATTTCTTCAGCAGCCTGTCGCCGTGAATCTCCGAGAGGAGGATGCCGTCGGTCATGACCTTGAGACGCGTGGATGTGGCGGTGTTTTTCGTAAACCTCACCTGGTATCCGACGCTTCCCTCGCCAAGCCTCTCGCCCAATTCCTCCGCGATGCGACTCGCGACGCTTCGGGCGGCGATCCTTCGGGGCTGCGTGTGACCGATCATGCGCCCGCGGCCACCGTAGCCGAGTTCGAGGAGCATTTTCGGAAGCTGCGTGGTTTTGCCCGAGCCTGTCTCGCCAGCGACGATCACGATTTGGTTGTCGCGAATCGCTCGCTGGATTTCCTCACGCCGCTGAGAGACGGGAAGGTCAGCGGGGTAAGTGATCGCAAGACGCGGCTTCGCCGTACCGGGGCGCGCGCCAGTATTCTCGTTGCTGGAGGTCATATCGCCTCCATCGTAGTCGCCGGATCGCCGCATTCGTCCGTGGGAGTGGACACAAGCATCCCTCACATGCGGCAGGTGCGTCCGCATCCGAGTCTCGTTCAGCACGACACCCCTACCATTGAGGCGCATCCCTACCGAACAGAGAGGTTCTTATGAAAGCCCTTCGCAAGTCCGCCCCACAAAAGGGACTCGAGATCGTTGACATCCCGGAGCCGCAGGTCGGCCCCAACGATGTCAAAGTGCGTGTCATGCGCGCCGGTATCTGCGGCACCGACCTGCACATCCTCGAGTGGGATGCTTCCGCACAGGACATGTGCGATTCGGTCCCGTTCACGCCGGGCCACGAGTTCTACGGAGAGGTCACCGAGATCGGTGACGACGTCGTGGACGTGCGCGTTGGCGATCGCATCTCGGGCGAGGGCCACGTCGTGTGCGACATTTGCCGCAACTGCCGCGCGGGACGCCGCCACATGTGCATTCGCACGCGCTCGATCGGTGTGCAGCGCGATGGCGCGTTTGCCGAGTACGTCGTCATCCCGCAGCAAAACGTGTGGGTTCATCACAACGATGGTGGCGAAAAGGTCATCACGCCCGAGCTCGGCGCGATTTTCGATCCGCTCGGCAATGCCGTGCACACGACGCTTAAATTCCCACTCGTTGGCGAGGATGTTCTCATCACCGGCGCTGGCCCGATCGGGCTCATGTGCGCCGCCGTTGCTCGCCACGCCGGTGCACGCTACATCGCGATCACCGACGTCAAGGAGCACCGCCTCGCGATGGCAAAGGACATGGGCACGGATGCCCAGATTGACGTCTCGAACACGAGTATTCGCGACACGCAGGCGTCTCTCGGCATGCGCGAGGGCTTCGATGTCGGCCTTGAGATCTCCGGGCAGGCAAGCGCCCTCCAAGACATGATCGACAATATGAACCACGGCGGCAAAATCTCCATGCTTGGCCTGCCCTCGAAGCAGTTCGAGATCAACTGGACGACCGTCGTGACGCGCATGCTCACCCTCCAGGGCATCTACGGACGCGAAATGTTCGAAACGTGGAACGCCATGAACGCTATGGTGCGCACCTCGAAGATTCTTCGCGAGCGCGTGCTGTCGACCGTAACCGACGTGCTGCCCGCTGAAAAGTGGGCGGATGCCTACGCGCTCGCGCGCTCAGGCGAAGCTGGCAAGATCGTTCTCGACTGGGAAAACATTTAAGGAGTATCGATGTACACGAGCATGAAAGACGAGCTGACCGCGGAACTCAACGCCATTCGCGAGGCCGGAACGTACAAGAATGAGCGCCCGATTCTCACCCCGCAGTCGAATGCGGTCTCGGCTGCTTCCGCGCGCGATGCAGAAGGCCGCGACGTCCTGAACTTCTGCGCGAACAACTACCTCGGTCTCGCCGATCACCCCGAGCTCATCGCCGCCGCAAAGCGCGCCCTGGACGAGCGCGGATTCGGCATGGCGAGCGTGCGCTTCATCTGCGGCACCCAGGATCGCCACCTGGTCCTCGAACAGAAGCTGAGCGAGTTCCTCGGAACCGATGACACGATCCTGTTTTCCTCGTGCTTCGATGCGAACGGTGGCGTTTTCGAGTCACTCTTTACGAAAGAAGACGCCATCATTTCCGATGAGCTCAACCACGCGAGCCTCATCGATGGCATCCGCCTGTCGAAGGCCGCGCGGTACCGCTACAAGAACGCCGACATGGACGATCTTCGCACCCAGCTCGAGGCCGCGAAGGGCGCCCGCCGCACCGTCATCGTGACCGACGGCGTCTTCTCCATGGACGGCTACCTCGCTCCGCTCGACAAGATCTGCGACCTCGCCGATGAGTTCGGCGCGCTCGTGCTCGTGGACGACTCGCACGCCGTGGGCTTCATGGGCGAGACGGGGGCGGGCACCCCCGAGCACTTCGGAGTTTCGGATCGCGTCGATATCTACACGGGCACGTTCGGTAAGGCCCTCGGCGGCGCAAGCGGTGGGTACGTGTCGGCGCATCAGGAGATCATCGATGTTCTGCGTCAGCGCGCCCGCCCCTACCTCTTCTCGAACTCACTCGCGCCGGCGATCGTCGAAGCGACCATTACCGCTCTCGACCTCGTGAAGAATTCGGGTGAGCTTCGCACGAAGCTGTTCGAGAATGCGGAGCATTTCCGCAGCGCTATGACCGAAGCCGGGTTTGAGCTGCTCGAGGGCGAACACGCCATCGTCCCCGTGATGTTCGGCGACGCCGCCCTCGCGGGCCGCATCGCGGACCGCATGCTCGAGCACGGCGTGTATGTCACGGCGTTCAGCTACCCGGTCGTGCCGAAGGAGAAGGCACGTATCCGCGTACAGCTCTCGGCGGCCCACACGAGCGAGGATATCGATCGCGCCGTCCAGGCATTTGTCGCGGCTCGCGACGCCGAAAACTGAGTTTCCCATCGCCCTGAATTGCATAGGGGTTGTGGGGGTTTGACCCAAGCTCTCTCCCCCATTGCCCTGAATTGCACGGGGGCCACGGGGGTTTGACCTCCGACCACTCCCAATAGCGAAAGGCCCGGCATCTGAACTGGCCCCCGAAAGTTGGACTGGTTTAACTCTAGGCGGTTAGGGCTTCAAGGGGGGGGGTAAGTAGCAAAATGTGTGTCTATTTTCGGGGTTCTTACTGATCAAACGGTATAAATCGGGCGTGTATAAGGTTTCGCACCTTATACACGCCCGATTCTGGTCCAATCCATCAGAACGGCATCCTCATGTGCTATCCGGGGGTTGGTTCGCTCCCAGGAAATCTTCCGGTGGTGCATGCGCTACAACACGCGCAGGCGGCACTCCTGGTGCAACCTTCTAGCCCCCGTTAACTTCCTAGCCCCCGTTGATTTCGAAGCGCTTAATTCAGCTACACTGACCCAAGCAGCATAGTTAGCCCCCGACGTGTCTACTTTCCAGGGGCCAGGCCCACCAGCACAACTAGGAGAACACCATGTCGAAGAAGCAGACCGTTCTACGCACCGGCCTCGGGACCCTGTTCATCGGAGCCGGCATCATCCAAGCCACTCACCGCGAATTCTTCACCGCCCTCGTCCCGGAACAGATCGCTGAACATGGCGACCGGGTGCAGGGCGCCGCGACCGTCGCCCTCACAGGGATCGGGGCGAGCTTCCTCATCCCGCCCCTCAATCCCATCGCTCGTTGGGCCGCGACCATCATGCTCGCCGGAACTCTTCCCGCTGCGATCGATCAGCTCCGCAACCCCGAAGTGACGGAGAAGCTCGGCATCCCGACCTCCGTCGTCGCACTCCGCATCCCAGCGCAGGTCCTGGTGATCATCGGCGCCTGGTACGCCACCCGCAAATCGAGGTAGCAACCTCCACGCGCGTCTGACCAAGAGCAATGGCAGCGGCTCTATAGCCCATGCCTTGCTCAAACAGTCCAACCAACTGCTCGCGCTGATGCTCACTCAGCGAACTCCGTGCTCTCAACGAAAACTACTCCCCACTAGTCGGTAACTGATTTCTCAGTCCAACTAATGGGGAGCAGTTCAATCCGTGCCGGGCCTTTCGCTTTCCTGGCACACTGGCAGGCATGACTTCCCAGACGCCCCACGAACCGGGCAACTCGCGTTCTTCCGGCACTACCGGGCAGCAGGACATCATCATCGGGGTGATCGTCTTCCTGCTCGGGTTCCTCGCTATCGCCACAGCGTGGGGCACGATCTCCTACATGACAGCGCTGGCCAGCTGGATCGCTGGCATCGTTTTGGTTATGCGCGGAATCCGCAAGCACCGGGGTACTCCGCCGCAGGCTTAGCGTTCCCCCTGCGCACGCACCTCTAATCCGTCGAGCATCACGTCCAGAAGTTCCTCCTGAATCTCGGAGAAGTAATTCTTGCTCACGGCAGTCTCCGGAAGCGGACGCGTGATCACCCCTAAGCCAAAATGGACATCAAGGGGAGCAACCTTCTGCGGACATAGCCCGGCTGCTTTCGCCTTGTCGACTAGCGGTTCGTAGATCCGACGCAGGTCAGCCACACGGTTATCCACAATTTCACCTACCCCTTGCGTCCCGCCCGCAGTGCTGGCATTGAGGGCGCCGAAGAGCGCCTGCGCGAGCGCTGCCAGCTTCATCTCGCCGATGGCGTGCGCCGCGCCCCGCCAGGCATCCCGAGGGTTCTCATCGAACTTCTCCCGAGCCTCATTGATCACAGCCTCGATATCGGTCACGGCGCGGGCTCCGATTGCGTCGAACAGCTCAACGCACCCAGGGAAATGCCTACTGGCCGTCGCTACGCCGACGCCGGCTTCCTTCGCGATCGCCCTCATGGACACACCGGGTCCTTGCTCCACGAACAACTTTCGGGCTGCGTCGACAATGACGTCTCGGTTCGCTACTGCATCTTGTCTCACGCTTGCATCCTAACAAATGGAACACTATGCTCCAGTTTATAAGTGAAACGCAATGTTCCAGTTAAGGAGTTTGCCCATGTCAACAACCACGACCGAGACGCGAAAAGCGTCCCCAACACTTAAAGCCTTCGGTGTCATCCTCGGTATCCCGGTAATCATGGGACTCATGCTCTTTGCGTTCCTCGCCCCGAATTTCGCCTCTGGGCCCCAGGACGTCCCTGTTGCTCTGTCCGCACCCGAGCCCGTCATCGAGCAGATCACTCAGGGCATCAAAGACAAAGCCGGAGACGAGGCACCCGACATCCGCGTCATGGACAACCCAGAGACTGTGCGCGAGTCGATCCTGAACCGGGAAACGGTCGGCGGCATCGCCATCACCCCCGACGGAGCCACCACGTACACCGCCTCCGGAAACGGCGCACCGTACGTGCAGCTTATCGACGGCATCGCTGCCTCCCTCGAAGCCCAGAACATGCCCGTCGAACGCGAAGATCTCGCCCCCACAACCAAAGACGACCCGCAAGCAGCCGGCATCGCTCTGCTCGGCCTCCCGCTGGCTTTCGGCGGCATCATCTCGGCGGTCGTTGCAACGTTCCTGTTCCGTGGCAATAAATGGCTCAAGCTCGCCGTCCTCGTGGGCATCGCAGCTCTGGGCGCATTGGTGGCAACGTGGATGCTCCACTCAGTCTACGGAACGTTGTCCGGCAGCTTCGGCATGGAGTGGCTGGCGGTTTCCCTGGGCATCCTGGCCACGTCCATGCTCACCGCTGGCCTCGGCGCTGTGATCGGCACCGCAGGTGCGGGAATCGGTGCGATCCTGACGATCTTCCTGGCCAACCCGCTCTCCGGACTATCAACGGGTCCCTGGCTCCTCCCCGCCGGCTGGTCGACCCTCGGCCAGTGGATGCCCATCGGCGCGACTGGCCACCTCGTTCGGTCTCTGGCCTTCTTCGACGGCGGCGGTACCGGCGCAGCGTGGTGGGTCCTCGCGGCATGGATCGCTACGGGACTTCTGCTGCTGCTTTTCGACCGCTCGGCTAAGCCCGCGACCAAAACTGCATAAATCCAGTTAGTAGGTCGCAGTCAAAGCGCCCTCACGCGTGAGATCCGGCCCCGCAGGCAACAGGCCAATGTGAACTGGCCCCCGGAAGGTGGACTGGTTTAATTCTAGGTGGTTAGGGCTTCAAGGGTCTGATTTCGATATTGCATCGAGGTCAGGCCCTTGAGTCGTTGTTGGATGCGTTCGGTGTTGTACCACTGGATGTACTCGTCGATCGCCTGGTTGAACTTTGCGACGGTGTCGAAGACTTCTCCGTGGTACATCTCGGTTTTCAAGTGCCCGAAGAAATTCTCCATGACCGCGTTGTCGTAGCAGTTGGCTTTACGCGACATCGACTGCACACCACCGTTATCGCCGATCAGGTTACGCCAGGAGGCATGCTGGTACTGGAAACCTTGGTCGGTGTGCATCATCCACCCAGGTTCAGGCGCACAGGTTTTAATCGTCTTAGTTAAAGAATCGGCGGTCAACGCTGTCGACGGCGATGTAGCAACGGTGTGAGCGACGATAGAGCGGTCGAACAAATCCATCACCGGCGACAAATACACTTTTCGGCCTGCGACCCTGAACTCGGTGACGTCGCTGACAAAGACGGTATTTGGCTTATCTGGGGTGAACTTGCGGTCAAGTGTGTTGTCAGCGATATGGCTGATCGTCCCAGCGTAGGAAACATACGGCCTGCGCTGGCGGACTTTGGCTCGAAGCCCCATCTCGCACATGAGTTTGTAGACGAGCTTGTGGTTGGCCACCCAGCCCTGGTTGCGCAGGTCAAGTAGCACTCGCCGGTAGCCGTAGCGATGCTTGTTACGCTCGAAGCTTTCCCGGATCGCGTCTTTGAGCGCAGCGTGCTTATCCGGCTCGCTGAGTCGTTTCTGGTGGTAGAAGAACGTCGATCTCGGCATGCCTGCCGCATCCAAAAGGTCTTGCAGACGATGCTGTGACTTGAGGATGACAATCGCCTGGACTTTCAGGCGCGTCCCTGATTCCTCAAGTCCCGCAATTTTTTTAGATAGGCGTTTTCCGCTTCCAACCGTGCGACCTGGCGTCGCAGCTTCTCTTCCTCCGAGAGCGGCTTCGGCGCGACCGAGCCTTTGGGTCTGCCCTTCGGCTTCGGTTTTAGTGCCTCATCGCCACCTTTACGCCATTTCCACGACCACGCTCTGACTAGCTGCTCTGATGACAGGCCAAATTCGCGCGCAAGATCCATCGCTGTCTCACCAGCACGGTGGCGCTCGGCCACTTCCTTCTTGATTTCGAACGAATACTGCTGGTTAGTTGGTTTCTCCACAAGACATAGCCTGCCATGCAGCTTAAACCGACGACAGAGCTTACGGCCGGCGTATTTGGAGACACCAAGAGCATTCGCAGCGGCTTGATAGCTCATGCCTTGCTCAAACAGTCCAACCAACTGCTCGCGCTGATGCTCACTCAGCGAACTCCGTGCTCTCAACGAAAACTACTCCCCACTAGTCGGTAACTGATTTCTCAGTCCAACTAATGGGGAGCAGTTCATCCGTGCCGGGCCTTTCTCGTATCAGAACACCGGTTGAGGCCTAGGACCTCGCCCGTACCGTCCCGACGTTTGCTCAGTGCTCGTCGTAGTGGTCGCCGTGCTCCGCGTGGCGGTGGCCGTCGTGGATGTAGTCAACGTGGTCGTCGTGCTCGACAGCCTCGTGTCCGCAATCCTCGCCGTGCTGGTGATCGGCGACGGTGTGCTCAGCCTGCGGCTGGTGCTCGTCGTAGTGGTCGCCGTGCTCTGCATGCAGGTGGCCGTCGTGCTTGTAGTCCACGTGGTCACCATGCTGGACTGCTTCGTGGCCGCAGCCTTCGCCGTGCGCGTGCTCGGCGGGGGTGTGTTCAGCTTTATGGTCAGTCATGGCGTTCTCCTTCTTGTGCGTGCGCCAGTGCGTCGTGGATGACGTGGGTGACATGGGCATCGGCGATCGAGTACCTCGTCGCTCTTCCTTCACGCTCCCCCTTCACCACGTGCACCTCGCGGAGTTTCCCGAGGTGCTGGGAGACGAGCGGTTGCGAGAGGCCCGTGAGATCTACGAGCTCCTTGACTGTGCACTCGCGTTCAGCGAGGTGCAGCACGATCTCGAGACGCGAGGTGTTGCCAAGCGCCTTGAATACTCGTGCGGCGTGCTCAATCTGCATGCTGTCTTCCATACGACAATCACACCACACCCATGAGCATATTGCAATATGCCTATTTATTGCGAATCGTTCCCACTCTCGCACTCACGCGACACCCGCAATGAGCGCACACACCCCCACGGCGACCCCCGCCCACGCGGCCGCCCACAGCACCGAGGCAAAGGTCCCAATAATGAACAACTCTCCCACGCGAGCCGCCTCACGCCCCTCCTTCTCCGCGCGCAGCTCCGGATACCGGCCGAGCCCCTTCACGGCAAGCGCGACAGCGATACCCGTCGGGAAGCCTGCAACAATCGAGACGTAGACAGCAATTCGCTCAAGAATGCCGATCCATCGCCCTCCCGGCAATTCCTTTTGCGCCCCCATGAGGGTGCCCTGTGCGGCGGCGACGCGAGCCCCGCCGTCATCAATGCGCCGCAAAAGCGCACGAATAACCCCATTGCCCGCCACGGCCCCACAGGCACATACAGTTAGCGCAAGCGCGCTCCACACAACCGTCACAACACCACCTGTTTAGGCATTTCCTACATTTAGGACGAATTAAGCTATTCTCTACATATGGCACCAGTGAAGGATCAGGCTTACGCCGTCGCTGTCATCGGCGATATCGTCAACTCTCGCGATCACAACCGCACCGCGCTCCACGAACACCTCACCAGTGCGCTCAACGCGATTCAGACACCATCACACGAACGCCTCCACCCTACCGTCGGCGACGAAATTCAAGGCGTGTTCGCCACCCACGGCGACGCCCTTCGCGCCACCCACATCCTCAGGCTCCACCTTCGCGAGCATGACATCGACATCCGATTCGGAATCGGCGCCGGCGAGATCCGCATCATCGACGAAGACGCCGGCATCCAGGACGGCTCCGCCTGGTGGGCCGCGCGCGAGGCCCTCGAGCGCACAGAAGAACTCGCCCAAACCTCCGGGTTCTCAGGTATACGAACCGGGCTCAGTGCAGCAACCTCGGAAAATAAAAAGTCCGACGGTCGCCGGGCAACCATCGGAACACAAGCCCCGCAAGGCAACGACACACCCCCGCCCGAAGCGCTGTGCCACTTGATCGACGCACACGTGAGCGCGCTCAAGGGGGGCGCCTGCGGAAGCTTACGCGGAATCCTCGAGGGCGAATCAAACGGCGATACCGCGGCGCGCCTCGGCATCTCTCCGAGCGCCAACACGCAGCGCATTATGCGCCACGATCTGCGTCCGCTAGCCGAGGCAATGCGCGCGACGTGGCTATCAAACGCCCCCGCTGCACGGCCCGAGCGCTAACGAGGCAGGGCACGAAGGCGCCGGAACGCTCTACCGCAGGGCGTCGCGCACCTTGGCGAGCATCGCCATTGCCGCTTCAGCCTGCTTCCCGGCCACGATTGGATTGTCGGCAAACGTCGCGAAGCCGCAGTCGGTATTCAGGAGCACTCGATCCTTGCCGAACATCTTCACTGCGGTACGCCCGCGCTCGAGCACAGCTTCGAAGGTTTCATCCTGCGGCGCCTTCTGGTTAAAGATGCCGATACCGATGCGCTGGTCTTCGCGCAGGCCCGTCAGATGCTGCCAGTCCCCTGCGCGCGGCGTGCATGTTTCCACAATGACGTTGCCGATCGGCACGGATGACAGGAGCGGGAGCAAAGGCGCGTAGTCTCCGGAAAGTGCTTTGGATTCGTCGGGCGTCCAGTTGCCACGGCACACGTGAATACCCAGGCGATCGACAGGAAAGCCCTCCGCTACCTGCGCAATCAGATCCCGCGCAAATTCCAGCTCCGGCTGCACTGCTTTACGCTCACCGAGCGCCCCGCACATGAATGTACGACCGCCGCCACCTTCGTTGCCGTAGACCACTTCGCTAAGCACGGGCTCGTCAATTTCCACCAACGCAACGCCTGCGGCGAGAAGCTCGGCGATTTCCTCCCGCAGAATCCGGACCACGTCGGTGGCGAGGGTTTCCCGATCGGGGTAGGCGCGATCGGAAACGCACTCCATCCACATGGTGCGAGTGAGGAGGTAAGGGCCGGGAAGATCCACCTTCACCGCGCGATCGGTGATGGTCTTCAGGTATTGGGCTTCATGCACAGCAAGGGATCTGTCACGGCCGAGCGGCCCGAATACCGCCGGGTGGCGAACCTCCCCTGCCGGCACATCGAGGGCGCGCAGCTCACGTTCAAACTGCACCGGATCATCAACGTACGGCAACAGATCCGTGATGGGGATGAGCTGACAGTTCTGCAGCAGACCCCCAACGAAGCTGGAATAGTTATCGCGGCGCATTTCACCGTCGGTGACGACGTCGACGTCGGCGCGTTCTTGCGCTGCCAC
Source organism: Dermabacter sp. HMSC06F07 (assembly GCF_001807345.1). Lineage (NCBI taxonomy): Bacteria > Bacillati > Actinomycetota > Actinomycetes > Micrococcales > Dermabacteraceae > Dermabacter > Dermabacter sp. HMSC06F07. The sequence continues at coordinate 565,061 of NZ_KV788588.1, forward strand.
GACAAGCTGCACGGCGTCATCAGCGGTAGCGTCAAACTCCTCCTGGGAGAGCCGGCCTTCCAGATGCTCATGCAATGCGCGAATCAGCCACGACGGCCGCGGCCAGCTGCCCATAGTGTGCACGGCCAGGGGCTCGAGCGCGGGCGCCGCAGCAGGCTCGGGAAGCTCGGCAGGAATATGTGGCGTGACCACTTCCTGCGTAATCGCCATTTGCGGGCGCTTACGGGGTTTCTTTCCTTTGCCTGCCGCGGGCACGAGTGCCTCGGGGGTGTTCTCCTGCTGAGGCATGCTCGCTGCGCCGTCGTAGGCACCCTTGCACACCAAGAACCGCCACTGGGTGAGTTCGCGCCCCTGAAACTGCACGGTCGTGGTCGTCGTATCGACCAGGTCATTCCCGGTCATACTGCACCAGCTAGGCAAGTCGACCTCTACCGTGGAATCCACGGAGGCGATCTCCAGGAACTTTCCCGGATCCAGGGGATCCAGATGTTTGCGGATCAGCAACAGCAGTCCGTTGCCACAATCCAGATCTCCACCGTCAAAACTGGTGTGGCCTTTCAAGCCGTCTTTGAAGGTGGCCGGGGTGAACTCTTGAGCGTTCGTCATGGCGGTATTCGAGTAGCAGCCGTCAGTAGCTCACGCAGCTAGCGCCCTGAGACATGTACTCGACGAGCTTCGCGCCGCCGACGATCGTCGCGCCGTTGATGAGCTTGCCTTCGTCCAGTCCACGCTTCTTGTAGCACGGCGAGCACACCCAGATCGTGCCGCCAGCTTCGGCGTAGTTGGTGATCAGTTCCTTGAGCGGCGCGAAGCCCTCCTCGTGAAGGTCATCGGCGTAGCCTTCTTCAGCGAGCCGCGCCCCCTCGGAGGAGAGGAACACGACGGTTTCCTGATCGGAGGCGATCGAGGCATTGGCGATAACGAAACCCACGGTCGCCTTGTCAACATCGTCTTTGGCGTGGGTGATGCTCACACAGATCTTGGACATGTCAGGAATCCTTTCGTCGGATCAAAAACCGCGGCGGCTGTGCCACGGCAAGAGTGTGCCCGGTGAGACTGCACCAGGCGGGGATGTCGATGATCGCGCCTTCGTCGGTGGCGATCAGCTCGAAGATTTCTCCCGGATTCAGGGCGAGCATTCGCGAGCGAAGCTTCATGACAAGCTCGCCGCAGCCCAAGTCCTCGGCGTCCCATCTATCTGCAATAGCGAGATCCGCGGAGTTGCTCATATGCATGCCTTTTCACCCAATGGACAAATCTAAAGGTGTTGTAGTCATACACACCACTGGCTCCACCATATCAACGCAGGCCAGAACCGGCTTGCCCAATCCACAAAGCAACAAAAAGGGCGCCCACTTTGCATAGTGGGCGCCCTCATCGTGGAGCCGGCGGGAATCGAACCCGCGTCCGATAGTGCGAAGCCAGGGCTTCTCCGGGCGCAGTCCGCGAAATCGTTTTCTCAGCCCCAGCGCTCACACGGACACGTCGCTGACGGGCTCAGTCACTCTAAGGTGTTCACCCAACCCCGGTGACCAGGGTTGGTAGCAGTGGCCCTCTAGATGATGGACAGGTCAGATCGAAGGCAATCCCTGACGGTCCAGACTGCTGTCGCTGATCAGGCAGCGAGAGCGAAGTCAGTGCGCTTAGGTTCGGCACTTATTGTTTTCCAGGGAGCGTTAGCGAGATAACCCTGGATCCTCGGCCCGCTTCCCCTGGCTGGACAACTACCGTCGAAACCGATCGACCCCGTATCGGGTGGCAACGCCCGTAAACGGAACGTGCCAGATAATCTGCACCCGCAACTGCGGGTGGGATGCGTGCCTGATTCGCACACCCTATTCGATTATCAAAAATCTGTTGCACCTTCCGGCACAGCAGTTCAGTATACAGCTTTCAACGCCTACCGCCAAGGGCTCTATTCCCGAGGGCAAGCGTCGGCCCCTTCGCCACCGCGGAACCTGGCGTGCGGGCGGTTCCGACGCTAGCTGAGCATCTCCCGCCGCCTCATCGCGCGTTGAGCCTCGCGAGCATCCTGCTTTTCGCGCAGGGTTTGGCGCTTATCCCACTCTTTCTTGCCGCGAGCAAGCGCGATCTCGACCTTGGCGTGCGAGCCGAGAAAGTAGATCGATAGGGGGATGATCGTGTACCCCTTTTCGCGAGTCTTATTCATGAGTTTCAGGATCTCGCGTTTGTGCAACAGGAGCTTACGTTTGCGGCGCGCCGCGTGATTCGTCCACGTACCCCGTACATACGGAGCGATGTGCACGGCATCCATCCACACTTCGCCGTTGTCGATATAGCAGTAGCCATCAACGAGAGACGCACCGCGCTCGCGCAGCGACTTCACCTCGGTGCCCTGGAGGACCACGCCGGCCTCCCACGTCGCATCGATGTGGTAGTCGTGGCGCGCCTTTTTATTCGAGGCGATAAGCTGCTTTTTTCGCTCCGGCGCTACGGGCGCCTGCTTCTTTCCAGCCTTCGTGGCCACGTTCATCCCTCCACAGCTGCTGACACATTGACCGCCTAGTATCCCACAAATTTGCGGGGGTCGAGCGCCGTGCCGTCAAGGTGCGTCTCGAAATGTAGGTGACAGCCAGTCGAGGCTCCCGTGGAACCAACGTAGCCCACGGTCTGCCCGGCCTCGATCCGCTGGCCGGCAGAGACCGCGAACCCCTGAAGGTGGTGATACGAGGTCGTGAGGATCTGACCGTTATACAGGCCATGGCTCACGATGACTTTGTTCCCGGCGCCGCTGTTGTGAGTCGTCGCAAGAACCTTGCCCGCAGCCATCGCCCCCACGGGAGTCCCGCATGCCGCCGCATAATCCATACCCTTGTGGAGCTTGCGCGTGTGGTACACGGGGTGGAACCTATAGCCAAACATTGAGCTGCGGCGCGCCGAAACGGGATCGCGGAAGCCACCCGACGATGCGCCACCGCCGCTCTCAGGCTTCGGCTCGGGGATTCTGCGGGGCTTTCGCCGCTCGCGCTTTGCCCGGCGCTTTTCCGCCTCGCGAGCCTCGCGCGCCTCCCGAGCCTTCCGCTCCTGCTCGCGTTGGCGCGCAAGCGCTTCCTGACGCTCTTTTTCGATGAGCTGCTGAATGTCTGTTTCGAGAGTGCTCGACTCAGATTCGAGCGCCGATTCCGACGCTCGATACTTGTCCTTGAGCGTTTCGAGGTTCGCCGCCTGAGATTTCTGCGAAGCGTAAAGACCATCGAGGTCTTTCTTTGCCTGCGCCGCTTCGCTCTCAGCCTGGCGGCGCTCGGCGACCGCAGCCGCTGACTTCTTCTTGAGGTCCTCGATCTCGGCACGGATCGCCTCAAGCCGGTCCGCGGAGTTCACATTCGTGGCTTGCTGACCGCGAAGATCCGTGAGCTTCGCGCCTTGCGCTTGAAGCGTGAGGCGGTAGTTCATCGTTCGATCGACCGCGTCCTGCGGATCCTCCGAATTCAAGAAAATCGACGCGGGATTGGGAGCACCCGTGCCTTTATACGCCTCGATAGAGGCCCGTGAGACGTCCTCGTTCGACTGCGAAATCTTTTGCTGGCCACTTTCGACGGCCTGCCGGATTTCACTCTCCTCGGCTTGCGCGGCCTCGAGCCGCTTCGCCTGTCGGGCGTCCTCAGCTTTCGCCGCCTCGAGCGCGGAGCGCGCGGAGTCGAGGCGTGCCTGCGCATCGGGAATCCTCGCCTCAGTTTCGGCAAGGGCGAGGTACGCGTCGGCAAGCTCCGTGTCAACCTCGTTGAGATCCTCGCGCAACGCTGCAAGCTTTTCGTCGACGCTCTTCTTTTGTTTCTTCTTGTCGTCGATATCGTCAGCGAGCACATAGTCGTGCGAAAAAATGCCCGACGAGGCTAGGCCGAGAACGGCAGCGAACGACGCACCTTTCACGAGTGCGCGTCGAGAAAGAAAATTCATTTTCCCCTCACCATTCGACATATCCAGAACCTGCCTACACCTTCAAATAGCGGTTGAGCGAAACGACGGACGAGCCTATCGCGAGAATAGCACCGAGCGCGAGCAAAATAGGCCCTACCCACAAAAGGTCCGACATCGTCATGTGGATGAGATCAGCACCGAGAGTCGGAGCGAGCCAGCCCTCCACAAGATATTTAATAGCGAGCGAAAGTACACCGGTAGCCAGCGCTCCGCCGATCAGTGCGGCAACAGCGCCCTCCAGAAGGAATGGCAAGCGAATAAAGATATTGCTCGCGCCTACAAGGCGCATAATCGCAATCTCACGCCTTCTATTCGCCACCGACATACGGATCGTCGTCGCAACGAGGAGCACCGCCGCTACCAGCATGACGACAGCGAGAGAGATCGCAAAGACAGTTGATTGATTCAAGATCGAAATAAACGGTGCATATACCGCGAGAAGATCGGACACCTCATCGACGCCCTCCCTCCCCTGGAAGAAATCCACGACAGCGCTTGAGCGCTCCGCCTCCACAAGCGTGATGTGGAAACTCACCGGCATATCTTCGGCAGTGAAATCCTGCGCAAAGCTCTCACCGCCAAACTGGTCGCGGTATACCTCGAGAGCTTCCTCTTGGGAGCGCTCATCCACGGACGCGATATACGGGCCCAAAATATCGCCCTTGAGCGCCTCACGGACCTCGGCAATCTGTGCGTCCGTCGCAGCGCCGCCGGCACATGATGTCGCCGTCGAATGCGGAGAACACATATAGACGCTAATTTGCGAGTTCTTCACGAGGATGTCTTGAAGCGCGACAATCTGCTTCTGCATGAGAAGCCCCGCCCCCACGAACGTGAGCGAAACCGCGGTCACAATCACGACGGAAATCACCATCGCCATGTTGCGACGAAGCCCTCCGAAGCTTTCTTTAAGGATGTAGCGAAGCCTCATGCGAGTTCATCCTCCTCGCCCGAATCCGAATCCTCGAAGGCACGATCGAAGTCTCCCACGCGCTCGTCACCGCTCGCGGTTTCGTCAAACTGCTCGAAAGCTACGTCGGACGCGCGCACACTTCCTCCGGTCGCAGAGTCCGACGGCTGCCACTGACCCACTACCTCACCATCGGGTACCGCACCCGAGATCACGCTCTCATCTGAGGATCCTCGATAGTGGCCGCGCGTCTCATCGCGCACAACGTGTCCATCGACGAGCTCGACGACGCGCTTGTTCAAGCGATTCACTGCTTTCTCGTCGTGAGTAGCCATGAGAACGGTCGTTCCGCGATCGTTGATGTCTGCGAGAAGATCCATAATCCCCTTGGCCGTTTCCGGATCGAGGTTGCCCGTTGGCTCATCGGCAAGAAGGATCGTGGGCCGATTCACGTACGCACGCGCAATGGCAACACGCTGCTGCTCGCCACCAGACAGCTCATGCGGAAGCCGTTTTCCTTTGTCTGCCAAGCCCACCATGTCGAGAACCTCGGGCACGAGCTTTTTCACCACTCTGCCCGGAGTCCCAATGACCTGGAGCGCAAACTCCACATTCTGGAACGCCGTCTTCGAGGGCAGCAAACGGAAGTCCTGGAACACCATCCCGATTTCACGGCGGAGCCGGGGAACTTTCCAGCTCGACAGACGCGAAAGGTCCTTGCCCGCCACAAAAATGGAACCAGAGGTCGGATTAGTTTCCTTCAAAATGAGCCTGAGCATTGTCGATTTTCCCGAGCCTGAAGCCCCAACGAGAAAAGCGAATTCGCCACGCTCAAACTCGATCGACAGATCAGTGAGGGCGGGCGCGCTCTTACGCTGATATGTTTTCGTCACGTGTTCGAAACGAATCACAGGCTCATCCCATCTGGGCGGGTCGACAGCTCCCCTCGAGATGTCCGCGGGCACTACGAGGGTCAGTACCCGTCAACCCTAACCACGCCCCACCTAAAATCTTTGGATTCAAGCCGGTCACACGGGTCACGTTTTCCTCAAGAATTCGTCAAGAGGTGCTAGAGACTGCGCACTGAGCCTCGCACCCATGTGAGCTCAGCAAGCGTCGGCCCCGTGCGGGTACGGGCTGAGCTCTACCCCGGCGAGTTAGTCCTCCGTGCGTGCCTGTTCGACGCGCCAGCGGATACCGGCCTCGATAAAGCCATCGATATTGCCATCAAACACCGAGGTGGGATTGCCTTCCGAGTACTCCGTGCGCAAATCCTTCACCATCTGGTACGGGTTCAGGACATAGGAGCGCATCTGGTCGCCCCAGCTCGCCTTGATATCGCCGGCGAGCTCCTTACGCTTGGCGTCTTCCTCTTGCTTCTTCAGGAGCAGGAGTCGCGACTGAAGCACGCGCAGAGCCGCGGCACGGTTCTGGATCTGCGACTTCTCGTCCTGCATCGAAACGACAATGCCCGTGGGGATGTGAGTCATGCGCACGGCCGAATCGGTCGTGTTCACGCTCTGGCCACCCGGACCCGACGAACGGAACACGTCGATCTTGAGTTCATTCTCGGGGATCTCGATGCTGTCGGTCGTTTCGATGAGCGGGATCACCTCGACTGCGGCGAACGAGGTTTGACGGCGCCCTTGGTTGTCGAACGGGGAAATACGGACGAGGCGGTGCGTCCCGCCCTCGACGCTGAGCGTTCCATACGCGTATGGCGCACTCACTTCAAAGGTGACGGACTTGAGACCGGCCTCCTCCGCATACGAGGTGTCCATGACTTTGGTGGGGTACCCCTTGTGTTCAGCCCACCGCAAGTACATGCGCAGCAGCATCTCGGCGAAGTCCGCGGCATCGACACCACCGGCGCCCGCGCGAATCGTCACGACCGCGTTGCGCTGATCGTATTCACCGCTCAGCATCGTGCGAACCTCGAGCTCGTCAAGCGCTTTACGAATCGCGGAAAGTTCCTTTTCAGCGTCCTCGGCAAACTGGGCATCGCCTTCTTCCTCGCCAAGCTCGACCATAACCTCGAGGTCGTCGATGCGACTCGACAGTTCGCTGACGCGGCGCTTCTCCGCCTGCGCATGCGAGAGATCGGACGTGACTTTCTGAGCCGCCTCCGGGTCATCCCACAGATCGGGGGCGGCCGCCTGCTTCTCGAGGTCGGCGATCCTGGCGGTCAGCGCATCAAGATCGGTGACCTTCTCGATCGATTCGAGGGTGGAACGCAGGTGGGGAATCTCGGCAGAAAAATCAGAACTCACAAACATCCACTCTACGCTACGCACTCACCGCACGACAGGGACGCGACGCTCGCGCCCGGGACAATGCGGTCCGCTACACACCAGCATCGGCGGTCCGCACTAGTGCGCATGCGCCGATGAGTCCACGCGCACAACGATGGGAGAGTCGAGCGCACGAGAAATCCACCCCACGAGCGGCGGGTGCACACGCGCTTCGAGGGACAGCCTCACCTCACCATTCGGCGAGAGGGCAAGCGCTGTAATGTCCATATCGCTCACGCGAGAAAACTGGTGCGGGTACTGCGCGAGATAGGCAGAGGCACGCTCGCGCGCTTCGGCCTCGGTGGGAATACGTGGGTCACCCGCGTCATCGTAGAGCCTGTTTTCGCTCGCTCCCCCCGCTGCGTAAAGGGCCGCGCCATCCGCCACGAACTGAACGCGATTGCGGTCGATCTCGACACCGGTCACGGCAATGCCGAACGCAATCACCATCAAAACCACGACGCTGACGCCTATCGTCAAGACGCTGGCGTTGCCGCGCTCCCCTCTGCATCGCGCCAGGCGACGCTTTCGGATCATGACGTGCCTCCTTCAGCAATCAACGCGTGTCGGCCTTTCACGTCGACGATTGAGGAGTCCAGACCGATCACTCCGAGCCCGGGAATAGGCGCCGCGAGGCTCACCTCCACCGAAACGACCTCTCCGGCAACCGGACATGACGCCGACTCGCACGACACTTCGATGTCCCGGGCCTCTACCTCGACACCGTAGTCGCGCTCTACCTCGGCCACGATGCCCGCGATGCGTTCCTCGCGCCCCTCGGCAAGATCATGGACCGAATACACCCGTGCGATCTGCCGCGCGAGGGTGTCGGCGGCGAATGAGGCGGACTGCACGGAGGCACACGTGAGCAGGAGATATACGAGTGGAATGAGGAGGATGACGGATAGTCCAGTGAACTCGACGACCGCGTTCCCCGATGCATCCCTCAACCGACGCGACGTTCCCTTCGCGACGGCGCCCAGCCTAGAGAGCATCCTCATCCACCGCATGTCCCACGACGTGCAATGCGTTGCTCGGTCCGAAAAATCCGATGAGCGGCAGGGCCGCGTGGATTTCTATCTCAATCACACCCGCATGCTCGCGCGCTTCGACGTCCACGTCACCGAGTTGTTGAAACCGAGCAGAGGCTAGTTCTGAGGCCCGTGCGAGGCCGTCGCTCGGATCGTTGCCGAGCAACGCCCCGTGGTACGCCGACTGTACGGCGATGTCCGTGAGTCCATTGCGCACGTGAAGGAAGAGGGCAAGCTGGAGGAGGCTCAGGCCAAGCGCTACCACGAGTGCCGCGATGAGGGGGAACTCCACGACCGCGTTGCCTCGTTCTTCGCGCAGGCGCCGATGCAATCGGCGTATACGCATGCGCACGCTACTCGGTGAATTGGCTCATGGCCTGGTTGAACAAGCCCACGAGGGCATCGGAGGCCACGGCCCATAGAGCTACGACGATGCCGGCCGTCATGAGGGTGATGAGGACCCACCCGGGAACGTCTCCGCGTTCACTGGCCAGGCGCTCGCGCGCCGCGAAGAAAGCTCGAACGCCCGCACGGGAGATGCGCTCACGCAGCGGGGTCCGGGCGGTGGCATTGTCAATCAAGGTTGAGCGGTTAATGGACACGGGGTTCTCCTTCGGAATGAGGTGGGATACCAAAATTGCAAAATGCGGGGCCATGCTTGTCATAGCCCCACCTGGAGTGCGGTGATGCCGGGGAAGACCGCAAACACAATGACGAGCGGCATGAGGAGGAAGACGACGGGCAGAAGCATGTACACCTCGCGCCGCCCTGCGCTCTCCATCAAGGTCCGCTTCGAAAGCTCGCGGGCATCTTGCGCTTGCGCGCGCATGACATCTGCGAGTGGGGTGCCTCGTTCGAGGGCGACGGCAATGGTTTCCGCGAACCTCGAGAGGGAGTCGAGCGGGGAGCGGGTCCCAAGACTGATAAGTGCGTCCTCGAGACTCGCTCCCGCGCGGATCTCGGAGACTGCAATCGCCAGTTCCCGCGAAAGCTCTCCCTGAGAGGTGCGCGCGACTCTCTCCATTGCCGCGATTGGCCCTTCCCCTGCTGAAATCGCGAGGGCCAGTAGATCGGCAATAGTGGGGAATTCGCGCGCCATTGCCTGCTTCCGCGACGAAATCGCGCTCGTGAGGAGGTAGTCGCGTACGAGCGGTGCGGTCACGCTTGCGATCACGACAAGTGCGAGGAGCGCAATGAGCGGCGCTCGCTCGAGCGCGAACAGCCCCATCCCGAGGGCAGCGCTCGCCACGAACGCCACTATCGCCCAGGTAAACTGCTGAATTCTGAAATCGCGATAGGTGATCCGGCCGCCCGCGAGCGCAAGACGCTTCTCGATTTCACGTTGGCTCCCGAGCGCCCGCGCGGCAAAGGCGCGCACGCTCTCGAGAAACGGGCCCACGCTAGCGTCAATCACGGGATACACCCGTGCACTGTTCTCGAGAAAACCGAGTGCTCCACGTGCGCTGCCCCGTTTAATGTAAGGACTGACGCGAGCTTCAACTGACCGAGGTCGCCGCCACGGATTCTCGAGGATCACGAGAGCGAGGCCAAGGCCGAAAAGTGCGCCGAGGGTGCACCCCAAAATGACGATCGTGAGGGTATTGTCGCGGATGATCATTTGCGCAGCACCCTCTCGTCTTGCGGCAAGCGCGCGAGCGCGAGCATGAGGCGATAAGCGAAGAACGACACGAGCGCACCAGCGATGATGAGCATGCCGCCGGCGGTGGAGTCGTAGGCCTCTGCGGCTTCGGGACGCAGAATCATGAGCCCGAGCACCACCCACGGGGCGATTAGGGCGAGCTTCGCCCCGTTGACCGTCCAGCTCTGCCTCGCTTCGAGCTCGGAGCGCACGCGCGCATCTTCACGAAGGAACGATGACAGGGTGCGGAGAAGCGTACCGAGATCGGTTCCGCCCACGTCTCGCGTAATGCGCAGTGCCTCGATGATGCGATCCGCAACAGGGTCACTCAATCGCGCCTTGAGTCGATCGAGGCTGTAGGAGAAATCGCCGGTGGCGTGGTATTCCCTCGCAAATTCACCGAATGACGAACGCAGTTGCTCGGGCCCGCGATCGGCGAGTTGGGCAAGAGATTCGGGCAGCGAGAGCCCCGCGCGGACAGCCGATCCCACGAGGTCGATTACCTCCGGCCATACTTCGCGGAGGTTTTCTTGCCGTCGCCTCGCCAGTGCTCGCAGCGCCCATGCGGGGAAAAGGCTTCCGCCGACCCCTGCAGCGACGCTCGGGATCATCGCGGTGCTGAGCCCTAAACTGAGGATGAAAGCCACGCCACCGGTGAGCACCGACGCAATAAGAAGGTGATGCGGGCGTGCGTTCGAAAGCCCGATCCGGGCGAAATCGTCGCGGATTCGCTGCTCAATACGGGTACGCGAGCCCACCCGAACCGGTCTCCTCGCTTCACGGGGCCAAAACGCTGACCAGATCGTCACGAGCCCGAGGCCGAAGAGAGCTCCAGCAGCAAAGCCCGGGATCATCGCTTGTCTCCAAGGAGGGTCGATAGCGAGAAGCCGGCTCGTTCGAACCGTTCGGGGTGCGGCGGGTATGCGTCGCCTCTGCATAGCCGGCCGCGACGGAACTCGAAGATGTGTCCGAGCTCGACTACGGAATCTTCGACTCTCCCCGGAACAGCGACGATCTCTCGCACTCGACGGGTGCCATCGTGAAGGTGATCGAGGTGGACGACAAGATCGATTGCGTTCGCGACGGTAGGCGTCACGAACGAGCCGCTGACATTTTCGCCCGCGAGCAACGGGAGCGTGCACAGCTTGGCGATCGTGTCGCGGGCGGAGTTGGAGTGAATGGTGGCCATCCCTGGAAGCCCACTGTTAAGCGCGATGAGCATGTCGAGCGACTCGGCCTCGCGAACCTCGCCAACGATTATGCGGCTGGGGCGCATACGCAGCGCCTCCTTCACAAGGCGACGCATCGTAATTTCGCCGACGCCTTCGAGGTTCGGCTGCCGGCACTGCATGCCCACGACGTCCCGTGCCGAGATATTGAGCTCGAATACTTCCTCGATCGTCACGATCCTTTCGCGCGGGTAGACGGCCGAGCCGAGGCAACTGACCATCGTCGTTTTACCTGCGCCTACGCTCCCGGAGACGATGATGTTGAGCCCTGCCTTTACGCTTGCGTCGAGGAAGTCGGCAGCTTGCTGCGTGAGGGACCCTAACGCGACGAGGTCTGCGAGGGAGTGTGCTTTTGAGATGAACTTTCGGATGTTGACGGACCAGTGCTTGCGCGTGACATTCGGGATCACGGCGTGAAGGCGCGCACCGCTGGGGAGAAGTGCGTCGACGAATGGTGTACTGAGGTCAAGGCGGCGACCCGTTTGCGCAAGCATTCGTTCGACGAGCCCGCGAACTTCGCCGGCCGAAAGCACGAGTGGGGTCAATTCGCTGACGCCGTGCCGGTGGACGAAGATTTCGCTCGGCGAGTTGATCCAGATTTCTTCGATCTCCGGATCGTCGAGGAACGTCTGCAAGGCACCGAAACCTCCGATGCGTGCGGCCACTTCCCCCACGGCCGACTCGCGCTCACGCAACGCAGGGACTTCACCACGGGCAGCTTTGGCGTCGTACTCGTTGACGACTGTGGCGATGAGGTCATCGAGTGACGACGATGTCGCATCGAGACCCTGCTCGCGAATCGCTTGGCGAGCTTCGGCCTCGATGATGCCGAGTGCGTCGTGCATGGGTTCCCCCCCCCTTATGCAATCGTGGCGCCTGCTCAAGGCTCCCCGTGCCCCGTCCCCCTGGGGCTTTCTGTCATCTTTGTACCAGAGTTTGAGGGCACACGAAACGCTGTTCGGCAATTGTGGATAAGTATTCCTGGGTTATCCAGACTGCGGGTGCGTGTGCGGTGCGGCATACGTGCAGATCGGCCGTATAGACTCGCGTCGTCCCGTTCCCCGTCCCAGAGGATGACCGCATGGCAACGCGCCTTTCCACCCGCGATACCGCGGCCGAAGCAAAGATGTCGAAGACCGAATGGACGTACGCGGCTAAGCGCACTCTCACGGAATTCTCTAGAGCGGGCGGAACGGACCTCGCCGCTCAGCTCACGTACTTCATCGTCCTCGCCATCGCCCCATCCCTCCTGGCCCTCTTCTCGCTCGCTGCACTCGTACTAAGCGGTTTCCAAGACGAAATCGTCGGGCTGATTACCGATGCAGTAGCGAAGTCGAACATTGCGAAGGGCTCGGGCGATCTGAGCGGCCCGATCGAATCCACACTCAAATCTCTCCTCGGGTCGACCTCCTCAGGCACGATCGCTCTCATCATCGGTATCGTGACCGCCCTGTGGTCGGCTTCGGCGTTCGTCAAGGCATTCTCGCGAGCCTCCAACAAAATCTACCGAGTGGAGGAGACCCGCGGCCCCGTCAAGTTCAACCTCTCGATGCTCGCGGTCACTGCCGCACTCATCGTGGGAATCCTCCTGCTCTTCATTTCCATGTTGCTCAACCAAAGCATGGTCGACTCCCTCTTTGGACCCATTTTCTCGGCGATCCAGATGCCGGATCTTCTGTCCTTCCTCACCGACACCTTTATCCCGATTTGGGCGTGGGTAAAGTGGCCGTTCATGCTCGCACTTTTGTTCGCTGTCGTGTCGCTGCTGTACTGGGCGACGCCGAACCTTGAGCACAAGTACCGTTTCATCTCGCCGGGTGGAATTTTCGCCATCGTGGGCATTGCCCTCGCGCTCGTTGCCCTCAGCATCTACATGTCGACCGCGGCGAGTTACTCGAGCTACGGCGCCATCGGTGGCGTCATGGCAGTCCTGTTCGTCCTGTGGGTCGTGAGCATCGTGCTCATTCTCGGCGCGGCGTTTGACGCCGAGGTTTTGCGCGGCCGCCAGCTCGCCGCTGGTATGCCCGCCGAGGACGGTTTCGAACTTCCAAGCCGAGGCACCGAACCGCCCACCAAAGCCGACCTCAAATACGCCAAAATCGTTGAGGAAGGCCGCGAAATCCGCGTCAGCAACCTTTACAAAAACCAGGGCAACTACACGGCGACATTCGCGGGTGAGGACGCGCTTCGCAAGGGCGACGAGGATGTCTTCTCCGTCTCCGAAAGCAACGAGTCATCGGGTGAGGAACCCGCGGCTTCAGCCACCGAGAACAGCGCGCGCGACGCGCAGGATTAGGCTGCGGCGTCGCCATGTGCGGGCGTTTCGCGTTTTTCCAGGAGATCGAGCCGCTTCTCGATGACATCGGCGCCCTGGATCGCGCCGATCCGCACCTGGCGACGCGCTACAACATCCCTCCCACGACGCCGATCTATGTCGTGACCGAGGGGGTCGAACGCGATACCAGCACGCTCACGAGAGCTGTGCGTACCGCCCATTGGGGCCTCGTCCCCCGGTTCGCAAAAGACCTCTCGTTCTCCGCGAAAACCTTTAACGCGAGGCGAGAAACTCTCATAGAAAAGCCAAGTTTTCGCGGCTCCCTTAGCCGCTATCGCGCCCTCGTCCCCATGAACGGCTACTACGAATGGCAGTCGGGACCGAACGGGAAAATCCCGTACCACCTCCACGATCCGCACGCCCCACTCCTGTATGCAGCCGGCCTCGTGTCATGGTGGAAAGATCCTGCGCGACCAGAAGCCGAATGGCTGCTCACAGCGACGATCATGACGAAAGCGGCCGAGGGACACCTCGAACGAATCCATTCCCGCATGCCCGTTTTCCTCAACCCCGAGGGCCGCGAAACTTGGCTCGGTTTCGAGTCTTTCGCAACGGGAAATGACGCCCATACCTGGATCAATGGCTCCGAAGGGCAGCTCCCAGCTCAAGCGCTTGAAGCCTACCGGGTGGGAGACGACGTTGGAAACGTGACGAACGAGGGCGCCCACCTCATTGATCGGCAGCATCCGACGCCTGCCTAGATCCGTCGGCGGCTTAGTCCTCGTCGGCGATAAAGAGCTCGCGATCGGGTCGATTCTCAGGGCGTATGAGAAGAACGAACAGCGCAATCGCCAGGCCAAGAGCAGTAAAGCCAGCCCAGAGGAGACCTCCACGGATGAGGCTTCCCCCAATCAGCGCCTGGAAAAGCTGCCATGTCACTCCAAAGCTCACGCCGTAGCGCCCGCGTTTCATGAGCGAACGCGCAGCAAGCGCGACCAACAGCGCGAAGATCCCTAGACATGCGGTGAGTCCCACGGCGAGTGTTGACAGTTTCGAGGACTGAGCGGGAAGAGTCACGAGGGCATAGAGCGCAGCGGCGAGAAGCAGGAGCGCCTCGACCACGAGGAGCGCGGCGCTCACGCGGCGCAGCGGGTGCGTGGGGCGTTGAGATTGCGCCTTGGAACCGGGGGCACCGCTAACGGAAGTCATGCCCCCACCCTAATGCCCGGTACGCCGTATGACCGCCCCTGGCAAGATGCAGGCGGTGTGGAAAAGATAACGAGGGATCTTCTCGCTAGATCCTTGTCCATTAGCGACGTTGCCAGGAACAATGGAGTACTACATCGCTTCGACACCACCGTGTTAGTGGCGATATGCATTGATGTCGAGGCCCGCTGGGCCACACGCCATTGTGACCCCACTACGGTCACGATGCACTGGAAAGAGAGAGTGACCCGATGGATTGGCGCCACCGCGCTGCATGCCTCACCGAAGATCCCGAGCTTTTCTTCCCCATCGGGAACACGGGACCGGCGATCACCCAGATCCAGGAAGCCAAGGCCGTGTGCCAACGCTGCGAGGTCATGAATATCTGCTTGAAATTTGCGCTCGAATCCGGCCAGGATTCCGGCGTGTGGGGCGGCCTTTCCGAAGATGAGCGCCGCTCACTTAAGCGCCGCACCGCGCGAGCGCGACGCGTCGCCTAACGGCCACTGCCCACAGGCGTATCTTTTCGAACCGTATCTAGCGGCGTTGCCGCCGCTAGGCACAGCCGCATCAACTCTGGGCTTGCCCTCCCCACTCCTTAGCGCGAGATCGGGTCGAGATACACATCAATCGTGGCGCGCGTGCCACCGTCGGGCCTATTCTCCCAGGTGAGAACGCCACCAAGCTCCCCCTGCACGAGGGTTTGCGCGATATTCGTGCCGAGCCCCTCGGGCCTGCTGGGCATCCCTTTGCCGTCGTCGTCGACGTTAATCACGAGATGGGTTCCGCTTCGCTCACTCGTAATCGTGAGGTTTCCTCCGGTTTCCGAGAGTCCGTGCTCGACGGCATTCGTTGCGAGCTCAGTCAGGACAAGCGCCAGCGGGGTCGCTTCCTCCGCACGTACGAGCCCTGCCTTGCCGACCTTGTGAGTCGCGACCGCAACCTGCCCGATGCCGCTCGCGTGGTCACCATCATGCACCGTTGCCGAGGCGGCATCGACCGCGAGGCGCAGGCAGCGATCGATCACGTCGTCAAGCAAAACGGTCTCTTCGCTGCCCTGCAGGAGGGATTCGTGAACCAGTGCGATCGTCGACACGCGCCGCATCGCCTCAAGCAGCGCGTCCTTCGCTTCGTCGGACTTCATGCGCCTGGACTGCAAGCGCAAAAGCGCAGCGACCGTTTGCAAATTGTTCTTGACGCGATGATGGACCTCGCGGATCGTCGCATCCTTAGTCATCAACTCTTTTTCGCGACGGCGCACCTCGGTCACATCGCGTACGAGAATGATGGCCTCCGTTCGCTGCCCCCGGCGCGTGATCGGGATCGCGCGCAGTGACAGGATCCCGCCTTTTGCTTGCATGTCGACGCGCCACGCGGCGCGCCCCGTCAGCACAAGTGGAAGCGACTCATCGACGGGAATTCGCGATTGCAGATCTGCGGTCGCGAGCTCCGCGAGGAGGGACCCCACCATGTCTCCCTGCATCCCGCAGCGGTGGAAGGCGGAAAGTGCGTTCGGAGAGGCGGCCTTGACAACACCTTCGCTATCGACCGACACCCAACCGTCACCCACACGAGGAGCCCCTCGGCGAGGCGGAACGGGCGCCCCTTTAATAGGGAACGCCCCCTCCCCCATCATGAGCAGCAATTCTCGGCCAAGCCGATGCTGCTCCTCTTCCGCGGCGGTGAGTCGCGCATCGGCGGGCGATGTAAACGATTCGATCGACACGATCGCGAGGACCACGCCCTTGCGACGAACGGGGGCAAAGCGCACGAATGCGGGGCGAGACTCGCGCTCGACCGTCACGAATGCGTCGACATCATCGACGCCTGCTCCCGCATTGTCATAGGCCGCGAGTAGCTCGGGCCAATCCTCACGCGTATAGACACTCGAGATCGGGTCCTCGAAATACACCGTACTGCCGTTAGCCGGGCGCGAATGCGCGGTCGCCCACATCCCCTCTTCGCGCGGCACCCACAGCACGAGATCGGAACCCAGCAGATCCGAAACGACCTGCCAATCACCGAGGAGAAGCTGGAGCCACTCAACCTCGGGCCTCGGCGTTTCATCGTCATAGGTAAGCACGTTGTTCACGGTGGGAGCCATATCTCAAGCCTACTGCCTCACGGCTTGAGTCCGGCACCGCGCACACGCTCGTCTCGCCGCGCGCCGCTAGTCTTAGGTCAGCACCAGATGTGAGGAGACGACAGTGAAAACACTCCACGACACCATCGACTACAGCGCGAGCGTCGAGCGCGTTGCACGCTTCTACGCGAGCAGTGAGCACGCAGCTGAGCGTGCGCGAAGGCTCGGCGTGAACGATACGCACGTGGATGTCCAGGGCAATCCCGACGGCGCCTTCACCACGACGATCCAGGCGACTGTGCCACGCGAGCAGATCGGCCACGACAAGTTCAGCCGTTTCCTGCCCGGGCGCCTCGACGTGACCATCGTGCATGACTGGGACGCTCCCGACGGCGGCTCCCGGACGGGGCGCCTACGCGCGACGGTCGCCTCTCTTCCGGTCGACCTTTCGGCGGACTTTACTCTCGGCGGCAGCGGCGACGGCTCGCGTATGAGCATCAAGGCAAACCTCAGCGTAAAAATTCCCCTCGTGGGAGGCGCAATCGAAAAAGCCGCACTCGAAGCAGCGGGCGATGCTTTCGACACCGAGGAAGAATTTGCCAACGACGTCCTCGCAAACGAGCGCTAGGCTTCGAGGAACTCCCTCACGGCGCTGGCTTCGCTCGCGTCGAACCAAAACACGTCGGGAGCGTAGGGGTCGTCGGCAACCTCAGCGGCCGAATTCTGGGTGATGAGATAGGCCCTTAGCGGCACCGTTATCGCCTCGCTCTTAAGGAGGTGCGACCACTCGCCAACGTCGGCCGAGGCGTCGCTCTCGAGTGCGCGATCGGGAAGGTCAAACGCTGCGATCGCAATCCGGCCCTCGCTTCTGTGAGCGTGGGCGAGAGACAGGATGCATTCGCACATCGCCTCGAATTCGCGCTCTTCAGCTTCATCACCAGCGAGCCCCTTAGTCGCCGAGGCCGGCACACCCCACACCCGCGCGCCTGCGGGAAGGTCGAACGTCGGGACCGTCATATCGAGAACGCTCGTTTCTCCCGCGAGCGCATTCACAGGGCAGAACACGCGCATGTGCCTCTCCTTGGCTAGTAACAGCTGGGGCCTCAAGACTACCGAAGAAGATTCTGGTCGACGTGAGTGGCGAGCCGCATGAGAGCCTGCCGAAGTTTCGATTTCGGTGCAGACTCTGACAGGAGGACGCCGTCCCACCTCGCGCGAGAGGCTACCGCCGCATCGAGCGGGAGGGCGAGGCACGTATCAAAATCGAGGCGCGTGCGAAGAGTCCGCTCGATGCTCGCGAGCGTCACGCTTGAGTCGAGTTTGTTAACAACGACGGTCACGGGATTCCGCGCGAGCTCCATGACCTGGGGAGCTTCACGCACAAAGCGCGTCACGCTAATGGGATCAGCGGCCACAACGGCGATCACGTGTGAGCCCGACGCAAGTGCGGTTCGCGTGGCCCCATTGCGATGCTGAGCCCCGAAGTCACCCCCGCTTCCCTCGTGGTCCAGTGGTGCGGCGACATCAACGACGACGGTGTTCGTCGCCTCTCGAGCTTTTCCACATACCGCTTCGAGGGCATTGTCGTAGACCTCGATGTAACGCGAGGGGACGCCTATTCCGCTGAGGAGGTGGAGGTCTTCGCTGACGAGCGGAGAATACTGGAGGAGAAGCTCGGCTGTGAGCGCGCCTTTATCGCTTGCTCGACATGCGGCAACGAGCCCGGGCACTTCATCAAGGACACCGAAAATCTGTGATTGGCACGGGCCGTAGGTGTCGGCATCGATGAGAATGCTCTCACCTCTGAGAAGCGACAGTTCGTGCGCAAGATGTGCTGCGACGAAGGAGCGCCCGGGGGCACCTTCGGGGCCCCATACGGTCAGCATCGGGGAGGCCACTTCGTCGCTGCTTGGCTCTTGGGTCCACGTGGAGTGATCGGGATCCTGCGTTTCGAGCCCCGCGTGCAAGAGCACATCGTAGAGCTCATCGGCATCGATTCCTCCGTGCACTTCGAGGGTGATTCCAAGTGTCGCGGGATCGGTGCGGCTCGACTGAGACGTCACGGCAACGACGCCGGTTCCCCCACGCCTGATCTCGTGGACGATTTCACGCGAAAGCCCCGCAACATCAACATCGAGAAGGAGAACATCGCCGAGTTCGGCTCGTGTGAGAGCAAGAAGCTCCGTAAGGTCAACGCACCGCCTAAGAACACGGCAACGAGCGGAAAGTCGCTGCGCGATGGTCGAAACCAGCTGAACTTCGTCGGCACCCGACGCGCACACGAGGATGTCGATCATTCGGAATCCTCAAAAAGTCCCGGCGCTTCGACAACATAGAGGTTGCGCTTTGTTCCAAGCGCATCGAGCACGCTTGCCACGTGTGCGGAGGGGATGAGGACCTCAACTCGCGAGCCGCGCCCACTGAGCCCGCCGCCCTCATCTACGCCACGGACGACGGCGCCCTCCACGAGGATCGTCGAATTGGGTGCATCCTCACCACCGGAAGCCCACACGTCAACCAGTGCACCCTTTTTGAGCGAAGACGTGACTGGCTGATCGACCTGGATGGTAACGGGGCGCATCGATGAGTCTGCCGCTTGCCCGACGGCGCTGCGGGGTAAAAGCTCGCCTCGTGCGATACTTTCACGGGCAACGCTTCCCTCTGCGATCGAGGCGGCTTTGTGCACGTAGTGCTCACGACTCTCCCCCATGCGGACCTCGGCCACCGTAAATTGTTCGGGTGTGAGCACGTCACCCTCGGCGATATCGGTTGTCGCGACAAGAACGTCTTCGCTCGAGGACACCATCGTGAATGCCAGGCCCCCGACGAGAGTGCTACCTAACACGAGTGCAGCGCCCGTAAGCAAGCGGGTATCGCGGTATGGATTCTTTCTGATGCGTCGAAAGCGCGTGCGCTCCCCCATTGACCCCCCAATGTTCGTGAACCACGTAGTCCACGACGAGCATAACGACAGTCGTGGCAGCATGCGAGCGGTTTTTCCAAATGTGGACAACTGCGGGGGCGCCAACCCGTCGACATTTATCCACAGGGTCGCCGATCCGGATGACTGTTCATGCAAAAATAGTGGAGAGCCAAGTTGACCGAGGAGCACCATGCCAATGCACTTCTACACGCTCGATGAGGTGTGCGAGATCCTCGCGATCGAAAAACCGCAGGCCTACTCGCTTGTGCGGAGCGGAAGTCTGCGCGCAATCAAACTTGGAGGGCGCGGCCAGTGGCGCGTTGAAGAGGCAGAGTTACGCGCGTTCGTCGATCGCGCCTACGCCGAGACCGAAGCGGAAATTCACGCGCACAACAGCGCCCGCACCGCCGAGCGCACGCGATAGAACTAAACGACCCAGATAGCTTCGAGCGAGGAAAACGGCACGGAAATAACGCTCTGCGTCCGCCTGGAAGCGTCGGCCCCTGCGACCGCCCTGATCTCGCAGTGATCTGCGAAAACTCGCGCCACCACCCCGGTAAGGTCCCCGGCCACCGTCACGATCACTGCACGACGCCCAGTTTCGGCCATTTCTTGCACAGCACTGCGCAGCCCTAGCCGCGGTCGCCGCTCGTCACCGGGTCGCACCCGACCAAGAGCGCCACTCACCCACGCGACTTTCGCCGCGTTCACGATCATTGTGCGCGAGGGGTGGAGAGCATCGAGCTCGATCCAATCGCGGCCGACACGTCGCATGCGCCCCTCGTATGCCCGACCTGAGCAAAGACTTATCGTCACAGCCTGCCCCGCGGTCCCCGCGATTCGGTCGAGGAGTCCCACCTCCGCACGCTCTGCTTCGGCGAGCTCCTGCGCGTCTTGGCGAATGCGTTCAAGGCGCTCTCGCTCGAGCCAGCGATCGAGATCCTCGAGACGGTCATCGGCACTCATGGCGACAAGGTATCGCACTCTCCACAGTGACCTCTTGCACATCCACCAAAAAGCACATAACATCCTTCATGAACATCAAAGTTTATCAAACTGCATCAAATGGTGCGTACGTGCTCAGTACTCCCGAGAGGCTTTCCGCTGCTTCAGCAAAGCTTCGACGTTTCTGCGCGCGAGCAGTCGCACTCACGCATAGGGGGAACACTGTGACCACGACGTTGACCGCACACAGCCATCGCGCAGAGAGCTTCCAGTCCACCGAGCTCTCCACATTGGCACCCGTCGCAATTCGAAAAACTCGCGCCTTCGCCAAGGCGCTCGCGTGGCTCATCGCGAGCGTCGCCGCTGTCGGTGCACTCACCTTCGCGCTGCATAGCGCTCACTCGAGCGAAGGCACCAGAAAATTCGCGCTCTCGGTCTTCGCGTTAGGCGCCGGAGGGCTCGCCGCGCTCACCGCGCACTTAAGCGTGACCTGGATTCTCATCTCGTGCGCGCTCACCGCGCCCAGGCACTCCTCTCGCCGCACATTCGCTCTCAAGGCTCTACGCCTCTGGTCTCCGCGAGCCGCGCGCCTCGCGGTCGTCGCACTTGGGATCTCGGCAACAGCCCTCTCCCTTGGCGACCCCACACGGGCTCTCGCCGATGCCGCACCAACGCCCCCGTCTGCCACAGCCACTCCGCACGCCTCCGATTCGGGGGAAAGAGACAACCCCGTGGAGGCTATCGGCAATAGTGAAGGCATCCCTTTATCCGACGTCACCACCCTCGGTTGGGCTCCACGAGAGGCAGACTCGGGCATCATCCCAAGCCTAGAGACGACCGCGGAGCCCACACCTTCGCAATCGATGGCGTACAGCGGCGCCTCGCAGGCCCTCCCAGCGCCAGCGGCTGCCCCAAACGCTATCGAGCAAGAAAACGCATCTCCGGCTCCTACCGCCGCTCGCACCGCAACGGCGCCACGTTCGAGCGATACCTACACAGTGAAGCAGGGCGACACGCTATGGACGATCGCAAAGCGCCATCTCACCAGCCTCAACGGTGAACGCCCCACCAACGGAGCTATCGTTCGCGAAATCGAGAGAATCGCCGCGCTCAATCCCGAAATCGACGACGTCGATCTAATCTTCCCCGGCCAAAACTTCAACCTTTGATCGCTAGCCGCACCACGCAGAAAGATTCACGCCATGCTCACCAATCCTCATTCCCCGTCACCGCGCATCGAAACCCCATTCGACGACGACATCAAGGCACGCAGGCTCGTCGAGGCAGTCTCGCGTCAAGCACTTGAGGTACTCAACGGCTATCGCCCCATCACGTCGCTAAGCAAAGTTCTCGTTCCGCAAGAACAGGAAAACTTCGCCAAACGCGTCTCCTGCGTCAACGCCTACCGGCACACTGCTGGCATCAAAGTCGCCCCACGCGTGAGTGTCGGCGGTGTGCACATATGTCAAGTCAGCGACAGCGTGATCGAGGCGAACTCGGTCGTGCGAGACTCCCTTCGCCCCAGGTTCGTGTGCATGAGGTGGGAGAAGAAGCGTTCCGGCTGGAAAATCACAACTCTCGAACTCGGCTAACGCACGTCAGCAGGCTTTAACCGACGGCGAAGGTCAGTTGTTCTTCGTGCGTTTACGCTCCTCGCGCTCCTTGCGGCGACGCTCGGCACGCGAGAGCGGCCGCTCGGTGGCTGCTTCGCCCTCAGCGGAGCTGTAGGAGAAGTCCTCAACCTTCGGCCCTTCGCCAAGGCCTTTCGC
Organism: Dermabacter sp. HMSC06F07; assembly: GCF_001807345.1. Lineage (NCBI taxonomy): Bacteria > Bacillati > Actinomycetota > Actinomycetes > Micrococcales > Dermabacteraceae > Dermabacter > Dermabacter sp. HMSC06F07. The sequence continues at coordinate 587,301 of NZ_KV788588.1, forward strand.
CGCGATCTCGATGCCCTCGGAGTCGCCGGCTTGGTTCGCGGTCCCAGACCCGGCTTTCGCCCCACCCGGCACAGCCTTTGCCTGAGCGGCAGCTTCGCGCACGAGCTTTGCGACCTTCTCGGGAACCTGCCCTTTGCTGGGTGCTTGCTGCACCTTGACATCAAGATTGAACAGGTACCCCACGACGTCTTCCTTGATGCCAGCGACCATGTCGTTGTACATCAGGAAGCCCTCGCGCGCATACTCAACAACCGGATCTCGCTGGGCCATAGCGCGAAGACCGATTCCCTCCTTGAGGTAGTCCATCTCGTAGAGGTGCTCGCGCCAGCGCCGATCGATCACCGAAAGGAGTACGCGGCGCTCAAGCTGGCGCATCGCTGCTTCTCCAAGCTCGTCTTCACGCTTTTCATAGGCAATCGCGATGTCCGAGCGGATCTCACGCTCAAGACGCTTTGCCGTGAGGTTTTCCTTGCCTCCAACTTCCTCAACGACATCCTCGGCCGTGATGGAGGCGGGGTAGAGCGCTTTGAGCGAGCCCCAAAGCTCCTCGAGTTCGAAGTCCTCGGCGCTCTTGCCGGCGGTCGCGTTACGCACGAGCGCTCCCACGACGTCGTCGATGTAGCCAGTGATGGAGTTTTCGAGATCCTCACCTTCGAGAATGCGGTTGCGGTCCTCGTACACGCGGGCACGCTGCTTCGTCAAAACGTCGTCGTACTTCACGACATTCTTACGAATCTCGAAATTCTGCGCCTCGATACGCTTTTGCGCGCCTTGGATCGACCCTGTCACGATCCTGCCCGTCAACGGCGTGTCCTCGTCAACGCCTCCGCGCTCAAGAATCTGTTCGGCACGCCCCTGCGAGAAGCGACGCACGAGATCGTCCTGAAGTGACAGGTAGAAGCGGGACTCGCCGGGGTCTCCCTGGCGGCCCGAACGGCCGCGCAACTGGTTATCGATACGGCGGGACTCGTGGCGCTCCGTGCCAAGAACGTAGAGACCACCGAGGTCGACAACCTCATCGTGTTCCTTGGCGACCTGTTCGCGGGCTTTCTCGAGCGCGTCGTCCCACGCCGCCTCGTATTCCTCGGGCTGTTCCTCAGCACTGAGACCGCGGTTCTCGAGTTCCTTATGCGCCATGAACTCGACGTTTCCGCCGAGCATGATGTCGGTGCCTCGGCCGGCCATGTTGGTCGCGACTGTGACGGCTCCCTTGCGGCCCGCCATCGCGACAACGGCAGCCTCGCCCTCGTTGTTCTTAGCATTGAGGACGTTGTGAGGGATGCCCTTCTTCTTGAGCAGCGCGGAAAGGTACTCGGACTTTTCCACGCTCACTGTGCCAACGAGAACCGGCTGGCCTTTCTTATGGCGCTCCTCGATATCGGCGACGACCGCGCGGTACTTCGCCTTCTCCGTGCGATAGATCTGGTCCATCTGATCGATGCGCTGAAGAGGAAGGTTCGTGGGAATCGGGACAACACCAAGCTTGTAGGTGCCCATGAACTCGGCAGCCTCAGTTTCGGCGGTACCGGTCATGCCCGCGAGCTTGTCGTAGAGCTTGAAGTAGTTCTGGAGGGTGATCGTCGCGAGCGTCTGGTTCTCGGCTTTGATCGCGACGCCCTCCTTGGCTTCGATCGCCTGGTGGACGCCTTCGTTGTAGCGGCGACCAGAAAGAATGCGGCCCGTGTGCTCATCGACGATCATGACCTCGCCGTCCATGACGACGTAGTCCTTGTCGCGCTTGAAGAGCTCCTTGGCCTTAATGGCGTTGTTGAGGAAGCCAATGAGCGGGGTATTGAGCGACTCGTAGAGATTGTCGATGCCGAGCTGGTCTTCGACGAGGTCGATCCCCGGCTCCAGAATGCCGACGGTGCGCTTCTTTTCGTCGACTTCGTAGTCACGGTCGCGCTTGAGCTTAGTTGCGACGCGCGCGAACTCAGCGAACCACTTGTTCACATCACCCGTGGCCGGGCCGGAAATGATGAGGGGCGTGCGGGCCTCATCGATAAGGATTGAGTCAACCTCGTCGACAATGGCGAAGAAGTGGCCGCGTTGCACTTTGTCGCTGACCGAGTGCGCCATATTGTCGCGCAGATAGTCGAACCCGAATTCGTTGTTCGTGCCGTAGGTGATGTCGGCGGCGTACTGCTTGCGGCGCTCCGCGGGATCCTGGCCGGAGACGATCACGCCGGTTGTGAGGCCGAGCATACGAAATACGCGGCCCATGATGTCACCCTGGTACTTCGCGAGGTAGTCGTTGACCGTCACGATATGGACGCCTTTGCCGGCGAGCGCATTGAGGTATGCGGGCAGGGTCGCGACGAGGGTCTTGCCTTCACCGGTCTTCATTTCGGCGATCTCGCCGCGGTGGAGGGCAGCGCCGCCCATGAGCTGCACGGGGTAGGCGCGCTGGCCGAGTGTGCGGCGTGCGGCTTCGCGAACAGTCGCGAAGGCTTCGATCAGGATGTCGTCGAGCGTTTCGCCGTCGGCGAGGCGCTTCTTGAACTTTTCCGTCTCTTCTCGAAGTTCATCGTCGGTGAGTTCGAGGAAGCCTTCCTCGATATCATCGACACGTTGAGCGATGTCGGCGAGGCGTTTACGCTCGCGGCCTTCACCGGCACGAAGGATGACGTCGAAAAGCTTGGCCACTGGAAAACTCCCTTAGAGGATCTCGTCATGCACGCGCGCGTGCGGAACACTCACGGCGCGGTTTCCTTGCGGATAACAGCGCGAACCGTGCCAGTCTACGTGGCAAAGGGGGTCCGCGCGCTACTTGAGCGCCCGGACCCCCTGGAGTAAGGCATCACACACCGGAAAAACCGCAACTTAGCTGGATTTTTCGCGGCGGGTCACAATTATTCCAATTCGATAACGCCGTAGTTCCATCCTTTGCGGCGGTACACCACTTTCGGGTTGGCGGTTTCCTCATCAATGAAAAGGTAGAAGTCGTGGCCGACGAGCTCCATCTGGTAGAGGGCGTCGTAGATACTCATCGGCGTGGCCTTGTGCTTCTTTTCGCGAATGACGATGGGCGAATCAAGTGCGGGGTCGTCGGGTGCCTCCGCGTCGCTGTCATCATTCTCCTCGCGTGGTCCTGACTCGGCCTTGGCGAAAAGCTCTTCGATCCGGTCCGCGTCAGCCTGCATCTTGCGGAGCGTCTCGGTATCAGCGCCATGTCCCTTGGAGCGGCCACGGTGCCGGTCCTTTCGCCTGTCCGCGAGGCGGCGGAGACGTTCATGAAGCTTGTCAAGAGCGAGGTCGAGTGCAGAGTACAGGTCCCCGGAGCGTGCTTCGGAGCGGATGATCTGACCCTCGTCATGGACCGTGAGCTCAACGCGTTCGCTTTCGTCGGCGCGGCGCGGGTTCTTTTCGGACGAAACTTCAACGTCCACTCGCATTGCGCTTGGCGCTAGTTGGGGGACCTTGCTGAGCTTGTCCTCAAGGTGACGCTGGAAGCGTTCGGAAACGTCCATTTTGCGGCCAACAACATTGATATCCATGGAAATCCTCCAGAGTTGAGAAGTGCGTGGGCGGCCACGATCCGCCCGGTTCTACGGGTGGGTGGTTCACCTCCTCCTCACGAGGTTCGCGGCGTCCCTGCCGCTTTGTGGTCTCTCAATTATGAGGCTTCTGACTGAAAACGTACCGCAGATCACACGAGTAGACTGGGAACGTGTGTGCGCGGAACCCTCGCAGACGCGAGCGTCAGTGCCGCGCAGGTGTGCACCCCAAGTCCTGCGAGAGCATCGCTTGTCTTTTTCAGAGTTGTGCCTGTCGTGACAACGTCATCAAGGATGACCGCCGAAACGCCGCGCAGCCCCTCCCATTCGTCGCTTCTCCTCGGCCCGATCACGCGGCCTCGCCCGCCCGCCCTCTCGCGCTTCGTTTGCGAGTGTTGGCTCGGTCCACTGAGTCGCAACGCCGGGGCTAGGCGCACCCGCGCGTGTGCGCTCACGTGTTCGGCGAGGAGCCGCATGTGATCCTCTCCCCTGCGCCGCACTGCTTCGCTGCGCGAGGGTACCGCGACGAGGATATGCCTGTGGGCGCATCGCTCCGCGAACTCGGCGAGGGCATCTGCAAGGAGAGGACCGAAGTATCGGGCGAGCGCGAAGTGCCCTCCGTTTTTGTAGTCGAGGACAAGGCTCTTCGCGCGCCCCTCATACTCGGCGAGAGTGACCACGGGAAACATCGGCAGCGCTTCGATCTCGCGGCCGTCGGCACTTGGCCGTGCCTCGCAGACCTCTTCGCATACGCTTTCCACGCGGATAGCACCACTCGAGAGGGCACTCGCACATTCATCACACATGTGAAGCCCTGGTTCTCCGCACGCACACGAAAACGGCACGAGAGTGTGACGTGCCCATGCAAGGGTGCGCGCGAGCGCCGAGGTGATGCGTCGTCTCATGGCTCCATTCGACCGTGTTTCTCGGTCAGCTGATGAATCTCCTCGGCATGCTGAGGATGGAACGTCGCTGTGGAGGGCGTTCCGACGGCTACCGGGCAAGCACTGCCGCACTAATAAAGGGCGATATCCCGCCCACGAGCGTCGATGTGCGCCCACGAGTCCACGGTCCTCTCGACGACCTGCCCGTCGTCGCTGCCGACAAACAACAGCCGTGCTTCGGACGAGCCAGCAACGGACGTCGTGTTCTCACGAAGCTCACTCACCTGCTCGAATCCCGTGCGCAAGCTCCACGCGATAGCAACAGGCATGGCGCTCGCACCCGAGGCGCCCCACAGGAGGATCGATTCCTCGGAGTACCACGCGATGCCCTGAACACTGTCGAGGGCAACGCTCACCTGAAGTGGTTCCGCAAGACCCGTCGGGGTACCGTCGGGCTCCCTCACAATTCCCATGATGCTCAAGGTCAAGGCTCCCGGCACCCCATGCGCGATAGCGAGACGCACCCCGTCTGTGGACATCGACGTGAAGGCAACGTCCTCGGTCGGCTCCCACACCACAGCAAACTTTCGCACGGCGCGCTCAGGATCGGGGTGGACCACGAGAAGCTCCGGCCCTCCAGCCTCCGGCATCGTCCAGGCGTATCCAAACTGGTCGATACTTGGGCTGCAGAGGGCTTCACCGAATGTTTCCCGGCGAACTTCGGCCTTGGTTGTCAGCGCTGAAACGAGAAGCTCGCGTCGATCAAGGCTCACGGCACTTGCGTAACGGCCGCGTAAACTCACGCGTCCACAGCGCACGGTCTCGGACGCGAAAGCGGGTACGAGCGATGCCCCTCCCGTGTCACTGGCAAGAGAGATGATGCCGCTGTCGCCCGATCCGTAGAGCCTGTGTCCCACCGATGCCTTCATCGGGTAGGTCTCCGGCGCAACAGAAACCTTTTCGCGACCGTTCATGAAGACGACCGACGACACGCGCTTGACACTCCGAAGCGTCTCGGAAATTTGGGCCAGTGCGAGCGCCCGTTCACTCTCGGGCAGTTCGAGGACCGAGACCGGCGTCTGCACCAAGAGATCCCCCGCCTCATTTCTTGACAGCGCGCTCGAGGCAATCACGATGCCTTCATGAAGTGCGGAACGCACGGCCCCCTTGAGGTAGGGAGCCGGCCCAAGTGCAAGCCGATTGAACGCGGAGGCGAACGTCGTTTGACGCATAAACCATCGAGGATCCGCCACGAGCATGTTTCCTGCATTCGCAACGAAGTACACGTTGACGGGCTCGTACAACCGGGCGAAGTCCTCCGCCCCCAGAACGAGCGCATCGGGAGCCTCCGCGATTCTCCATTCGCCATCGACCTCGGTGAGCCGAAATTGCGCCAGTTCCCGTGTAGCCTCGAGATTCGTGGTGCGTGCGCCCGTAGCCGAAACCTTAGAGACGACCGGCACCGTGACCGCGACCGCGTTCCCCTCTCGCTCCTGAAACACGAGCCCCTCCGACTCGGCGAATTCAATCGCCGTCGAAGGATTCCATGCCTCGCGCGCATTCCCCGCCAGGTATTCGCGAGCAATGCGGTTACCGTCGTCGACGCCAAGATGAGCCGCAAGGAAACCGCGCACGATGTCGATCTTTGTCGCCCCCTGATCCGGGGGCGCCACCGCGGCATTACCCTGCGCGCCGAGACCGATTCCCCTCACCGGCGCCGTGTGGATGTCCGAGGAATTGGGGATGCGGGCGCACCCCGCAAGCACAGCGGCTCCTGCCCCGCCGAGCACGGCACGCCGCGACACATCGCGGGAGAGAGAAAAGTGATTGTTCATTCGGCTTCTCCCTTCTCCGCCGACCGCACGAGCGCGAGCGGCGAGGCGGTTAGCTTCGCCCCGGGACTGCGCGGGAGCAGCAATCGAAACACGGCGGTCTCCCCCTTGACGCCCCATGCCTCAAGAAGCCCCCCGTGAGCCTCGGCGTCCTCGTGTGCAATGGCGAGGCCCAACCCCGTTCCCCCGAGGGTGTGCGTGCGCGACGGCGCCGCACGCCAAAAACGGTCGAAGACACGGGTCGCCTCTTCCGGACTTAGGCCCACGCCAAAATCCTGCACAGTGAGCGCAAGAGTCGAACCCCGCGAAGCCGTACGCACATCGATCACACCACCTGCACCGTGTTCGATCGCGTTGGTCAGGAGGTTTCGCACGATGCGCTCGATGCGCCTCGAATCCATGTCGCCGACGGTATCCACGCTCAAGTGCTGTACGCGGATATCGGCTGCGTACTCGGTGGCGATCGGCTCGAGTTGCTCAACGACATCGTCGACAAGCCCCTCCAGCGATGTTGGTTTAGCCTCGAGCTCCACGGTTCCGGCCTCGTGCCGAGAAATTTCGAGAAGGTCCGCAATGAGCGACTCGAAACGCGTCACCTGTTCCTCCAACAGTTCGAGGCTGCGCTTACCCGAGGGGCTGAAGGAGTCCTTTTCCATCTCGAGCATTGAGGCGGCCATCTTGATCGTCGTGAATGGTGTGCGAAGTTCGTGAGAGACGTCTGAGACGAAACGCTTTTCAAGCTCCGAAAGCTCGACGAGCTCGGTAATCGTGGATTGGAGCGAAGCCGCCATGTTGTTAAAGCTCGTCCCCATTCGCGCAAGGTCATCGCCGCCTTGAATCGCGAGGCGATAATCCAGGTCATTTTCCGAAATGTGGTCGACGGCCCGCGCGGCGCGTTTGAGTGGTGTCGTCACGATCCGCGAGATCGCGAGGGACACGAGGAAGAAAAGCAGCACGAGAACAGCGCCGCCAATCACAAGAATTGTGTTCACGCGGTCGAGCGTCTCTTGCTCCTGACTGACGGAGTACAGCATGAGAAGCCTGTAGAGGCCCGCTCCGGGAACATCGATCGTCGCTCCCACGAGAATCGCGGGTCCGGAGTCTCCACGTTCGACGTACTCAATGCTGCGGTACACGAATTGGTCACTCGCGGCGTCGAGCTCGCGCTCGAACTTTTCGCTCACAAACGCCGTGAGCGCCCCGTTGTTCGTCACTGCCTCGCCCGCGGTACTCCCCATCGGTATCACCGCAAGTCCTTTAAAGACCTTCGGATCCCCGACGGTCGCCCCCTCCATAAACGAAATGATCACGTCCTGGCGCTCGTTCACCGACGTGCCCACGAGAGGCTCGAGGTCGCTCACGAGCGCGCTACGCAACGCCTCGGACTGTTCAAGCGACCGATCGCGTCTGAGCTCGTAAAGGGCGTCAGAAATCGCCGTGGAGAGGAACGTTTCGACCACGAGGATCGCGAGGACCGACAAGAGCATCGTCGCGAAAACCGCGCGCGCGGCGATCGGCCATGTCGAGAAATCGCGAAAGCGGACACGCCCCGCGCTTCGCGAACTGATCTGTGACTCATCCGCTACAGCCGGGGGGAAGAAGCGCTCGCGAAGACTACTCACCCGCGCGGTAGCCCACGCCGCGAACCGTCACAATCAAGCGCGGATTGTCGGGGTCAATTTCGATCTTCGAACGCAGGCGCTGCACATGAACGTTCACGAGCCGCGTATCCTTCGAATGCTGATAGCCCCACACTTCGCGCAAAAGCTCCTCTCGGCTAAATACCTGCGAGGGATGACGCGTCATTTGCAAGAGCAACCCAAACTCCATCGGGGTGAGTCGAATCGTCTCGCCGTTCCTGATGACCTGATGGCGATCAACGTTGATCTCAAGGTCGCCGAGGGTAAGAACCTCAGCCTCGCCATGAGGCGCGCGGCGCACACGGGCACGGATGCGCGCAACGAGTTCTTCGGGCTCAAAGGGTTTCGTCAGGTAGTCGTCGGCACCTGCCTCAAGCCCCTCGACCACTTTCTCGGTCTCGGTACGTGCCGTGAGCATGATGATCGGAACGTTTGAGCTCTCGCGAATGTGCCGACAGATCTCGATGCCGTCCATCACGGGAAGCATGAGGTCGAGGAGAACGAGATCGATGTTTTCACGCTCGAGAATGGCGAGGCCCTCACGCCCGTTGGGGGCCGTAACAACGCTGTAGCCTCGCCCTTCGAGCAGAATCGAGACCATCTCGGCGATGGCCGCGTCATCGTCAATCGCAAGGATCCTAGGGGGTGTGCTCATGCCGTTATCCTGCCAGAAACCAGTAACAGTGGAAATTTGTTAGTCGCGAATGCTTGAAACGTCTCGCGACAGGAGCATGGGAATACCGCACTCTCGCTCGTAGCGGCACCCACACGACTCGCAGACGATCAGTCCTTTTCCGAGGTCAAGACTCGCGTGGCACTCGGGGCAGCGCACGAGGCTGCCAACCCAGTCCATCCCCTCTAGGTTCCGTTCATCTGGCGACATGTTGCTCTCCTTTTCGCCTTCGCCGTGCGGGGCAACCTCGCCGAGTACCTCCGCCTCACCGCGCACGAGCGCGAGCGCGAAATCTCGCAGGTGCTGCATGGTCGCCTCCTCAGCAGCTTCGACGTTAAGCCGCACGAGCGGCTCGGTCCCCGATGGCCGAACCGAAAGCCACCACTGCTCACGTGGATCAGCCGCTTCATCCCAGTGGGTGAGCGTCACACCGTCGAGGTCGTCGCGTCGCGCACCGCGCTCGACAAAAACTCGCGCAACGCGTTCGAGGATCTCGTTCACCGGTTCGTCGACTCGAGAGTTTATTTCACCGCTTGCCGCATAAGGCGAGTAGCGCTCCAAGAGCGAGCTCAAGGATTGTGCACCACTTCGCTCCAGTGCACCGAGCACATGAAGCGCCGCGAGCATCCCTGAATCAGCGAAGAAAAACTCCCTGAAGTAGTAGTGGGCGGAGTGCTCGCCTCCAAAAACCGCGTCGCGATCCGCCATTTCTTGTTTGATGATCGAGTGGCCTACCTTCGTGCGGACGAACTCGCCGCCTGAGGCCTCCACTACCTCCCGGACCGCTCGACTCGACACGGCATTGCCGATCACGACCGGACGCGAGCGACCGTCGAGCATTGAACGCGCAATCTCGGCCTCCGCGATCATTGCGGTCACCGCCGACGGGGGAACGATCTCACCTCGCTCATCCACGACGATGCAGCGATCGGCATCGCCATCGAACGCAAGGCCAAGATCTGCCCCGTTCTCGCGCACCGCGTTTTGCAGGTCCCTCAGGTTCGCGGGGTCGAGAGGGTTTGCCTCGTGATGTGGGAACGTTCCGTCGAGTTCGAAGAAGAGCGGAATAATCTCCACGGTGGGAAGGCGCTTCGCAAGCGCGGGGACCGTGTGCCCTGCCATCGCGTTAGCCGCATCGACCACAACCCTCAGTTGTCGCGTGCCCTCAAGCGGCGCAAGCCGCAGCATGGTGTCGATGTAGTCGTCGAGCATATCGAGGCGCTCAATGCGACCGCCCTCGCGAACAGGAATGGAACCTCTATCCAGGTATGCGTGCGCACCGTCGCGCACCTCCAACAGGCCATTTGCCCTCCCCACGGGCTTCGCATACGCACGACACATTTTGATGCCGTTGTCGCGCGCCGGATTGTGCGATGCCGTCACCTGCGCGCCCGCCGCGGCGAACAGTCCGCTCGCGCAATAGAGCTGATCCGTCGAGCTCAGGCCCGCGAACGCGACCGTTGAGCCGCGCCTCACCGCTCCGCGCGCGAATGCCTCGGCGAGGTCAGGGCTCGAGATTCGCATGTCGTGCGCGACGATGATGTCGCCGGCATCGAGAAAGTCGGCAAAGGCCGCCCCCAGCGCACCTGCAATTTCTGGCGTCAGAGTTTCGTAGGCAACGCCGCGAATGTCGTAGCTGCCGACTATCGCTTCGAGAGCCGCTGCATGATCTCGCTCGCCCTCAGCGCTCATCGCTCTCATCCTTCACGAGGGTGAGCCGCCTTCGCCCTTGGGGCCGGGGGTCCGACGCCTGTGTGCCTGCCCTGTGGCCTACGTCTTCATAGCTCGGCTTGGGTTCTGGTTCGTCGGCGAGGGCGCGCGCAAGCGCGAGCACATCATCTTCGGGCTCAAGCGGCGCCGGAGCCGTCACGACTGTCCAACCCCTGGGCGCCGTGAACGAAGCGGCGTGGCTCGCGCACAGGTCGTAGGTGTGCGGTTCGCTTTCGCGCGAGAGCGGGCCAATGACTGCGGTCGAGTCCGCGTACACGAAAGTGAGCGTCGCAACGGCAGGCTGGGAACATGAGGATTTGGAGCATGAACGGGCAGACACGACGTCCATCTTACGGCCCGATGGCTCGTGAACCACTCGACGCGGCCGCCACGCGTAGGCTTATGGCATGGCTTTCACACGAAACGCCCGGCTGCGTCGCCGAGATCGGCATGGGCGCGGGTTCCGCGGCGATCTCATTCCCTCGCATCTTCCGGGTTTTGCCACGCCGAGCGACCGCTTCGATGCACTCGTTGCCGAGGCGATGGGGCCGCTCTACGAGAGGTACGCAAAACTCGAGTACTTGCAGGTCCTCATCGAAGAGGTTCCGCTCGATACTTCCGCCCTTCACGCTCCTCCACTCGGCCGCTATTTCCCGGGCGACCGCCGCACGCGTCCACGGATCGTCCTGTATCGGCGTGCGATCGAATCCCGCGCTGGCAACCGCGAGGAACTCGCCGAGCTCATCTATGTCGTTGTACTGGAGAACGTTGCGGTTGCCCTCGGGAAGCGAGTCGACGAAATCGACCCGTGGGCCGCGTGAGACGCCCCGCGCTTGTGGCGCTCGTGCTTACCTAGGCTCGAGGTTGACAGTCATCCCGGTTGCCCGGGCAGCGTTTGCGGCGAGGGGAAGGGTCGTGACGAGTGTGCCGCCATCGTCCGCAGCGGCCGTTTGCGACCAGGCTCCCCTATAAGCCCCTCCGTCCTGAGACACCACGAGGAGACCGGCGATCGAGGCTGGGTCCTTTCCCAGTTGATCGGGGTTCACGGTTACGGAGTGCCCAGCCTTGATATCGACGGAAGTGCTCGCGCCTATCGTCCCGTCGCGTCTGATTGGTGCGACACTCACGTGCGCCCCGTGCTCTGAGTTGAGCGTGAGGCTTCCGCCTTCAGCTCCATGCCCGAGTGCGAGAACCGAAGCGGAATCGATCGCTTCCGAGGGGGCGTACTCGGCAAAGTCTTGCGGAAGACCAACCGTGTCGCCTTGCCGTGCACCGCTTGCAATCGACGAGCGCAACGACCCTGCGACGGCGCTTCGCGCACTCAAGGAGATTGTGTAAGTTCCAGCATTGAGGCCGTCGAGCGGAATCTCTACGGTTGTACCCTGACCCGGGTCTTTGACATCCCACTCTTTCACGAGCTTGCCCTGCGCATCGAACGCCCGGGCCGTCGCGAACGCCTCCTCAGAGCGGACCTGGGCCGCATCCCCGGGTTCGCCGCCTCGGGCGGTGCGTGCGAGCGCAAGATGGGCGTTCCCTCCCTCACGGAGCACCACTCCCGGCCACGTAAGGGAGCTGCTCGGCTCGCTCGCCTGGACGTTTTCAGTCCCCTGAGGCACGAGTCCCTCGCGCCTCACGAGCTCCGCGCTCATGGCGAGTGCGGTGCCTCGCACCTCGACATCGAGGGCTACCGTTTCGCGCTCGTCAACGAGGGTCGAGACCGGAACACGAGCAGTTTCTCCCGGGCCTACGACGATGTCGGAACCCTGGGTTGCCGGTTCCACTCCGTTTTCCGAGTACACGGTCACACGCGCACGGGAAGCACGCGTTCCTGGATTGGACACCACCAGAGTGTCGAACGTGCCCGCTCGCGTGGTGAGACCAGCGAAGGAGGCGGAGGTCGTCGCTTGGGCGCACCGCGCGAGTGCGAAACCTCGGTAATCTCCGCTTCCGGTCACATGGGCTTGGCTCGCATCAAGAACCGGCGCGGTCTCATCTGCGGTGCTCGCGGTGAGGATGGTTGAAGCGTCTAGGGAGTCGAGGCCGTATACCGAGTTCAGGAGAGCGCTCGACTCGGCATCGACGTCGGCTGCCCGTCCTTCCGCATCGACTCGAGAAAGGCGCGGCGAGGCGTCCTTGCCGTTCATGTCGGAAGAGGCAGGGTCGAGATTCGTTTGCGAGGACTGCGTCCCTCCGTACAGAGCATTCGACGAGGGATCGACTGCGACCGCGTTCATCGACACCTGCGGGGAAGGAGCGCCACCGGCGAAGTCCGCGTCTGACGTCTGTGTTCCCTCCGGTCGAGCGACGATTGGCCCCTGGCATACACGCGCGGCACGCGTCGACGTCGCAGCCGCGCTTGGGAGACTCGCCTTCGTCAAGGTTTTTTCGGGAACGAGCGCAACAACGCTTCCCACGAGCACAACGATGGCGAGAACCGCGAAGGCAGCGAGGAATGCTCGGGGCTGCTTATGCGTATCGGTCATCGCTTCTCCTCGCTTCGAATCCGCCTCGGGACCGCGACGAGAGCGCACACGATGAGCCCGACGACGGCGACAACACCAGCGACCATCTGCACGTCGTTTCTGTACCGCACCTCCAGGCGACCTTTCGCGTCCGCAGGCACGGTAAAGCCCTGCATCCACGTGTCGATCGTCGTGGGGCTGAGCGGCTTGCCGTCGAGTGTCGCCGCCCAATGCTCATCTTCGCGCACAGCAAGCGCGAGCGTGCGTTCCGATTGCGCGGCATCGATCGTTCCCGATACCGCTGTTCGCTCCGATTCGAGGGTAGTAGCCTCAGCATCGGCCCCGGATGCATCAATCAGACGCGCCCGAGCATTCGTGCCTGTCACTCGCCACAAACCGCCGGCATCGCTTGCAGTCACAAACTCTAGCTGCGGGGCTGCTGCGAGGGTCTCGTACAGTCTCGTTTGCGCATCGGGCTCACCCGTCACCACGATGTAGCCGATCGCGAAGTCGGCGAGGCTCGCGCTGCCGTCCGTCGCGGCCGCCGAACCAAGGGCACTCGCGACAGCTTGTGCAAGTGCGCGATCGGCCTGGTCGGAAATATTGCCACGCTCAGCCGCGCGCGCACGCGCGGTCTCCACCGCGGCGGAGGAGTCGTCGATGCTCGGCTGCGCGCCGCTGACGAGGTGCGCGTGCACTTCGCCGCGGGTGTCCTCGTGGAGGACCAGTGTGCGGGTGCGGTTGGCACCTGTCGCCGAATCCGCGGCCACGGCGGGGATCTCCCGCACCGTCGTGCGTTCGACTTCGAGCGCACCGCTGCCCTGAACAGCCCACACACCAACGCACGCCAATACTGTCGTTAGGCACGCTCCTTGCAGCACAAAGGAGGTTATCCTTTGGCTCCGTCGGCTCGACTCGTGGGCGCGCCTCACAATGGCGTCGGCCAGGCAAATCAGGCCGACGATTGCCGCTCCACTAGCGACCATGAGCGCTGGCCCCGGGTACGCGGTGTAGGGCGTCGAGCCCTCGAAGCCTACGACGGTGCGTTGCGAGATCCACGCGAGACTCACGGCCCCCGCGAGCGCGAGAACGCTGACTCGACCGACGAGACCGGCGGTGTGCCCGAGGAATCCAGAGGCAAGTGCCGCAACGATGGCTATCAGTGCAGGGGCTGCCAGGATCGCGAAGGTCCACCAGCTCGACGAGACCCCCAACATTCGTGCGACCGGATCGCCTGCGGAAGGCACAAGGGAAAGGAGTCTTAGCGCATCAGGCATCTCGAACACGCCGGGCATGCCCGCGTTCACAAGGAGTGTCTCGGGCCGAGTGGCGTAGGTCGGAAGCTCGCCGAGATGCAGGAAGAGCGCGGGCAAGCCGCACCACCACAGTCGCCCCCTGCGACCAGGAACGAACGGGGCAACAGCCGCGGTTCCGAGAATGAAGAGAAGGGCGAGGGCAGGCTGCACGAGAGAAATCACGGCAATCATGAAACCGGCCCCCGCAGCCGCTGGGATGCTTGCCTGAGACACCTTGTGAGGAAGCCCCACGGCTTTCGCGAAGAAGAACGCGGCAAGGGGAACAGCGATGCCGAGAAGCATGAGCGGCCAGCGCCCCTCGAGCACGGCAAAGACGAAAGCGGGAGAGAGCACCCACATGGTGGTGGCAATCATCCGCACGATGATGCTCCGCGAGATCGTGCCGCTCGCCCACCACGCGGCAATGGCGCTCAGGGCGATTCCCGCAACGAGGATAAACGCGGTCACGCTCGCGCCGTTCACGGGGATGAGGGCTGCGACACGTGCGAGGAGGTCTGTCGGCCCTTCAGCCCCGAGCCCTCCGGGTAGCCACGCCGACGTCACGATGTCCCAGTTGTCTCGCGCGTTCGCAGAAAGCGGGTGATAGTGGGGGCCCCTCAGCGTGCCTTCCCCGATCAACGGCCGAATCGCGAAGAGTCCACCGACGATAGACGCGAGCACAACAATGATGGTCCAGGTTGTGTGTCGGCCGTAATCGGCATCATCGAGGCCGTGACGCGTGCCTGCGATCCCCCAGCTCGTGCGGCGGATCATGCGCGTTCGATCGTCGTCGGCGAACAGAGAGGTCCACCACGCATCGAGTTGCTCGCGCATGGCCACTTTGCGGGGCATATACAGCGCGCTCAAGCGCTTGCGCGACAAGCGAGCGCGTCCGGCGGCTCGACGAGATCGCCTCATGACGCCGGGAGCCTTCGCAAAAACTCTCAGGCATGCAAGGAACTCGTGCCCCACCGCGCGAGCGTCGTGCCGCGTGATCGCTCGCGCCATGCGCCCGAGCGTGACGAAAGGCAGGGCGAGGAGGGTCGCGAACGCAAGCAGGAGCGAGCGGAACTTGAGGAGCGAAAGCACCTGAGAGGAGCGGTATCGGAAATCCCTCGGTCTCGTGAGGTCGTCATGCGGGATACGCGTCGAGGCCTGAGGAACCACCCTGACGCGTTCGCCAGCGCGCCATACTCGCTGAGAAAAATCAATGTCATCCCACGGCGCCGTGAGCGCGGGGTCTAATCCGTGGAGCTTGTCGAAAGTGCGCGCACGCACGAGCATTCCGGGAGACGTAACTGCCAAGACCTCGCTTCGCCAGTCCGTTTGGCCCTGGTCGATCTCGCCTGGGTCGACACTCGTGAGAATTCTGTGCGAATGCGTGAGCGAAAGACCGAGATCCACAAGTCGCGACGCGGGGCGCTCAACGTCCTCGAGCGCAAGGTGTTTCGTACCCGCGAGGCCCACTGTCGGGTCGGCGTCGAGAGCACGCTCAAGTTCCTCGAGGCACGTCAGGTTCGGGGCCGCAGCTGCGTCAAGAATCCACAACCATGACTCGGCTCCACGACTACGCTTACGCCGGCGCCCGGTCCCGCTCGTTCCATACAGTTCGCTCGTATCGTCCCTGAGCCTTTCCGGGACGAGGGCGGTGTGCGTCGCTGTTTTCTCCTCGCGCCGCTCTTCACGGTCGAGATCGATGTCCTTCGCGCGGCGGCCCCGTGCACCGCTCGTGGAATACACGCGCTTTTCCCATTCAAGGTCACGCGTCGAGTGGACTGTGGACTGGGGAGTCTCATCGTGGCGTGTGGGTTCCGACGGTTCCTCAGCGAGCGTCGGCCCCTCATCCTCGTGGCGGACTGCCCCACCGAAAGCGGGGTTGAGCAGCGTAAAGTTGCGAGACGCGCTTTCCTTCTCTCCCGCAGCTTCACTGGTCTCAAGCCTCGTCGCATCGGGAGAACTCGCGCCATCCTGCGCTTCTGAAGCGCGCGAAGACTTGCGCTCGGAACGCGCATCGCGCGCTCGCTTCGCCTCTTCGAGGGAGCCAACGAGATCCTCGACAATGTCGGGGCGACTCGCCCCTGCGGGAGTGACCCGCAGCAGATCAATACGTCCCTCGTCGAGGACCGACTCAGCGAAGTTGCGCAACTCCTTCGGCGCAGACTCTGGCACGGCTGCAACGACGCAGGAAGGCGGGGCAGATTGCGCACGCACCATTTCGAGGGTGCGTGCAAGGTCCCCGATCTCGTGAGTAGCGGAGACG
This sequence comes from Dermabacter sp. HMSC06F07, assembly GCF_001807345.1. Lineage (NCBI taxonomy): Bacteria > Bacillati > Actinomycetota > Actinomycetes > Micrococcales > Dermabacteraceae > Dermabacter > Dermabacter sp. HMSC06F07. Next base: position 603,554 of record NZ_KV788588.1, read on the forward strand.
AGGATGAGTGCGGAGACGTCCCGTTCAGTCACAGGGCGCGATCACCAATCCGTGACGAACGATTAGATCGCACGCTTCTTTAGCTTGCGGCGTTCACGCTCGGACAGACCACCCCAGATGCCAAATCGCTCGTCGTTCGCAAGCGCGTACTCCAGGCACTCGGCGCGGACCTCACACGACACGCACACCTTTTTCGCCTCGCGAGTCGAACCGCCCTTCTCAGGGAAGAACGCCTCGGGGTCGGTTTGAGCACACAGAGCCCGCTCCTGCCACGAGCCCTCGCCCTCGCCCTCGGGGAGCAGCGAGGAAAACTCGACCAAGGTCAGCTCGCGGCGAGCATCGTCCTCGAATGCCTGGAGGGTCATGAGGGTCCTTTCGGGTGTGTGGGCTATAGGCACGACTACTGCAGACGCGAGGGGTGCGACGCTACAGTGACGCTACGAATAACGCTACAAGTGACGCTACAGTGGGAGCGCACGCGTTCGGCGTTAGCACTAAAATACACCGATGTAACTTAGGCGCGTCAAGCCGCTTAATCGAATCTTTAGGGTTATGATCCTTTCCTTTAAGGCGCGGCGAGCGCGCCGCACCAGCTTCGGGTCCGCTGCCTAACTCTCTGACCTGCAAAGGAACCGCACATGCCCGCACGCCACCTCCCCGGGGACGAGCCGTTTTTCCGCGAATGGAAGACGTATCACGGCCCGTACGCCCGCTCGCGCTCGCGCGCCAAACTTTTTGCGCGCGAACTCGCCCTTGACACATCGCCCACGGTCCCCGTCATCGGCGTCGTAGGCTCCAAAGGCAAAGGCTCCGCAGTCGCTGCGACCACCCAATACCTCATGTCCCTCGGGTACCGGGTAGGCACGATCTCTTCTCCCCCGTTCCTCACCAACCGAGAGCGCATCCGACTCAACGCGCGCCCGCTCTCGGCTCCCGACTACGACACGCTTGCCGAACGCGTTGCCGCTGCGCTCACTGCCATGCCACCCGTTGCCGACACGGGCGGCTACCTCGCCCCCACGGGCCTATTCACCCTCGCCGGCGCCGCGCACCTCCTCGATTGCGGCATCGACATCCTCGTCATAGAGGAAGGCCTGGGCGGCGCGAGCGACGAGATCTCCCAGTTCCGGCTCGACACCCTGGTCGTGACCCCCATTTTTCTCGAACACGAAGGGATCATCGGCGACACTATCGACGCGATTGCATGCAACCTCGTCGGGGCAGGAGATGACCGCACACGGAACGTCGTATTCCCCACGACGCAGTGTCCCGAAGCCCGCACCGCCATTCGCGCACTCCTGCCAAACGCTACGCCGCACGAAGTCCCGGAACCACGCGACCTCGGGTTCGGCGCACTCACCTCCATGAACGTTGCGACTGGATACACCGCAGCCGCAATCACCCACGAGTCAGCCGTCGGACTCCCCCACTCCCCCGTCCCGCACTCACGCGCCGCCCACCTTGCCCAGAGCCTTCGCCTCCCGGGCCGTTCCTCCCACGTCTACGCCCACGGCACCCGCTGGCTCCTCGATGCCGCCATCTCACGCGAAGGCGTTGAATCCGCCCTCGAGAACGCTCGACACACGGGATGCTTCGATGACGCGCACACCCTCGTGTGCATGCCGGACATCAAAGATATTCGCAGCATCCTCACCCTCCTCGACCGAGACCGCACGATCCTCGCGACGACGCACGAAGACCACCTGTTCTTCGACAACTACCCCGACGATTGGGAAGTCATGCCACTGACGGAAGCACTGCCCGCTATCCAGCGCCGCTCACGCGAAGTGATCGCCCTTGGCACCATGAGCTTCGCCGCAGAAATGGCGGCCTACCTAGGCCTCGACACCGAAACATGGATCGACCCATGGGCGCAGGCGCAAAAATGAGCACGCTTCTTCAAGAACTGGCCGCCGCCGGAAGCGCCCCCGCACTCGTGAGCTACGCCGAAGACGGACGGACCGAACTTTCCGGACGTGTCTTCGCCAACTGGATCATCAAATCGATCAACCTCTTCGCGAACGAGCTTCTCGTGGACGAAGGCTTCACGCTTGTCCTCGACCTTCCGCCGCACTTCAAGCGCAGCGTTCTCCAAATCGCGGCGTGGCACCTCGGCGCGAACGTCTGCATCGTGGGTGCCGACGACCTCCCCGAGCACATCGACGTCCTCGCCACGTCACGCCCCGACACGGCGCTCGCAGAACGCGCCGAGGATGTCCTCGTCCTCGAAGCTCGTGCGCTGTCCCTCGCGTTCCCGGGCGAGACTCCCCCTCTAGCCCTCGACTGGGTCCAAGCCGTGCGAGCGGCAGGAGACGCCCTCGAAGTTCCCCTCACGACGTTCACGGGACCCGAGCCAGCGCCGCAGCCCACCTGGGGCGATGCCCGCCGGGTGGGACTCGAGGACATCGATCGCGAAGACGCAGCAGCCGCGATAGCCGCGTGGTGCGAAAGGCGCACGGTCGTGACGCCACTTTCACGCCTCGACGTCGCTACGCGTGCGGCCGAAGGGCTCGAATAAGCGTTCGACGCTCAGGAGCTCGCGCGCAAAGTCTCCACAGCCTCAACCGGGTCGCCGTCGAAGATCACGTGCCCCTTCTGCAGCACCACTATCCGCGTGCACAGTTCGGTGAGCATATCGAGCTCGTGGGAGACGATCACCATGGTCTTGCCATGCGCCTGCATCTCGCGAATCCGCGCAAGGCACTTGCGCTGGAAAGGCTCATCGCCAACCGCGAGAATCTCATCGACGAGGAAAATATCGGGATCGGTGTGCACCGCGACGGCAAACGCGAGGCGCAAAAACATGCCCGAACTGTAGTACTTCACGTCCGTATCGATGAACTGTTCGATCTCGCTGAACGCCACGATGTCATCGAAGCAAGCGTCAATCTCGGCCTTCGACATCCCGAGAATCGCACCGTTGAGATACACATTCTCGCGACCCGACAGATCCGGGTGGAAGCCCGCCCCAACCTCGATGAGTCCCGCGACCTTACCGCGCACGCGCACACGCCCGCGATCGGGAAAAAGCACGCCCGAAATCGTCTTCAGGAGCGTCGACTTGCCCGATCCGTTGAACCCGATCAGCCCGACGGTCTCCCCCGATCGAACCGTCACATCGACCCCGTTGAGCGCCATGAACATATCGCGCAGTTTCTGCCTCTTGAGCGCCGAGAATACGAGTTCCTTCAGCGCCCTCGTATGGCGAAGCGAGAACTCCTTGTACACGTTCTCGATGCGCACCATTTCGCGTGGTGATTCAGAAACAGACATCACAGCTCCTGCGCAAACTTCCGCTTCGAACGCTCGAACACGAACGTCCCGAAGGCAAAGACCGCGATCGCGATAAGCAGCCCCGCCCACCACAGCTGGGTGGCTTCGGCGCCCGCAGCAATCGTCGGGGCAGCTTCACCCGTCGAATCGAGCGCACTCGCCATGGGGCGCCAGAACGCCCCGTGGAAACACTCCACGACGATCGTGATCGGGTTGAGGCTGTAGAGAACCCACCACGCGCTTGTGCCGAGGGCGTCCTTGACCATCACGAGAGCGTAGAGAACCGGCGATGTCCACGTCGCCACCATAATGATGAGATCCACGAAGTTCTCGACGTCGCGGAACGCCGCATTGAGCGCCGCCGCGAGCATGCCAAGACCCACGGTAAACACGAGCAGGATCACCATGCCGATGAGGAACCACCACCCCTCAGCGATGGAAGGGCGCCAGCCGAAAAGGCCCGCCCCCACCATGAGCACGAGCACTTGGGGCACGAAATGCACAAGCGCCACGAGTGCGCTCGCCCATGGGAAAAGTTCCGACGGCAGGTAAATTTTCGACACAAGCGGCGCGTTCGACGCGATCGAACGCGTGCAGTTCCCGAACACCTCGCTGAAGAGGTTGATGACGATGATGCCGGAGAAAAGATACGCCGCGTATGCCGGAAGCGAGCGGTTCAGCTGAAGAAAGACTCCGAGCGCCAGATAGAACACCGCGAACTGCACCGCGGGCTTCGCGTAGCTCCACGCCATGCCCAGCACGCTGCCTCGGTAGCGCACCCGAAGTTCCTTCTTCACGAGAAGGCTCAGCAGGAAACGCTCGTAGAGAGGATTAAGCCATCCCTTGTCGCTTCCCGGTACTCGCCAACCCTGAGCCTTTTCCTCGCGTGTGATGGAGGAGATACTCACGCGTGTCGACCCTCACGCTTTGGGGCGGGATTCGCCGCAAATGTGCGCTCCCACGCCTCAAACGACGTGAGTTGTGACGCTGCAGCGCGGTACTGCTCGCGCAAGGTGCTCCACTTCGCAAAGAGTTCAGCGTGCGTGCGCACGGCTTCGGTGAGCAGTTCGCGCGCTTGCTTCGGATCTCGCTTGTACCAGGCGATCTGTGTGCCCTCGGCGTTGGACACAAGAGCGCTGTCGTAGTGCGACAGGCGCCACCAGCGCGCATCTTGGTGCGCAATTGCATCCTGCGGATGTTCGAGCGAGAGCTCGCTCGGCTTCGTGAAAGCCTGCTTCGCGAGCTGCTTGATCGTCCACGCCGGCATGAGGAGTCGACGAGGCTGGCTAAAGCCCCGCCCTTTGCGCGGCGGTTTATTCGTACGCACGTCAGGGTAGTCGTCGACGTCTTTCTTCTGCACGGCGTCGTCGAACTGTGCGGCCAGTGCGCGAATCTCGGGAAGCGTCGTCCCGATTGTCTCGTGAAGATGCTCGGGGCCTGCAAGGACATCGCGCTGGGCCATAAGGCGGCCCGTTTGCGTGTAGTACTGCATGGAAATCACATGCTTGATGTCCATGAAGTGCGATTCCTTCACGAGCCTGCCGCCGCGCTCATACGGTGAATGCAACAGGGCGGTGATGAGCCGGTTGCGCTCGTGGAAGAACGCCTGCCACCCCACAAGGTCGTCCTTTTCGCTCCAGGACATGTGCCACACGCCGGCACCCGGCAACGTGACAGTCGGAAATCCTGCATTTCCCGCTCGCAGACCGTACTCGGCATCATCCCACTTGATAAACACAGGAAGGGAAAGGCCGATCTCCCGTACCACTTCGGTGGGGATGAGACACATCCACCAGCCGTTGTAATCCACATCAACGCGGCGGTGCATCCAACTAGTTGCGCGAAGGGGGTGCACGGCAAGGTCGTGATTGTACTTTGAATCGCTGAAGGCAAGTCCGTAGTGGAAGCGCCACCGATCAATGCTTTCACCGAATGCCAGCATGGACGTGCGGTTATTCAGATCGAACATGTGGGCGCCTACAAGCGTGGGCTTCGTTGCGAAGTCCGCGAACGTCACAAGGCGTTCAAGTGAAATCGGCTCGATGGAAATATCGTCATCACAGTTCACCACGTAGGTGGACTTTTCGGCGATACAGGCTTCGTACATTCCGCGCGAGAACCCGCCCGAGCCGCCAATATTGCCCTGCTCAATGACGCGAAGCTTGTCACCCATCGCCTCCTCGAGCTCTGCGAGCTCGTCAGCGTGATCTCGCAGGCGATCGCTTCCCTGATCGATGATGTACATGACATCAAGGAGCTCGAACAGTCGCGGTGAATTCGCTATCATGCGGATGTTCTCGAAGCAGTAGCGCACCTTATTCATGGTTGTCATGGCAATCGAGAAGGATCCGCACACGCGTGCCAAAGACTCCGGAGCCGAGTACGTCGCGCCGCTAACCTCCAGAGCTCCCGCCGAAGCGTGAACATCGAACCAATACCAGCCGCCATCTCCGAAAGCAGTGACGGGCAACGTAAACGTCGAGACAGCTTCGCCCGCCACCGTTTCGGTTACCACAGTCCGCGAACGGCCATTCGCGCTCGAGCGGTGCACAACAATCCTGCCTTCGCCCTTTGTCGCGACGGTCAGCGTCACATCACGCACTCGAGTCCAGCGCCGCCAATACGATGCCGGGAAGGCGTTGAAGTAGGTTCCAAAGGAACGGGTCTGCCCTGCGGGAACTGTGATCCCGGAGCGCGTATACGTCCCTTCCTCAACATCACTTGTCGCGGGGCGCCTTACCCCCGCGACAGCCTCCATGATCTCAGTTGAGGCCCCCTCGGCGACGTCAACGGGGGAAACGTGTGCCGAAGACTCAACGTACAGCGGCATCGTTTCGGGGCTCGCGCCGAACGGCAAGACAAGCCTGTGGAGTTCGCGATGCCCTTCGGGCAGGGTAAACGTGTCAGTCATGGTGCTCTTTTCACTCATCGGAGTCACGGCGGATGCGCACAACTAGCGGCGCAAAAGCTCCTCAAGTTTGTTATCAGCCATCGAGAGGGCGGCACCGATGGCCATGTGCATGTCGAGGTACTGGTAGGTGCCGAGTCGACCGCCAAAGAGGGTCGAGGGCTCAGCCTCCGCACGCTCGCGGTATTCGAGGAGAGTCGATCGGTCGTCCGCCGAATTCACGGGGTAGTACGGCTCATCCTCACGGCTTGCGAACCGCGAGTATTCGCGCATGATGATGGTTTTGTCCTTCGCGTAATCACGCTCGGGGTGGAAGTGGCGTGGCTCGATGATGCGCGTGTACGGCACGGATTCATCGGCGTAGTTCATCACCGACGTTCCTTGGAAATCGCCCGTGTCGAGCGTTTCAGACTCTAGATCGATCGTGCGCCACTTGAGCTCACCAAGTTCGTAATCAAAGTAGCGGTCAACGGGTCCGGTGTAGACGACGGGGAGTTGGCCGCGCACGTCCTTTTTGTTGAACGGCTGCGACTCGTCGAAGTAATCGACGCCAAGCTTGACCTCGATGTTCGGGTGATCCGCCATGTTCTCGAGCCACGCGGTGTAGCCGTTCGTGGGCAGACCTTCATAGGTGTCGTTGAAGTAGCGGTTGTCGTACGTGTAGCGCACGGGAAGACGCTTGATGATCGACGCGGGAAGATCCTTGGGGTCCGTCTGCCACTGCTTACCCGTGTAATGCTTGATGAAGGCCTCGTACAGCGGGCGCCCAATGAGCGAAATGCCCTTGTCATTAAGGTTCTCGGGATCTTGCCCGGCAAATTCGCCCGCCTGCTCGGCGATAAGTGCGCGCGCCTCATCCGGAGTCATGGCCGCGTTGAAGAACTGGTTGATTGTGCCGAGGTTGATCGGCATGGGGTACACGATGCCCTTGTGGTTCGTGTACACACGGTGCACGTAATTCGTGAACGACGTAAACGTATTGACGTACTCCCACACGCGTGTGTTGGAGGTGTGGAAAAGGTGAGCGCCATACTTGTGCACCTCGATGCCCGTCTCAGGGTCGATCTCACTGTAGGCGTTTCCGCCAATATGCGGGCGGTTGTCGATCACGGTTACTTTTGCCCCGTGTTCGCGTGCGGCGCGGTCTGCGAGCGTAAGGCCGAAAAGGCCGGATCCGACGATGAGAAGGTCGGGTGTGCTCATGATGTGTCGTTCCCTTCGAGGTTTGCTACGTCGATCCCACAATAGCGGTCGCGCGCGCAGAATCTCGAGGGCGCACCGACTGCGCGCCGCTGGTTCGTCACATAGCGGGACTTAGCCGGTTCATGACCGCTGTGTATCTGAAAGACCGCGTTCAATGACGCGCCAATACACGCGGTCGCGCGCGAATGCGGGCACGGCGCGATACACCGCGCGTCCCACAAGATTTCTCACGGCCCTGGGCGCGCTGGTTGCCCCGCTCTTGAGCATCGACCACTGCATGTGCACATCGCTCTTAAAAAGTGCGAGGCCCCCGCGCCTGCGATAGAGGTTCGTACTCACGCGGTAATCCACGAGAGCGTCCGCAACATTGCCCATGCGAGAGCCCGTGCATAACAGGCGATGCCACAGGTCATAATCCTCCATCAGCGGAATGTCCCTGTAGCCGCCTGCCCTGCGCACGGCCTCAACTCGCATGAGAACCGTGGGATGGTGAAACGGTGAGTGATCGCGCATATAGTCCGCGATTTCTTCGTGGGTGAGGGGGCGGCGGCGAATACGCTCCTCGCCCGCCTCATCGCGGCGAGGCAAAGAGGACTCGTCGATCTCGCGCATGTTCGCGCCCACGATGTCAAGGTCCCGCTCCCGCAAAGCAGCGAGCTGCACCGCAAACCGTTCAGGATGATTCACGTCGTCAGCATCGGCTCTCGCAACGAGCGGACTTTCGCATTGCTCGAGGGCACTGTCGAGGGTGCGTGCGAGTCCGCCGTGGCTCTTATTCCTCACTACTCGTGCGCGACCGTATCTTCCTTCGAGAACGTCGGCGATGACGTCTTCCAGGGCGTCGGGAAGCGGGCCGTCGATGGCAAGCAGCAATAAGCCTGGAGCGGTGGTTTGGTCGACCGTCGCCGAGGCAATGGCTTCGCGCGCGTACGCCGGGTCGTCTCCCTCCCACAGGGGCATGAGGACGGTGAGGTCCTCCTCGATCTTCCGCACACCGTGCTTACTCACGTGAGCGCCCTTCGTGAGCGTTCGGCGGAATCGATCGAAGATTCGAGCGCGCGGATCTCGGTGGCACTCATGGGATCGGCAGCAAGAACCACGCTCGAGCGTCGTGGCGACGTGAAGAGCCCTTCACGGAGACCCTTGAGCGCGACGGGAAGGACATCCGCGCGAGTGCGTACCAGGGTCTGCATCCACCCAATCGCACTCTTGCCCCCGTAAAGAACCTTCTCGATCGGGGTGAACGAGTCGGTTTTCGTGAGGGCCCACAACCGATTGCGCACGTCGAAGTAGAACCTAGAACCAGGATTCGTCTGGGCATTCGAGAACTTCACGGTGCGGTGCTCAACCGTGCTCGACGCGACGGCGAAGCCGTGGGAGTCTCGCAGAAGCCTGCCTGTGAACTCAAAGTCATCAGACCAAATGAAATAGTCGGCAATGGGGAGTCCATGCTCCCACACGTCTTCGGCAGCAATGAGCGCCGACACGAAGCTCGCCGTGCGGATGGGACGCGCCCCGAGCTGTGCGTAACGATCGAGGTCGGCGTCACTCGTGCCGAGGCGCGTACGCGAGGAATTCATGGGGTGCGGCCTACCGTCGGTCCAGACCGCAAGCGAACTGAGAACGCTTGCGTGAACATCGAGCTTGCGCTCAACCTCGAGGAGCTTCTCGAGCGCATCGGGCGCTGGAACCGTATCGTCGTCCATGATCCACAGGAAATCAGGACTGTGCTCAAGGAGGGCATGCGCCATGCCGGTGCAAAAGCCACCGGCACCGCCTACGTTGCGATTGAGGTGAACAACGTCGGCACCAATCGGGTGGGTGTCGGCGACGGCGCCGGAACGGTCCGTGCTTGCGTTATCGATGATGACGACGCCATCCAGCGGCCTGCTTTGCGCGTGCAGTGCATCGAGGCACTCGCCGAGGAGATCAGCGCGGTTGTACGTCACCACCACGGCAACGACTCGTCGAGAGTCCTCCTGCGTGGCATCAGGGTGTGGAACAAAACGCTCCGGAATGGGGGCTGAGTCCGCTGGGTTACTCGAGGTGCTGTTGTCCCGCACCCAGCGAACAGTCGCGGCGAGGGACTCTTCGAGCGATGACCGCGCGGGCAGAAGCGCGTCGAGCTTCTCCCGCGACATTTCGGCGCTCGGCCGCGCGTCAAGGGCGAATCGCTTGATTCGACGGGGAAGTTCGAGGCCGCTTGCACGAACCGCTTCCCCTGCCCGCCCCGCGCGCGCCATGAGGCGCCTGCCGGGAAGTGAAAGTGCGAGCGGTGCAGTTTTCGCAATCGAGCGCACGAGGGCGCGCAACTCGTGATCGTCGAGCCGAGGGGAATCTGCAACGTTGAGCACGTAGGGCTCGCCTTCGGGGACGTTCAGATTGAGAGCGGCGCGCGTCGCGCCAGCGAGGGTTCCGACGCTTGCCAGGGGGCGCGCGATGACCGTGTGCGTGAGCGAGACTGCCCCAGAGTTCACGAGCGAAGCGATCAGTCGCGAGATGCGCGCATGAGAACCGGGACCAAAAAGCTCGGCCACGCGCATCACCAGCAGGCGTCGGCCCCGCCCCGCACGCACCCACTGGCCGTAAAGACGTTCCGCCTCTGCGAAAGCGCGCCCTTCGACGGTCGTAGGGGCCTGTGGGTCAGATTCGTGCGCACTATGCCCGTCAGGCGTCTCGCCGTACACGGCGCCGCTCGAAATGAACACGAGGGTTCGCACATCCTCACGTTCGGCAGCGGCAATGAGCGAACGCGCGCCTCCCACGAGGACCGAGTTGAGCGTGCGTGCGCTCACGCTCGAGGAGTCGGGAACCCCAGCGGCATTCACAACCGTGCCGCATCCGCGAACCGCGGCGCGCAGGGCTTCGTCGTCACGAATATCGAGCACGCAATGCTTGCCATTACCGCTTGCGGGTCGAATGTCTGCCGTCACCACGGGGGTCCCGTGCTCACGAAGCTCGCGCGCGATATGGGAACCTGCAAAGCCCGCACCACCGAGAACGAGGGTGCGCGGCGGCGTTTGCCGTCGCTCTTTTTCGGACACGTCGTCTCCTCGCCTTTCGTCCAGGTTTATCGCAGAGTCTAGGCATGATCTTACGGGCAGTGAGTCCCGAGCCTGAGCACACACGCCATCACCGGGGCAGATTCACTCACTCCACCTTGGTGTCCGAGGTTTTGTTGTCATCGGTGTGTACTGTGGGAGCGCGCATGGTGCGGCTTGCCGCCCCCCACACGATTGAAGGTGAACACGATGACGGGTGACTTCCCACGCGACGCCGGCACAGGCCGCTCGCGGCCCGGCCATTCGCGCGCCCGCTCGGGCGGGTCGGCGCGACCTCTGACGCGACCATCCGCGCCGCGTCCACGAGAGTCTGGCGCTCACAGCGAGCCCACCGCCGAAACGCCTACGCGTCAAATGCCAGCTGTACGCAATGCTGCCCGGCCGGCTCCGGTGCGTCTGAATTCGAAGCCATCGGGCAGCCCAGAGCAGCACGCGCAGCATCAACTCCCCCCGATGCACCCAGCGCCCTCGGGCCCGCCTCGCAGAAGAGGCATGTCTCGAAAGCGCGGGGTTCGCCTTGCCCGCACGATCGTCCTTCTCATACTCGTTATTGCCCTCGGGTGGCCGGTTGGCCTCGGGGTATGGGCTAATTCGAAAATCGCGCACACGGACGCGCTCTCCGGAGCCGCCGATACACCGGGCGAAACCTACCTTCTTGCAGGAGCCGACATCGAACAGGGCGGAGCCCAGCGCACCGACACTCTCATGCTGCTGCACAAGGCGCCCAACGGGAAGCAATACCTCGTCTCAATTCCGCGCGACACACTCGCCGAAATTCCCGAGCACGGAACGCACAAAATCAACGCCGCCTACTCGATGGGGGGCGCTCCCCTCCTCGTCAAAACCGTTGAGAAACTCTCGGGTCTCACGATCGATCATTTTGTCGTGATCGGCTTCTCCGGAGTCGAGGACGTCGTCAATGCAATCGGCACAGTGAACCTCTGCATCGACCGCGATGTCGATGACGTGCGTTCGGGTCTCAAGATGACCAAAGGCTGCCACGACGTGGGCGGCGAGCAAGCCCTCGCGTTCGTACGCGCCCGCTATTTCGATCCCACGGCCGACATAGGCAGGCAGCAGCGCCAGCAACAGTTCGTGAGCGCTCTGATGAAACGAGCATCCTCACCTGGCGTCCTGCTCAACCCACTCACTCAGGTGAATCTCGCAAGCGCGGGAACGAAAGCCCTCGTGACCGATAACGACACCGGCCTCATTGACCTCGCCAGTGCCGCCCTCGTCATGCGCGCAGCACCCAACTCTGGAGGTGTTCTCGCCATGCCAATCGAGGACCCGAACTTCAAAACGAAACACTCGGGTGTCGCCATCAAAGTTGACGACGAAGACGTGCACGCCTTCTTCTCATCGATTGCCGACGGCTCGGCCGAACCGAAGCCCGAAGGCTAGGGGCGCCTCACGAAGCGAGGCTCATCTTCTCTACTTAAAGAGAAGGTCCGTGACGATGTTGATCGCGTTCAGCAGCGGCTGCCCCTTCGATTTCGAATAATCCGTGTAGAGAATGTGAACCGGATATTCGGTGTACGTGAGATCGTTGCGACCGATTTCCGAGACGATCTCCGAGGCGTGCGCCATACGATTCTGCTCGATCGAGATGGACTCGCACGCGTGGCGGCTGAGCACGCGAAGACCGTTGTGAGTATCGGTGAGATGAACGCCGCTCGTGATGTTTGTGAAGACGATCGCCATCCGCAGCACGATGCGCTTGAGAAAGCCCGGCTTCGTGCGGCTATCGAGGAATCGTGAGCCGAGCACACAGTCAACCTTCTCAGCATTCATCTTCTCGATCATCGCCGCGGCATCGCTCACCTGGTGTTGCCCATCGGCGTCAAAGGTGACGATTTGCTGCATCGACGGATCCCGAAGCGCGTAGTCGATACCGGTCTTTAGCGCAGCCCCCTGCCCCATGTTGTAGGGGTGTCGCACGACTACGGCACCTGCATCCTCTGCCTCGACCGCCGAGTCATCATGCGAACCGTCATCAACACACACGACCAACGGGTACGTTTCGCGCAGTGCACGAATAACATCGCCAATTACTTTCCCCTCGTTATACAGGGGGATAACGAACCAGGTCGTGTCGGCTCCGGGGCCAAGGGTCATCAGAAAACCTCGTGAAAATTGACAATTTTTGGCGCGATTTTTGGCGCGGGTGCGCGTTACCGCCACCGCAAAGGCTACCCTAGTCGGTAGTGACAACAGCGCATAGCGCCTCGAAAAACTCAACTCCCCGAAGGGACCACGCCTCATGAAGATCGCCGTCGTGGCACTTGGAAAGATCGGATTGCCGCTCGCCGTGCAGTTCGCCGCGAGTGGACACGAAGTTGTAGGCGTCGACGTGAATGAACGTCAAGTCGCGACTATCAACGAAGCGAAAGAGCCGTTCCCGGGCGAAGAGCAGCTCGCCGAGCGCCTTGCCGAGCTTGTACCTGCTGGCAGGCTTCGCGCCACGACCGATTATGCCGATGCCATCCCGGACGCCGACGCCGTAGTGCTTGTCGCTCCCGTTTTCGTAGACGAGGAAACCTGGGAGCCGGACTTCCGCTACATGGATGCGGCTACGCGTTCGCTCGCCGAATACCTCACCCCCGGCACCGTGGTGGCGTATGAGACAACACTCCCCGTTGGCACGACCCGCACGCGCTTCGTTCCCGTGCTCGAGGAGGTTTCCGGCCTCAAGGAATCTCGAGATTTTTTCGCTGTCTATTCCCCCGAGCGTGTTCTCACGGGGCGAGTTTTTGCTGACCTCAGGAAATACCCGAAACTCATCGGTGCTCTAAGCCCCGCAGGCGCTGCAAAAGGTCGAGAGCTGTACGAGGCGGTCCTGCAATTCGACGAACGCCCCGACCTCGATCGCGCGAATGGGGTGTGGGACCTCGGCTCACCAGAAGCCGCCGAGCTCGCCAAACTCGCCGAAACAACCTACCGGGACCTCAATATTGGGTTTGCGAACGAGCTCGCGCTCTTCTGCCAGGACCACGGCATCGACGTCTACAAGGTCATCGCCGCATCGAACTCTCAGCCGTACTCACATATTCACCAGCCGGGAATTGCGGTAGGTGGCCACTGCATTCCTGTGTACCCGCGGCTCTACCTTTCCACTGACCCACATGCGGAGACTGTTCGTACGGCTCGTAAACTCAACGCCTCGGTTCCGGGCAAGCTCGTGGGCCGAGCGGAAGAAATCCTCGGCTCACTTGAAGGGCTCACAGCTGTTGTGCTCGGCGCGGCGTACCGAGCCGGTGTCAAGGAGACAGCGTTCTCAGGCGTATTCCCCACCGTTGCTGAGCTCGAGGCGCGGGGCGCCCGCGTGCGTGTTCACGACCCGTTCTATAGCGATGAAGAACTCGCTAAGTACGGTTGGGACGCGTGGCACGAGGGCGACAACGCCGATCTCGCGATCGTGCAAACGAATCACCCTGAATATCGCGGGTACACTGCCGAAACGATTCCAGGTGTACGCCTGCTCATTGATGGGCGGAACATTACCGCTGCTGAAAACTGGGTAGGCACCCCGCGCTTGGTGCTAGGCAACGGTGAGAACTCAACTCTAGGAAAGGCCTCATGACCGACATCCTCAGCTCTCCGACCGGACTCGTTCTCGACAGTCGCTCGCTAATAATCCAAATCATCCTCATTCTCGGGATTCTCGGAATCACCGCATGGCTTTTCATTAAACGTGGCGCCAAGCAGCTTGCGATCCGCCGGCTCCTCATTCTTGCATTCGCGGTATTCGCGGTTCTCGCTGTCATCTTTCCCGGCGCAGTGACCGCCCTTGCCCAGTTCGTGGGCGTCGGCCGCGGCACCGACCTCTTGCTCTACGCCACCGTTGTCGTGCTTCTCGGCTTCTTGGCTCTCCAGGAGGCGCGCACGAAGAACGCGGAAAAGCGAACGACGAAGCTGGCACGCAAAGTTGCCGTCTACGAAGCGGAACAACCTGAGGCATTCCGTAATCACGCCTTGAACGTCACGAAAGATTCATGAGCGCCTGGTGTGTGTTCGCGGGAGCAGCTGCTTGTGCACTTGCCCTAGCATTCCTCCCCGGTTTTGTATTCGCGCGCCTTCTACGGGTTCCGCGGCTTCTTGCCTTCGCGACCGGCCCGGCTCTCACCGCCGGGGTGTTTGCCTTGGGCGCGCTCGTCTGCTCACGCTTCGACGAGCAGTGGAACCTCATCAGCGCCGCATGCGTGAGCGGTGTAGCAGCCCTCGCGTTTAGTCTCCTTCGCCTCCTGCTCACACGAGAGTCATTTTTTCCCGCGCCTCGCGCGCTTGCACCCGCAACCGCCCGTTGGGTCTTTCCGACGGCTATCCTCGTGTGTGCTTTCGCGGCTGTCGGCCCTATCCTCTATACGATGCCTGGGCCTGATGCCATCCTTCAGCGCTGGGACACGCTTTACCACTTGGGCGCGATTGAGTTCATACGATCTACTGGAGACGGCTCGGTTTTCAAAGTTGGATCGCTCGGCTACACCGATGGACGCGCCGGCTTTTACCCGGCTGGCTTCCACGATATTGCAGCGCTTCTTCCGGGGGTTCCAACCCCCATCACCCTCAACGCTGCGGTCATTACGCTCGCCACCGTTCCATGGACAGTTGGGATTGCCGTTCTCGCCAGAATCTTGTGGCCTCGCGCCTCCTGGGCTCCAACGTCTGCCGCGTGCCTGGCCTTGCTGGCGCCGTCGGTTCCTCTCAACGAGTGGGTGCACTTGTCCCCCGTCGCAAACCTCGCGGGCTTCTCCTTCCTGCCGGGGGCGCTTGCAATAGCAATCGCAAGCTGGCAGACCTTGCTCAAACAGGTAAGGCACCGTAGCCTCGATATCCGCTGTGGGCTCGCAGCAGCCGTCACCACGACAACAGCGCTTATCGGTATCGCTTTCGTTCACCCCAACGCCTTTTTCGCCGCTTGCGTTCTCCTGGCTGCCGCAACTGCAGGCGATGCCATCCGCGCCTTCCGTCACGCCAACACCCGAACCTGGCATAGGACAATCGTTGCCGTCATCCCAGCCGTATGTGCAGCACCCATCGTGGCGATCATTCTTCTGCCTAATGCCTCACCGGTGACAAAGAATTTCACCGGCGGTCTCGCCGTTCCAGTGTGGCAGGGAGCCGGTGAACTCTTGACGGGGCTCCTTACTGTGTGGCCCATGGCCATTGGGGTAGGTATCTGGGTTCTCGCCTGGATCGGAGTCTTCGCATTTTTGCGACGTGGCGCGTGGTCGCCCCTCGTGTGTGCACTGGTCGTGGGCGTACTCTACTTCGATTCAGCGATCGACTCCCCGCTGAATCTCTCAACTCTCTGGTATCGAGGTCAGGATCGTTTGTCGATGGTCGTCACTCTCGTGACGGTCCTGTGCGCAGTCGCGGGTATCGAACGGGTCCGCCTATTCGCCCGGGCCCCTCAAACAACCCGCACTACCCGGATGATCACCGCGAGCGTATCTGGGGTGATCGCCCTTGCTCTCATAGCATCAAGCGTAGGCGCGCGTGCATCGTACGCGGCCCTCAATTTTGATCTCGACACACCGAACCGGAGCCGCTTCTTCGATACGGAAGAACTCGAGATGCTCAAGAGTCTCGACGGACGACTCGATCCACGCAGGAAGGTTCTCGCCAGCCCTTTCTCCGGCGGCTCCCACCTTTGGGCACTAAACGGACAGAGCGTGCATTTTCGGGTACTTGGGCAAACATACACGGAGAGCGATGCCGTGCTCATCCGTACACCAGAACTCATCGGGGACCCTCGAGATCCCGGTGCGTGCTTCCGCCTTTCTCAGGCGGGGATCGGTTACGTCTACGTTGATGCACTCTCCTATTACTACGCAAGCGGCATGGCGCCACTTACCGTCCGGCGCCTTCCGAACCTTGGGGATCCTCTGGCGTCAACAAGCCACTCGGCGCTGTACGAACTCCACTGCGAATGAGAGCCGGCGATTACAATAGTTGTGCCCTAATCGGCGAGCATGCGTGAGATACGTGCTGCGCCACGGTCCGCCGAAGATTGGAGCGAAGCATTGCCGACGGTCCACTGTCGCACATGTGCTCGATCGACCCTGTCTTGGCTGTCAATGGCCTCGATCATCGCGTTCGCGAGCGCCTCCGTGTCATAGCCCGGCGCGTAGCCGAGACCGTTGTCTCGGATGCGGATTGTTGCTGCCGAATTCTCGGCTCCGGCGTGGATGATTGGCCGCCCACACGCGCCGGCCGCATAGATTTTCGTGGGCAGCGCAAAGTCGTACCCCAATCCGGGCGTGATCGAACTCAGGCCCGCAACGGCTCCACGCATGTACTTCGCGACCACGTCTGCGGGGACCTTCGGGAAAAACTCGATTCCATCAACACTTCGCTCACGAACCATACGTTTGAGGGCCTCGAGGTTGGTGCCTTCAGAAAAGAATATGAGCCGAGCATCCATTCGCTTTTCATGGGCCTTTTCGAAAGCCTCCACGAGAATCTGAGCACCTTGCCATTCGGAGACGGTTCCCGCATACACGAAGTACGGCCCCTCTTCGCCGGCATCCGGCCCTTCCGGGGTGAAGATCTCCGTGTCGATGCCGTTTCCGATCATCTCGAGCGAGGGGCGCTTTCCGATGCGCTCCTCGATTCGTGCCCGGACGCCGTCGGAAATGGTAAGCACAACCGACGCGCGCTTCCACACGGTTTCTTCCATCCATCGGACTGCACGTTTGACAATGCGCGGGACCCCTTCGACAGACTCAGTCGCATCAGCCCACACGTCAGCCGCGTAAAAGGCATATGGCACGCCTTTGAGGCGCGCAACAAGCGCGACGACGAGGCCTGTCGTCGGAGGTGGTTCGGCGATAATACCGTCGAGGTGTCGCGTCAAAAGGAGTCGAAGGAATAGCGGGACATCGAAGCTCAGGTAAGAGACGTAGCCGCGTACAGCGCCCTGTTTATCGCGTTTGACGGGCCAGCGCACGACCCGGGTGATGCCTCGTTCTTGGCGACTCGGTTGATGGGGGACGCGAGTTGTGTACACCCGCGTGCGGATACCGGCCTTCTCAAGTGCCTTCGCTAATTGGTGGGTACGAAACGCCGCGGGAATAGGTTCTGGCACGAATGCCCGGGTTGCAAGAACGACATGCCCAGCGCTCTCGCGGTTACGCCTCCTCACGCAGCACCTCGATGACGGTACGGGCCGCATGCCCATCGCCGTAGTAAGGGGGGCGCTCGGCACGGGGCCGGGGCCGCTGGAGGGCGGCGCTAAGGTCCGACGGTTCCTTGGCCAAGACGTTCCACTGGTTTTCGAGCGTTTCTACCCACTCGGTTTCGGTGCGTAGCGTCGTTGTGGGAGTGCCGAGGAGGTATGCCTCTTTTTGGAGGCCACCAGAATCGGTCACGACGGCGCTCGCACGAGAAACCGCATTGACGAGGTCCGGGTACGGAAGCGGCTCCCCTACAAAGAGGTTGCCACCCGCGAGTGCAAGATCCTGTTCTTTTGCTCTTGCAGTAAGCCGAGGGTGGGCAAATAGCGCGATTGGAAGCGGAGCATTTTGGAGTGCAGTGATGAGACCCTTGAGTCGATCTGGATCATCTGTGTTGTCGGCACGGTGCATGGTGGCAACGGCGAACGGCGAGTTGGCGTCAATCCCCTCGGGAAGGTGAAGCGGACTGCCGTCAACTGCCTTCGCAACGCGCAGGCACACATCAGTCATGACATCGCCAACGACGCGCGTACGTGACCCGAGCCCTTCACTCTCAAGGTGCTGGCGTGCGACCTCGGTCGGCGCGAGCAGAAGGTCCGCGGCATGGTCGGTGAGCACGCGATTGTGTTCCTCTGGCATACGACGGTTGAATGAGCGTAGCCCTGCCTCGAGATGAGCGACCTTGAGGTGCATTTTTACGGCGCTCAGCGTGCCGGCAAGCGTCGAGTTTGTATCCCCGTATACGAGAGTCCAGTCGGGCTGGTGTTCCTCGAGCACGTCATCCATGGCGCTGAGCATGGCACCGGTCTGTCTTCCATGGCTGCCCGAACCTACCGCGAGGTTCAGGTCAGGCGCGGGAATTTTAAGATCGGCGAAGAACATGTCGCTCATCGCGGCGTCGTAGTGCTGGCCCGTATGAATGATGATGTGTTCGATACCCTCGTGCTTTGCTGCTTCATCGGCGATCGCGGCAAGTTTGACGAATTGCGGGCGTGCGCCGACAACGGACAGGATTTTCATTCGCGCTCCGGAATTGCATGTCGGGTGGTTCACCACGAGTTTAGCGGCCGTCCAGTGCTGTGACATGGCAAGATTGGCCGTGTTGTCTCAACCTTCACTGAGAGGGATGTGCTCGTGAATCAAAAACAACGTCTGCTCATCTTGTCCTTTTCGCCTATCGCAAGGGACGCCCGCGTGCTCAAGCAGGTGAAGGAGTTCGCTCCGCGATACGAGGTGACCACATGCGGTTATGAGGCAGCCCCCGAAGGCGTGAGTGAGCACATCCAGATTCCTTCTACTCTGGTGTCATGGAGGCTAAATCGCCCCCTCACCATGCTTCGCCAGTTTGATCGAGTGTACTGGTCACAAGAGGTTGTGGCGTGGTGCCTAAGCCGGCTCACCGGCCGCACGTTCGACTGCGTCTTAGCGAACGATGTTGAAGCCGTCCCACTCGCTCTCCGCCTGACCTCCCCCGAGAAGATCCACGCAGACCTGCACGAATATTCACCTCGCCAGAAAGAAGATCTCCGCCGATGGCGGCTGTTCGTTGCACCCTATTTTCGTTTTCTCACGCGGCAATACGTCACGCAGGTGCCGTCTGTGACCACCGTTGGGTCGGGGCTCGCCGAGGAGTACGCGCGCGAATTCGGCATCGACGCAGATGTCGTCACTAACGCGAGCCCTTTCCATGACCTCGCGCCTACACCAGTACCCGAGGACGCCCCCCTACGCCTCGTCCATTCGGGCGCCGCGATGCCGGATCGACGTCTCGATATCATGATCGACGCGGTGGCGCGCGTACCAGAATTGAGATTCGATCTCTATCTCGCACCGAACACGCCCTCGCTCGTGAAGGATTTGCGCACGCAAGCACACGAGTTGGCACCCGAGAGAATCCGCGTCCTCGATCCCGTACCGTATACGGATCTCATTCCTACACTCAATAAGTACGACGTGGGCTTCTACTCGATCCCACCCGTGAGCTTCAACCAAAAATTCTCCCTACCGAACAAGTTCTTCGACTTCGTGCAAGCTCGGCTTGCCCTCGCCATCGGCCCCTCCGTTGAGATGACTCGTATCGTGCACGAACACGCGCTCGGACGTATTGCATCCGGATTCGATGCTGATGGACTCGCCGCTATGCTCGCGGGGCTCACTCCCGAGAATGTCCGCATGTATAAGGCAAATTCCCACACGGTAGCCAAGGAGCTTAGCGCCGAATCGCAAGTAGCTACATGGGCGGCTAGCGTCGATCGAATCGCGGGACTCTCGTGACTGCGCAGGTCACGGTCGTCATTGCTTGCCACAGCGCGGAGCGTCCACTCGACCGCGCTGTGCGAAGTGTGCTCGAGGGAAACGAACGTCACGCCCACCCACTCGTCGTTGCACACAATATTCCGCTCGAGGAGCTCTCGCTCTCAATAGCCGAAGACCTACGCCCTCGGGTGCAGATTCTCCCTCACATCGATGGCATCTCCTCGCCCACTGGGCCATTCAATGCCGGTCTCGATGCGGTCGACACGCCGTGGTGCGCCGTGATGGGATCCGATGACTGGCTCGAACCGGGGGCCGTCGAGTCCTGGCTTCGCCTTGCGAAGCGATATAAGGCGGAGGCAGTCCTCACGAACCTCGCCCTAGGGTCTCCGACGCGGACCGTACCGACCCCTCCCGCGCGTGTGCTTCACCGAGGGTTACGGCACGAGCGGACAGATCGCCTCGTCTACCGGTCGGCTCCGCTAGGCCTCTTGAGTACGGCGATGCTGGAGCGCTTAGGGCTGAGATTTATTCCCGGCCTCTCGGTTGGTGAGGACGTCGCATTTGCGACGAGGCTCGCATGCGAAGCACGCGTCGCCGTAGACCGCACGGGGCCGGCCTACGTGATAGGCGAAGATGCCGGGGATCGCGTGACCTATGTTGTTCGACCGATTCGTGAACAGCTCGCGTTTGTTCCGCCGCTCATCGCTTCGCCGTGGTTCAACCGTCTCGCACCTTCGACTCGCGCAGCGATCATCGTGAAATTTATCCGCATCCATGTATTTGGGACAGTGCACTACCGTCCCGGCGTAGAAAGCTGGAGTGGTAGTGATCGAGAAGATCTAGCTTCGCTGTGTCAAAGGCTTCTCAATGCTAGCCCATCCGCGGTTCGATCATTCTCGAGAGCCGAAGCTTCTCTTCTCGCTGCTTGTCTCGATCCAACCGTTGACGCTGCAAGCCTCGCGGAACTCTCCCGTAAGAGACGACACCACGGCACACCCGCAACTCTTGTCACGAGTCGCGTTGGCGACCTTTTCCTTCCCGATGCACCGCCCCGTTTCATTGCTGCGTCAGCCGCAACCAAGCTCACCGGCACAGTTGCCGCCGCACTACGCAGCTACAAACGGCCTTCCTGAACGCACACGCAAGTCCAAAGTCCGCTGGTGGCAAGGTGGGTCGCTAAGCTTACGGTGTGAAAAAGTTGTTCTCCATGGTTCGCGCGTTGCTTAACGCACTTCCGGCGGGGACGAAAAAGTTTATCTGGACCTTTTCGGCCATCCTTGCAGCGCTATCGTTGCTCGATATTCTCGCCCTCGGCTTACTCGCATTGCTCCTCGCCCCGATGCTGGCGGGTGAAACCGCACGCATCCCGGTGATCGGAGTGACGCTCCGATCACCGGGCGACTTTGGAATAGCGCTCGCCGTCGTGTGTACGCTGATCATCACGAAGGACCTTCTCGCCATTGCCGTGCAGCGTTTCTCGACGCGGCGTTTCGCGCAGTTTGAGCAGGATCTCGGAGCGCGGCTCCTCGACTCATTCTTTTTCGCCCCGTGGACGGAACGCCTCTCGCGAAACTCGACGGATCTCGTGCGCTCAACCGACGTCGGAGTGGCCTCAACCGTCTCAGGTGTTCTGATTCCTTTTACGCAGCTCATTGGCGAGATCTCCACGCTAGTTGCCGTGCTGCTCGTGCTTATCGTGGCGCAACCGATCATGGCGCTCACAAGCGCCGTGTACTTCGCACTTGTCGGTCTCGTTCTTTACGTGTGGATTCTTCGCAAGGCCGTCGCCGCAGGCAGGGATAACCGGAATTTTTCGACCAAAGCCGTGCGGATGGTGAGCGAGATGGTGGCTTCGCTCAAAGAAATCACTCTTCGCAACAAAACCGAAGAGGTCGAGGAAGCTGTCTTAGCCCTCCGAAGAAAGGCCTCGAGCGCACGCGCCGACCAGGTATTCCTAGGTTCCTTGCCGCGATACGTACTCGAGATCGGTCTCATTGGGGGCCTCGCCATCGCTGCGCTCATTGGCTACTCACAGGGCGGCATGACGGGCGCGATGAGCTCACTTGCCCTGTTCGGTGTCGCGGGATTCAGGCTCGTCCCCTCCCTAACTCGTTTCCAAACCATCATGGCGCAAACCGGCGCGAACATGCCGTACGCGGATCGAGTCCTCAACGAGGTTGAGGCTGGAAAGCGCTACCGCAAAGGGCATACCGAACGTCTCGGAGGGAAAGCATTGGCCCGGGACGCTGCGGTGCTTCGACTCGAGAATGTTTCCTTCACGTACCCCGGCACTTCAAGCGAAGCGGTGCGCGGCGTCTCGCTCACTGTCCCCTTTGGCCAGTCGCTTGCTCTCGTGGGTAAGTCCGGTTCCGGAAAGTCAACACTTGTGGACATCATGCTAGGGCTCATGCAGCCGTCATCGGGAGCCCTGTTCATCGACGATATTCCGATGTCTGAGGCTCTTCTATCGTGGCGTTCGCGTGTGGGCTACGTTCCCCAGCAAGTGGCACTCTTTGACTCAACGATCGCCAACAACGTTGCACTCAGCTGGAACAACGACGAGATTGATGAAGACCGTGTGCGTCGTGCACTCGAGCGTGCCCAGCTCCTGAGCGTCGTCGAAGCGCGCGACGGAGGAATTTGGGCGAGCGTCGGCGAAGGAGGCATGAGCCTTTCCGGTGGTCAACGCCAGCGACTCGGTATCGCACGGGCCCTGTATGCCGAGCCTCTCGTCCTTGTCATGGATGAAGCCACCTCAGCCCTCGACACTGCTACCGAAGCTGCCGTCACACGAGCCGTCAATGCATTGAGCGGCGAAGTTACAGTGGTGGTGGTCGCTCATCGTCTCGCCACGATTCGCGAGAGTGACCAAGTTTGTTTCATGCGTGATGGTGCTGTCGCCGCTCATGGAACTTTTGATGAAGTTGTCGTCGCAGAACCTGAATTCGCGGAACAGGCTGCTCTCGCGGGGCTCGTTGATCTATCAGCGCTCACCAGTGGCGCCGCTTTGCACATTCAAAGCTCTTCTGCGACCATCGCCCCTTCGCCCTCGCCTAAGGACAAATCGTGACCTCGCTACCTCACGCTCGTCTCAAAGACCTCAGAGTCGCTTCCTTGGTTTACAACGATGCACATAACGATGCGCGAGTACTCAAGGCCGCGCGGAGCCTCGCCGACAATGGAGCAGAAGTAGAGATCATTGCCGTCGCGCGCGAGGCTCAAGGGCACCCCGCCGGAAAAGAGTCACGCGGGAACCATGTCGTGATCAATCGAGTACCGGCGTTCACACTCGATCAGATCGCGGGCCCGCTGGCTCCACGATTGCGAAAACGACTCGGTTTCGGAGCGCCCGGCACATCGATGCGCTCTCCAGGAAACGAGGGGCAACCTAATAGAACGCCCGCACGAGCGGAATCCACACGCACCCAAAAGAAGAGTCCCGCATCGCAGGCTTCTCAAGCACTCCTCCGCTTTGCCCGCAAAGCCGCTGTGTCCGCGTGGGGGCCGGTGTCTCTCACGTATTACTGGGCAGGAGCTACCCGGACGCTCCTGAGCGAAGACAACGACGTAGTTCTCGCGAACGACGCCAATACACTCGTTCCAGCGCTCATCCTTCACGCTCTCAAGGGCACGAACTTTGTGTATGACTCCCATGAGCTTTGGCGCCGCAGGAACGTTCCCAAGCGTCGCATCGCGCCATATGTTGAGGCCGCAATTGAGCGGGTCGGGATTACACGTGCCAGTCGTGTCACGACAGTCTCCCCCTCAATCGCCGCATGGCTCAAACGCGCCTACAACCTCGATGAGCTTCCCGCTCTCGTGCGCAATATCCCCTCTAAGGCGCCTGTCCCCGATCGTTCCGAAGGGCGCCTGCACGATCTCGCCGGCCTCCCACCGGATGTTCCGATCATTTCGTACGGCGGGGGTATCACTACCTCACGTGGGATCGAGGAGACGATCGACGCGCTTGCACTCATGGATCCGAGCGTTCACCTAGTGATGCTCGGATACGGATCTGAGGACTACATTGAGTCGCTTCACCAGCGCGCGAAGAGGCGAGGTATCGAGCATCGTATCCATGTTGTGGGCCCCGTCGCTCCCGACGAAGTGACCTCAGCCCTTGCCGATGGAGACGTCGCCGTAGTGCATATCCGCCCCACGTGCTTGAGCTACCGCTTCGCGTTGCCGAATAAACTGTTTGAGTCGATCCGCGCAGGTCTACCGGTTGTCGCTGCTGACTTGCCCGATCTCGCCGCAATCATCCGCGAGTTGGGTGTCGGACGCACAGTCGCGCTAGAAGACCCCAGCAGTCTCGCGGATGCTCTCACCACCGTTCTGCGAGACGGCGACGCATTCCGGGCTGCAGCGCGCGAAACAGCGCCAATCCTCACATGGGAACGCGAAGTCGAGGCTCTCATTGAGGGGATTCAGGAGGCAGCTCAATGATCGTCACTGCGGTAACCACCTGGTTCCCCACCCGGCAAAGCCCTAGCCGAGGCGCATTCGTGGTGCGCGATCTCCACGCGATCCAGAAGCATGCCGATGTTCGCCTCATCCATCTGGTTCCCCCCCATGATGACGACGGGACCCGCCGACTCGTGCATGAAGGCATCGAAGTTCTCCGGATTCCCTTCTCCCCCTCGCATCCGCACGGTTGGTTGCGCGCGATCCGCGTACTCAACCGCGCTCTTTCCGGGAGCGATGTCGTCCATTCCATGGCTTTTTCTTCACTCCTTGCGCTTGCACCCGCTCGCCTCGAAATGCCATGGCTCCACACGGAACATTGGTCAGCCCTCACGACTCCGGATACCCTCCCCGGACCGATCCGTTCTGGTTTACCGATTCTGACGCAACTCCTCCGACTTCCCGATCGCGTAAGCGCAGTGTGCAACTTCCTCGCGCGCCCTATTCGCGACGTACGCCGTGACCGCCCTGTCGATGTCGTTCCATGCATTGTTGAGCCCGGGAACCTTGTACCGCGACGCTCACGACGAGACGGTGCCTTGCGACTCATCTCCACGGGTGGCCTCATCGAACGGAAAGACCCCCTCATCGCGGTCGACACTGTCGCACATCTCGTAGATGCTGGCTATGACGTGACGCTCGAATGGCTCGGCGACGGGCCGTTAAAGGAGGCCACACGCGCGCACGCTGTCGACCTCGGGGTGAGCGAACGGGTGATCCTTGCGGGGTCCCAACCGTCACACAAAGTACGCGAACGACTTGGAGCCGCCGATCTCTTCTTTGGCCCCACTCGCGCGGATAACTTCTTCGTTTCAGCGGCCGAGGCACTCATTGCTGGTCGCCCCGTTGTTGTTGGAGCCACCGGCGGGCAGGGCGAGTACATAGATCCGGGTGTCGGCGCGCTCGTTCCTCGTCAAGATCCCGCCGCTTACGCAAGTGCGATACTCGATGTTGATGCCCGAACACGCGCATTGTCGAGTGACGAGATCGCGAGCGTGATCGGCGATCGTTTCAGTAGTGAGCGCGTGGGACGCGAATACGCGAACCTTTATGAACAGCTTCTCGCCAATCAGTGAGGTTTCACGGCTGATAGCAAGGAAGCTCGAGCGAGTAGAGACGGTAGCCGTTCTCCTCAGCTACGAGGTGTAGGTAGCGTTCTGGAATTGACGAGATTCCTTCATATGCTCTCGAAGCCCGAGCGTTCACGCGCGATCCGGGAAATTCAGATTCATCGAGGTACACGTGGGTGACGCCCTCGCGGAGCATCGACGTACACACGGCCTCGCTCGGCGATAGCTGAGAGGCATAGCGGCCAATGCGGCGTTGATCGAGAGTCTGCGGAGGCGCAAGTGAAGGGTACACAACCTTGCGCCCTCCAAGCGAGTAGAAAAGCGTCGTCCCGTCGAGAGGCGAGCCGAGTACGACCACTTCCTCGGGAAGTTTGGCCGCTTCGCGTTCGATGAAAGCGCGCTCTTGCGCGGTGACATAGGGATAAAGCTGCTCTCCCCAGGCCGTGTATGCGAGGCTCGCTGTTCGCGGGAGCCTGTGCGGAAGGAGTGCGCCGGTGAGGCCTAAGCCTCCGACCGTGAGAGCAACAATGAGTACGATAGACAGGCTTGCGACCTGAGCTCCTCCCCTCTTGAAGGGCTCCGCGGCCAGGGCACGGAGGAAAAACGCTGCACCGACACCGGCCAGCGCAACGATTCCGATTTCCCACAGACCGTGGACCCTCTCTCGAGCGCCATACCAGGGCGCGGCGAGCATCGCGAAATGCCCCTCGGTCTCTTGGCACGCGAATGTCAGCACCGCTGAAGCACAGAGGAGTATCGCGGCCCCGGTTGCCGTCTCCCTCGCCTTGCGCCAAGGCCCACCAGTGATCAACCCGGTGAAGGCAAGCGCATAGAGCCCGACCAATCCAAAAATTGCGAAGGGCATAGCCCGGACCCTCGGGCGATCGACGACGAGGGTAAGTATCGTCGTCGCAGTTGTGTGGGGGGCCTGCTTAGTGAGATTCATGTCGCCGAAGACCAAGGAGACCGTAAAGACATACCCCACGCCTATACCTATCAGGAGCACAAGCACGAGCCAGGCTCGGCGCTTATGCATACCAGTGAGTATTGACCTAAGAGCCCATGCGACGAGCGCCGCCCATAGGGCCACGAGATAACTGATGAAAGCCGAGGGGTGAGCCGCGAAGACCCCGGCTGGGACGAGAAAGCGAAGCGCACCTGCGCGTGAGTCAGCAAGGGCCGCTACGGCCGTGGGAAGGAGACTGACACCCAGGAGAAAAGGCCAAAGAGCGATGACAAGGCCGATCATCGCTGGCGAGGAAAACCCGAGCGTCGCTAGCCCAATCGAGGCGGCTAGAATCCATTGCGACCAGCGCTCCTTCGCAGATGCAGGCTCACCCCCGACTCGTTCGATTACGACGAGGGCGACGCCGAAAGACGTCACAGGAATGAGCGTAAGAACCGCGAGCAACACTGAATTTGCTGACATCACCGGGTCGAACGGCATGAGTGCCGCAAGCGCATCAAATGTCGTTGGATAAAACTCACTCGCCCCTCCATACATATCCCGCATCGCAGTCCACGCAAAGGCGTCACCGTTGTCACGGATCATTGCGATCGCCGAGTAATGATAAAAGGCGTCATAGGCACCGTTGAGATTGCGGATACCTCCCATTGCCCCGAGAGCGCCGTAGCCGATCGCTAGCGCGCTCACGATGAGGACTCCAAGTCCTACTGCGATGGGAGCTTCGCGATGAGTCGCGCGGGTGTCGGATCTATGCTCGCCGGAGTGCTTCTTCAACGCCCAAGCGCGCACGCCCCACGTGCCAAGCGCGCTCACGCACGCACACGCGCCAAAAAACCATAAAGCCCAGCGTATTCCTGTGAGAGCTCCCACCGCACTCGCGATGAACATGAGGAGCGCTGTGAGCGCTGGAGCATACACCATGGAGCGGGCTCCGAGCACCCCGAGTGCGCGCACGATAGACCAGCCCGGGACTAGGAGAACTGCGAGTGCAAACGCGAGCGCGAGCACCTCTTGCATGGCGAAGTCCTCTCAGATGGCGGGGAACAAAATGGGGAAGACGGGGATCAGGAACTGTAAGCGCTACCTGTGAGCATATCCGCGTATGCTCTTGCGATCTTTCCCCCGCCCCGTGACTCGCGAATCCATTGCCTCACCGACGACGCACGCGATTGGTACAACTCAGAGTCCGCAAGGAGCCCACAGATCTTCTGCGCTGCCTCCTGCGGACTCTCAACAACCCATTCTTCGGGATAAACGCTTCGTGCCCCGCCAAACGCTCGCGCCTCGGGCCAGTCTCTTACGATGGGAATTGCGCCTGATGCAGCCCCCTCGGCGACAGCCTCGTGAGTTCCCTCATGTCGTGACGCAGAAAGAACAAACCCCGCACGCCTAAAGACGCTGGGCATATCGTCACGCTGCCCAAGCAGCTCCACGGTTCCCGCATCGCGCAGGCCCTGGGCAACAATGCTTTCCCAGTCACGAGGCGCCTCCCCCGCTAACAGCAATCGAAACTCGGGTTGCGAGCGCAGCACTTCACGGAGAACTTCAAGTGCCCATGAAGGGTCTTTGACGGGTCGATTCCATCCCACCAATATCGCCGTTCTGTGCGCATCCTCAAGCTTGGGGAGGGTAAACCTATCCGTGTCCAAGGCGTTCGTGATGACACTCGTGCGGCTCGCCTCTAGGTCGGGGCGCAATTTCAGCAGAAGATTGCGCACGTGGTCAGCGACGAAGACCGTGTGGGTCAAGCGAGAAAAATCAATGAGCAACGGAAATGCGGTAAACGCCTCGAAACGGTGGAAACGGCCATAAACCGGGAGCTCGCCAAAGTCGGTTATCGACGCCCATACCAGAGCATGATGTCCCCATTCCACAAAAATCGCCTCGGCCCACTCGACGTCGGTACGCATCGACTCGGGCAGCGGGCGCGTCACTCCCGCAAGACGCGCCCGGATAAGTGAGTGCATTCGAAGGTCGTCAGCCTCTACATGCTCGGCAAGATCAACCCTCCGGCATTCGGCTATCCCGCGCTCTTCCAGCAGGGCGATCACCCGATCGACAAACGTAAACGACCGATGCGCGACGACCAGGAGACGTACAGGACGACCGGGAGGTGCTTGAGAACTCGTTCCACTTGAGTACAAGTTTTCCGACGGTTCCCCGAGCCGTCGGACTGCTTTCGATTCACGAAGAATCTGCGCGAACCGTAACGGATCATGACGGACTTCTACGTGATGGGTGAGCTCAAAAACTTTCACGAGAAAGCCCGTGGTCGAATCGAGGTCGCCTCTCGCGAAAGCTCGATCGGCAAAGCGCAGCAGGCGTCGGACCGTACGCTCTAATTCTCCGACCTGGCGGTCTCCGTGCGCGAGGCCGGCCCTCCTCGCGACGAATTCAAAACTCGCCCCGAGGGAGCCGGGAAGATGCGCACCAAGGCGTGCGAAGGCGGGCGGAATGCGCACCCGGGCCCCTACAGCTCGACCGTGCGACCTGCCGCCGCCGAGTCCAAAACTGCTTCCACGGCGCGGACCGTATTTAGGCCTTCGCGCATCGTCACGATGTTCGAGACGTCGCCGCGTACAGCGTCGCGGAAGGCTTCGTGTTCGGTCTTCAAAGGCTCCTTGCGGTTGAGAGCGTAGCGAACGGTATCACCCTCACTCACGCCGCGGAAGGAGGCAATCGCGTCCCATTCGTTTACGGTCTCGCCGTTGGCATGGAACGTGAGATCTGCGGTCAACGTGTCGCCAACGAGTGCGCCTTTTTCACCGGTCGCGATAGTCACGCGCTCTTTGAACGGCGATAGCCAATTTACGAGGTGGTTCGTAATGGTGCCATCGGCGAGGCGGCCCGCAATCGAGACCATATCCTCGTATTCGCGGCCGGACTTGCCGGTCGTCACAGCCGAGACCCGCGCAAAACTTGAGCGAGCAACGAATGCCGTGAGGTCGAGATCGTGAGTGGCGAGATCTTTCACGACCCCGACATCGGCAATTCGTGCTGGAAAAATCCCCTGGCGACGGGTAGAGATCTGATAAATATCGCCGAGCTGGCCATTTTCGATACGCTTGCGCATTTCCTGGAGAGCGGGGTTATAGCGTTCGATATAGCCCACCGCGCCCACAAGACCCTTTGATTCAAAGGCATTGGTGATTTCTTCAGCCTCGATGATGTCGAAAGCAAGCGGCTTTTCGACAAGCGTATGAACACCGGCCTCGGCGAGCGCGAGCGCTACGTCCCGGTGAAATGCAGTCGGCACTGCAACCACGCAGTAGTCGAGCCCAGCTTCGATAAGGGCTTCGACATTTGGCAAGACTTCGTAGCCGGGCGCGGCGCCATGCGGATCGCCTTGAGGATCCGCAACGGCCACGAGATCGACGCCTTCGAGAGCGCGAAGATTACGGGCATGATGACGGCCCATCATGCCGAGGCCAATAAGACCAGCGCGAAGATTTTTGCTCATCAGGCACCCGCTTTCGCAACGGCATTCACGGCCTCAACCACGCGCTCGCGATCCGCATCACTCACACTCGGATGAACCGGAAGTGAGAGCACTTCGCGCGCAGCTTTCTCCGTCACGGGGAGCTCAATGTCGCGGCGATCAAACGAGGCAAGGCGGTGCACGGGAGTCGGGTAGTACACGCCGCAGCCCACTGCATACTCCTCGCGAAGCGCCTGGGCAAAGCGGTCGCGCTCCTCTGCGCTGGCCCCATCAATACGAATCGTGTACTGGTGGTACACGTGGGTCGCTCCCTCGGCTACCTTGGGCACCACGACACCTTCGAGGTGTTCATCGAAGAATGCAGCTGTCTCCTGGCGGCGCTTCGTCCATGCCTCCAGCTTGGTGAGCTGAACACGGCCAATCGCGGCATGGATGTCGGTCATGCGGTTGTTGAAGCCAGCGACCTCGTTTGCGTACTGCTTCTCCATCCCCTGGTTACGGAACAGACGGATTCGACGTGCCGTCTCGGCATCCTCGCACGAGACCATGCCGCCCTCACCCGAGGTCATGTTCTTGGTCGGGTACAGCGAGAACATGCCCCAGCGACCGAACGTACCGACCTGCTTGCCGTTGAGAGTCGCGCCGTGGGCCTGCGCGGCATCTTCGCCAACCCACAGGCTGTGCTTCTTCGCGACTTCACAGATCTGCTCCATCGCGGCCGGATGACCGTAAAGGTGTACGGGCTGAATCGCCACCGTTCGCTCGGTAATCGCCGCTTCGATCTGCGCGGGGTCCATGCAGAATGAATCGAGATCGATATCGACGAAAACAGGCATCGCCCCGATCACGGCAACCGCATTAGCGGTCGCCGCAAAGGTGAAGGACGGAACAATAACCTCGTCACCGGGCTTGATACCCGAGGCGAGAAGACCGAGGTGCTGACCCGACGTGCCCGAGTTAACGGCAACGCACTCACGCCCACCGGCGAGCGCGCTCGAGAACTCCTTTTCGAAAGCCGCGACCTCGGGTCCCTGCGCGATCATGCCGGAAGCAAGTACGCGGTCAACCGCGGCACGCTCCTCCTCGCCGATGATCGGCTTCGCAGCAGGAATCAGATTGTATGACATGTGCAATGTCCTTCTTCTCAATCGATAAAACTATGCGGCATTTTCAAGCAGGGCGAGGCCACCGGTCACATCGTCTTCAACGTAGTGTTCGCCCGTCTCGGGACACACCCAGCCGCCGTCGGGGTCTGCTGCGAGGGGCTTACCTGACCTACCAACCCAACCAATGCGCTTCGCGGGCACCCCGGCAACGAGCGCGTGCGGTGGGACATCT
This sequence comes from Dermabacter sp. HMSC06F07, assembly GCF_001807345.1. NCBI lineage: Bacteria > Bacillati > Actinomycetota > Actinomycetes > Micrococcales > Dermabacteraceae > Dermabacter > Dermabacter sp. HMSC06F07. The sequence continues at coordinate 634,712 of NZ_KV788588.1, forward strand.
TTAACGACGGTCGAGCCCGCGGCCACAAGCGCCCAGGCACCGATAGTGACAGGGGCCACGCAGACAGATCGTGCACCGATGGCGGCGCCCTTTTCGATCGTCACGCCCACCGGTTCCCAGTCGGATGCTCTCTTCGGGCTCAGATCCGGGTTGACTGCGCGCGGAAAATGATCGTTGGTAAGGACGACTGCGGGCCCGATGAACACCCCGTCACCAAGCACGGCAGGTTCATACACAAGGGCGTAGTTTTGCACTTTGCACCCCGCCCCCATTGTGACGCCGGAGCCGATATAAGCTCCGCGTCCGATGATGCAATTCTCACCAAGTGAGGCCCCCTCGCGAACCTGCGCGTAGTGCCAGACTGAGCTGCCTTCGCCGACACTCGCCTCAGGTGAAACGTCCGCCCCCTCTGCGAGCCGGTAGTTACGCTCTGTGCTCATGCCCCCACCTTGCCACCCGTAAAGCAATGTTGGCGGGACTCCCGCAGCTTTTTGCCTTTTTCGTACGCAAGATCGCGCAATTCTGTTTGATACCTCACCATTTTTTCGCGGATTTCTCGCGCAAAATCCGAGTCTCCGGAACTCAGAATTCGCGCTGCGAGGAGCCCGGCGTTGGCAGCGCCACCGATCGATACGGTTGCGACGGGCACTCCCTTCGGCATTTGCACGATCGACAAGAGTGAGTCCATGCCGTCGAGGTGCCGCAGCGGAACGGGAACGCCAATCACAGGAAGGGGGGTAAGGGCGGCGAGCATTCCCGGCAGGTGTGCGGCTCCGCCTGCACCGGCAATGATCGCACGCAGGCCGCGCTCGTGCGCGGATCGTCCGTACTGGATCATGTCTTCAGGCATGCGGTGAGCGCTCACGACCTCGACCTCGCACGGGATGTCGAAATGGGCGAGCTGCTCTTCGGCGTCTTTCATCACGGGGTAGTCCGAATCGGACCCCATGACGATACCGACCAGGGGCTTCTTACTCATGTGCTATTCCTTTGATTCGTCGCCGGTCACGATGGTGTGCGCTGCGGCGCGGGCCCGGCGCTCTGTCTCCTCGAGATCGGCTCCAAGAGCGGTCACGTGCCCAAGTTTGCGGCCTGCGCGAACGCTCTTGCCGTACAGATGCAGCTTGATTCCGGGATCCTTCGCGAGAGCCTCTCGTGCACCTTCGGCGAGGTTTTCGCGGGTGCTGCCGAGAGTGTTGACCATGACGGTCCACGCAGCGGTGGGGGTGGTGTCTCCGAGTGGGAGGTCTGCGACGGCGCGCAGATGCTGCTCAAATTGGCTCGTGACACACCCGTCCATGCTCCAGTGCCCCGTATTGTGGGGCCGCATCGCGAGTTCGTTGACGGCAATGCGACCATCCGGGTACTCGAACAGTTCGACAGCGAGCATTCCCACGACCTCGAGGTCGCTCGCGATATTTGCGGCGAGGGTGCGTGCTCGCTCGGCGACTTCCGCTGCGAGGTTCGGTGCGGGCGCGCTCACGCGAAAGCACACCCCGTCTTTTTGCTCGGATTCAGTCACGGGGTAGGTGGCGATCTCACCACCGGGACGCCTCGCCACTTGCGCTGAGAGTTCGCGGACGAAGGGGACGCGTTCCTCGGCGAGTAGCGGCTGTCCTCTTTCGAGCCACTCGCGGGCGTCCTCGAGTGCCTCCACCCGCATCACTCCGTGACCGTCGTAACCGCCGCGTGCGGTCTTCAGGATGAGGTCTCCCCCGCTCTCATGGAGGGCGGCTTCGAGATCAGCTTCGGTCTCGACGCGCCACCACTGGGGGCATGGATGGCCAAGTTCGCTGAGGCGCGCACGCATGGCGAGCTTGTCCTGTGCGTATACGAGCGCGTTGGGGCCCGGACGCACCACCACCCCTTCATGCTCGAGCGCGTGAAGGAGGCCGGTAGGGACGTGTTCGTGGTCGAAGGTCACGACGTCAACGCTCCTCGCGAAGGCCGTGACTGCCTCGGGGTCGTCGTGACGCCCGAGCATGACGTGGGTGCTCACGCGCGCCGCGGACTCGTCCGGGGTAGTCGCGAGGACATGCAAGTCGAGGTCGAGTTCGATTGCGGCGGGGATCATCATGCGCGCGAGCTGTCCACCACCGATCACGCCAATACGCGGCGAGCGCGCGCCTTCCACATGTGATGAGCTGGACTTGCGGGCGGGTTGAGTACTCACGCCGCTAGTGTAGTGCGCCGTCCGCGCTCGCGTCCCCGGCACGCTGGGTGGAACGTGCATCGGTGGGCAATGCCTCAAGAGCGTGCGCCGCGGAGGCAGCGGCTTCTCGTTGGTGTCGCTCGGCGCGTCGCTTGTCCCGCCGCGCCACGAGCCCGTGGGCCTTGGCGGGGTCCGACGGCTGCTGATCTTCTGTATCTGCGAGCTCGGGATCCTCGGGAGCGGGCGCCGTCGAGAGGAAGATGCCAAAGCGCGCGGGGCGCTCATCAATGAGCTCGAGTCGACCGCCGTCGTCTTCGACGAGGGTGCGGGCAAGGGCAAGGCCGACGCCCGTTCCACGCGAGTCTTTGCCTGAGACGGAGCGTTCGAAAATTCGCTGGCCCAGAGCCGGATCGATGCCGGCGCCTTCGTCGACGACCTCGATGACGGTTGATTGCTCGTTACGACGTACCTTCACGCGGGTCGTTCCCCCGCCGTGGGCGAGGGAGTTCTCGATCAACGTGGCGATCACTTGAGTGAGCGGCCCATGCGAGGCCCATACGGCTGCGGCGTGCGGGACCTGGATTCGCAGTTCGCGACCTGCGCCACGGAAGGCGTGCTTCCATTCTTCGGCCTGCTGTACGAGGACTTGGCGGAGATCGACGACCCCGGGAGTGCGGCGCTGGGAGGAACGGGGGGCGTTGATGAGGTCATGGACGACCTGGGTGAGGCGGTCAACCTGTTCGAGGGACACGCGCGCTTCCTCGCGGACCCATTCTTCCGAGCTCGTTGCGAGAATTTCGTCGAGCCTCATGGACAGGGCCGTGAGCGGTGTGCGCAGTTGGTGGGAAGCGTCGGAGGCGAGTGCCGATTCCGCCTCGAGCCTTTCGGTGAGCATCGCGCCGGAGCGGGTGAGTTCGACCGCTACGGTGTCAATTTCGGCGATCCCGCTCGGCTTCCACTCCGAGCGGCTCCTACCGCTGCCAAGTTCTTCAGCGCGCCTCGTGAGGCGAACGAGTGGCGCGGAAAGCCTCTGCGCTTGCCACAGCGCGACCGACACGCCGATTGCAATCGCGCTTATCGCGGCAACGATGATGAGCACCCACGCGCTTGCCGTGTGCGCTCGGACATCGGATTGGGGAATGCGCACGGTCACGATCTGGCCGTTGACGCCCTGTGCCGACTGTTGGAGAGCATCGGCGCCTGCGTCTTCGCCTGCTTCGAGTTCCGTGTTTTGATACGTGACCGCAATTTGCACGTCGAGGTTCACAACCTGATCGACGGTCTCTTGAAGCATTGTTTCGTCGATCGGGAGCCCCTCGTTGAGGCGGTGATCCGTTTCAGAAATGACGTCTTGAAGAAGGGTGCCGGCCTGCGCGGAGAGGTTGTCCCGTACGGCTGTCAGCCACGCCGCACCCAGGGGGATGCCAAGCAGGAGGACCGCAAGAAGCACGGTCATGAGGGTGGCCTGGAGAACTCGAAGTTGCATGGTGTGCGCCTAGCGCGCCTTAGTGGGCGTCGGTGTCTTCGAAGCGGAAACCCACGCCACGAATGGTGGTGATGCGCTTGGGACTTGTCGCGTCATCGCCAAGTTTGCGGCGCAGCCACGAGATGTGCATGTCGAGCGTTTTCGTGGAGCCCCACCATTCGGCGCCCCACACCTCCCGCATGAGGTCGTCGCGAGTGACGACGCTTCCTGCTTCGCGCATGAGCACCGCGAGAAGATCGAACTCTTTAGCACTGAGGGAGAGCTCCTCGCCGTCGACGTATACGCGGCGCGCGGATGGATCGAGGCTCACCCCGTTGATGTCGTACACGTTCGAGCTCGTGTCTTCTGCGACCTGGGTCCGCCGAAGGAGGGCTCGGATACGGGCCTGGAGCTCACCGAGACGGAAGGGCTTAGTCACGTAATCGTCGGCGCCAGCGTCGAGACCCACAACCGCGTCGACCTCGTCGGCCCGCGCGGTGAGAATGAGAACGGGGGCCTCGAGACCACCTTTGCGGAGCCTCCTGCATACTTCGAGGCCGTCGATGTCGGGTAGGCCCAGATCGAGAATCACGAAGTCGATGTGGTCCTCGCTCGCGGCGATGGTCAGGGCGTCAATTCCTCTCGACGCTCTCACAACGGAGTAGCCTTCGCGGTCGAGGGCTCGCGAGAGGGGCTCTGCGATCGCCGAATCGTCTTCAACGAGAAGTAGTCGTGTCACGAAGTCATCCTTACCCGAGTGCGTGTGTCCCCGCTGTGAGAAGCGCAGACCTTCAAGCGACTCTCTACTCTCTCACGAGTGACGCTCGATGAGCGAGGCCGCAGCTCGTTCGACCCTCACAATGGCGGTCTCGCCGATCCCGTGAAGCTCCTCTGTCCATTCGGCTACGCGCGTAAATCCGCCGGGGAAGGCGCGGTCGACCAGATCCGCCGTCTCGCCGTCGATCACGACCGCGCCCGGTTCGGCGATACCTTCGAGCCTCGCTGCGAGATTCACTTTGGGGCCGAACACATCCCCGTAGCGGGAGAACATGTTTCCCCACGCAAGGCCCACGCGCACGTTGGGGAGCGACGGCTGGCGCTTAATGTTTTCCGAAATCGACAGCGCGATTCTGACGCCGTCCTCCGGGGTATCGGCGAGGAACATGACTTCGTCGCCCACCGTCTTGACGACGCGCCCGCCACCGTCGGAAATGACGTCGCGTGTGAGGTTCTCGAAATCCCTGATGACCCCGGCAAGCTCGATGCCGTCAATCGATTGGGCGAGACGCGTGAACTGGACGAGGTCCGCGAAGCCAACGGCGCGCGGGAGCGGGAGAGAATCGTCGTCCCATTCACTCGTCGAGGTACGCAGGATCTCCGCACCGGCACGCGCTGTGTAGGCCGACATTTGCCGGCGGAACACGTGGATCGCTTGGTGCTCGAAGATTTCGACGAACTGCGGAACGCTCTCGAGCATGCGCATACGCGCCTCGGTGTCGCTCATGCCGTGGCGTTGCTTGGCATCGTCCACGAGTGCTTCGGTGAGCCACATCGCGAGGCGTCCCATATGAAAGCCGAGCCCGCGAACAATCGTGACAAATGCGTCGTCGCTCAAGGTGCCGTCGTTGACGAGAGCGGCGAGGTCGGCGATCGCTTCGGCATCGTCTTCGGTGAAGACGGTCGTGTCGAAGGCGACGTTGGAAAACCCGAGTCCCCGCCAATAGTCGGTACTGAGTTGCCGGTCGACGTTGAAGTCTTCTTCGAGATCCCGCCTGGAGTATTCGCGTTCGCCGTCGAGGAGGGACCGCTCGAGTGCACCGATGGCGCCGCGCACGCGCGCGAAGCGTTCGTTGAGCTCATTCGGCACGGCGTCGCCTGCGACATGCGCGTTGGGCTCCTCACGATCGTGAACGGTACTCATCGGGTCCTTTCGTTCTGTCCTCGAATCCCGCATCTCCTGGTGCTCACACTTGCTTCGGCCGCGCCAGATGGACGTCGGCGGCATCGAGAGCGTGGTGACCTCGATCGGCATTGTGGACGAGCAGCCTGCCCACTGGATCGATGCCGAGCGCCCTCGCGCTATAGGTGGCACCCGCCGGTGTCGTCACAACAACCGACGACCCCACAGTGAGGCAGTTCACAGCATACCGCCTCTGCAGGTGTCTGAAGTCCTCTCCGCCGTGATCGACAAGTGCGAAAATGCGCGCGATTTTTCGCGCGAGCACGGCGCCAAACTCGCAGCGCCCATCTGCATCGGCGAGAACTCCACCGTACAAAGCATCCATGCTCGCAAGCGTCTGCGCCTTCTCCAATCCCTCGCGCCCCCGTTCAATCTCCCCCACGAGATTGACGCCAACTCCCGCGAGAAGACGCCCACGGTCAAGACGAACGAGAATTCCCGCGATCTTCTCGCCTGAGAGCGAGAGAATGTCGTTTGGCCACTTCACGCGGGGCAATACGGCCCCGGGGGCCACTTCAGCGCACGCATCGAGAACGGCGAGGGCCACGGCGAGCGGGTACCAGCCTCGGCGCTCGGGGCCCGGCAGCGGCCACGCGAGTGTGAGCGCTAGGGATTCTCCCGGCCGGTTCTGCCAGCGCCGCCCTTGCCGCCCATGCCCGGCGCGCTGATCGAGAGTCATGAGAGCGAACGGCGCTTCGAGCGTGTCGTAGGGCGGCTCGGTGAGAATGTCGAGGGTTGAGGTGCAGGAGTCCACGTAGTCGATACGCATATGCTCACTCACGGCCTTTCACTCCCTCTTCGCTGCCTCGCTTTTCCACTATGGCGTACACTCACGAGAGCAATTGTGCCAGGCCACGACGGAGCAGGAGTGGGAGTGAACGAGACCCCGAGGCGGTCCACGACCGCCGAGAGACTTGACGAACTTCGGTCCCGCGAGAATGCGGCCGTCACGGAGGCGGGGGCCGCAGCGATCAAGAAGCAGCACGCGCGCGGCAAGAAAACCGCCCGCGAGCGCATCGAGGAACTCCTCGATGCGGGATCGTTTGTCGAGACCGATCGCTTCGTGCGCCACCAAAGCCACAATTTTGGGCTCGAGAATAAACGTATCGATGGCGATGGAATCATCACGGGGTACGGGACGATCGATGGCCGCCAAGTGTGCGTGTATTCGCAGGATTTCACTGTTCTCGGTGGCTCACTCGGCGAGGCACACGGAAAGAAGATCCAGAAGATTCAAGACCTCGCGCTGTCCACCGGCGTTCCGATTATCGGGATCCTCGACGGCGGTGGCGCGCGCATCCAGGAAGGCGTTGCGTCACTCGCGGCCTTCGCGGGAATTTTCCGGCGGAACACGCGTGCTTCGGGCGTTATCCCCCAGATTTCTCTGATCATGGGGCCCGCGGCTGGCGGCGCCGTTTACTCACCTGCGCTCACGGACATCATCGTGATGGTGGAGAAGTCCTCGCACATGTTCATTACGGGTCCCGACGTCATCAAAACCGTCACCGGCGAGAGCGTGGGCTTCGAGGAGCTTGGCGGGGCTCGCACGCACTCGAGCACGTCCGGAGTCGCGCACTACATGGCGAGCGATGAGTCAGACGCACTCGACTACGTTCGAGACCTTCTCTCGTATCTTCCGGCGAACACACTTACTGAGGCCCCCGTCTATCCCGACGAATCGGATCTCGAACCGAGAGCGGAAGACCGCGCCCTCGATCGCCTCGTCCCCGATTCCCCGAATCAGCCCTACGACATGCTCAGCGTGGTCGAGGCGGTCCTCGACGACGAGTTCCTCGAGATCCACGGGAATTTCGCGAAAAACGTCATCGTGGGTTTCGGGCGAGTCGAAGGGCACAGCGTCGGCATCGTCGCGAATCAGCCTTCGCAACTCGCAGGCACGCTCGATATCGATGCGAGCGAGAAAGCCGCACGCTTCGTTCGACTATGCGATTCCTTCAACATTCCGGTACTGACGTTCGTGGATGTGCCGGGTTTCCTCCCGGGAACGGGCCAGGAGTATGGCGGCATCATTCGCCGCGGTGCGAAACTTCTGTACGCGTACGCTGAGGCGACCGTCCCGCTCATTACCGTCATCACCCGCAAGGCGTACGGCGGCGCGTACATCGTGATGGGCTCGAAGGAGCTCGGTGCCGATATCAATCTCGCGTGGCCAACCGCTCAAATAGCGGTCATGGGCGCGCAGGGGGCGGTCAATATCCTTCACCGAAAGGAACTCAAAGCAGCCGGCGAAGCAGGCGAGGACGCCGAGGCGCTTCGCGCACAGTTCCAAACCGAGTACGAAGAGACCTTCGCAAATCCCTATGTGGCCGCTGAGCGAGGCCTTCTCGACGGCGTGATCCAACCTCACGAGACTCGCGAGGCGATCACACGGGCGCTCAGGGCACTGCGGACCAAGCGTGACGCCATGCCCACAAAGAAACACGGGAACATTCCGCTGTGAGCGCTCACGAGCAGCTGAACCCTCCCTCATTCCCCGGAAGCGACGGAGCAGAGCCTCGCCCGAGCGTCGAACTTGTCTCGGGCCGCCTTACCGAGGAAGAAATCGCCGCCATTTCGGTGGCGGTCGCGGCGATGAGCGCGATTTCGCGAGAAGAGGCGCACCAGCGTGAAATCGCCGAGCGCGCAGGAGGCTCATCCTCGGCATGGAATTCTCCCGTGCGCACCCACAGATCGGCTCACTCCCTCCGCGCGAGCGCGGGCCAAAGCTCCTGGATTTTCTCCCAGCGCTGACTCACGTGACTACAGTGGTGCCATGACAACGAAGCGCACCCCTAGCCCTACCGATCACGTCGCGAATGATTTTGTTGAGCGCTCGATCGCTTTGAGCCCCATGACCGCCACGAGCCTCGGCGTCCCCGGCCAGGACCATCTCATGGACGACCTGTCCCCAGAAGGTCTTGAGAAAGGTGCTTCACTGACGCGCGAGACGCTCGCCGCCCTTGACGGCGTTGAGCGTGAGCATCCTGGCGACGATGTCGATCACGTGACGCGCGCAGCCATGCGGGAGCGCCTCGGCCTCGAGCTCGAGCATCACGACGCGCTCCTCACGCATGCGACCGTGAACAACATCGCCTCCCCCGTTCAAGGGATCCGCAGCATTTTTGACATGATGCCGAACGAAAGCGCCGAGGATTGGGACACGATCAGCGAGCGCCTCGCACGCGTGCCGGCGGCCGTCGAGGGCTACGCCGAATCGCTCCGATACGCCGCGTCGAAGGGGGTTCTCGCGGCAAAGCGCCAGCAGCTCATTGGCGCGGAACAGTCACGCTCCTTTACGAAGGCCGACGGTTTCTTCCCCTCCCTCGTCACCAAATCCGGCCTTGAGGGCCCGGCCCGCGAGAAGCTTGAACAGAATGTGAACCTCGCGTGCGAGGCCTATACGAAACTCGCAGAGGTGTTTGAGGAGCTTGCGGAGAACGCTCCCGAGAAGGACGCCGTCGGCCGCGAGGCCTACCAGCTCGGTTCGCGCACGTTCCTCGGCGAAGAGATCGACGTCGAGGAGGCATACGAGTTCGGTGTTGAGGAACTCACGCGCCTGATCGACGAACAGAAGCAGGTAGCCTCGCGCCTGAATGCGCATTACGGCAATGGCGGCGGCGATTCTATCGATGCCGCGATGGCCTCCCTAAATGCCGATGAGTCGCTCGTTCTTCACGGCACCGACAACCTCAAGGCGTGGATGCAGGAGCTTTCCGACGCGGCGATTCGTGATCTTGCCGGGACGCACTTTGATATTCCGGAGGAGCTCACGCGCCTGGAATGCATGATCGCTGAAACGGGCGCGGGCGGCATCTACTACACCGGCCCGAGCGAGGACTTCTCGCGCCCCGGTCGCATGTGGTGGGACACCCCCGCCGGAGTTGACACGTTCCGCACGTGGAGCGAAACCACAACCGTGTACCACGAGGGCGTGCCCGGGCATCACCTCCAGGTGGGCACGCAGCAGCTTCAAGCAGAGCGCCTGAACCGCTGGCGTGCGTCGTTCATGTGGGTGTCGGGCCACGGCGAAGGCTGGGCGCTGTACGCAGAGCGGCTCATGGAGGAGCTCGGCTATCTCACAACCGACGGAGAAAAGCTCGGCATGCTCATGGAGCAGCGCATGCGCGCCGGCCGCGTCGTCCTCGATATCGGTCTTCACAACGAACTTCCCGTTCCTGAACAGTTTGGTGGCGGGCAGTGGACTTACGAGCGCGGTTGGGACTTCGTCCGCGAACACTGGCGCATGGAAGAGCCGATTCAGCGCTTCGAGTATCACCGCTACCTCGGTTGGGCCGGCCAGGCCCCGAGCTACAAGCTCGGCCAGCGAGTCTGGGAGCAGTTGCGCGACGAGGCTCTCGCGCGCGGCACGTCTCTTCGCGACTTCCATCGCGAAGCGCTCGAGCTCGGCAGCCTGCCCCTTTCGGTGCTGCGCTCCGCTCTTTCGGCTCCCCACGGCAGCGGGGTCGGTGCATGAACAGCGGGCTCCCCGGGGTGGGCGAAGGGGCCGACGACCGCCAAGCAACCGTCGGAACCCCACTTCACGAACCGCTCCTGCTCCTGGCCTCCCAGTCTGCCGGACGTAAGGCCGTGCTGACGCGTGCCGGGATCGAGTTCACGACCCTGCCCGCGGATGTGGACGAGGAAGCTGTTCTCGCCGCGGCACTCGAGTCCTCGGGCGAGCTGGCCTTCGAGGATCAAGTGCTGACACTCGCCAGAGCGAAGGCCGAAGCGTCGTGCGCGGCGAGCGAAGGTGGGTATGTCGTTCTCGGCGGCGACTCGATGCTCGAGATCGATGGCGCCCTCGTAGGCAAACCCCGCACGGCAGATGCCGCACGCGAGAGGTGGCGGGAGATGCGAGGAAAGAGGGCGCGACTTCATTCGGGGCACTGGCTCATCGATGATCGCGACCCGCTGGATGGCGGAACCGGGGCGACGTTCGGCAATACGGCATCGACAGATGTCTATTTTGCCGAGCTTTCCGATGCCGAGATCGACGCGTACGTGTCGACGGGCGAACCGCTGTGGGTTGCGGGCGCCTTCACGATCGACGGGTACGGCGGCCCCTTCATTGAACGCATCGAGGGCGATCACCACGCGGTCATCGGTCTGTCGCTTCCGCTTCTTCGCCGGATGCTCGCGGAGATTTCTCTCCCGATCACTGACCTTTGGCGTCCAACGTCCTCGTCGTAAAGCTCTTTCGTCTACGGGCGGTATATGCTCGGAAGGTTGCTGAGCACTTCGCCCGACACCTGAAAAGGATCCCGAATGCCTAAGCCCGCGCTCCATCGACCGTTCCGCACGGTTCTCATTGCCAATCGTGGTGAGATCGCCGTACGCATTGCCCGTGCCTGCCGCGACGCCGGGCTGCGATCGATCGCCGTGTATTCCGACTCGGATCGCGACGCTCTGCACACGCGCGTCGCTGACGAGGCCTACGCCCTCGGCGGAGCGAGCGCCGCGCAGAGCTATCTCGTGATCGACAAGCTTCTCGACATCGCGCAGCGAAGCGGCGCTGAAGCAATCCACCCGGGCTACGGGTTCCTGTCGGAGCGTGCGGACTTCGCGCAAGCCGTGATTGACGCTGGCCTCGTGTGGATCGGCCCCAGCCCCGAGGCCATCGAGAAGCTCGGCGACAAGGTCTCCGCACGCCATATTGCCCAGGCGGCAGGAGCGCCGCTCGTTGCGGGCACCAAGGATCCCGTCAAAGATTCGGGCGAAGTGGTCGCCTTTGCCAAGGAGCACGGCCTCCCAATCGCCATCAAGGCGGCATTCGGCGGGGGCGGGCGCGGTTTGAAAGTCGCGCGTGAGCTCAGTGAGGTGCGCGAGCTCTTCGACTCCGCGACTCGCGAGGCAATCGCATCGTTCGGCCGTGGAGAATGCTTTGTTGAGCGCTACCTCGACGCACCGCGCCACGTGGAAACGCAGTGCCTCGCCGATAGCCACGGCAACGTCCAGGTCGTCTCTACCAGGGACTGCTCGCTCCAACGACGCCACCAGAAACTCGTCGAGGAGGCGCCTGCACCATTCTTGAGCGACGAGCAACACGCGCGCCTTGTCGAATCGTCGAAAGCGATTTTGAAGGAAGCCCACTACGTGGGGGCAGGCACGTGCGAGTTTCTCGTGGGCCAGGACGGCACCATCTCGTTCCTCGAAGTCAACACGCGCCTCCAGGTTGAGCATCCCGTGACCGAAGAGGTCACGGGAGTCGACCTTGTGCGCGAACAGTTCCGCATCGCCGCGGGCGAGAAAATTTCCCCCGTGGATCCTCAGACCCGCGGACACTCCTTTGAGTTCCGCATCAACGGCGAAGACGCGGGGCGAGGATTCCTCCCCTCCCCCGGGCCCGTCAAGCTTTTTGAACCGCCCCTCGGCCCGGGCGTGCGCGTGGACTCGGGCGTGCGCACGGGTGACTCGATTTCCGGCTATTTCGACTCCATGCTCGCGAAGCTCATCGTGACCGGTGCGACCCGCGAGGAGGCGCTCGAGCGCTCACGTCGTGCCCTCGCCGAGTTCCGTATCGACGGCATTCCCACCGTCATGCCCTTCCACCGACTCGTCGTCGACGATCCAGCATTCGCACCGAGCGATCCGGATACTCCCTTCGCCGTGCACACGCGCTGGATTGAGACGGAATTCTCGGGTGACATCACCCCCTCCGCTCTCCCGAACGCCACGGACGACGTCGAGGATCGCGAGGACGTCATCGTCGAGATCGACGGGCGCAAGGTCGAGATCTCGCTTCCCGCGTCTCTGCGCGCGCCTCGTGCAGCCACTCCCCAGCGCCGCAAGCGTCGCACGAGCAGCGCCCGGAGTACCTCGGCCGGCGGCCATGCGGTGAGCGCACCCATGCAGGGAACCATCGTCAAGATCGCCGTCGAGGAGGGGCAAACCGTCGCCGACGGTGACCTCATCCTCGTCCTTGAGGCGATGAAAATGGAGCAGCCGATCCTTGCGCACCGGAGCGGAATTGTGACGAACCTCGACGCGGAGATCGGCGCCACGGTTTCCGCGGGTGCGCAACTCTGCTCGATCGAAGATTAGGCGGTCCCGCGCGGGTAGGCTTGTCGCATGACTGACAATGCACACATGACACCCGACCCGTACCTCCTCGCCAAGGACGCGGCAAACGTCCTGCGCGAGGCCTCCGGCATCGAGCGGATTGACATTGCCGTGACGCTCGGATCCGGCTGGTCCGGGGCAGCCGAGCTCCTCGGCACGGAACTGTTCAGCACTCCCGCCGACGCGATCCCCGGTTTCCAGAAGCCCTCGGTCAAAGGTCACGTCGGGACCCTCCGCATCTTTGAGATTTCCGGCGGGGCCCGCGTACTCGTGCTCGGTGCCCGCACCCACTATTACGAGGGCCACGGCGTAAGCGCCACGGTTCACGGCGTGCGCACCGCTGCCGAATTCGGCGCGACGACGCTCGTGCTGACCAACGGCTGCGGCGGCCTGAACGAACAGTGGAAGCCGGGTAGTCCCGTGCTCATCACCGATCACATCAACTTCACGGGTGACAGCCCGATCACGGGTGCGACCTTCGTCGACCAAACCGACATCTACACACCGCGCTTGCGCGAGATCGCGAAGTCAATCGATCCGGGCCTCGACGAAGGCATCTACATGCAATTTCGCGGACCGTTCTACGAGTCCCCCGCAGAGGTCCAGATGGCGCGCGTTCTCGGTGCGAGCCTCGTGGGCATGTCGACCGTGCTCGAGGCCATGGCTGCGCGCGAAGCAGGCCTCGACGTGCTCGGCTTCTCGCTCGTGACAAACCTTGCCGCGGGGATCTCCCCCACGCCGCTCAACCACGAAGAAGTCGTTGAGGCAGGGCACGCTGCGGCTCCGCGCCTCGCGAAGCTTTTGTCCAGCACCATTCACGCCATCGCAAAGGAGAGCGACCGATGAGCGCGCTCGAGCCAAACCTTGCTTCCCGCGCGCGTGCATGGATGGAGGATGACCCGAACCAGAGCACGCGCGAGGAACTCAAGCATCGCATTGCCGCTGCTGAGGAGGGCAACGAGGCCGAACTCGCCGAACTCGAAGGAGCCTTCGCCGGAACTCTCCAGTTCGGCACCGCCGGTCTTCGAGGTGCGATGGGCCCCGGCCCGAACCGCATGAATGTTGCGGTCGTGTCGCGCGCCGCGGCAGGCATCGGCGCCTACCTCAGCGATGTCGTTGGGAAGGCACGCATCGTGATTGGCTACGACGCGCGCTACAACTCCCGCACGTTTGCCGAAACGAGCGCCGCTATCCTCACCGCTGCCGGCCACGAGGTCATCCTGATGCCCCACCACTGGCCAACTCCCGTGCTCGCGCACGCCGTGCGTGCGAAGAGTGCAGATTGCGGCATCATGGTGACGGCTTCCCATAACCCCGCACGGGACAACGGCTACAAGGTCTACCTGGGTGGCCGCGCCGCAAGTGAAGACGGCAACGGCGTGCAGATCGTCCCGCCGGCCGACGCGGATATCGCCGCGAAAATCGCCTCCGTGGGAGCGGTGCGCGACATTCCCCTCGCCGAAAGCGGGTGGGAGACGATGCCCGAATCCTTCGTCGACGAGTACGTCGAGGCTATCCTCCCGATTATTGAGCGAAGCGACGCGACCGATACGGGTGCGGCTCGCGCCGCACGTGCGAACCTGCGCATCGTCCACACGGCCATGCACGGCGTCGGTAGCGCGACGATGCTCTCCGCCTTCGAGAGCGCTGGCTTCACGGATGTCCACAGCGTGAAGGAGCAGCAAGAGCCAGATCCCGACTTTCCGACCGTTCCCTTCCCGAACCCGGAGGAAAAGGGGGCGATCGATCTCGCGGCAAAACTCGCCGAACAGGTCGAGGCAGATCTGGTCATTGCGAACGATCCCGACGCGGATCGCTGTGCCGCCGCCATTTATGACCCGCGCCGCGAGGTGTGGCGCATGCTGCACGGCGATGAGCTGGGACTGCTTCTCGCGACCTACATTGCGGACCACCGCGAGGTCGAGGGGGCATTCGCGAACTCGATCGTGAGTTCACGCTCCCTCGGGGCGCTCGCGAAAGCTCGCGGATACGCGAGCACCCAGACCCTCACGGGCTTCAAATGGATCGCCCGCGCACACAACATTGCGTTCGGGTACGAAGAAGCGATTGGCTACTGCGTGCTCCCCGATGTCGTCAAGGATAAGGACGGCATGTCGGCGGCTCTCGCGATCGCCGAGCTCGCCGCCCTCACGAAAGCACACGGCGCGAGCCTAGTCGATCTCCTTGACGACCTTGCGCGCGAATGCGGGCTCTACCTCACCTCGCAGCTTTCGATCCGGGTGAGCAACCTCGACCGCATCGGCGAGATGATGACCACCCTCCGCACGACTCCCCCGAGCGCGCTCGCGAACTCGCCTGTGGTCGATGTCCGCGATCTCGCCGAGGGGTCGCTCGAGACCACGGGCCTGCCGCCCACAAACGGCATGTTCCTGCTTGCCGAGGACGACTCGCGTGTGATCGTGCGCCCGTCGGGAACCGAGCCGAAGCTCAAGGCCTACCTCGAGGTCGTCAGTCCTATCGCGGCAGACGCGAGCTTTAACGACCTCTCGGCCGCACGTGAACGCGCGGCCGAGAAGCTCGAACTTATGAAGAAGGAGCTCAGCGAGCTCCTTGGCGCCTAGAGCCTAGGAACGCGCCTCTAGCTCATCGAGGATCGCCGCGGAACCGGACAGGCCGAGCCTGTTTGCGCCCGCGGCGATCATCTCTTTCGCGGCTTCG
This sequence comes from Dermabacter sp. HMSC06F07, assembly GCF_001807345.1. Classification (NCBI taxonomy): domain Bacteria; kingdom Bacillati; phylum Actinomycetota; class Actinomycetes; order Micrococcales; family Dermabacteraceae; genus Dermabacter; species Dermabacter sp. HMSC06F07. The sequence goes on from NZ_KV788588.1 coordinate 650,027, forward strand.
AGTGTGCGGATGCCACCCGAGGCCTTCACGCCGAAGTCTTCACCCACGGTTTCGCGCATGAGCGCGACGGCGTGGGCGCTCGCACCGCCGGCGGGATGGAAGCCCGTGGAGGTCTTAACGAAATCGGCGCCCGCGCGCTTAGCCGCCTCGCATGAGGCAACAATCTGCTCATCGTTGAGCGCTGCGGACTCGATGATGACCTTGAGAATGACGGGCCTCGGCGCGGCCTCGCGCACAGCGCGGATCTCCTGCTCAGTGAAGTCGCTGTCGCCCGCGATAGCGCGACCCACGTTGATGACCATGTCGATCTCTTCGGCCCCCTTCTTGACCGAATCGGCGGCCTCGTAGGCCTTCACTTCGGGCGCTACCTGCCCCGAAGGAAAACCGCACACGGTCGCGACGTGGACGCTCGTCTCGATCGGGAGCATCGATGGCGACACGCAAATCGAGTAGGTGCCAAGCTTCTCAGCCTCGCGCGCGAGAGCCGCGGCGTCGGCCGGAGTCGACTCGGGCTTGAGGAGCGTGTGGTCGATCATCGCGGCCAGCTCGTCGTAGGACACGGTGGTGTTGTCGTTGTGATTTGTCATGCGTTCATTCTCCCACGCGCCGACCGGGGCTCTCTCAAAGCCGATGGGCATAGGATGAGGTTCCGTGAGTCATCCCCCAATTTCCCAAAGCCCCGCCTCGATGCATCGCCCACGCACCGGCGCGCCCGCGCGCCGCATCGTCCTTCTCTCCGGCCCTTCGGGAAGCGGCAAGGGGCGCCTTGCGGAGCACTCAGGCTTGCCCGTACTCAATCTCGATGACTTCTACCGCGACGGCGATGAAGAAGGTCTACCCTCCGCCTTTGGGATCGTGGACTGGGACGATCCGGCCTCGTGGCGCGCAGGCGACGCTCTCGCAGCCCTTGAAACCCTCTGCTACGAGGGAGCGGTCGAGGTTCCCACGTATTCGATTTCGCAGTCCCGGCGCACGGGCACCCGCATCTTTAGTGCGGAGGAATCTCCGCTTGCCATTGCCGAAGGCATTTTCGCAGCCGAACTCGTCACCGCCCTCGCCGAGCGCGGACTTCTCGCGGATGCGATCGTCCTCGATCGTCCCGCCGCCCTCGTTTTCGCCTTGCGCTTCGTGCGCGACGTTCGCCAGGCGCGCAAGCCGATCCCCACTCTCGTTCGCCGCGGTCTCGCACTCGCCCGTTCCCAGGGTCGAGATGTCGACGCATGGGCGGGAGCCGGGATGCGCCGCCTCGCACTCAGGCCGGCCCTCGCCCGCCTTGGCGGGCTTGAATGCCTGTGGGAGGCCGACGCTCGCTCAGCAACCGTCGAACCCGCGCGCTCGCGCGAGGCACCGCCCACAATCACGGTGTCTGCCGTGTGCTTCTACGGCAAGTCCCAAGGCGAGTGGCAGGTCCTCGGCGTCCGCAAGCGCGGGACAGAGAAGTTCATGCAGCCGGGCGGAAAACCCGAAGCGGGCGAAACTCCACTCGACTGCGCGGTGCGGGAGATTCACGAGGAGCTCAATCTCCGCCTCGATCCGGAAAAACTCACGCACCTTGGGCATTTTCAAACCGCCGCTGCGAACGAAGCCGGTACTCTCCTCATTTCCGATGTCTTCCTCGCGCCCGAAGTTGCGAGCCCCGAGGAGTTCACCGCGCACGCAGAGATCGAAGAGGTGCGGTGGTTTCCGATCCACCCCCAGCCGGGCGAGGCGCACCTCCTTGCCCCGCTGTTTCGCGACGAAGTGCTTCCGCGCTTACGCGCGAAACTCAACGCCGCACGCTGAGCAGCGAAAGGGGCAGGGCCCCATTCGCTCTTTAGGCGATCCGGTCGAGCACGAGTGATCCGCGCTCGAAATTCTCGACGTCCTCGATGCACCACGCGCCTTCGATCGCTTCGAGGGAGCGCGCAAAACGATCCTCGGTATCGGTGAGGAGCGTCGCGAGAACTTCGCCCTTCGTAACGCGATCGCCAACGGTCTTGTTGAGGCGCACGCCCGCGCCGAACTGGACGGCTTCGCCGGGCCGCGAACGGCCAGCACCGAGGCGCCAACCGGCAACGCCGACCTTCATGGCATCGAGGCCGGTTACACAGCCGTCGGACTGCGCGATGACCTCGTGGCTGTGCTTCGCGACGGGGAGTGCGGCGTCGGGGTCGCCGCCCTGAGCGCGAATCATGGCCTTCCACGTGTCCATCGCGCGGCCATCCTTGAGCGCGGCGTCGACGTCAACGTCCGTGACACCCGCTGCGGCAAGCATTTCGGTCGCGAGGGCAACGGTGAGTTCAACGACGTCTGCCGGGCCACCGCCGGCGAGAACCTCGACGCTTTCCTCGACCTCGATTGCGTTGCCGACCGCGCGCCCGAGCGGGACGGACATGTCGGTCAGGAGCGCGACGGTATTGACGCCCGCATCGGAGCCAAGATCGACCATCGTGCGGGCGAGCTCCCGCGCCATCGACTCGTCTTCCATGAACGCGCCCGAGCCGGTCTTCACGTCAAGCACAAGGGAGGCGGTGCCTTCGGCGATCTTCTTGCTCATGATCGAGCTCGCGATGAGGGGAATGCAGTTCACGGTCCCCGTCACATCACGCAGCGCATAGAGCTTCTTATCGGCGGGGGCTAGGCCGCTTCCCGCCGCGCACACGACCGCACCAACGGTCTCGAGCTGGCGCATCATTTCATCGTTCGTGAGATTTGCGCGCCAACCGGGGATCGACTCGAGTTTGTCGAGCGTACCTCCCGTGTGGCCGAGACCGCGGCCGCTGAGCTGCGGAACAGCCACCCCGAAGGAGGCGACAAGCGGAGCGAGCGGAAGGGTGATCTTATCCCCCACGCCACCCGTGGAATGCTTATCGGTCGTCGTCTTCGACAGGGCGTCGAAGCTCATCCGCTCGCCCGAAGCGATCATGGCCTTCGTCCACAGCGCAATCTCTTCGCGGTTCATTCCGTTGAGGAAGATCGCCATCGCGAGCGCACTCATCTGCTCCTCGGCAATCACACCGCGCGTGTACGCATCGATCGTCCAGGCGATTTGCTCGGGCGTGAGCTCGCGCTTGTCTCGCTTGGCGTGGATGACATCAACCGCATCAAATGCTTCAGCCATGGGGTGTCCTTTCGACTGTGTCAATTGAGAAAATGCGCCTACGCCTCGGGCGCGGCAGCATCGAGATCGGCGGGGCCGAACGATTGGGGAAGCATCTCGTCGAGGCTCGCCTCCCCTTTCGGCGTCAGGATCGTGAAGTCGCTCGCCGCGTGTTCGGCGAGAAGTTGCCGGCAGCGGCCGCACGGCATGATGACCTCGCCGAGCCGGTTGACGCACACGAACGCACGGATCTTCCCGCCACCGCTCGCCATGAGCTCTGAGAGCATGCCGCATTCGGCGCAGAGCGTCACACCATAACCGGCGTTCTCGACATTGCACCCGCGTACGATGCGCCCGTCGTCCACGAGCCCCGCGGCCCCCACGGGATAGTGCGAATACGGGACGTAGGCGCGGGCAGCGACCGCGCGCGCGGCTTCAAGCAAAGGTTCGAAGTCGGTCATCGCCGAGGCTCCTACTGCTTGATGTACGGCTCGCCATCGGCAGCGGGCACGCGAACCCGCCCCACGAAACCGGCGACCGCGAACAGCGTCACGACGTACGGCAGCATCGCGAGGAACTCCGAGGGCACGGTGGCCTTGTGAAGGTCCGGCGGAAGAGAACTCGAGAGAATGCCGAGGTTCTGTTGGAGGGCAGTCGCGAACGCGAAGAAGAGCGCCGCACACATTGCTCCAACGGGGTGGTAGCGGCCGAGGATCATGGCGGCGAGAGCGATATAGCCCTTGCCCGCGCTCATTTCCTTCGCGAACGCCACGTTCGTGCCAATGGTGAGGGTCGCGCCGCCGAGGCCGGCGACGGCCGAGCCCAGGAGAACATTGCTCCAGCGCGTGCGCGCAACGTTAATGCCCACGGTGTCGGCGGCGAGGGGGTGCTCGCCAACGGCACGTACGCGAAGACCCCAGCGGGTCCAGAAAAGCGCGGTCGTGAGGATGGCAACGATGACCCACATGAGGTACACGAGAATGTTCTGGTCAAAGAGCGCGGGGCCGATCACGGGGATATCGGCGAGAACGGGAACGCGGAGGTTCGGCAGCCGCATGGGGGTGTTGAAGTGTTCCGGATCCTGCTTCATAAGCGTTCCAAACAGGAAGCCCGTGAGGCCGATCGCGAGCACATTCAGCACCACACCGACGATAATTTGCTGCACGTGGTAACCAACCGCAAAGAGCGCGAGCAGTGCACCGATCAGGAGCGCGACGATCGGCGCGGCGATCATGCCGATCCACGGGCTACCCGTCATCGAGCCTACGAGCGCGGCGCCGAACGCGCCGAGTAGCAGCTGGCCCTCGATCGCGATGTTGACGACGCCCGCCCGCTCCGACAGCACGCCCGAAAGCGCACCGAACACGAGCGGAACCGCGAGGGCAAGAGTCGCCTGGAGGAGGTAGCCGAGGTCGAGTGCCTGACCCGCGACGGCCCACACAAGGAAGTCAAAGGCCCACAAAACTCCGAAGAGAACCTGCAGGAGCGCTTTCGTGCCGCGCGGCCACGCGAGGTTTTTCGCCTGCACGATCCACGCAAGGACCGCGAGGGCGACGAGAACGAGGCCCAACACCAGCGAGGTTGCTTGCGCGGGCATCGAAATTTTCTGTGGCACCCCCATGTCGGTAAACATCGACTCGCGGGCGATTGCGAATGTCGAGTCGTGCCCGGGGACCGCCCCGAGGCAAAACCCTGCGAGGGCCACGAGCGCAAAGACGCTCAGGGCAACGGGCATGTGCCACCAGTTCGGGAGACGCCCCTTGACGGTGTCGAGAACGACGACGTCGTCCGTGGGAAGGGCGCGGGGATCCTGAACGCTCATCTCATGCCTCCTTTGAAGCGTCGGCGGAGTCGGCTGCGGGTGCGCTTGCCCGGTGGCTGCCGGCTGCGGCGGGGGTTACGGTTCCGACGGTTGCCGTGGAGGCGTCGGATTCCTCCGTCGCGGGAGCGGCACTACCCGCCGGTGTGTCGTCGTCCTTTTTGTCTCGCGCAAGGAACGAGAGACCGGTGAGGGTCCTCACGAGCGGTGGCGCGGCGATGAAGAGCACGACGAGCGCCTGGACGATGCTCACGAGGTCGATCGGGACTCCCTGGTTCGACTCCATGAACCGACCACCCACGCCGAGGGCCGCGAAGAGAAGACCCGCAAGGAGGATCCCGATGGGGCCCGAGCGGCCGAGGAGCGCAACCGTGATCGCGTCGAAGCCGACGTTGCCGGCGATTCCGCTCGTGAGGCGGTGCTCGGTGCCGAGCAAGTGAACGGAGCCGGCCAGACCCACGAGTGCGCCGGCGACGACCATAACGAGGAAGCTCGTCGTGCCGACCTTGATGCCCGCGACTTGCGCGGCGCGGGGGTTTTCACCGACGGTCCGGAACTTGAAGCCGAGCGAGCTGCGCGTGAGCAGCCACCACATGAACACGCCTGCGAGGAGCATGATGAAGATACCGGCGTGCAGACGGTAACCGGAGATGAGAACGGGAAGCTGTGCATTCACGGCGACGTTCGGCGAGATGGGCTGCGACGAGTTCGCTGCGGTGAAGGCCTTCGTCGTCAGGAGGAAGCCGAGAAGCGAGACCGCGATCCAGTTGAGCATGATGGTCGAGATGACCTCGTTCGCCTCGAATCGCGCTTTGAGGAAGCCCGCAATGCCGCCCCACACCGCACCTGCGAGTGCACCGACCGCAAGCGCGACAATGAGGTGGACGACAGGCGGAAGGAACGTCCACGTGAATCCGACGTATCCGGCCATTGCAGCACCGATGAGGAGCTGACCGGTGCCGCCGATGTTGAACATGCCCGCCCTGAAACCCACGGCCATGCCGTAGGCGGCGATGATCAGCGGAGTCGCGACTGTCAGTGTCTCGAACAGAGGGCGCCACATGAGGGCGGTCGTACGCGCGTTGTAGTCGAAGATAGCGCCGCGGAACATCGCCTCGTACGCCCCGGCGATCGCTGCCCACGAGGCCCCAAAGAAATCGCTCGGGCGCGCGAAGACATAGCCGAAGGACTCACGTACATCTTCATTGGCGATCAAGATGAGAACGCTACCGATGATCGCGGCAATGATGAACGCACCGATGACGACCGAGACTTCGCTGCGGCCAATCCGCTGGGCGAGGGTGCGACTCGACGCGGTGTTTTTCTCGCTCACGAGAGCTCTCCTTCCTCGGTCAGGGCGCTCTCACTCAGCGTTCCCGTTCCGTTAGCGACGGCCTCGCGAGCCGCCTCGGCGGTGTACCCGGCCATCATGAGGCCCAGCACTTCGCGGCTTTCGTTTCCAGGCACAATCCCGAGGATCTCACCGCGGTACATCACTGCGATGCGGTCGGCAAGCTGGCACACCTCGTCGAGTTCGGTCGACACGATGATGACCGGGGTTCCCTTGTCTCGTTCGAGAACGATGCGCTTGTGAAGGAACTCGATCGAGCCGACGTCGACGCCGCGTGTGGGCTGAGAGGCGATAAAGAGCGAAAGGTCTCGCGAAAGCGCGCGGCTCATGACGACCTTCTGCTGGTTGCCACCCGAGAGGGAGCCAACGGGAAGGTCAATTCCGGCCGTGCGAATGTCGAATTCCTTGACCTGGCTTTCGGCGTGCGTGCGGATCGTGCTCGGGTGAAGGGAGATTACCGAGCCGAAAGGCCTGCGGTCGTGTTGGTCGAGAACAAGATTCTCAGCGACCGAGAACGACTTCATGAGGGCGTCCTCGGTGCGGTCCTCGGGAACAAATCCGACGCCTTCGTCCAGGATCCGTTTCGTGCTGAGGCCCACGAGATCGGTGCCGTTCAGGACGGCGTGACCGCTCACGTTCTCCTGAAGGCCGAGGAGAGCTTCGGTGAGTTCCGTCTGGCCATTGCCCTGAACACCCGCGACACCGAGGATTTCTCCCTCGTGGACGTCAAAGCTCACGGAGTTCAAAAGCTTGAGCCCCTGCGAGTCCGTGACCGTGAGGTTCTCAACTCTGAGGGCCGCCTCGCCGCCCTTCGGCTCAGACTTCGCAAAGTCGAGGGCCACCGGACGGCCCACCATCAAGTTTGCAAGTTCGGTTTGCGGCGCGCTTGGATCGGCTGCGCCCACGACCTTGCCGCGTCGAATGACCGTGATGCGGTCCGCGACTGCCTTAACCTCGCGCAGTTTGTGGGTGATGAACACGATCGATGTGCCCTCATCCTTCAACTGACGCATGATCTGCATGAGCTCATCGGTTTCCTGCGGCGTGAGCACCGCCGTGGGCTCGTCGAGAACAAGAACCTCGGCGCGGCGCGAAAGCGCCTTGATGATCTCGACTCGCTGCTGCGCACCGACGGGGAGATCTTCGACCTTTGCGTCCGGGTCGATGTCGAAGCCGAAGCGCTTGGAGATTTCGCGCACCTTCGCGCGTGCTTGGTCGAGGTCGAGGAAGGCGCCCTTCGTAGGCTCGTGGCCGAGCGCCACGTTTTCCGCAACGGTGAAGACCGGGATGAGCATGAAGTGCTGGTGCACCATGCCGATACCGGCGGCCATAGCATCTCCGGGGCCCGCGAAATGCACGGGCTGATCATCGATAAGAATCTGGCCGCCGTCGGGCTGATAGAGCCCGTACAGAACGTTCATGAGGGTGGACTTACCCGCGCCGTTTTCGCCGAGGAGCGAATGAATTTCGCCCTCGTTGATGACCAGGTCAATGTGGTCATTGGCTACGAGCGAGCCGAACACCTTCGTGATGCCTCGCAGTTCGAGTTTCACGAGCGCTGCCTTCCGTGAGTCACACGGACCCCGCGGGCCCGAGGGGGTGTGGATTCGAGTATAAGGGGGATGGGCGTGCTGGCGGCCCCCTCCCGCGGGAGGGGGCCG